>CALGKB010000013.1 GCA_937927915.1 uncultured Pseudanabaenaceae cyanobacterium | reverse complement strand
TTTAACACCATCAACGACCTTTACCAGTGGCTCGACAGCATCAATGCGCACTGACACTTTGTTTTACCAAATTTTCCAAACTTTCCCCACTTTGCTGTTTGAACTCCTCCGTCGTCCCCCCGTGCCTGGCTATACTTTCACCTCCGTAGAAGTCAAGGAAAAGTCCTTCCGCTTTGATGGCATCTTCCTACCGCCCCCTGGGAATACTGACGCTCCCATCTATTTAGAATTTATCAGGACGGTTTTGGTGTACAAATTTCCCCACTGCAGCAGAGAGGAGATAGAGAGAATGTTTACCCTAGATGATTTGCGCAAAACTAGAGTGTTTCAAGAGATACAGGAAGAAAGTCTGCAACAAGGTCGTAAACAAGAGGCACTAGCGCTAGTTTCTAGGCAAATATCCCGCAAGTTTGGCACTTTACCCCAAGGTCAGTTAGACCAGCTACAATCCCTATCCCTCGATCGGTTGGAAGAGTTAGCAGAAGTACTCCTCGATTTCACTGACATTGGTGAGTTTTATCGGTGGCTTGATAACAAAGCTTAAGGGAGAATTGCTGACAACTAGGACGTTTTAATCTCGCTCAGTTTTTCTTCCAGTAGCAACTCAATTATTGCCTCTAGGGAGCAACCTTCTCTAGCTGCTAGGTACTCAATCTTGGGCAGTAATTCTCCCCTAACTGTGATTTGAAATGTTCTGTCCTCTGCCATCTTTACTTCCCTCCACTCTCCTAAAATCCTACACTAAAGAGCGCCCTTGGCTGTAGTATCCAAAATACTCCCCGACAGGTGGAAGGTGATGTTAGAAGTGGTCAACACAGGGGCAGACTCTTTCCCCTCCCGAAAATCAATCACACTTATCCCCCCGTTCCCCTGCTTAAAAGCCCAAAACCGATCGGGTTTTAAGTCAAATAACTGACACAAAATTGCTTTGTTGATAGCATCATGACCTACGACTAACACTGTTTCCCCTGGTTGCGAGGTTGCCACTATTTCCTGCCAAGCACGCCTTGCCCTCTCCCACACCTGCTGCAGATTTTCCCCCTGGGGCATTTGCACATTTTGGGGTTCCCTTTGCCACCGCTCCAACTCCCCTGGGAATTCCTGCTCAATTTCTGCCTCTAACTTTCCTTCCCACAAACCATGGGAAATCTCTTTGAGGTCATCTAACAGAGTAAGGGAGACTTCCCGCCCCTGTAGAATTGCCTCTGCTGTCTGTTTGGGACGCAACAAAGGACTGGCAAAAGCCCGATCGATCTTAATTGGTTGCAGAAATGCTGCTGTTTTCTCCGCCTGCGTTTTACCGTTGGCATTGAGAGGTACATCAATCTGCCCTTGAAAGCGCTGCTCTCGATTCCATTGCGTCTCCCCGTGGCGTACTAGCAGTATGCGCGGACCTGTCCAACCAGGGCGGAGGGGATAGAGGATATGCCCATGATGCTGGGTCAAATTTGCTGACTCCAACTGTGCCCTGCCATCAGCCTGCCAATTCACTACACTGACACAACAATTCCCCTGGGACAGACAGTGGTAACGATCGGGGGTGATACCCAAGGCAGTAGCAATAAGGGCACGGTTAATGCCACTATGCCCGACACAGAGAATGGTCTCCCCCTGGTATTGGCTGTGCAGCTCCTGCCAAAAGGCTTGGGCTTGGGCAAACAAATCTAAAACAGGATATTTTCCCTGCATCTCCAATAGGTGGGGCGTGTGGTGCCAGCAGTAGTACCGATCGGGACTGCTACGTTCAATCTCCTCAAAGCTGACCCCCTCCCACTCGGGCAGACTGATCTCGCAGAGGTTGAAGGCTGTTTCCAGGGGTAAGGGAGTAGAGCGCAGGGAATTGATAATCTGGGCTGTATGCTGGGCGCGCTGGAGGGGACTAACTAATATCCGTTGCAGAGGAATGGGCAATAGAGCCTTACCTACTGCCTTTGCCTGGGCTATGCCCTTTTCTGTGAGGACTGACTGCCGCTCTGGCTCATCGAGGAAACCCCGCCCCTGTACCAAACCCTGCACATTGGAAGTGCTCTCCCCATGCCGCACCAAAATTACCCGCGTGTTCAGATGCTCAACTCCAAAACCCCTCTAACATCCTAGAGGCTAGTGGTAAAATTAACAAGATGCTTGGGGAGGGAGGAATGGTTCTATGGCTACCAGTCGGCGCGTGGAGCGCGTAGCAGAATTG
Source organism: uncultured Pseudanabaenaceae cyanobacterium (assembly GCA_937927915.1). Classification (GTDB taxonomy): domain Bacteria; phylum Cyanobacteriota; class Cyanobacteriia; order Pseudanabaenales; family Pseudanabaenaceae; genus M5B4. Next base: position 5,693 of record CALGKB010000013.1, on the reverse strand, counting down.
ATCAAGCGGGAAGTCAGTGCCATGATCATGCGGGATATAAAAGACGATCGGGTAGGGGCAGGTATGGTCAGTGTGACGGCAGTGGAGGTATCGGGGGATTTGCAACACGCCCGTATTTTTGTCAGCATCTACGGCACAGAGGAAGCGCGCCAGGAGACCATGGCAGGACTAACTGCCGCTACGGGCTTTATCCGCCGTGAATTGGGGCAACGCCTGAGTCTGCGCCGCGTACCCGAAGTCCTCATCAAAGAAGACCGCTCCCTGGAACAGGGCACCCGCGTCCTTTCTCTCCTCAACCGCCTCAGTGCGGAACGGGCAGCGAAACAGTCCCTGCCTGAGTTAGAATAAATCTCAGTCGTATTACAAAAGGTAGAAATGGACATTTTGACCTTGGGTTGGGTTGGTTTGGCAGCTATGTTCACCCTCACCATCGCTTTTGTCGTGTGGGGGCGTAGTGGTCTCTAGTATGGCGGACTTCCTCATCACCGCCGTCTTCTGGTTGGCGATCGTCCTGCTGGGCGGGGTAACCCTAGGCGTGGGCTACCTCACCTTCATTGATTGGCGCGATCGTCGCCGTAAGTCCTAGCAGGTGCAACCCTTATGACCACAACCACCGTTGCCGCAGTTGCCTTGGGCGCAGGCTTGACTGCAGTAGTACCGATCGTTGACACACACCGCCGTTGCTACCTCCACAATACACAGACAGTTGGGACAAGCACACTTCATCTGTCTTACTTCCACCGTAGGTTCCTCTTGAACTCAATACAATTACTATACTTGAACATATGTTCATATGTCAACAGTAGGGACGGAAATATTGCCGCAGTGTGAGCCTTTGACCTGTGACAGCGATCGGGTGGAGGGGGTAGAGCCGTTGGGGGTGGAGAAAGCGCAGCAGATGGCGGATTTTTTTAGTTTGCTGGGGGATGCCAATCGCTTGCGGATTTTGTCAGTGTTGTCCCAGCGGGAGTTGTGCGTGCATGACATAGCTAGTGTGTTGGGCATGACGGAATCGGCAGTGTCCCATCAGTTGCGGGTGCTGCGGAATTTGCGGTTAGTGAGTTATCGCAAAGAGAAGCGCAAGGTCTATTATCAGCTACTGGATCATCATGTTCTGGATTTGTACAATGCCGTAGCGGAACATATTGACGAAGAATTGGCGTGATTGCCCGCTTTTTAGGCATAGATTTTGGTTGGCGCTCCCAGCCCAGTGGGGTTTGTTGTTTGGAATGGCGGGGGGATAGTCTTTATTTACTCCACCTCGATCGTTTATTGGCAGTAGAAACAATTCTGCAGTGGGTAGATACATGGCAAATTGCTACCACTTTAATTGCTGTCGATGCTCCCACAATTATTCCCAATCCAACAGGTATGCGCGTCCCCGATCGTTTAACCCATCAGTATTTTCGCCAGTACCATGCGGGGTGCTATCCTGCCAATTTAAGCAGACCCTTTGCGCAGCGGACAGTGAGCTTAGGGAGAGCCTTAGAGGCGCGGGGATTTATCCATGCCCCCCAAATTGTGCCCCAGGCAGCAGGCAAATATCAAATAGAAGTGTTTCCCCATCCCGCCATCGTGCACTTATTTGGACTCGATCGGATTTTGAAATATAAAAAGGGCATATTAACTGCCAGAAAAAGGGAGTTGAGTAAATTAAAAACCTACATAGAAAATGTCCTAACTGAGATAGAGCCAAAACTTCACCTTGAGCAGCCCCTCCCCTCCATTCCCGATAAAGGAACAGAGTTAAAAGTTGTGGAAGACCAGTTGGATAGTTTAATTTGCGCCTACGTGGGTGCCTATTGGTGGTACTGGGGTAGCAGTAGGAATTTGACCTTGGGCAGTGAGGAGACAGGTTATATTATTGTTCCCCAAGCCCTGTGCTAGACTGTTTTTGCCCTAGTGAGTAGTGAAAGATTGTGATTACTCCCCCCGACAGTTTGGACATAGCCGTTAGCCAAGCCATTGCCGCTTGTTTTAGCGCCATCGAGCGTAACACCTACCGTATTGTTGTAGATTTGCGATTTCCCGAACTGCGCCAGATGCCCATTGCCCATCAGTTTGCCCAGGCATTGACGGAGAGGTACAGCGATCGGTGGCAGGGGATTTTTGCCGATGCGGGATCAGCGGCTTTAGCACAACGGGATTGGACAGACATTCCCATTAGACTGCGGGGTATTAACGAAGGCAAACGGATGACCACAGAAGACAAAGAACTCTTCCTGCTGATTACTCCTAGTTCTGTAGAACTTGAGCAGGTGGAGAAACTGGCACAGATGGTTACCGATCGACCTTTGATCATGCTCAACCCCCAATTAGAAAACATGGAAGTGGGGATTGGTCTCGCCACCAGGAGAATGCGGGAGCGCTTTCTCAACACCTTTGAAACTGTCTACTATCTCCAACCCTTAGAAGCGGGTTTCGTGTGGCGGTGTTATCCCCAAGCCTGGCAAGTGTGGTCAGAAGGGCAATGCCTAAAGGAACTCCTCAGCAAACCCAGCCCCGATGAACTTAATCGCATCTTCAACCCTCAGACAGGTAAAACCATCTCATTTCTCGACCAACTCCAAAATCTTTTCAACTTTCTCAATCGTTAATCAGTTGCCGTCCCTGGGCTAATCAAGCCTCTGTACCAAGACAGTCGAAGTCCTGAAACTGACGAATATTTCGTTGGTAATTGACCTATCTTTTGGTCTTTGGTCAAACTGGCTACAACCTTCCCTGTTTGGGGGAACATTAATCATGTAGCGTACAGCAGGTTATGGTTCAGGTCACTTTCAATCCCTGGGGGAATACAGCCATCGATCGGAATCGGGGCATCGATCGGGACGCACCCACCTACGTCATTGTCCATGGCTATCAGAGTACAGGCGGCAATGCGGGTAATGGTTTCAAGCCTGCTGACTGGATGGCTAACATTGCCAACACCATCAGACAGAGGGAAAGCAACGCCAACATTATCCTGGTGGACTGGGAGAAGGGAGCTAGCAGCCTATGGTATCCCACTGCCGCTGGCAACACCCCCAACGTCGGTAATCAAATTGCCAACTACCTGCGCAACATCAACGTCAACCCCGATCTCACCACCATCATTGGCCACAGCCTGGGGGCACACATTGCGGGCTTTGCTGGTACGGACTATCGCAACCTCACAGGCAGACAGATTGGACAGATCGTGGGACTTGACCCCGCTGGTCCTTCCTTCGAAGGGAAAAACAGCAGCCAAAGACTTGACCCCGGCGATGCCAGACGGGTAACAGTTTTCCACACCAGCCAAACTCTGGGCTATGATGACCCCTTAGCTACCTACGACGTCTATGTCAACTGGCGGGATATGTTCCAACCAGGGCAGTGGAACTTTGTCGGCAACCACAGCTACGCTCACACCCTCTACACCCAACTGCTGCAAGGTTCTAGCTTCCGCCAGGGCAACAGTACTTTCTTGAACCTCAACGCTGTCGTCAACGCTGGTTTTACAGGTCGCACTGATAGCTCCACCAAGAACAACCAAACCACTGAGAACCTTGTCTTCACCGGCACTGCCAACGCCGACACCATCGCTGGGGGAGCAGGCAACGACAACTTACGGGGTGGAGGAGGCAATGACTTCATCTCTGCTGGGGATGGTAACGATACTATCCTGGGCGAAGCGGGCAACGACTTACTCTACGGCGGTCGCGGCAACGATGTCCTCACAGGTGGCACTGGCAACGATCGGCTCTTTGGTGATGCCGGAGATGACACCCTCACCGGCGCAGACCCCTTGACCGCCAGAGGCACAGGGGAAATAGACAGACTGTTTGGTGGCCCAGGACGCGATCGGTTTGTCCTCGGTACATCCCAAGGTGTCTTCTATCGTGGGCAGGGCAACAGCGACTACGCTCTCATCCTCGACTTCAACAGCAGCGAAGATGTCATCCAACTGTTTGGCAGCAAAGCCAACTACAGCCTCGGTAGCGCCCCTGCTGGTCTGCCCAGTGGCACCGCTCTCTTCCACAACCAAGGCGGGAAGGACCTCATCGCCATCATCCAAGGCAGCACTGGCTTGAATCTGAGCGCCAGCTACTTTGTCACCGTCTAACTAAAACAGGGGGGACTTTCTGCTAGGATTTAACTACTCCCTACATGCAAAACTATGCCTGCTGAAGTTGGTCAACCTGCCCCTGATTTCACCCTGCCCAGCGACAAGGGCAACATCTCCCTCAGTAGTTACAAAGGCAAACAGACCGTTCTCCTAGCCTTCTACCCAGCAGATTTCACCCCCGTCTGCACCAACGAAATGCAGTGCTTCGCCGACGACTGGAGCAAATTTCGTGAACTAGGAGCAGAGATTCTAGGCATCAGCAAAGACCCGATCGAGAAACACATTGAATTCTCCCGTAAACTGGGGCTACAGTTCCCCCTCCTCAGCGACCAAAATCAAGAAGTCAGCAAACTGTACGGCGTGGCAGATAGTCTCTTTGGCAGCAAGCGCGCCTATTTCATCGTCGACATCAACGGCATCATTCGCTACAAACACATTGAATTTCTGCCCATTTTCAAGCGGGAAGACAGCGAACTACTAACAGTTCTGCGCCAACTGCGAACAGCCTAAAGCCACCTCACAATCCCTGCCAATCTGCGCCTGCAACTCCGCCAAACTGGCAAACTTTCTTTCCTCCCTAATGAAGCGGAGTAATTCCACCGTCATCACCTGGTCATACAAATTCCCCTGCCAATCCAGCAGATGCACTTCCACTGTGCGTTTTAGTTCTCCCCCCACTGTCGGGCGCACCCCTATATTCATTACCCCTGGCTGTCCCCGCCACAGCACCGCATAGACCCCATCCCTAGGTAAAAACTTCTGGGGATCGACCTGCAAATTAGCCGTAGGGAAACCCAACTGCCTACCCAGTTGTTGCCCCGCCACCACACGCCCCGTAATACTATAGCGCCGCCCCAGTAGATCATTAGCCAACGCCACATTGCCCTCCTCCAGGGCCGTCTTGATCGCAGAACTACTAATTCTGATAGAACTGACCCCCTCCAACCTCTGCTCCGCCGTCACTAGCACCCCGTCAGGGAAAAACGATCGGAGCAACTCCACATCCCCCTGCCGCTGGGAGCCAAAGCGAAAATCACACCCCACACTCACCAACCGCGCCTCCAAGCCCCCTTGCAAAATATCCGTGACAAACCTTGCCGCCGTCAAAGACGCTAACTCCCGCGTAAACTGCAACACCACCAACTGCTCCACCCCCATCCCCTCCAGCAGAGCCACCTTCTCCGCCAGGGGAGTAAGCAGCAAAGAACTAGTGCCACTGAAAAAATCCCTAGGGTGCGGGCTAAAAGTCACCACCGTCGACACCAAACCCGATCGGTGCAAAACCGGTTCTATCACCCGTCTATGTCCGCGGTGCACCCCATCAAAATTGCCCAGAGCGATCGCCGTAGGCTTGCGTACCGACTCCAGATCAGTGACTACAATCACCTGCATTACCCCTAGAAGCCAGCCCCATTTTACATCCTCCCCCGTCCGAAAAAATTTTTATCCAGGGTATTGACAAACCAGGTAAGGATATTAGATATTAGTAAAGCGCGATTTGGCGCAGCACCCGGGACCAAGACAAAGGAATACACACCCACCCTGTCAAGGAAATTTGAGAGAACTTCATTAGCCCTAGTGGGGCACAATGGAGAGTTTGATCCTGGCT
>CALGKB010000012.1 GCA_937927915.1 uncultured Pseudanabaenaceae cyanobacterium | reverse complement strand
GCAGATGGTAGCAGCCAGCAAGCAGGGGATCATCAACACGCCGAACCAGCCAATGTAGAGACGGTTTTCGGTGGAGGTGATCCACTGGCAGAACTGCTCCCACAAGGAGAGACGCTCTTGACTTCTTACTGCAGTGGTCATGTCTTTACCTTAATTGCTAATGACTAAATGTATTTTGCAAAAAAATTTTTTGCTCCTTCACTGTATCAAAATGTAAAGATTTGTCAAGACAGGTATGGGGTGGGAATCCTTAAATCTTTATTAAGACAGAGGTTAAATCAACTCCAAGAGGCGGGTTTCGTCCAGGAGGAAGACAGGGACTGGCTTATCGGGCTGCAGGGATAGCTGTACCATGTGGCTAGCGATGTTGAGGGTATCTCGCTCACGGTATTCGGGGGGGACAGGGTGGAGTTGGTTAGCAGAGACATCCCGCATCAGGGGCAGACTGCCGATGGTGAGACCATACCAGCCCTTGGGAGATTCCAGCACAATTAAATAGGACTTCCCCTGGGGTGTGCCTTGTCCCAAGACCTTCTGGTAGAGGTCAATCACAGTTACTTCCTGGTTATCAAAGACGCACAGACCCAAATACTCCTGTCTACCTTTGACAATCTCAGGACGGGGAATCACTTTCTTGACAGATTGTAGGTTAAGGGAAAGCCACAAATTCCCGATCGGGAAGATCAATAACTTGAGAGTTGTTAGGGGCATGGGCGGAGTTTATGAGCCTGCCTTGATTCTATCAGAGTCAGACTGTAGTAGTATGATCACCGATCGTTTTGGTTATGACTTTGGGGAGACAAACTACGCGGCAGTCAACGGGGGTGAAACGACGGGTAGCCCGCTTTTTCAAGTGGCTGCGCCCTGGCATCCTGGTCAAACGTTGGTTCCTGGTCAGCCTGGTGGGGGTATTGCTGATTGTTTTGGGTTTAGCGATCTCAGCGCGGTTAACTCCCGTGCGCGTCCTCCTGGATTTTGCTAACAGGCTGATCGACCTATTGGTGCAAATTCTGCCCCGCCAGGTAAGCGGTCCCCTTGCCATCCTGGTTGGTCTCGTCCTGCTGTGGTTGGGGCAACGGCGGGTGTTTATGGGACTACTGCAAGCCCTCATGCCCGGTCGCAATCCCCGGGAAGCGATCGTGGAAAAAGTGATTGCCCATTACACCCTCAATCGGGGACCGAAGCTGGTGGCGATCGGGGGGGGCACAGGACTCTCTACGTTGCTGCGGGGCTTGAAAAAATACAGCGCCAATATTACGGCAATTGTGACGGTGGCAGATGATGGGGGGTCATCGGGGCGGCTGCGGCGGGAACAGGGGATGTTGCCCCCAGGGGATATTCGCAACTGTCTGACCGCCTTAGCGGATGAGGAGAAGTTGCTGACGGAGTTATTCCAATACCGCTTCAGTACAGGGGAAGGCTTGGCGGGGCATAGTTTTGGCAATCTGTTTTTGACCGCCATGACCCACATCACGGGGGATTTGGAGCGGGCAATCAGGGCGAGTTCCGAGGTGCTCTCCGTCAGGGGGCGTGTTCTCCCCGCCACTATGGATGATATGGTGCTCTATGCCCACCTGGAAGATGGACGCTATGTGGAGGGGGAATCCCAAATTACCGCAGCAAGGGGGAAGATTCTGCGCATTGGCTGTAAACCCGATCGTCCCCGTGCTGTGCCCCAAACGGTGGCGGATATATTTGAAGCTGATCTAATTATCTTGGGACCTGGTAGCCTTTATACAAGCGTGATTCCCAATCTCTTGGTGCCAGAGATTGCCGAAGCTATAGCCAGTTGCCATGTCCCCCGTATCTACGTCTGCAACATCATGACCCAACCAGGAGAAACAGACGGCTTTACGGTGGCAGACCATGTACGCACGATCGAGAAGGTGGTGGGACAGGGGATCATCGACCTGGTCATTGCCCAAAAATCCCCCCCCTCTCCCTCGACCCTGGAGAGCTATCGCCGCAGTGGAGCAGAGTTTGTCTACCTCGATCGGGAACATCTTACTTGTCCCGTCTTAGTAGCGGAAGTGATGTGGGAACAAGATGGCAAAGTGCGCCACGATTCCGATAAACTGGCTAATGTGATTATGGGCTGGTTCCACCATAACTCCTAGGGTAAGGATGGCTTGACGCATTTATGACTAACTGTTATCGCCTCACTGTCAGTAGCAGCATTTACGAACTTGCCCAGGTCCGCAAGTGGTTTCACCAGGTCAAGGAGTTGCCCAAATCTATCCATCAGCAGGTGGAGCTAGTGCTGACGGAAGCCTTCAGCAATGTCATCTACCACGCCCACGAGCACTTGCCGGAGGAGACTCCCGTAGAGATAGAGTGCCGCCTGTTTGATGACCACGTGGAACTGCGAGTGTGGGACTATGGTCAGCCCTTTGATTTGTTTGGCAAGAAGGAAAAACTAGAACAACGGCACCAGGAAATTTTCGACGTGGAGGACATCCCCACAGGGGGCAGGGGGCTGCTAATCATGGAATCGATCGCTGACCGCCTTAGCTATGACCGCACTCCCGATGGCAGGAACTGTCTGCTGATGGTGAAGAATCTCCCTGCCTCGCCCTAGCTCGTAACTCTACCAGAATATCAGGGGGCAGAGGGGCACGCAGGGCTTTGCTGAGCCGATTTTTCTTTAACGCCTCCTGTAGACAAGTCCCCTGGCGGCAGATATAGACCGATCGTCCCATGCCCTGGTCTAGTTTGACAGTTTTGCCCTCCCGCACGATGCGCCAGAACTCCTGGCGGTGGGCTAGCTTACGGCAGATAATACAGCGCCGAAACAGGGGGGGAGCCATCACTCATTGCGTTTGATGTCGATCTTCCAACCCGTCAGCCGTGCCGCTAGGCGCACATTTTGCCCCTCTTTGCCGATAGCTAGGCTCAACTGGTCTTCCGCAACAATTACCAGGGCTTGCCGTTCACTGGCGTTGATGATTTGCACCTCCTTGACTTTAGCGGGGCTGAGGGCATTGGCAATATAGGTGGCAGGGTCAGGGGACCAACGGATCACATCGATCTTTTCCCCTTTCAGCTCATTGACGACAGCTTGAATGCGCACGCCCCTAGCCCCAATACAGGCACCGACGGGGTCAACATCCCGCTCCAGGGTATCGACGGCAATCTTGGTACGGGGTCCCACATTAGGGGTGGGGGGGTTAGCCTCCCTAGCGACGGCAACAATGCGCACGATTTCATCCTCAATTTCGGGGACTTCATTTTCAAACAGGCGCACCACCAAACCCGCATCCGCCCTAGAGACTAAGAGCTGGGGTCCGCGGCGGGGAGTGTCATAGACCTTCTTGAGGTAGACCTTGAGGCTGGAGTTGGGACGGTAGGGGCGCTCGTTAGGCAGTTGCTCACTTTTGGGCAGTTCCGCCTCCACTTCTGGCTGCCCAACGCTGCTGGTGACCGCCAGGATGACGGAGTTATTCTCAAAGCGCAATACCCTCCCCTGCAACACTTCCCCCTCCATGTCCTGGAATTCCTCTTGGATGAGCTTGCGCTGTTGGTCCCGCAGTTTTTGCGCCAAGACCTGTTTAGTCTGCATGGCTGCCATGCGTCCGAAATCCTGCTGGTCAGGGGTGACATCTACAACTACCGTGCCCCCTGGCTGTGCCTCAGGCGCTACCTCCCGCACTTCTGCTAAGGCAATTTCCCGATCGGGATTGGTCACCTCCTCCACGATCGTTTTTGTTGCCAGCACCCGGAACCCTTCCTGTTCCAAATCCAGTTCTACTTCAAAGTTATCAAAATAGCCATCCTCAAAGTGGGTGCCCTCGGTACGGTAGGTCTTGCGAAATTTCTCGTAACCCTTCATCAGGGCTTCCCGCAGAGCAGTGTGGACAGAGGTGGTTGGTAAGTTGCGTTCTTTACTAATTTCCTCCACTAAACGGCGTAAATTGGGTAAATTGACGATGGACATAGCATCTCCTCGCTGCTGGCAAAGATTTTTAGTGTAACTCGACCCGCTCCACCACCGATCGGGGAATGGCAATTACTTTCCCCCGTTGATTCAGTCTGATCACCTCCGCTGTGCGTTCAATCAGTTGTCCGACCCATTCCCGCTTGCCGCCGTAGGGGGTGTGGGCATAGACAGCGATGGTAAAGCCGCGAAAGGCGCTAAAGTGGCGGTCAGTAGTGAGAAATTGGTCTATCTCTGGACTGGACACCTCTAGGTTGTAGGAGAAAGGAATTAGGTCTAAACGATCGAGTTCAGCTTCCAGGGCAAGACTCATACGCTCGCAGTCATCAACGCCCACGTCCTCCGTCGGTTTAGCAATATCAACACGGACAACAGCGGGATGACAGTGGGTATGCACATATACCGCCACTACCTCCAAACCCAGGGCAGGGGCAAGGCGGCGGGCAAGATCTTGAATGGGTTCGATCAGGGGGTGCGTCATGGTACCTAAAAACAAAGAAAGCGGGTCAAGCCCACTTCTGTCTTTGATTATACAACATGGGGGGAGAGGAGGGTGGTCGGCTGTCCTCCCCAGATGGGAGAGCAATTGTTTAGGAACTCTTCCACAGTAGAGGCAGCTATCTTGTCCTATCTTTAAAAAAACTAAGCCAATAGCAAGTCTATGCGCCAAGGCAAAACTACCCAAATCACTCAACGGGTCTACCAGGTCGGACTGCTAGGGATAATTGTGCTCCTCCTTTTGGGGGGAGTTGCCTACCTGTTTCTACGCCCCCCTAGGAAACGCAGCCAGCTGCAACCCCTCCTAGAACCCCTACCCCAGCATCCCCAAATTCAGGTCTACATGAACCAACAACAGGCCAACAGTTTTGTTGACCTCAGGGGCATCGATCGTTATGGCGACGACCACGAGGGTCTGATTTTAGATTTCATCAACAGTGCTAAACAGAGTGTGGATGTGGCGGTGCAAGAATTTCGCCTACCCCGTGTCGCCAAGGCAGTAATTGACAAACACCGATCGGGGGTAAAAGTGCGGGTAATCATCGAAAACACCTACAGCAAGGGGTGGTCAGAATTTACAGAAGCAGAGGCAAGTCGTTTGGACTCCCACCGCCGTCCCCGCTATGAGGAATATAAAATCTTTGCCGATGACAACAAAGACGGTGTCTTGACCACGGAAGAAGCCCGCAGAAATGATGCGATTTATCTCATGAAACAGGCCGCTGTCCCCATGCTAGACGATACAGCAGATGGCTCCAAGGGGTCGGGTTTAATGCACCACAAATTCGTGGTAGTAGATGGACAAAAAGTGTTATTGACTTCCACCAATTTCACCTGGAGTGATGCCTACGGCGACTACGACAACACCGAAACCAGGGGCAACGCCAACAACATGATGATCATTGACAGCAGGGAAGTAGCTAACCTGTTTTTAGAGGAATTTAACCTCATGTGGGGAGATGGACCAGGAGGCAAACCAGATAGTAAATTTGGTGTTCAAAAACCCCATCGTCCTGCGCGCAAAGTGCAGGTGGGAGATGCAGAAGTGTGGGTAAAATTCTCCCCCGACAGTAAATCCCAGGTGCCATGGGAAGCTACCACCAATGGGGTGATTGCTGCTAATTTGTATAAAGCGCGGAAATCGATCAATATGGCACTATTTGTGTTTGCCGAACCACGCATTGGCAATCTATTAGAAGAAAAACAAAAGCAGGGAGTGGAGATTGCTGTTCTCGTTGACCCTAGTTTTGCCTATCGGGAATATGCTACTACTTTAGATCTGTGGGGTTATGTGTCTACCCAGGATTGTAGGGTGGGCAATCGTCGCCCTTGGAGTAAACCAATCCCCGGTAAAGTGGGCATTCCTGCCCTGGTCAAGGGGGATAAACTGCACCACAAATACGGGCTTGTGGATGATGAGTTAGTGATTACGGGTTCCCATAACTGGTCTGCCTCTGCTAATCACCTCAACGACGAAACTTTAGTAGTAGTTAAACATCCCACTGTCGCTGCCCATTACCGCCGGGAATTCGATCGGTTATTTGAAAACGCCCGCCTGGGACCCTCCCGCAAAATTGTCGAAACTGCTCCCCAAGTCTGTCCCCCCAATGGCAGTAAAAAAAGAGTAGCGCGCAGGAGAAAGACCGCCCCTGAGGATAACAATTTAGAACAGGAATAAGGCGATCATTTTTCTGCTACAGACTCGATCAATTCCAGCAACTTGACCCCCGATCGCTGCCTGGGGAAAATTGCCTGTAACTCTTGGCGCATTTGCTCCAGTCGGGCAGGGTCATCTAACAATTGGCAAATATACTGGGTGACCAGGTCAGGGGTGAGGTAGTCAATGTATTCGGGCACGATCGGTTTTTGGGCATAAATATTGCCCCAGCTGAGGAATTTGCCCCCCTGTTTAATTTGTCTCACCACCAGACGGTTGATGCCACTGCTAATAAATTTGCCAAGCCCAGGTAAATGACTGGCAAGACCTGCCAAACCATCCCAGGCGCGCATCACATCCCATTGGTTGGTGGGCACCAAGACCAGCATAGGCACCCCTAAAGCCGCTAACTGCGCCGTATTTGCCCCTACAGTGGTGACACAGAGTTTTGCCCCTAAAAACAGGGCAGTGGCGGGAAATTGCCCATAAATTTTCACCGCCGTTCCCTGGGGAGAAAGTAAAGTATCACCTGCTAGGTTGCCCCCATAGCGAGCTAACTCTGGCGGCGTCAGAGTCGGGGCAAGGGCTATGTAAAATTGCAAGTCCGGGTAAATAGAACGCAACCGATCGGCAACGGCTAGCACCAAGGGCACCCCCACCCTCAGCTTCATAGGCTTAGAACCAGGCAGGAAGACCAGGTAATTGCCCCCCAGGGGTGTACAGGGGGCTACATCCGCCATTAAATCCCCAATCACCGTCCCCTTCTCCCCCGCCCCTATGCTGGGGTGACGGAGGGCAAAGCAATCGATCCAGGGCACCCACCGTGCCTGCCACTCCGCATAGACTACTGTTTTATAGCCCAGGCGCTTGCCCACCACGAGGGTATAGAACTGGTCCCCCCCTAAAAACACCACTACCCCCTGGGGCTGCCAATCCCAACCGGGAGTTTTCCCCCACAGCAAAAAGTCCCAAAAGCGATCGGGGGGCAAGACCCGCGCCACAGCAGGATAACTCTGCACAATCTCCCTCTCCCTGCCGCTGGCGTGACTACAGGGGGTAAGCACAACAGACACCCGCCATAACAAATCTTTACGCTCTGCTATTGCCCGCACCAGGGGATAAACCCAGGTTGTCACTTCCCCCACACCATTGCTTAAAATAACTAAATCCATCATTTCTGCTCCAGTTCGCGTTAAAGTAAGGGCAAGTAATCACTGTGTCTGGCGGCGTGTTGTTACAGCAACTATTTGGTTCTCCTAAACCTATTATCGGCGTTATCCACCTTTTGCCCCTCCCCACTTCCCCCCGCTGGGGTGGCAGCCTGCAGGAAGTGATTGAGCGAGCGGAACAGGAAGCCACAGCCCTAGCCTCTGGCGGTGTCGATGGCATTTTAGTGGAAAACTTTTTTGATGCCCCCTTTACCAAGGGGACTGTCGACCCAGCAGTGGTCAGTGCCATGAGTCTAATTGTGCAGCGAATTATGCAGATGGTGCCCCAGCCTGTGGGAATCAATGTCCTGCGCAACGACAGCCACAGTGCGATGGCGATCGCTGCCTGTACAGGGGCGCCTTTCATCCGTGTCAATGTCCTCACGGGGGTAGTGGCAACGGACCAGGGCATTATTGAGGGGACAGCATACGAGTTAATGCGCTATCGCCGTGCCCTAGGCACCCACACCAAAGTCTTTGCCGATGTTTTAGTTAAGCATTCCCAGCCCCTTTCCTCCCCTAACCTCACCCTCGCCATCCACGACACTATCCATCGGGGTTTGGCAGATGCCATCATTGTCTCCGGCTGGGCAACGGGACAGCCCCCCTCCCTGGCTGATCTACAAGAAGCCCGCCAAGCCTGTGGCGATACCCCTTTGTTTATTGGGTCAGGGGCGCGTTGGGACAACATCGGCGAAATCCTCCCCCTGGCAGATGGCGTGATTGTCTGTAGTTCCCTCAAACGCCATGGGCAAATCCACCAACCGATCGACCCCATTCGTGTGCACCAATTTGTAGAAGCAGTCCACCACTACAGCGCCCCCAAAGCCCTTGTTTCCTCCCTGGAAGTGTAATCCTCCCCGATCGGCGTTAAAATTATGTCTAAAGATTTAGATGAGGGTTTAGTATAAATGAAAACTTTAGCGCGGATTTGCCTAGTAGTAGTGCTGGCAGTCAGTCTGTGGTTAGGAGCAGGACAAGCGGTATTTGCCAAGTCCTTTGACCACTTGCCGGACACCAACTTTGTTAAGGTGGATAACAGCAAGATTGACCTCAACAATGCCAATGTCTTAGCCTTTCGTCGTCTGCCCGGTATGTACCCCACCCTGGCAAAAATCATCATCCAAAATGCCCCCTACGCCAGCCTAGATGAGGTGCTGCAAATCGAAGGGCTGACCGATCGGCAAAAAGAACGCATCAAACAGTACATGGACCAATTCACCCTCTACCGCCCCGACAATTCCATGCAACGGGAACGGATCAACAACGCTAACTACCGCCTCTAGGTGAGCAGCGCCTTTGACGCCATCGTAGTGGGGAGCGGAGCCGCAGGACTATACACGGCTCTTTGTTTTAGCGAGAGATTAGGGCAGGGGGGCAGGGTTGGCTTAATCACCAAGGGGCATCTACGTACCTCCGCCAGTTGTTGGGCGCAGGGGGGTATTGCCGCAGTTTTGGATGCCTCGGATACCTTTGCCTTGCACTTTCAAGATACTTTGCGGGCAGGGGCAGGTCTCTGCGATGGGGCAGCAGTTGCCATCCTAGTTAGGGAAGCCCCCCGCCATATCCAGCACCTGTTGCAGTTGGGAGTAAATTTTGACCGCAACCCGGATGGTACCCTCGCCCTTACTTTGGAAGCTGCCCATAGCCGTCATCGTGTCCTCCACAGTGCTGATGCTACGGGCAAAGCCCTGGTAGAAACCCTGACCGATCGCGTTTTGGAGCACCCCCAGATTACTGTCCTAGCAGCTACCCAAGTTATCGACTTAGTAGTAGTGGCAGGGGAATGCCGGGGCGTGTGGGTAGAACGGGAGGGAGAGGTGTACCCCCTCTTAGCCAGAGCCACAGTCCTTGCCACGGGGGGAGGAGCCTATGTCTATAGTCAGACCACCAATCCCCCTAGCAGTACGGGGGAAGGAGTAGTGATGGCATGGCGCCGCGGTGTGCAGTTGCGGGACATGGAGTTTGTGCAGTTTCATCCCACTGCCCTCTGTTTTCCCGGTGCTCCCCGCTTTCTCATCAGCGAAGCCGTGCGGGGGGAAGGTGCCCATCTCATTGACAGTCGGGGTAGACGCTTCCTGTTTGACTACCACCCCCAAGGAGAACTAGCACCCAGGGACATCGTCAGCCGCTCGGTGTGGCACTATTTGCAAGAGACAGGGGAGAAAAGTGTCTTTCTTGATCTTAGCCCCATTCCCCTGGCGACGATTCGCCGTCGCTTCCCCACTATCGCCCGCTTCTGTCAGGAATATCACATTGACATTGAAACCCAGCCCATTCCTGTTACCCCCGCTGCCCACTACTGCATTGGGGGCATTGCCACAGACACGATCGGTGCCACCTCTTTACCAGGGCTATACGCAGTAGGGGAAGTCGCCAACACAGGGGTGCATGGTGCCAATCGCCTAGCCAGTAATTCCCTGCTGGAGTGCTTTGTGTTTGGGGAACGCCTAGCCAAGTATGCCCCTTTGTTGGATGGCAAGCTAGAAGCAGTGGGAAGCCCCCTGGCACTGGAATTGGGAGAGCTGGACTGTCAAGAACAGGTGCGGGAAATCTGTTGGCGCTCGGCGGGCATTGTGCGTACCCAAGCCAGTTTAGAGACAGGGCTAAGGCAACTAGAGGCATTGGCAGGGCAAAAACCAAACCGCCGCAGTCTCAATCTTCTCACCTACGGTCAGTTAATCATGCAAGCCGCCCTCTACCGCCAGGAGAGCCGGGGTACCCACTACCGCCAGGATTTCCCCCACCCCGACCCCCAGTGGCAACAGCACACTATTATTGTCAACAATTCCCTCTCCCTTACTCCCCTTACGGAAACTGAGCCTGAATTTCCGCAATGGTAAACAGGGATTGCAGGGTGAGACCCTCCTGGGCATAGCGTGCCGCCGCCCCCTCCTGGCGATCGACTATAGCTAGGACATCTTCTACCAGGTAACCCGCCCCCCGCAGTTGTTGTACCGCCAATAGGGCAGAAGCTCCCGTAGTGACCACATCTTCCACCACCACTACCCTAGAGCCAGGGGGCAAGGGGCAACCCTCGATCGTCTGTGCTGTACCATGTTCCTTTGCCTGTTTGCGCACGATCAAACCGTAGATAGGACGATCGCTATAGGCAGACACCACCGTAATAGCAGAAACGATCGGGTCAGCGCCCAAAGTCAAGCCCCCCACTGCCACAGTATCCGGCGGTAGGAGAGCGTGCATAATTTCCCCGATATAGCGCGCCCCCTGGGGATGGAGGGTAACCAACTTTCCATTGATGTAATAGGAACTTTTCTGCCCAGAGGACAGGATAAAATCCCCCTTTTTGTAGGCAAGTTTGCCGATCAATTCTAGTAATTGGGCGCGTTTTTCTGTCAATGTCATACTATTTCCTGGAGTCAGCCAAAATTGATGGAATCTGCTAGATTAGTGGCAAGTAATTGTGAGGAGTTACCCCATGCGATCGATGTTAGCCAAAATCTTAACAGGTGTGGTCTCTGCCGCTGTGATTAGTGGTGCTGCCTATGCTGACCCCCATCCTACCGACCAGGATGCCTACCCCGAAAATGTCCCCCCCACCTATGGGGAAGTCTACACCAAGGTACTGGATATTACCTCTGACCTGAACATTCAAGCCCCCTTCCTGCAAATTGAGTTTGGCGACCTGCGATTTCAGCGCCAGTTTAATGCCTTCCGTTCCGTTGTGCGGGAAATGATGGAACTGCAGACCAAGAGTGACCCCACGATTCGCAGCCGCGACCTCGCTAACCCCTATACCACTGCCCTCTCCTCCTACTGCAGCTATTACCAACAACTTAACATTGAACAGCCCGGCTGCATCAAGGAAGAACCGATCGTTCTAACTCCTCCCGAACCTGTTGTCTCCCCCCCTGTCTTCCCTCCTGCTCCTCCTGCTCCCCCTGTCCCCGCTCTGTGGTAAGAAAAATCGGTTTAACCGGGGGCATCGCCTGCGGTAAATCTACCGTCGCGCAATATCTACAGCAAAAATACGGTGTGCCGGTCTACAATGCCGATCGGTACGCCCATTTTGTTCTGGAAAACCTAGTGAAGGAAGCAGTTGTAAATCGCTACGGCAGCGGCATCCTGCGGCAAGGGCAAATCGATCGGCAACGTCTGGGGCAAATTATCTTTCGGGATGCAGGAGAACGGCGGTGGTTGGAGCACCAAATACACCCCCTAGTCAGGCAAATGCTAGTAGAAGATACCGATCGGGCAGAAGGGCTAATTGTCCTGGAAATTCCCCTCCTATTTGAGGCAGAGATGACCGACCTTGTCGATATAATTTGGGTAGTTGCCTGCGGGGAAGCCACCGCCATTGCCAGGTTACAGGAAAGAAATCAGCTCACCCTAGAGGAATGTCAGCAGCGCCTGCGTGCCCAAATGCCCCTGGCGGCAAAAATACAGCGGGCTGATGTCGTTTTATACAACGAAGGCACATTAGAAGAGCTATATCAACAGGTAGATCGCGCCTTGCTGTCGCAAATACACTACAATTGCACCATCAGTACAAAAGAAACATGACCAGCGGATACCTAGCCTTGGTTCTACACGCCCACCTCCCCTATGTGCGCCATCCTGAAAGTGACTATGTCTTAGAAGAGGAATGGCTATTTGAAGCCATCATTGAAACCTATGTGCCCCTGATCAGGATGATGGAAGGCTTTCAGCGGGACGGCATGGACTTCCGCTTGACCATGACTTTAACCCCCCCCCTCGTGGCAATGCTACGGGATGAACTATTACAGCAACGGTTTGCCGCTCACCTTGCCCAACTAGAGGAACTGATTGCCAAGGAAATTGCCCGCTACGATCATAACCCCCACCTGCGCTATTTGGCGGAATTTTATCAGGCACAGTTTGCCCAAGTACGGCAGACCTGGGAGCAATACAACGGCAATTTGATCACTGCCTTTCAGCAATTTGCCGATAGCAACAACTTGGACATCATCACCTGCGGTGCCACCCATGCCTACTTCCCTCTAATGCAGATGTACCCGGAAGCAGTGTGGGCACAGATCAAAGTGGGGGTCGACTATCACAAAGAGGTGTTTGGCAGGGAACCGAAGGGCATTTGGATACCGGAGTGCGGCTACTACAATGGTTTAGAGCGAATGTTAGCGGATGCTGGCCTGCGGTATTTTGTAATTGATGCCCATGGTATTCTCTACGGACAACCCCGCCCCCGCTTTGGTACCTATGCTCCCGTCTATACGGAATCAGGGGTAGCTGCCTTTGGACGGGACTACGAATCCTCCCATCAGGTGTGGTCTTCCCAGGTGGGCTACCCAGGAGATGGGGTCTACCGCGAATTCTACAAAGACCTAGGTTGGGAAGCGGACTATGAATATATCAAACCTTACATCATGCCCAATGGTCAGCGCAAAAACGTGGGCATCAAGTACTATCGCATTACCCAAAAAGGCTGTGACCTCGGTGCCAAGGAATACTATGACCCCTACTGGGCGCGAGAAAAAGCGGCGGAACACGCCGGCAACTTTGTCTTCAACCGCGTAGCCCAAATCCAACATCTCTACGGTGTGATGGGCAGACCCCCGATCGTTGTTGCTCCCTACGATGCGGAACTCTTTGGGCACTGGTGGTATGAAGGACCTTGGTTTATTGACTATGTCATGCGCAAGGCTTACTATGACCAGGACACCTATCGTGTCACCCATTTGTCGGAATACCTGCAGGAAAATCCGCAGCAGCAGGTAGTGCGCCCCGCCCAATCCAGTTGGGGTTACAAAGGTTTTCACGAATACTGGTTAAATGACACTAACCGCTGGATTTATCCCCACCTACACAAGGCAACGGAACGAATGATTCAATTGTCTTTACGGGAGCCAGAGAATGAATTAGAAAAACAAGCCCTCAATCAAGCTGCTAGGGAGTTGTTATTGGCTCAATCTTCTGACTGGGCGTTCATTATGACAACAGGGACTATGGTACCCTACGCTGTGCGCCGCACTAAATCCCACCTGTTACGGTTCAACAAACTCTATGAAGACATCACCAAAGGGCAGATCGACAGTAAATGGCTGCAAAAAATCAGCTATCTGGACAACATTTTTCCCAACATAGATTACCGTGTCTATCGTCCGCTCCTAGCACAGGTGAAAAAGTAAGATGTGGTCTGTCATCATTCCCACCTACAATCGTTTGCCTATCCTAACCAAATGTCTGCAGGCTCTGGAACAACAGGACTTTGCAGAAGATTATGAAGTGGTAGTAGTAGATGATGGTTCCACGGATGATACAGTCAAGTTTTTACAAGCAAGAGAAAAAGAATTCCCCCATGTGCGTTTACTTGTGCAAGAACACCAGGGAGCAGCGATCGCTCGCAACACAGGCATAGATGCTGCCAGGGGAGACAGGATCGTGTTTATTGACAGTGACCTAGTTGTGACTGCTTCTTTTTTATCTGCCCATGCCCACAAGTTACCCAAGGAAGGGAAGTATTTCACCTATGGGCGGGTGATCAACACTGTCAATTTTGAAGACCCCACCTCTGAACCCTTTAAGCTGACAGATTTTTCGGCGGCTTTTTTTGCCACTGGCAACGTCGCGATCGCTAAAGAGTGGTTACTTTTGGCGGGCAAATTTGACCCCATGTTCTCCCAATACGGCTGGGAAGACTTAGAACTGGGGGTAAGACTAAAAAAACTGGGGCTAAAGTTGATTCCCTGTCCTGCCGCTGTAGGCTATCACTGGCACCCCCCTTTTGCTCTCAGTCAGATACCCCAGATGATCGAGCGGGAAAGACAGCGGGGCAGAATGGGAATTTTATTTTATCGCAAGCATCCCACCTGGGAAGTGCGTATGATGATTCAAATGACCCCCCTCCACCTGCTGTTGTGGGGCTTGTTATCCCTGGGGGGCTTGGTCAATGAACGAACAATGGCACCTCTGTTGCAGTTCCTGATTGTGCGCGGCAAATCCCAGTGGGCGTTGGAGTTGGCACGGATTTTTCTGAATTGGTACAACGTGCAGGCTGTGTACGAAGCTAACCAACACTGGCAACATTGATTCTGTGGCGATCAGGTATATCAGTTTTGCCCTGCCCCTCAAAGCCTGGGCGGGTATTGGTGTTCCTCTTTTTACTACAAGGCTTTAGGTACAAGTTGTATTAAGTCAAGGATTTTTGTCTTTCCCTGGGGTTTGAGTTTAGGGTGAAGGGGCATTTAGAAGGGGTTAGACTGAGTAACTTCAACAAGGTGGATTTGCCAGAGTTGCTGGGGTAAATTGATGTCCTCTAGGACAAGGCTATTGCCGTAGCCACCCTGCATTATGCCCCTAGGGGAGCAATCTCCCCTGTAGTATTGTCTACCTGCCGTATTTCACACTACAACCATAGGGTGGGGTAGTCGCCACGGGTACGGGTTTGCCAGCCCTGATAGCCTCTAGTGCCTCATTGACATAGTTCCTCGCTCCTGGTACGTCATTCTTGTTAGTGGAAGGTTTGTCATCGATGGCGCCCATGTAGGCTAACTTGCCATCGGGGGCAATGATAAACATGTGGGGTGTAGTGCGGGCACCGTAGAGTCTGCCGAAGGTACCGTCGGGGTCAAGAATTACCGCTGTAGGACTGGCATTGCGGGACTTGGTCAACTCATTTGCCTTGGCAGCATCCACAAACCCCTGTTGCCCTGGGGCAGAGGAAATCACGGAAAGCCAAACTACCCCCTGGGCGGTCGCCGATCGCTGCAGCTTCTGCATATTGTCCGTTTCGTAGTGCTTCTTGACAAAGGGACACTCATGGTTAGTCCATTCCAGTACTACCGTTTTGCCCTTGAAGTCAGCGAGACTGTGCTTTTTGCCATTGCTGTCTGTGACCGTAAAGGCGGGGGCAGGAGCACCAACTTTCACATCCATAGCAGCTACCACATTGTCTGTTCTGAATAACCAGCTTAAACCAGTGATAGCTACCAGGGAAGCGGACCCTACTGCCGCTACCACTAAACTGCGCTTGCCAATTGCTTGCATAAATTGCTCCTTACGATAGAGGTACAGCTTGCTCTAGGGCTTCCTGCACTACCTGGGGTGTCAGGTTTTTGGGCAGCACCAACGGCTTTTCCCTATCCATATTAACGCCATAGAGGAGGTAAAGGGGGACTCCACTACTGCCAAGTTCTTGCAACGCCTTGGTGATCTCCGCATTGCGATTCGTCCAGTCCGCCTTGAGGAGGATGACATGACGCCGTTGAAACTCCTGCAGCACTGCAGGTTGGGAGAGGGTAGTCCTTTCATTGACAAGACAACTGACGCACCAAGCCGCACTGAAGTTCACAAACACCGGTTTGCCTTCCTGGCGCAAAGTCATTAATTTCTCCCGCGAATAGACTTGCCACTCGATCGTCTGCCCCCTGGGACTGCCAATCAGAAAAAGGACAGAGAAACAGAGCGTTAGAGCCATGAGAGAACCGATCGTGCCGATTTTGCGCCAGAGGGAGCGGGAGACCTGTGTTTTGCCATAGAGCCAGGCAGAGAAAGCCAGCAGGATACAGCCCCCCAAAGCCATTGCTAAGCCATCTGTTCCCACCTGCAGGGTAAAGACCCATAGTAGCCACGCTGCTGTGCCGTAGATGGGAAAGGCTAAGACCTGGGGGAGAATTTCCAACCATGCCCCTGGTTTAGGCAGAAATTTTTGCAGAGGGGGGGCAACACAGAGGAGGAAATAGGGAAGGGCAAAGCCCAGTCCCAAGGTCAGCAAGATCACCAGAGACTGCCAGCCTGGTAGTACCAAAGCTGCACTGACCGCGGTTGCCATAAAGGGAGCACTACAGGGTGTCGACATCAATACTGCCAATACACCGCTGCAAAATTCCCCTGCCACTCCCGCTTTACCGGCGAGATTTTGTCCTACTCCCATCCAGCCGCCGCCAATCACAAACACCCCCGACAGATTTAGCCCCACCCCAAACAGGAGATATGCCAGACAGAGCACCACTACAGGAGACTGCAACTGGAAGCCCCAACCCACCCACTGTCCTAGGGAGCGCAGTAATACTAAGACAAACCCGATCGTGGCAAAGCACAGCAACACCCCCCCCATGAAAGCTAAGCCATGTAAGCGCGCCACACCAGGACTGCGTTGGGACAGGGAGACAACAGATAAAGCCCGCAAAGACAACACAGGCAACACACAGGGCATCAAATTTAGGACAATGCCGCCCAAGAAAGCCAGACCGATCGCTTGCCAAAAGTCAGGGGACGGACTACCAGTGACCGTAGGAGTTAATTCCGCTGTAATTTGCCAACCCCGGTTACCGACAGCAAGGACTCCCTCGATTGTGGACACATCAATTTGGTAACCCCTTTCTAAGCGCAGTAGGGAACGCTTTTGCCTCAACACTAACTGCTGGGGTGCGGCATTGACAATCACACCATCCTGCAGGGGAAAAAAAGTAACTGCACTATCAGGTTGTAACGACAATTCAGGTATATCTGTGAGGTCAAGATAAATTTCCCGATCGGTAGTTGTAAATTTAAGTGTCCTGCTCAAGGGTTGCGGTACAGATTGCCGAATTTGGTCAAATAGCGCCCGTTTGTCGAAACTAACTGGTGTCTCCCCCACTGGCAGAGTTAAAGATAATTCCCCCCTTTCTGGCACACATTCCTGCTGACAAATCAACCATTCCGCTTGCACTTGAAACCTGACAGTCTTGCTTTCTATAGTTGGGGGTGCCTGCAGTCGTACAGGTAAATAAACATCTTTTTCATAGCCAAAATTTGCCAAGGGCAAAGGGGGAATGATAAATCGCTGCGGTACGGGAAAGATAATGTCACTAGCAGTAAAACCAGCGGGCAGTTGCCAATTTAGCTGTGGTCGCATCCCCGAATCCCCTGGGTTTTGCCAATAAATATGCCAACCAGGACGCATCTGCCAGCGCAGGGCTACCCAAAAATTCTCTCCCCCCCTGACTGCCTCTACCTCACTCACCAGGGAAACACGGGATAATTCCGTCTCGATCGGGTTAGCATTCACGGCTGTACAAAACAGAGATAGACAGAGGAGACATAGACACAATAACCTGACCATAGTTCTTGCTCGCCTACTGCCACCTATCATAGCAGTTACCTTATTTTCCCCTTTGTTATAGGTCAGTCTTTAGTTTGCATAGCCGATCCTAACAAACCTTATGGTAAATTTAGGATTAGGAATGACGTCTTTTGCCTGTCTCTTTAAGGTCAGTAACTTCCCTCGGTTTTGTTGACGATATACCTGTTAGATTATTCAATCTTTATGATCAGAGAGAGGTTTTGCTTGCTGAGGATTAACGCAAAGAAGAGAAGGACGTTGCTCCTTTATGTGGAACTTTATTTGCCCTCTCTCTTCCCCGGTATCCTAGCCAAAAAATGCAGGTACTTTAGTGTAGGGTACAGTAGGCTGGTCCATCTCCAGACGGGTTTCTGTACAGAAGGTAGCAGTTGTGATTCCCCCTAACCATTGCACAGTACTTGTGCGCAGACGAACGTTAGGCTCAGTAAACCAGAAGCGCTCGATCGTGTGCATAGAAGGATATTCTGTAATCAACACCAGTTCGCAGTCATTATCCATGTGGTAACTGCCCGCCACAGGCACGGTTTCCGCATAGCCCCGATCGCGCAGCAACTTGCCTCTCTGGGGATTGTCAGGGTCAGGTACAAGGGCAAACAAAGTAGAACCCTCATGTTTTTCCCCCTCTTTATCCCACGCCATAAAGCCGTTCCAAGTGACGTAGGCACCCCCGATCGCTAACTGGGGGTCAACTTCATGGAGTTGGCAAGTACTAATAATTTGGGGATGATCAGCGGCAAGGGCTGTAATCTCAATGTAGGATTCTCCTGTCTCCGATCGTTGGAAGGCCAAATGATGGGTAGTACGGCGGGATAGCCATCTGCCACTGCTGCGCTGAAAGAACTCCATTACATTCATAGTCAGTTTTAGTAACCAAATGTCTTTATTTTAACCGAAGTTGTTGTTCTGCCCACTGTAGGACATGACGCAGTTGTTCTGTGGAAATTGGCTTAGTGATATATTCATCCATACCGCACGCCAAGCAATATTGTCTGTCTTCTTCATAAGCATTAGCTGTCATAGCAACGATGATTACCTTCCGATCGGTTTCCTGCTGCCGAATCTGCTTAGTAGCATTGTAACCATCCAAAACAGGCATATGACAGTCCATAAAGATTAAATCATAGTTGGCATACTTTGCCACTGCCTCTGCCCCGTTGTTAACTACATCGATTTTATAGCCCAGTTTTTCCAGGAGCTTCCTTGCTACTAACTGATTCGCAGGATTGTCTTCTGCCAGGAGAATTTTCAAAGTTTGCGCACCTCTGGACATAGGGGAAACAGTAAGGGGAAATTTGGTAGCTTGTTTAGTAATTTTTTGCCATAACTGCTTTAATCTTACAACCCGTAGGGGCTTCGTCATAAAATAATCAAACCCCTGGTCTAAATAACTTTTACCCCGATCGAGTTGATGAGATGGAATCAACAATACCAAGGGAGAGGGGTTAGCCTGTTTTATATCATTAGCTGTAATATCTATCAGTAGACTATCCAGAAAGATGGCATCAACCTTATCTCTCGTCAGCTCCTCCAAAGTGCTAATAGCAGTAAATTTAATACCACATACTAGACCTAACTCTATCACTGCTTGTGCTGTATTTACCACAGGAGTAAGTAAAATACACTGATACTCTAGGGGGGGAAGCGGCATCAATTCCTGTATGGTAAAAGGCAATTTTAAGCTAAAGGTCGTGCCCCGTTCCGAGGACTGCAGTAAACTCAGTTCTCCCCCCAACAAATGAGTAAGACGGCGGGAAATAGATAACCCCAATCCTGTACCACTGTAGTTAACATCCAGTTTGGAAAAAGGCTGGAATAGACGATCGTGAAACTCCTCAGGAATGCCTATACCTGTATCAGAGACAGTAGTGCAAACAATCACAGTATCTGTTGTTTGGGACTGCAATTCCAATCTGACATTCACTTCTCCCTTTTCTGTAAACTTGATAGCATTACTAACCAGATTGATTAAAATCTGCTTAAATTTTTTGGGGTCACCTGCTAATTTCATCTCTAAGCGATGGTCGATCCACGCATTGATCTCTAAACCTTTGCGATGGGCACTAGGCGCTAACATAGCTATTACTTCTTCTACAGTAAAACGCAGTTCCAAGGGGACAGTTTCTAACTTGCTTTCCCCTGCCTCTAACTTAGAAAAGTCTAGGATGTCGTTAATCAAAGATAGGAGAATTTCCCCACTAGTTTGAATACCCTCAATTAACTCCTCTTGCTCTGGCGTGGGATTAGTATCGAGTAATAACTCTGCCATGCCCAACACAGAACTCATAGGTGTGCGGATTTCATGGCTCATGTTGGCTAGGAAGACAGTCTTAGCTTGGGCATTTTTTATCGCTTCCTGCATTGCTTTCTCTAGGGCAACTGTCATTTCTTTAATTTTAGTAATGTCCCTGCCACACCAGATTAAATCATAACTATTAGTAGTAATTGCAATACGAGCACAGGAAAAGGCTATTATCCGTTCATTTATAATTACTTCCGCACTGCCCCGATCGATTTCTAGCCCTCCCGCGGTCAGGTGGAAAATATTTTGTCCTACTACTGCTTGCCCCCAAATTTCTTTAGCTGCCCGGTTCGCCAATTTGACTATCCCTGCTTCTGTAGTGACGATAATTATATCGGCAATGCCATCAATCACTTGTTCTAAATATCTGTTTGTGTTCGATATTGCCTCCATCAATAAGAGGGTTTCATTAGTGCGCTGGATCAATTCCTGTTCTAATTTCATTTTCTCCGTGACATCTTCAAACACCAGAACGATGGTTTTATCTTCGGTATTGCAGAGGAACAGGATATCAAAGTAAATCTCTTCTCTTCTGATGCCTTTCATTTCAAAGTAGGGGAAGTCCTGTAGCAATAGACTGTTGAGCACACTCTCTAAGCCTACCAGTTCAGGAAAAGCTTGGCGGGCATCAAGGTTGCACATTACTCTAATATTCGGTTCCGCAAACCGCTGTAGACCACTGGAAAAATCCTTAATTTGAAAATTCCCATCGACGGACAAATATTCCAGTTGGCGGGGGGCTAATAATTTTTTGAACAGAATATTCATGGTGCTTCCCCTCCAATTTGGCGGCTTAACTCATAAAATAACTCATCTACACCATAGCCTGTTTTTGCCGAGGTCAGGTACGCTTGCGGGACTGTTGGGGGATTGCCTGTTAGGAGGTCATGCTTGTTGAGGGCAATAACGATCGGTTTGGCAGGATTGATCCGATGAAACTGTTGACAATGATTAGCAATATGGGCGATCGTGTCGGGTCTGGTGGCATCAGCAACGATAATTGCCCCCGCTGCTCCTTGCAAATAGGTAGCATTAACTGCCTGGAATTTGGTGCTTCCCTCCAAGTCCCAAATCACTAGCTGCACAGCGACATCAGGAGTGAGATTGACTAATTTGCGGGAAATTTTTACCCCCACTGTGGCTAAGTATTGATCAGAGAAAGAACGATCGACAAAGCGGCGAATAAGGCTAGTTTTGCCTACGCCAAAGTCCCCCACCAAGCATATTTTTTGGGTCAGTACCTTCATCTTGTCCTGGACAAACACCGGGAAGCAACAGATTAGCACACTCCTAGACCTAATCATAGATTTTCTGCTTCCCCTTGCCTAGTTTTTTTGCGAAATTTTACTCGCTCCCCCCCTGCCCTGGCGATAAAACAATCCTTTGGGAATTGGTTGCCACTATCTCTCCCTTTTGGTTGGGTTGTATATCGTAAACGGTGACCTTTTTGCTTTGCCAACCCCAGGGGGGAGGAAAGCCTGCCTGGCTAATCAATTGCCGATCGACAATTAGACAGTAGCGTTTTTCGGGAGTGGCGTTCATTGATGGCAGAAAATCCCTCAATTTTGCCCTGTAGAAAATCAGATGAGGTGCTAGGAGTGACGACCTTGCTACTACAGAACAATTGAACTACTGCCTTACTGAAATCAGCACACCCCAACGCCATTTCTACCCGCTGGGCAATTAATCCACCCCTGGGCTTTCTATAAACTCTGCCTAGGATTTAATGTTGCTGGGCGCAGTAAGTAATGCCTCTTTAATTTGCTGTGTCTCTGTTTGTTCTAGCTGGGAAGATAGATATACAGAAGAACCTGGTATTTTGCGGCTGATGTGAATTACTTTGTATGCGGGATTATCTTGGATGCATTCATAAGCTCCTGCCTTCTATCACCATTTCCCTGATGCGACCGCCCCGATGCCCGTGTGTTACCCCCACCGTACAAATATGGCAGCAGAATAGTAGAGTTCCCGATTGGGAAACATTCTGAAACCGCTAACTATGGATAGCATGGGGGAGTAGGCAAAAGCTATATCCCATTCTTTTTTAGCAATCTTAGTTTTAGCCTCTTGGTAGGGAATGTCGGCATAACCATTGATGACTACTGTATAATTTTTTTGCTGTGGGATTGGAGATAATTCTGCCATTATTCTGCCAGGGGCTGATATTTCTGGGGGTCATCTAATACACCTATAGTTACAGGCTGTTTATCAGTTGTAGGAGTTTTTGCAGTTAATTGGTTAGAGTTAGTGGTGCCAACAGCAAGGGTATTGTTTCCCTCTTGTTTTGGTTGTTCGTCAGCTCTCGGATAAATGGTCGCCATAAAAAAAGGGTCAAAGACCCCCGCATCAGTAAAGAAATCAGACCAGAAAGGAGAAAAACTATTGTTTCTTTTGTATCTACCTGATTCTTTCCGCCTCTTATAGCCTTGTCCCCCCATAACTACAGTCTATGTTTTTAGCCTCCCTGTAGGTGCTTTATGGCAGTCTGTACATCCTTGTCACCCCTGCCAGAGCAGTTGATCACGATGCGGTGGGTGGGGGTCAGTTGGGGACAGAGTTTTTCGAGGTAGGCAAAGGCATGGGCGGTCTCCAGGGCGGGGATGATCCCCTCTAAACGGGCAACCAACTGAAAGGCAGCGAGGGCTTCCTGGTCGGTGACGCTGTAATACTCCGCTCTGCCACTGTCCTTGAGGTAGCTGTGCTCCGGTCCCACACCGGGATAATCTAAACCTGCACTGATGGAGTGGGCTTCCTGTACTTGCCCTTCCTCATCTTGCAACAGATAACTCATTGCCCCGTGTAATACGCCAATCTTGCCCTTGGTTAGGGTCGCGGCATGGCGATCGGTGTCTGTACCTTCCCCTGCTGCTTCAATGCCAATTAGACGGACACTCGGTTCCTCCACAAATGGGTGGAATAAGCCCATAGCATTAGAACCACCCCCCACACAGGCAAGTAAAACATCGGGTAAGCCTCCCCACTTCTCCAGGCATTGTTGCTTGGTTTCTCTGCCAATCACGGCTTGAAAATCTCGGACGAGCATGGGGTAGGGGTGGGGTCCTGCTACTGATCCCAGGATGTAATGGGTGGTCTCGACGTTGGTGACCCAATCCCTAATAGCCTCCGAGGTGGCATCTTTCAATGTGCCTGTGCCGGCGCTCACCGGTCGCACTTCTGCCCCCAACAGACGCATCCGAAAAACGTTCAATTCCTGGCGCGCCATGTCCTCTACGCCCATGTAGATCACACACTCTAAACCAAATCTGGCACAGACGGTGGCGGTGGCTACTCCATGTTGCCCTGCTCCTGTTTCGGCAATGATGCGCTTTTTGCCCATCCGTAGGGCTAGCAGTACCTGCCCTAAGGCATTGTTGATCTTATGTGCCCCTGTGTGGTTGAGGTCCTCCCGCTTGAGGTAAATCTGCGCCGATCGGTAGTGCTCTGTCAGTCGTTCCGCTAGGTAGAGAGGGGTGGGTCGTCCTACATAGTCGCGGAGATAGCGATCGAGTTCTGCTTGGAAGTGGGGGTCTTGCTGGTACTGCTGCGCCGCCTGCTCTAGTTCTTCTAGGGCGCTCATCAGGGTTTCGGGGACATATTTGCCGCCAAAGATACCAAAGCGCCCCAACCGATCGGGACGGGAAACAATACCAGCTGTCATAGGTCCTTGGGTCAAAGTAGTACTCCTAATTATAGGGGAGTTGTGGCTTGCAGTCTAGCTCTCGCCCGCTTTAGTGCCCGTTCAGCTTGCATTTTCACCAAGGGGTCGGGATTGCCGTTAGCTACTGCTTTGTACTGGGTCTCTGCTGCCTCAAATTCTTGCTGGGCTTGGGCGGGGTCTATGGTCTCTCCCATCTCCGCTTCGTTGACAAGTACTGTCACTTCGTTGTCCTCAATTTCGGCAAAACCTCCTAACACAGCGATCGCTGACCACTGATTCTGCACACGGTAGCGCAATACTCCGTAGTCAAGGGCGGTCATCAAGGGGGCGTGGTCAGTTAATATACCTAGCTGCCCTGTGGTGCTGGGCAGGACTAACTCTTCGGCGGCTTGGTCAAGAATTACCCGATCGGGGGCAAGTACACGAACCATCAATGTCATAGTAGCTTTAGCTTTGCATCAAGGAGATCATAGCTTGCTTTGTCACTGCACAGCTAAAAAAGCTGGTTCTTCTCCTTTGGCTCGCCGTTCGGCACATTCCTGCTCAATCCAAGTCAGTATCTGCGGGAGGGTTAATTGGTCGACTTCTGTGCCCACTTCTGCAGCAATCGTCATCAATACTAGCCTTGCCCGAATTGCCAACCGACAGAGGAATTTCTGATGGGTAGGTAAGTTAGTCCTACTCACTTCATCCTGCCTGCTCTCAGGAAAATCCAGGTCTTCTCCCTGCCAATTGAGGTCTTGAGCGGTGGTAAACCACTCAATAATGTCTGCCACTTGTAAATCAGAAATAGCTTGGGAGCGGGCTGCCCCAATGTGCTGCAGTAAATGCCATGCCATCACTGTCAACCGCGTGAGGAACTTCTCCCGCCCACTCAAGGCACACCGATCGATCCTTTGTACTTCTTCTAAAGAGAGAAACTCCATTACTGCAAACAGTACTGTGTCAGTTCTTCCCCTAGTCTCTGCCCCAGGAGACTGCTGGCACGGGCGGAATCCATCAGGGCATTGAGGGCAGCTTCGTCATTCTGTGCCTTTTGCCCCTTCTTCAGTAGCTCGTTGGAACTGTTGAAGTAGTTGATGTATCTCCCCTGCAGGGATTTTAACTTGGCATCCGTGAGATTAAGCTTTTTCATGCCCGCAATTAAGCGATCGGTCAACTTAATCGCCTCCCCGATGTCCGCTGACATCTCGTAGCCCCGCCCCGCCTCTGCAAAAACATTGGCGATCGCCATACACTCACTCTGTCTGTCCTGCGCCTGCCCTGACAAACCCATAGCGATCGTTGCCACCAGTGCCAGCCCCCATATCTTGCCCATAGTCATTCCTCCGTAGGTTATCTCTAGTATAGTGGGGCTTTGCCAATACAAATTTCTTATGCAACTTATCCCACCTATGAAACCCTATAATATCATAAGTAAAACTTATAGAAAATAGCAGCTTAGGAAGTTATACTCATAGGTCGTCAAGGCTGAAAGGCTCTCTAGAAGTCAATTTTACGTCAAAGGGCATAATTTGTCTTTTGGGGGGCAGAGGGAAAACTTTTTCCAATGGGAGTGATTGATTTTGGGGTGGGTAGCGCTATGATGCAATTGGATACTCTATTTAATCTATGGAGAGGAAATAGTCCTATGGCTAAAACCTATAAAGTTCGTTTATACAATCCTGATCAAGGTTTGGATGTCACCCTCGATGTGCCGGAAGATGAGTACATTCTGGATGTAGCAGAAGCCCAAGGCTTAGATTTGCCCTACTCCTGCCGTGCGGGGGCTTGCTCTTCCTGCGCCGGTAAGATTACCAATGGTGGGGAAGTGGACCAAGGGGATCAGTCCTTCCTGGATGATGAGCAAATTGAAAACGGTTACGTGCTCACCTGTGTTGCTTACCCCCGCTCTGACCTGGAAATCCTCACCCACCAAGAGGAAGCTCTCTACTAATTGTTAATTTGGGTCTCAATTTTTGCCTCCTGGTACCAGGGGGCTTTTTGCTGGGAACTGCAACTTAATTTAGCCGTCTTCCCTTGTAGTTCTCTACCCAATGGTGCGATAGTGATGACCTACAGCCTATCTTGGTCTGCCGTGTCTTCTGAATCTCAGCCTTCTAGCACCGATCTGGTCCGTCTGTGTCAGCAGGGTGTCGCCCCCAACAAAGCGGATTTTGCCCGCCTCATGCGCCGTTACCAACACCACGTTGACCAGCTGTTGTATAAGTTAGCCCCAGATTGGAACGATCGGGCAGATTTAGCCCAGGAGGTGTGGCTCAGGGTTTACCGCAATATCAAAAGACTGCAGGAGCCAGAAAAGTTTGTCGGTTGGATTAGCCGTATCACCACCAATTTATTTTACGACGAACTGCGCAAACGCAAGCGGCAGCAAGCCCCCCTGTCTTTGGATGCCCCTTTGTCAGTAGGGGATGGAGATTTGGAATGGGATTTACCCAGTGAGGACATCAGTCCTGTGGAGAATTTGTCCCGCCAAGAGTTCTATGAGGAATTGCAAAGAGCGATCGCTACTCTACCCCGTGTGTTTCGGGAAACAATTACCCTGCGAGAAGTGGAAGGTCTTTCCTACGAAGAAATTGCCCAGATTACGGGTGTATCGATCGGGACAGTAAAATCCCGCATTGCCCGTGCCCGTCTGAAATTACAGTCTCTATTAAAATCATATTTAGGAGCGTAGTGGTGACCATGGTTGACCCGCAAAAGTTTGAACTATTGAGCAGTTATTTAGATGGGGAAGTTTCACCGCAGGAAAAGGCGCAGGTGGAAGAGTGGTTGCAGTCTGACCCGGAGTTAGCTTTGTGCTATCGCCAACAACTGCGGTTACAACAACTGTGGCGAGTTCCCGTCAGCAATGTTCCTGTGTCTACCTCTATCCATGCCACGTGGGGCTATATTCAAAGACGAGAGCAACAGCGCTGGTGGGGGCGGGCTTTAGCTCTAGTGGGGGTATGTCTGTTGAGTGTGGGGGGAGTATTTGTGAGCCAGAAATACAGTTGGCAACAGGCACAGGAAGAGCCTTTGATTTTAGCCTTGGAGCAGCCTCTGTTACCCATGCCTAAGGAATTGTTGCAAGATTAGTCTGTTGTTTTTTTAAACCCATCAGAAGATCAATAACTTGACAGGATCGGAGATGGTTATCTTTATTGCTGGGACTGCCAACCCAGGCACAGCCAACATTAAATTTACCTAAATGCTGCTTCATAAACTCG
The DNA here is from genome assembly GCA_937927915.1 of uncultured Pseudanabaenaceae cyanobacterium. Lineage (GTDB taxonomy): Bacteria > Cyanobacteriota > Cyanobacteriia > Pseudanabaenales > Pseudanabaenaceae > M5B4. Next base: position 36,608 of record CALGKB010000012.1, on the reverse strand, counting down.
TCCATTTCTGGTCGTAAAACGGGTCTTATGTGGGGGATAGGAGTGGGAGTATTGTAGGGAGTAATCTTCAATACCCTTGCTATACTCAACAAAGGAATATAAGTATCAAACGATGACAAGGGAATTTCCCCAGGTAATAGCAGTTCATCAATCCCTTCCACTAACTTAAATAATTCGTACATATGCTCAGGACACAGGACTGTTAAACGGCGACATAGTTGTTTAACGATCGGAGCATAGTGAATAAACTGAATGGCATCCCCTGTGCCTTGTTCTATATAGACCAAAATTGTTTTATCACTGATGTCTTCCTCCTGCCACTGCGGTTTCGGTACATTTAGGGGGGTAAATTCAGGTGTTTGCCACCGCCACTCACATTCCTGCCAGCCCTAAATAAACTCTCCTTTGCGTAGTAATTCCATGCCCAAGTTCAAATGGGAGATAGCTTTGTCAGCTTGAATGCTAACTGTTTTTTCGTAGAATTCGATCGCTCTATCCCACTCTCGGCTGCTATCGCCCCTGGTAAATTCTAAAACTTCTCTAATTGTCGATCTAATAAATTTCCTCGACAACGCATATCACTGTTTCTTCGGTAGAGCGAACAATAGTACAGAAATTAGCTAGCCAATTAGCATACACTGTATCTTCATTACCAAACTCTGACTGACGAAATACCTCACCTTCAGGAAAACCCTCAATGAAATCATGGGCTTCTTTACGCACACACAAATTTAAGCATAGAACTCTTTCAATCTGTTCCTTCCAATAGGGATGCAACCTATCGGCTGTATGTACAGCCATTCGCACAGCTGCAGGTAGGTTAAAGGGTAGATTAAACTTAGCATTTGTATTTACTGTTGATTCATCAACTGCAAAGCTAACCAAATATGTTGGGGATAAAACAGGTCATCATCATCACAGAAGAACATCACCTTATCCATAGCTACTTTTGCCCCTGTATTGTGTGCTGCCGCCTAACCGTGATTTCAATCGTGTTCCACTAATCAATAGAATGACTTACCTTTGACAAACTGTTTAACAACTTCCCAAGTCCCATCTGTAGAAGCATCATTTATTAATATTACCTCGTACTGACAATAGTATTCTGGTTTTTCGTGCTCTAGATAATAGTTAATACTAGCTTCTACACTCTTGAGTGTGCATTGTAAAATTCCTTCTCCCTTACTTTGTGTACTATAAATCGGTACAATGACAGAGAAAGAATCGATTGATCGTTCTGGTAGTTGAGCTTGGTTTGGTTGTACTACATCTCAGAATGCTGCATCAGGTAAGAAGAAAGAATTAGTAAGACGATCGTCATTTAGTTCCAAAATTTCCGGAAAACGATAGGGCAAAACAGCAACAGAGAAAATCTCCTGTACTCCTTCCATAAATCGTAGGAATCCCAATGTTTCCCCTGTAACAATGTTGATAATCCAGATGCCGCAAATTTGATCGGCCAACCTCTGTGCTAAGGGAATACCACTAAACACGGCTGTCTCTCGCACCTGGGAAAGACCAATGAAGGCTAAATCCCCATAGAAATCTATACCTCTGGTGAAACCTGGTAGTTCAGCAACAGTTGTTAGTTTTCCTGTGCGTAAATCCACCGTAGCAATACTGCCATTGCCTGATTCCAAGAGCCACAGATTGTCTCGATACCATCTGGGAGAGTGGGGCATAGATAGACCACGATAGATAAACTCATTGGTCGTTATGTCCATCAATATTCCACCTCTTGCTTTATTTGCCCGCCAGCCGTTGGGAGTGTTTGTATCCCCCAGAGCTGTGACATAACGGGGTTTGCCATCTCGCAGCCCCAAACCGTTCAGATGACACCGATCGGTTAAGTCATAGCCAGAAATAAACGGTGGTCGCCACTGTGGGACAAAACTATGGACACGATCGAGCGTGCATAGACAGGAAAATCTGGTATTGATAAACCAAATCTCATCATCTGCATACGCCATCTCATGGATGTCAATATCTCCTGTAATGTGAGCTTGGCGGAGGAGGTAGCAGGCATCATGTTTGCTGAGAGGTTTCAATTTAGTAGCCAGATCAGGTAAGTTGCGAAATTCTAAAATCTGATAAGTCGAGCCAAGAGCAATTTTTTCAGCATCTGCCGCCAGTCCCATTGGTTTATCAAACCGGCGGAAGTGGGTGTTAAGTTTATCACCATCCGCCCCCACAACGATTAAAAATCCTGCCTGATAGCTGGACACTACCAAACTAATCCCCAAACTCTGAAGAACCTGCGGAAAGTTAGTAGTAAATACACTATGCACGACGATTGGGTCTGAACGTAAGTTTAATATTACCAAGCTCTGGGATAGAGTAGACATTTTACTTGCGGGGCTTAGCAGTAGAAGAGAGAAAATATAGTAATCCAATAGTATTGAACCCTCACAGAAAACTTAACATTTTTCTAACTAAAGCTTTCAAATATGGACTGTAGACCCTTCATGTACCAAATTCTAACCATATCTGTAATTCCAAACCAAACCTGACTTCCTCGGCAAGACGCTCGACCCAAACGGAAATTCCCCTACCACTCCCTGCAGTAGATAGTCATGTATCAAAGTGGTCTATCAAAACCACTACCAAGAGGAGAGGAAGAGGTATGAGTTTGATGTCTTGCGCCCACGGGAGAGCAAAGTATTATTCTTACCAGAAAGTTCAGGCACAATCCTATCTACTATTCTGAGATGAAGTAGTAATAAAGGGGAAGTTCTACAAGAGGTAGCCAACGGGGTAGAAAACCTAAGGATTCAAAGGTTGAGGAGGGCAACTGAAGCAGTGGGTTACATATTGGCACGTTTTTTAGGATGGATGGATAGTGTAATCAGAGCAGACAGGATAAAAAGTTACAGCCCTATACGACTAGTAACAACATTGAGAAAACCAGCTTTGGCTATCTTCTAGTGTGAAAAGAGACAGCATCTGCCAGACCTTCACGAGAATGAGCTGCAAGAGATTTCGGTGAGTTCAGTCGATCAAAGCGACCCAAGTATTTATCCCTAGTCGTAGCGCCGATCGATGGGCCAATGTTCCTGTTCGCCACCGATATAGACTTTCACGATCGGGACATATTCTTCACTAAGGCGGTAGAGGGTGTTCAGCAACGTGTCCAGGGCGATGGCATCCGCCGTTCCCAAATCTACCCAACAACGTGCCCAATTGCCTTCGTATTCCACATCGCTGATGTTGTGCATCACTGCCATCATTTCCCCTGCCATGCTGTCAGAGTCATAGTCAAAATGACTGACATCTACTCCCGCTTCCAGTACCTGCAAATTAGTAGCATTGAAGCCCCCCAACTTCCCTAGCAAAAACCAAGAGGAAAATACCTCATCGATGATCTGCTTTTCCCGCTCCGTCAGATGCTCTTGAAATTCAATCCAAATCCACAGGTTGAACCAGTCGCATTCCCGAAACTCTACCTGCATCAGTCCTCCTCCTCTTCCGACATAGTACCAACAGGAAAGGATTCGGCAACACGCATTACCTCTGCTAGTTCTGCAGGGGTCAGTTCTGCCAGGGTTTTACCAGCTAGGTGAGGGCATAGCATGGCAATCATCTCCCGATCGGACAGCACCTGGTCTGCCCCTATCATCTCCCCCCACCAGAGTAAGTCTGGATCAGTAGTCATCTACGACTGGTGAGCTTGTCCCCAGATAGCTTCGATAGCAGCGTTTACCCCTGCCCCCGGCGGAATTTCCAACCCCAACATCTGTAACGTTGCCTCCAAGGCGCTGATGGCACTGAGAATATCCCGATCGCTGACATAGCCCAAATGCCCAATGCGGAAGATTTTGCCATTGAGGTGGTCTTGTCCCCCTGCCAGAGCAATGTCGAAGTGTTTTTTCATCAGCGATCGCACCTTTTCTGCCTCCACTGTCACGGGAGCAACCGCAGTAATAGCAGGACTGGCACAGTCATCGCTGGTCAACAGGGGTAGTCCTAGGGCTTTCACTGCACTGCGCACTGCCGATCGATGGCGACTATGGCGGGCAAAAATGTTGGCTAGCCCTTCCTCCTGCATCATGGTCAAGCTTTCCCGCAGAGCCACGATCATATTCACGGCTGCTGTAAAAGGAGTAGTGTTTTTGTGGGCATCTTTGCGGGCTTTGCCCAAGTCCAGGTAGTAGCGGGGTAAATCCGCCCGTTTGTATGCCTGCCATGCCTTCTCCGAGACCGCCACAAAACCTAAACCAGGGGGAATCATATACGCCTTCTGGGAGCCAGAGCCAATCACATCTATACCCCACTCATCCATGGGAATATTGGTTGCCCCTAGGCTGGTCACCGCATCGACGATAATTAGAGCTTCCCCGTGGGCTTTGACATGGCGGTTGATGGTCTCCAGGTCGTTGAGTACCCCCGTAGAAGTCTCACTGTGGGTGATAATCACCGCCTTGATGCTCTTCTCCTTGTCCGTCTCCAGCTTCTCCCGAAACACCTCGGGGTCGAGGGGCTTGCCCCATTCCGCCTGGATGCGCTCTGTATTGAGACCGTAAGCCTCACATACCTCTGCCCACCGTTGCCCAAATTTGCCGTTTTCCCCCACTAAAACCCGATCGCCCTTGGAGAGAAAGTTGATGATGGCAGCCTCCATAGCGCCGGTGCCGCTGGCAGTCAGGATCAAAACATCGTTCTTAGTTTGGTGCAGCCATTGCAGTTTGGTGGTGACATCGGCAAAGATGTGGCTAAATTCGCTGGAACGATGACCGATCGGGTGTTTCGCCAAAGCTAGCAATACGCGCTCCGGTACAGGGGTAGGACCGGGGATCATCAACATCAGTTTGTCCTGCATAGGCTCTCCTCAGGCAACGGGTAGATTGCAATTATACTGAATGGGGGGTAACTGCGTCTAGGATGACCAAGTTGTCACGGTGGACGACGGTGGGTTCCCCTTCATAGCCAAGGATGTCGCTGATCTCTTCCGACTGACATTGCTGAATCTGCTCCACTTCCTGGCTGCTGTAGTTGCTGATACCTCTGCCGATTTCCTCCCCTCTCTGATCAACAAGGCTGACGCAATCCCCCCTGTCAAATTCACCTCGTACCGCCACAACTCCCGCCGGCAAGAGAGATTTCCCCTTCTTCGTCACTGCTAGCACCGCCCCGCCATCTAAGACTAGTTCCCCCATAGGAATCAAACCATAGGCAATCCAGCGTTTACGGGCGCTTAGGGCTTGGGGTTGGGGAGCAAAGTGGGTACCGATCGGTTCTCCCGCCAGAATTTTGAGGATGTTTTCCGGCTGTCTGCCATGCATAATTACTGTCCTTACTCCCGCACTGGTGGCAATCCTAGCTGCCGTGATTTTGGTGACCATGCCCCCTGTGCCCCAACTTTTCCCGGCAGTGCTAGTGTCGATGGCTAAAGAGCGTAGCTCCCCACTGCTGACTGCCAAGATCGGCTCTGCTTCTGGGAATTTGCGAGGGTCAGCGGAATACAACCGATCGACATCGGTGAGCAGGAACAACCACTGCGCCTGGACTAGGCTGGCAACCAGGGCAGAAAGAGTGTCATTGTCGCCAAATTTCAGTTCTTCTACCGCGACGGTGTCGTTTTCATTGACGATGGGGATAACACCCATGTCCAGCAGTTCTTGAAAAGTGTTGCTGACATTGACGTAGTGTTGCCGCTCAATTAAGTTGGCGCGGGTGAGGAGAACTTGGGCAACCGGTTGCTGAAAGTGGCTAAAAAAATCGTCGTAAATCCGCATCAATCGACTCTGTCCCACGGCAGCTACTGCCTGTTTAGTGGTCAACTTCTTCGGTCGTTCTGTGATCCCCAAGCGCGTACAGCCTACCCCCACCGCCCCAGAGGAGACCAAGATCACCTTGTAATCCTGGCGCCGTAAAGTGACGATCGTTTCCACCAGATGGGCAATAGCGCTGATATGCAAATCCCCCGTATCGGGTCGCGTGAGGGTGGAAGTGCCAATTTTAATTACTAGAGTCATCCTTCTAGCAACCGTTTGACCGCCGCCTCAATGTCTGTTTGCTTGACTAGGGATTCCCCCACCAGGACAGCCCTTGCTCCCGCCCTCTGCACCAAATCCAGGTCAGCCCGCGTAAACAGCCCCGACTCACTTACCCAAAATAGACTCTCCCGCTCCGCTGCGCTGACGGCGTTGATCACATCGATCGTGGTCTGTAAGTTCACCGTGAAATCCCGCAGGTCGCGATTATTGATGCCAATCGCCCCCCGCCCCTGCTGTAATCCTGCTCGTACCCCCTCTAACGCCAACACCCGCTGTAATTCCCCGCTCGTATGCACCTCCACCAGCACCTGCATCCCCAATCCTTGGGCGTAGTCCCACAAATCCTGCAAATCCTGGTTGGACAAAATCGCCGCGATCAACAACACGGCATCCGCCCCAAACGCCCGCGCCCAGTCCAACTGCACGCGATCGATGATGAACTCCTTGCACAAAACCGGCACCGCCACTGCCCGCTTCACCTGCGCCAAATATTCAAAACTGCCGCCAAAAAACTCCGCATCTGTGAGCACCGAAATTGCCCTTGCCCCCGCCCTGGCATAGGCTGTAGCGATCGCTACGGGGTCAAACTCCGCCCTCAACACCCCCTTACTAGGGGACCCCCGCTTCACCTCGGCAATCAAGGCTGGTTGATAGGGAGAACAACGCAAACTGTCCACAAAATCCCGTATAGGCAAGCTCTCCAGGTGGGCAATATCCCGATCGGTTTGAATTTCCAACTCCTTGTGCCAGACAATCTTTTCCAGCACATTGAAGGGAATGGCACTGGTAGCGATGGTGTAACCCTCCCGCTCTTGATGAAACCGCCGTACCAGTAACTCCACCATAGCCTAGCTAGACAACCGATGGAGCATAGTTAAAATCCCCTGCTGCCCCAGGAGCAACTCCCGCAGGAGGCTAAAGATGGCTACCCCCAACACCGGCGTAATATCCACTCCCCCCAGGGGCGGCACCAAGCGCCGTAACAACACCAGCAGCGGCTCCGTCGGTCCATAGACAATCAGCCAAGGCATCTTCTGCAAGGGGATGTGAGGATACCAGGTCAACACAATGCGCAGCACGTAGAAGACAATCAGCGTCCCCAACCCCACTCCCAGTAACAACTCCAGCCATCCCATAGTCTTAATCGCTGTTCTGAAAAATCGTCAACACCGGCAAGCAGGCACCAAAACAGGCAACTATAGCTAGTATACCCTCAAACACAGGGGAAATTTGAAAATAAGTTGCCCACCGCTCCACCAAGGACGGCAACGCCATAAACAACACCACCGTCGCCCCCAGCCGAATCAGTAAACTAATAGCCATAGCTCCTCCTTGCGGTATCGCCTACTCAACTCTTGTGCTTTGATAAGAAAAGTTTATCTATCACCAGATAGATCATTAGTGTAACTAAGTGTTACGATTTACGAATTAACCACTAAGTATATATGCCTAAAATTCCTGGGATCACTGACCTGCTCAAGTTTTGCCCTTGGTGTGGGGGAATTCTGACTTTTAGCTTTTTTTTGGGATCGAGGGGTGTTACAGTGGGTGCATGGAACTGATTGCCGTTTATCCTGGTAGTTTTGACCCCATCACCTTCGGGCACTTGGATATTATCACCCGATCGAGTGCCCTGTTTGCAGAGGTGATCGTGGCGGTGGTGCGCAATCCCCAGAAGACCCCCTTGTTTACCCTTGAGGAGCGGGTAGAGCAGATCAAAGAAGTGGTAGCCCATCTTCCCAACGTGAGGGTGGACAGTTTTACAGGCTTGACAGTGAATTATGCTCAAATGCAGGGAGCCAGAGTTTTGATTCGGGGGTTACGGGCAGTGTCCGATTTTGAGTTGGAATTACAGATGGCCCATATCAACAAAACCCTTGCCAAAGACATTGAAACGGTATTTTTGACAACCAAAACCGAGTACAGCTTTTTAAGCAGCAGTGTTGTCAAGGAAATTGCCCGCCTTGGGGGAGCAATCGACCATTTGGTGCCCCCCTCCATCGTGGCTGCCCTGGAGTGCCGCTATGGCAACAAGTCTGTTAAGATAAGTGATTAAGCCTGTCGCATGGGAAAAAACGATGCTTTCGGAAAATCTCTCTCCCCTTTCTCCCCAAGAGCTAACCCAAATTAGCGAAGACCAGGTCAAATACTACATGAAACTACACGAAGAACTGGACAAATTGGAGGAGTTGGTGATTGACACAGGCATCCATTTTATGGGCAAGGCAATCCTGGATGAAGAAAAGCTCTGTCAACAGATTGACCAAGTGCGCCTTGCTATCCCCGAATCCATCGCCAAGGCAGAGGAAATTTTGCAATACCGCGAACAGATCATCAGCGAGTCGGAGCGCTATGCCCAACGCACGATCGAGATGGCACAACAGCGGGCGGAACGGCTAGTAGAAGAATCCATCATAGTACGCCAAGCGGAAGCGGCAGCCCAGGAATTGCGGCGGCAAACGGAACGGGAATGCGAAGAAATGCGCAATCAAGTGATCAATGAAGTCAATCAAATGCGCAAGCAGGCTCAGAAGGAGTGGGAGACCCTACGGCAGCGGGTAGCAGAGGAAGTGGAAGAAATGCAGCGGGGGGCAGATGCCTACTCCGATCAGATTCTCAGCAAACTGGAGGCACAACTGTTGGAGATGTTGCGAGTAGTACAAAACGGGCGTAGAGAACTGCGTTAGCGGTGGGACTCCACTATCTCAATGGGCACAAAACTTTCCTGGGGCAGGAGAATGGGCTTGCGGAACACCAATTTGCCCGTGAGGTCATTGCGATTGACAGCAATCCCCAGGGGACGCGGCAGCTGGTCATCGTAGGCATCCATGTAGGAACGGTAGGTCTGCTTCGCCGCATGGAGTATCGAGGTGTCTATTTTTAACGATCGGGAACTCACACCCTCCTCCCTCAAGTCATATAAGATGGTCTGCCGTAGAATTTAGCGCGTTCCCCCCGTTAAGGCAAGCATTCCTAAAAAATCGCCCCTGCCAAACTTGCCCCCAACACCACCGCCACTACTAACCCCACCGATCGAATCCTCCTTAAAATGGGCAGCACTTGGTAATTGGCAATGAGGCGATGTTGTGCTAATTCTAGCTCGGACTTTTGCCAGGTTTGCCCGTCATACCAGCCTGTCTCTTCGTACAAAATGGTGTCGCTGTTGAGGCGGTGGTAGACATAGCTCCAGCCCAGGAACAGACGCAGCAAAATAAAGGCAAGACCGATGGATGCCCCTGCCCCCGTCGCACTGAGAAACTTGGCTAATTGCTTATGGGGATCAAAACTCGCCATCGCCAGGGGAATTGCCACCACAGACCAGCCCAACCAAATACAGAGCACTACCCGCCAAAATTGCCAGCCCTCCGCCTTACCCCAGGCAAAAAAAGAGGATTCGCTGAGTGCCGTAAACTCATTGAGGGGTTGTTGTTCAGGGGGAACGGGATTCGTCATAATGCCTGACATGGCACAATAGCTTCTATTAGCTGATGATAGCACGACCGCCATGCCTCCCTTCCAGAGCCGACTTTTTCGATGGATTTATTACTCCCCCCCTTTCCAATGGGGCAGAAAATTGCGCTATGCCCTCCACCGCTGGTTAGCCCAAACTCCCCCGGCTGTACAAGCTGTTGTTCAGTTCTGCCGAGAGACTTTCCCCCGCCTGCTCCAGGGCAAAGCTGCTGCTCCCCTCCAACCCCGCCCCTCTGGGGATTTGGCTGCTCCCCCTCCTACTCCTAGTTCTCTGTCTCCCCGTCCCCGCGCGATCGTGTCCCACCGCTGGCGTACCCTCCTAGAAGAAGCGATGGATTATTTCCTCCGCCGCCCCCAACTGTCCCCTACCCAACAGGCATACGAACAGGACACAGAACCTTGGCCCCCCCTGCCACCGCCCCAACTGCCCCTAGAAGTCACCGAAGTTAAACTAGACCCTCCCCTGCAAGCCTGGATCGATACCCCCGCCACCTCCCTTGGCTACGCCTATAGCCCCCTAGTCAATTTCCTCCTCTGGCTCGATCGCCTGGTCGCCCGCCTAGAAGCCTGGTTGATCAAACTCTGGCGCACCTTCTGGCAATGGCTCACCACCTACCACCCCACCTAAAGATGTATTTTTGTAAAATTTGGGATTTTGGTAGCATAAGCTACAGAATTTCCTGTACAATATAATTGCCGAGAAGGAAAAGGACAAGGTTATGAACATCAAAGAACAACTCCGTCAAGCTACGATTAACAACCGCGTACAAGACCAACAACGCCAAGAGAAGGCACTGGGTCGTATTGCTGCCAAGGTAGGCTTAACTGTCAAGGAAGCTGCGGACCACACCTGGAAACCCTACATCAACTAGGCTATGAGTCATTGCCCCGAATGCCCTCCGTAACTGCGCGGGGGGTATTTTAGTTGGGGGATAAATTGAGGGTGCCGAGAAAACCTGTGACAATACGGGTACCATCTTTGAGGATATGGATTTCTGCCTGGTCAGAAGCCCAATCCAAACGATTGGAGAAGGCAGGGTTAAAGACATGAACTCTCTGGTTGCGGGAAGAGACGAGGGAGTCAGGGGAGTTAATTGCCAGGGACTGCACGTAGGGACCGTCAATCAATATATCTAGCTCTGCCAGTAGCTCTTGGCTGTGGGGAGGGGCAGCAGGGGAACGCAGTTCTGCCAGGGTAAAGCCCGTAAAGGACATCACATTCAAGCCCTTTGCTTTCAATAACCTTGCCAACTCTGCCAGTGCCTTTGCCTGCCAAAAGGGTTCTCCTCCAGAAAAAGTCACCCCCTCATTGCGGGGATTTGCCAAAATTGCCGCCGCCAGTGACTCTACCGCCACAATTTGATTGGGGACAAAGTCCCAGGATTGGGGATTAAAACACCCCCCGCATTCCCGTTGACAGCCCTGTACCCACACTACTGCCCGTCGCCCTGGTCCGTTTACAGCAGACTCGTGCACCAGTCCCATAATGTTGAGATGCCCAGGGGGAATAAAATCTTGTACAGGTGGTTGCAGCATAATTCCTCTGCCTTCCCAGTTACTTCCTCAAATTTAATCTCTTTTACTGGGCTTGTATCCCTGGCTCAGAAATTTTTTACAAATGCTTCTGTGTTGGGCGAGGCTCACTAGCACCGCGATCGCCATAGTTTTGCTGCAGCCACTGGCGGTAGGCACCCGATCGTACACTATTTACCCAGTCTAAGTTGTGCAGATACCACTCGATCGTTTTTCTGATACCGCTGGTGAAATTTTCTTGGGGTTGCCAACCCAGTTGGGTTTTGATTTTGTTACAGTTAATGGCATAGCGCAGGTCGTGACCAGGGCGGTCTTTGACAAACGTAATCAGGGATTGGCGGGGTGTGGCTTGGGGGGCAATTTCATCTAAAATGCTGCAGATGGTGGTGACTACTTCTAGGTTTGGTTTTTCACTTTCACCGCCGATGTTGTAGGTTTCCCCTGGTGTGCCCTGGGTTAGAACTTGATAGAGGGCAGTACAGTGGTCGGTGACATAGAGCCAATCGCGGATGTTCTCCCCCTTGCCGTAGACGGGGATGGGTTTATTTTCGTAGGCGTTGAGAATAGTAAGGGGAATTAACTTTTCTGGGAATTGATAGGGTCCATAGTTATTAGAACAGTTGGTGGTGAGGGTAGGCAATTGGTAGGTGTGGTGAAACGATCGTACCAGGTGGTCAGCCGCCGCTTTGGAGGCACTGTAGGGGCTGTTGGGGGCATAGGGCGTAGTTTCTGTAAAGGGAGGGTCGGTTAAACTCAAACTGCCGTAGACTTCGTCAGTGGAAACGTGGAGAAAGCGGAAATTTGCCTGGGCGGGGGGAGGGAGATGCTGCCAGTAATTCTTTGCCACTTCTAAGAGATGAAATGTCCCCACAATGTTAGTTTGAATAAAACTGTCCGGAGCAAGGATAGAACGATCGACATGACTTTCGGCGGCAAAGTTGATAATTTTGGTCACCGCAAATTGTTCCAGGATGTATTTCACCAGCTCACGGTTGCCTATGTCCCCCTGAATAAAGTGATGACCCCGATCGTGCCTTAGAGACTGCAGAGTTTGCAGGTTACCAGCGTAGGTTAATTTATCGAGGTTGACGATATTTGCCCACTGTTTCTGTCTAGCTAATAACACAAAATTAGCGCCAATAAAGCCCGCTCCCCCCGTCACTAACCAAGTTTCCATTTTGTTCCTATCTATTTAGCGATCGCCATCTTAAGGTAGCATACAATTATCAGTTACTCAGGGGGGAGAATGTCCTTACGCATAGTCCTCGTGGAAACGCAAGGTGCCCTCAACCTGGGCGCTGTCGCCAGAGTGATGAAAAATATGGGCATCCATCGGTTACACCTGGTCAATCCCCTCTGTAGTCCCCAGGACACCGCCGCCCGGCAAATGGCAGTACACGCCCAGGACATATTAGCCAATGCCCAGATTTTTACCAGCTTGCCCGCCGCTCTTACGGGTTGTCAGCGCGTACTTGGTACCTGCGGTCGCTTGAGTAATGGTCGCAGTTCCGTTAGTCCCCCCCAGGGGATTACTTGGTTGCAGGGGGTAGAAGAAAGCGCCTTGGTATTCGGGGCAGAGGACCGCGGTCTCAGCAATACAGAATTGCAATATTGCCAAGGGGTGATCACCATTCCCACTGTGGCAGCCTACCCTTCCCTTAATCTCGCCCAAGCCGTAGCCATCTGTTGCTACCAATGGCGACTGTCCCAAATCGATGCCCCGCCTCCTCACCCCACTATGCCCGCCCCCCTAGAAGCGATCGAGGGCTTGTTTAAGCACCTAGAGCAGGTTTTGTTACAAATCGGGTACCTTTACCCCCACACTGCTTTTGCCCGTATGCAAAAATTCCGTAAAATAGTGCATCGCGCGGAGTTAACCCAAGAGGAAGTGACAATGCTCAGGGGCATCCTCAGCCAAGTACAGTGGGCGGTAGAGGGAGGTAAAACCCATGCGTAAATTGCGCCAGCGTCGCAGTCGTGCCCAGAAAAGACCTATGCCCCTCTGGCTGCGGTTAGCCCGCCTAGGGATTGTCATTATTGTTCCCCTGGTCGCCCTCAGTTTGATTATCGGCACCGTCTCTGCCCTCTTCCGTCGTCCTGCCCCACCTCCCCCCGTTGTGCAAGCTCCCGCCGAACCCTCTTTTCCCCCCCTGCCCCTCAAACAGGAAATTACTACCCTCACCCGCGCTATCCAAGGGCTAGTCCCCAAGGGGGAAGCGGACAAACTTACCCTCTATGTCATGCTCTACGAACCAGACCAGGGGAGCTATGTGGACATCAATGCCAACACTGCCGCCGCAGCTGCTAGTTTGATTAAAATGCCCATCCTGGTCGCTTTTTTGGAACAGGTGGATCAACAGACCATTGCCCTGGATGAAATGCTGCAACTGACAGAGGATGTGAAGGCGCCGGAGGCGGGTATTTTGCAAGACCGCCCTGTGGGGACAAAGGTACCTGCCCTGGAAGTGGCTACCCTGATGATCACCGAAAGTGACAACACTGCTACCAACATGATGATCAAGCGCCTGGGGGACATTGAGAAAATTAACGAGCAATTTAGCAAATGGGGGATGCAGCAAACGCGGTTGCGCAATAAACTGCCGGACCTCCAGGGTACAAATACAACCACAGCCAAGGAGTTAGTGGAACTGTTTAGTAAGGTGGAACAAAATCAATTGCTCTCCCTGCGTAGTCGCGATTTGTTCATGGATATTCTCAGTCGGACGAAGAACAATACTTTGTTGGCTGCTCCCCTGGGGGAAGGGGTGCGCATTCGGCACAAGACCGGCACGATTGCTAGTTTGGTAGGGGATACTGCTATGATTGACACGCCCAATGGCAAGCGCTACTTTTTAACTGTTATGGTCAAACGTCCCCCCGAAGATGGCACAGCGGAAGAACTGATCCGCAACATTTCCACCATTGTCTATGATTACTTCCAGGCTGGCAAGGCACCCCTACCGCCTACCTCCTTGACTACAGAGGTGTTAAACTAAAGCAAAGTGAACTAAAGTAACATGATCATTCCTGAAGCAGAAACCCTGTTATCTGTGCAAAACCTGACCGCAGAAGTAGATGGTACGCCGATCTTGCAGGGAGTCAACCTAGAAGTAAAACGGGGCGAAATTCACGCCATTATGGGACCCAACGGCTCAGGCAAGAGTACCTTTTCCAAAGTGCTAGCAGGGCATCCCGATTACAAGGTTACAGGGGGCAGCATTACATTCAAGGGGCAGAACTTATTGGAGTGGGAGCCAGAAATCAGAGCACGGGAAGGGCTGTTCCTCGCCTTTCAATATCCCCTAGAGATTCCAGGGGTGACTAACTCGGAATTTTTGCGTATCTCCTGTAATGCTGTGCGGAAGCATCGGGGTTTGCCAGAGTTGGATTTACTGGACTTTAATGATTTCATTACGGAAAAACTGCAGGTTGTAGCAATGAATCCCGCCTTTTTACAGCGCAGTGTCAATGAGGGCTTTTCCGGCGGGGAGAAAAAAAGAAATGAGATTGTGCAGATGGCGGTGATGGAACCAGAGTTAGCTATTTTGGATGAAACGGACTCGGGTTTGGACATTGATGCCCTCAAAATTGTGGCGGCAGGAGTCAATCAATTAAGTAATGAACGCAATGCCACGATCGTTATCACCCACTACCAAAGGTTGTTAAACTACATTGTGCCTGACTTTGTCCACGTCATGGAAGAGGGACGCATTGTATTAACGGGGGGGAAGGAATTGGCATTGGAACTAGAAGCGCGGGGTTACGATTGGTTAACAGAAGAAGTATGACAGCAGAAGTAGAAAGATTACTGCACGCCATTAGAACAGAGGCAACGGAGCGGCTGACCCAGTTACATTTTCCCACTGTCCGGGAGGAGGACTGGCGCTATACTGACCTCACCCCCATTAAAGAAATCCCTTGGCAGCAACTAGAAACGGCAGAGGTAGTAGAAGCTCTCCCTTTACCAGAGGCTGACTATCAGTTGGTCCTACAAAACGGTGTGTGGCAGCGGGAACGATCGGTCATCTGTCAAGACGGTCTCTGTGTCCTTGGTTCTGTAGCAGGGGTGATTCCCCAGTGTAGTTCTGTTTTGTTTGCTCACCTGGGACAGTATACAGACGATCGGGACTATCTCACGCAGTTAAACAGTCAAGCCTGTCATGATCTTGCCCTCATCTATACCTCTAGTAAGTGGGAAGAGCACAAAACGATCGGTCTGCACTATCTCCACACTGGTCATCACTGCGTCAGTCATCCCCGCTGTTTGATTGTGTTGTCTCCCCACACCAAGTTGACGGTTGTAGAAATCTACACTGGTAGTGCGGTGGAATACTGGGCAAACCCTGTCACAGAAATCTATGTTGGTGAACAAGCGCAGTTACAGCATATCGTGTGGCAACAGCAGGGACGATCGGCATTTCACACCAAAACCACTAGAGTCAGACAGGCTAAGCATAGTTTTTATCAGATACAAACGATCGATTTGGGTGCCCGCTTGTCCCGCCACAATTTACACATCCAACCTCAAGGAGAAGCGACGACAACGATCGTGCAGGGTTTAGTTTCTATAGCAGGGGAACAGTTAGCAGACACCCATTCCACTATTTTGCACAGTCATCCCCAGGGGCGCAGTAATCAATTGCATAAATGTATTTTAAGGGAGCGCAGTCACGGGGTGTTCAACGGTAGAATTTGTGTTACAAAGGCAGGGCAACTGACGGATGCCAGTCAACTCAGTCGCAATCTCTTACTCTCTCCCCACGCCCGCATTGATACTAAACCACAGCTGGAAATTGTTGCTGACAATGTCAAATGTTCCCATGGCGCAACCGTCAGTCAGCTCGATCGGGAAGAGCTGTTTTATTTGCAAAGTCGGGGTATAGACCAGACCACTGCCACTACTATCCTCACTGCTGCCTTTGCGGCGGAAATCATCAATAGCATTCCTCTTGCTTCTCTGCGAGAGTTACTGCGGCATGTCTGAGATGAAGTGGTTAGTTATTCTCTTGTCTTTTCTAGTCTCTGTACCTGGGGCAGCTACCTGTAAAGCAACTGTAGAAGCTAGTCAGGCAAAGCAAAGACTGCGTCTGCAAGACCCTGTTGCCTACCAAAAGCGTATCCAGGCGGATGCCCAAGCCTTACAACGGTGTCGCCAAAGTAATTTTCCCCAAACCCAGGGAATTTGGCTGCGTCTCTACCCCGCTGATGCTCTCCCTGGGGTGTTAGAACCTGTCCTCGATCGCATTGTTGACCTCGGTTACAATCAGGTCTTTGTGGAAGTCTTTTACGATGGCAGGGTGTTGTTACCCGTCAGTGAGAATAAGAGTCCCTGGCGATCGGTCACTCTGGAAGCCGTACAGGCGGGCAAACTCTCTCCCGATACCGACCTGTGGCAGATGGCAGTGCAAAAGGGAAAAGAAAGAGGCTTAAAAGTGTATGGTTGGTTATTTACTCTCAACTTTGGCTATGGCTATGGTGAGAACACCGATCGTTTATCTGTAATTGCCCGTAATGGCAGAGGAGAGAGCAGTATCAGTCGAGCACAGTTTAGTCCTGCGGAGGGAAAAGATGGTAGGTCATTCTATCTGCCTTTGACTGAGACAGAACATCTCTTTGTTGACCCCTATCATCCACAGGCTAGAGCGGACTTGCAGCAAGTAGTACAGCAACTACTAAAAGCTAAACCTGACGGTATGGTGTTTGATTACATTCGCTATCCCTTGACGAGTCCTAGAATGAATGACCAGGTGGAAAACCTGTGGATATACGGCCAGGCTTCCCGCCAGGCGTTGTTAGCAAAAACCAGGCATGGGGAAGAGAGAGCACAACTGGAGGAATATCTCGATCGGGGGGGAAATGACCTCAATTTCTGGGAGAAAGTAACAGAACACGCCTACAACGGAGTGCTGGAATTCAGCCAAGCTGTTACCCGTAATATCCCTGCTGCAGTAGCGATCGGAACAGTTTTTTTCCCTGGCGGTAACCGCCGCGACGGGTACAAGTTAGATACCAGAATGCAGCCCTGGCATAGATTTCCCCCCCATTGGCAGCGCCACCCCATGACCTACGGACTCTGTTTAGACGGCAAATGTGTCGCCCAGGAAGTGGCACAGGTATTACAGCAATCTCCCCCCTCTACCCTTGTCTGTCCTGTCTTGGCGGGCATCTGGGGTAAACCTTTCAATGGTCACGCTCCTTTGGAAGTGCAAATGGCAGAGATACAAAAGCGTACTCCCCAAATTCAGTGCCTAAGCCACTTTGTCTATGGTTGGATAGAGCCTGCCTCCGATCGGGAGCGCAAATTTATGATCCCACCCCCCAACTAGGTTAAAATGTTGTTGCTAATAAAACGCATTAGGAAACACCGATGACTGCTGCAACTCTGAGTGCGCAAGACCTATTTCGTGCTGCCTATGAAAACCGCTATACCTGGGACAGCAACTTCCCGGGGTTTACTGCCACTGTCACTATGACTAAAGACGGACAATCCTACACTGGTCAGGTCAAGGTGGATGCCAAGCTGAAATCAGAAATTACGGGCTTTGACCAAGGAGAAGTGCTAAACGCTGTCAAGGAACAGATTTGGGAAATCACGATTCACCGCGTCCGTCGCAGTTTCGAGGATACCCACGCTAAAAACACTTTTAGCTTCGGCAACAAAGATGAAGACGGTACCCAGGAAATCCTGGTGGGGGGCGCTAATGCCGGCGATCGCTACAAAGTCAAAGACAACATTGTCACCCTAGTACATCGTCACATTCACGGCATGGTCGTCACGATCGATACTTTGTCTGTTCATCCTACAGAAGCAGGTTACCTGTCCCATCGCTACACTTCTATCTATCACAATCCGCAGACAGGGGAGCAGGTGAAACCCCGCCAGCACTTCACAGATGAATACCAAAAGGTAGGGGGTTACTATATCCTGAGTAAGAGAACGATTGCAGACGAACAGGGCAACACTGTCACCTTTAGTCTGGACAATATTCAACTCCTGAACACTGTCTAAGCTAACTGGGGGCAACTGCCCCCGCCTCTTGTTATCACACCCAACGCCCGTACTGTTTGTGAACCAGGAGCAAATTGACTGATTGCTACATCTAAATTCCGATCGATCGTGAAGTCAGAAGCTTATTGCTAACTTCTACAGAGAAAAGGCAGTGTCATTTGCTAGCTACTTTCGACCTCGATCGAGTTGTAGTCTTTTTCGTTTTTGTTGTTGTTTTGGCAGCAGTGGCTGTCTTTTTCTTTGGTTTCTCAGGGATTTTGTCTGCTAGGAGTGTCAGGGCTTGTGCTAAGGTCAAACTTTCTATATCCATTTCTTTGGGAACAGCCACATTGGTGGATTCATACTTGATGTAGGGACCATAACTGCCCTCCAGGAGTTCGATGGGGCTACCGTCCTCCGGGTGTTCTCCTAGGATGCGAACCAGTTTGCTGCCCCGCGATCGGGTAGTCTTGGGTTGGGCGAATAACTCCAATGCCCGTTCTAGGGTGATTGTGTAGGGGTCATCAGGGGCTTTGAGGGAGCGATAGTCCTTTACCTTGCCCTGGTCATGGACGATAAAAGGACCAAATCTGCCGTTGTTGGCAATAATGGGTTTCCCAGTCTCAGGATGGTTGCCGAGGTGACGGGGCAGCCGCAGTAAATCGATCGCCATTTGTAGCGTCACTTCCTCTGGTTGTACACCCTTGGGAAGGCTAGCCCGCTTGGGGAGAGGTTGCCCCTCCTCTGCTTTGCCTAACTGCACGTAGGGTCCATAGCGCCCCACTAGTAGGAAAATTGGCTCTCCTGTTTCTGGATGCACACCAATTTGGTCTGGTCCTTCTAACTTCTGTTTTAGAAGAGATTCAATCTTTTCCTGATCGAGGTCAGCAGGGGTAATGTCAGGGGGCAGAGAGGCTGACACATCCCCCACCTGAATGTAGGGACCGAATTTGCCAATCTTGATTTTGACATCTCCCAGCCCTTCTAACTCGATCGTTTTTGCTGTTTCAGGGTCGATCGTTTCTTCTTTTTCTTTCACCTGTTTCTCTAAACCCTCTTTACCACTGTAAAACTCCCGCAGATAGGGCAACCAATCCATAGTACCTGTGGCAATGTCATCGAGGGTCTGTTCCATTTTGGAAGTAAAAGAAGTGTCAACTAGATGGGGAAAATGTTTTTCCAACAACTCTGTGACAGCAAAAGCAGTAAAAGTCGGTACCAGAGCATTATTAATAATCTGTACATACCCTCGTTCACCACAGATTTTATCGATAATTGTGGCGTAGGTACTGGGTCTGCCGATACCTTCAGCTTCTAAGGTTTTCACTAGAGATGCTTCTGTGTAGCGGGGGGGCGGTTGCGTTTCATGCTTGACTGGCTCTAACTGCCGCAAATCCAATTCGTCGCCCACTTGCATAAGGGGCAGCAATATCTCTTGGTCTTCCAGGGCAGCAGTGGGGTCGTCGGAACCTTCCACATAGGCACGCAAAAAACCAGGAAAATCAATGCGCTTCCCTGCCGCTCGAAAGAGAGCATCTTCTACCCCGATTGTGATTGTCGTCATTGTCTGGCGAGCATCTGCCATCTGACAGGCTACTGTTCGTTTCCAAATTAAGTCATAGAGTTGCAATTCTCTCCCCGTTAACCCCGTTTCTTGGGGTGTTCTAAAGGTGGAACCAGCGGGGCGGATAGCTTCATGGGCTTCCTGGGCATTCTTAGTCTTAGTTGTGTACTGTCTGGGCTGGGGGCTGAGATATTCTTGCCCGTACATCCTTGCCACACATTCCCTAGCTGCCGTAATCGCCTGCTCCGACAAATGCACAGAATCAGTACGCATATAGGTAATGTAGCCCTGTTCATAGAGCGCCTGGGCAATACGCATCGTCTCCTTGGCACTAAATCGGAGTTTGCGGTTAGCCTCCTGTTGCAAAGTGGAAGTGGTGAAGGGGGGAGCAGGTTTGCGAGTCATGGGGCGTTCCTCCCGATCGGTCACCCGCCAAGTTTTATCCCGTAATCTCTCACACAGTGCCTCTGCCTGGGCTTGGTCTAGTAAAACCACATCCCGATCGGGTAACAGTTGCCCTGTACGGTCATTAAAGTCCTTACCTGTAGCTAAACTTTTGCCAGCCAGACTGATTAATTGTGCAGGGAACTCCAACTTGGGCGCGTACAAAACTGCCTTCAAATCCCAGTAGGTTGCTGAGCGAAATGCCCGCCGTTCCCGTTCTCTGTCTACAATCAAGCGCACTGCCACTGACTGCACCCGTCCTGCCGATAGCCCCCATGCCAACTTCTTCCACAGTAGGGGGGAGAGAGTGTAGCCGACCAGTCGATCGAGAATACGCCTAGTTTCCTGCGCCCTAACCAGCTGCTCATCAATATCGCGACAATTTTGCAATGCTGTTTGGATTGCTTCCGCCGTAATCTCATGGAAAACCATGCGTTTCGTGGGGATTTTAGGTTGCAGCACCTGCAGGAGATGCCAGGAAATACTCTCCCCTTCGCGGTCTTCGTCCGTTGCCAGAATTAACTCTGTCGCGTTCTTCAATTCTTGCTGCAGCTCCTTGACCACCTTCTTCTTATCCGCTGGCACCACATACAGGGGTTCAAAATCCTTCTCCACATTCACACCCAAAGTTGCCCAATCATAGCCTTTGTAGGCAGGGGGAATCTCTTTGGCAGACTGGGGTAAATCCCGCACGTGCCCCATCGATGCCTGCACCTTGTAGTCACTGGGCAGAAAGTTACGGATAGTACGAGCTTTGGTTGGGGATTCAACAATAACTAGGGTAGACATGGCAGTAACACAGACGTAAATCCCTGTATAGCATATATTTTGCTACGCCTGCACCTGACTTGCTGCCCCTGGGGAACCGATCGCCTCAGCCCCACCCTTTTAAGATTTACTTAATGATAGTCTCCATAATAGCCTCCCACCCAAGGAAGACAATAACCGCAACCCTATTCTTACTACTGATATAAACCCTATGCAATTAATACAGACCAAAAGTGTTGAATGTTCTCGCAACAAAAGTTAATATTAGAAGTCAGATTTACCCTACCAGAGGCTCAAGCCCCAAGATTTGCATTAAAGTACAATGCCAGAAGTTTTGAATGTTAGGAAAGAGGCAGAAAGAAGGAGCCAGAAATGGTCTCCTAGCTCTGAGAAATAGCAAACAGATTTGAGTTTATCTTAAAACAACTTCGGCAACTTATCAAGCCCTTGCTAAGACTTATGCCCCAAAATGATTATCCTGTTCTGGATTCTCAACTCTTTGTCCTCATCTGGATAGACTTTACTTTGGATGCAAGAATCTTCACAATGAGGGGCTTACTCTTTCTCTTAGTACTGAACCATTTCAACGCATTTTAAGAGAGTTGCAACAGCGTCTTAAAAGACAAAACTACGGAGAATTTAAGCATTTATTTCCTCTAGATTCTACCATCATAACTTTAACAAGTAAACTATTTTGGCAACAGCAAGTATACCAAGTAAAGTATCTCTTTGCTTTGATATAAACCCAGGTAACATTGGTAATAAAATAATTACTTTTGGACAAATTAGTGACCAAAAAGTTGGCAATCTTGTCATCAGAACGATACCAGAGGATGCCTTTGACATCATGGATAGAGGTTTTTTAGTTCTTGGAAATTAGTGGATGAAATGTGCCAGAGACATACATTGTTTATTGTACGGATTAGAAATAACATGAAACTCAATCCAGACAATCCTAATGTACGGGTGTTCAATTTTTTAATGAAGAAGATAACATTGGGTATAAACTAGCTACTAATGTGGAAGACATGAGTAACGAGGAAATCAAGGAAGCCTATCGTCTACGCTGGCAAATTGAAGATGCAATTGAAATTGGAGAGCATAATCACAAAGAATGAGAATGGAGTGCGACTACAAATCTATGCTGTACTGATTGGTTATTTACTGCTTAAGTTGTTAACTCATCGAGAAATTACGATATTTACGGATAGAAATAGGTAGGCATTTGGTAGGCTAAATCTAACCTTCAATGTTAAGTCTTGTTGCGAAGATTCAACACCTTTGGCGCAGTAAATACTCAGTATTTTATAAAGTAAATCGCTGCCCCTTCCAAGCATAAGTCATAGACTGCCTGACAAATCTCTAATAGCCAGCTCCAATACACTGCTTCGCGTTGATTGTCATCAAAGTATTTATAGTCCTTACCTTGGTTGAAGGGGGGATCAAGAAAGGTAAGTGCAAAGCGATCTCTGCCCGCCTGTAACTCCCCTAAGTGCTGGAGACAGTCACCTGCCAAAACGATCGTCTGGGGTTTACTAAAGTATTTAGGATGCCACACCCACTTCCTGGAACTGAATAGTATCCGATCGGGGATTGACTATACTTACCTTTACCTGTAGGTGTTCTCCCTTGTTTACCTGTCTCGTCATTTTGATGGGCAACTTCAATCCCAGTTCTTCCAGTAAAATCAAACCTAACTTATCAGACTCCTTCAACCAATCTAGGAAAACTGCCTGCCAGACTGTGTCCTGATGTCGGCGTAGGTATTCCAAACTCCAGTAGCGATTTGTTTGTCTTTCTACCTGCACGGCATCATAGGTTGCCACATCGATCATACCAATCAGTTCCTGTACCTGCGGTGCTGTAAATACGGGCGGCTGTCCCAACAGAGCAGCTTTGATTTGGTAATGCACAATTAAATCGCCGTAACGCCGAATGGGAGAAGTAGCTTGGACGTAGGCAGGTAGTCCCAAACCGGCGTGGGGTTGAGGTTCCAGACTCACCTCTGATTTGGACATGGTGCGACAGATAGCCCAAGCCCTCGCTACACCGTTAGGAATTTGCTCTAGCTCTTCCGCCGGCGGTAGATTGGGGGTTGCCTGCCCCCGAAAAGGAACTGGTATCTGTTTTTCGATGGCAAACCTGGCTGCTATCTCCCCCGCCAAGATCATCATCTCTGAGACTAACTGCCGCGAGGGGGAATCCTCCAACAACTGGAGGGTCACTTCCTCCCCCTTCACCTTGATACTTGTCTCCGGTAAATGGATGGCTACTGCTCCCTGCCGCAACCGCCACTGCTCCCGCTTCTTCGCCCAGTAAAATAACCGATCGAGGTCTGCCTCTGCCCCAATTTCCAACATCTCCGTTACGTCATCATAGGTGAGGCGATAGGTGGGACAGACGAGGGTAGTAGCAATTTGCCAATCTTGAATACTGCCGTCCTCTGCCAGGACTACACCAAAAGAAAGGGCACAACAATCTTGCCCCTGCACCAAACTCATTGGTCCTGTTGCCAACTCGTGGGGAAACATGGGGATCATCCCCGTCGGCAAATAAACTGTTGTAGCGCGGCGGCGGGCTTCCAATTCCAAGGCATCCCCCGGCATCACCCACCTTGTCGGGTCGGCAATATGAATCCAAATCCGATCGTTGTCAATACTAATCCCGTCGTCGATCTCGGTAGTGGAGATGTCATCTATTGTGTAGGTACGCAGGTGGCGCAAATCCAGGCGGTGGGACATATCAGGGGGGGGGTTATGCAGGCGCTCTTGGGCTAAGGTTAACACTTCAGGAGGAAAAGTAATGGGTATTTGGCTACGTTTGAGGGCAAGATTCTCATGGACGGACCAGATGCCCAAATCCACTAGCAGATCAAAGGCAGCCGCTTCCGTCTTCAGGCGTTTCGCGAGGCTAAGAATTTCCTGCGCCTGATTTTTCTCCCTCTCGGTAATTTCTTGGGGGTATAGCACATAGCGTTCCAAACATTCCAGGCGTTGGCGCTCAGCGCTAGTCCACTCCACTGCTTCCCCCTGTAATTTTGCCTGTACCTTGTCGACAAATTGCTGATTTTCCTGCGCCCGTTGTTGTGCCAAATTTATTTGATGCTTAATCTCTTCCACCTGGCTGCGGGGGCGGGTCTCGTATACCTGTCCCTTTTGTTTGAAATAAATCTTATCTTCCCGCAACAGACAGTAAGCCGCATAGCAAGTGTGACTGTCAGCGTTGGAAAATAAAAGGTCCGCTAACTCCTCCGGCGTGGTGGCTTGCCCCTGCAGTACTTCCCAAGCTAACTCCAGCTGACTGGGGTCGAGGTAGGGTTGCACGCGGGTACGAAATTGGGGAATCTGACTGGCATCTAGGAGGTGACTATGGGGAATCACATACTCAATCTCGCGGGGGTGAATAGTGTGGGTAATGCCGTTCTCATCGGTAGCTTGGAGGTGCTTTTTGCCCTCGGTGCCGGCAATCAGTAACAAGCGATAATGTCCGTTGAGCTTGACTTCTACCAGCGTACCTTTGTCCACATTTCCCTCAGCAATCTGTCTTCAATTCTACTACGATCAGCCCGACCTGCCCAGGCTTTGCCCCTAGGCGCAAGCTTTACATTCCTTTAGGGATAGCCACAGGAATTGTTGCTTTTTGTGTGATTCTGGGCATTCTTATCACATTAGTGCTTCAATAGGGTAGGAGGCAATCCTTAAGAAATTATTAAGACTGAGGTGATTACCGTGCAGCCTAGCATCTTACGTTTGTTTTGGAGTACAGTCCAGCACTTGAACCCCCAACAAGTCCTGCCGATGGATGATGAGCGCTTAAAACTCTGGCTCCTCGATCGGATGCAGGAGGCTTTGGGGTTAGACTGCAGCCAGTCTACGGCTTTACATCGCTACATTCAAGACCGTTTACCCCTGATTCGGCAAATTGTGGCGGGGACGTAGTGATGTGGAGAGAGACATACCGATGCGACAGGAGATAGGTCTGTGCCAGGTGCAGGAGGTCAGGGGCAGTGGTTTGCCACACCAGTTCGGGGTAGAGGGTATCCCAGTGGTGACAGAGGTCGTAGGACCCCAGGAGGGCATGGTACCCCAAAAAGTGGGCCAGTTCAGGGGGAGACTCCATTAAAAAGGCGAAATTATGGTGGAGCGCCCTTTGTGCCCGTTTCAGTTCCTCAGCAGTGATGGGGTGAGCGGCTAAGTCCCTGGTTACCTGCAGGATGGTAGATTCCACCGCCTGTCTCTGCTCTTGCTCTAGGTAAGTGCTGATGGTAAAGAAGCCCCCCCACTCTTGGGCGATATAGCCGCTGCTGACATGGTTGCCCCAGGGTTTGAGGGTGAGGGGTAGGCGGGAGTGGCGTCCTTCCCCCAGGATGTGGGAGAGGAGTTCCATCCCGATCGTGCCTTGCAGTTCAGTTGCCCTTGGTCCCAGCCAGGCGAGGAGGAGGCGGTCCTGGGGAAGATGGGGTAGATACAATTCTTCACGGATGATGCCAGGCAGAGGTGGGACGGGGTATTGGGGACAGGGGGGTGTATCAGCGATAGGACGGTGGAAGGCAGATTGCACTGGTTCCAGGACTTGATCGAGGGGCAAGGAGCCAACTACTACTACCACAATGGGGCTATTTTGGTAAAACTTGTGATGAAAGTAGCAGAGGTGTTCCCGCTGCAATTGATTAACTTCTGTTTCTGAACCAATCACAGGGCTACCGTAGGGATGATTGTCAAAGATAGTCGCCAGTAAAAATTGATAGCTAATCCAGTCAGGGTTACTCCAAGCTTGTGCCAATTCTGCCAGCACTACTTGCCGTTCCGCTTCCAGTTCCGTTTCAGGAATTTGCGCGCCTAGTAACATTTCCCCTAAGTAGGGTAAAACTGTCTTAAAATGCTCCCGCGGCGTGGTCAGGGAATAACGGGTATAGTCGTAACTGGTAGCCGCACTCGTCACACTACCCAAGGATTCTACCAAGCGATCGAATTCCCCCGGTTTCACCCGCGCCGTCCCCTTAAACACCATGTGCTCCACGAAGTGGGCAACTCCTCGTTCTGCCGTTGTTTCCATGACTGTCCCGCCCCGCAACCACACATCGATGGTGACGGTGGGTATATGGGGAATTTCCTGATGGACGAGGGTGAGACTGGCATCTAAAACCTGAACAGTGGCAGACATGGCGTGTAGTTTTGGCGTAAGTAAAGTTACTACCACAGTCCTGCAGGTGGTTTAGTATAAAGGAGCACTCTTTCTCCCCAGGGCATGATCACAATTGTTGGTATTGGTGAGGATGGTCTAGCGGGATTGCCGCCAAGTGTCCGCTCGATAATCGCTAGTGCTGCCGTCTTGGTGGGGGGAGAACGTCACCTGCAGATGGTGGACACTACTGGCAAAATTGTCATTCCTTGGCAAAAGCCTATTCAGAAAACGATCGACCTCATCAGAGAGCAACAGGACCGATCGGTGTGTATTTTAGCCAGTGGCGATCCCCTGTGGTATGGGGGTGGTAAATTGATTCTGCAATCTTTTCCCCAGAGTGTGGTGATTCCCTCTCTTTCTTCTTTCACTCTCGCTTGTGCGCGGTTGCGGTGGCAGATGGAAGATGTAGAAACTCTTAGTTTGTGTGGCAGACCTGTTGATCTGTTGCGCAGTTATCTCTCTCCCCGGGCACGGCTGCTGGTTTTGAGTAGTAACGGGGAAACTCCCCATCACATAGCGAAAGTTTTGCAGGAAACGGGCTACGATCGCAGTGAAATTACGGTTTTATCCCACCTGGGGGGGGAAAAGGAAACTATCGGCGCCTATCAACCCGATGCTCGCTTCCCCCCTTTGAATTTAGTAGCGATCGAGTGTCGTAGTAGCAGACCTTCTGTTTTGCGCTCCCGTGTGCCGGGGCTGCCGGACTCTGCCTACCACCATGACGGACAGCTGACCAAACAACCCATCCGTGCTCTTACCCTCTCTGCCTTAAGTCCTGCCCCTGGGGAACTGCTGTGGGATGTGGGAGCTGGTTGCGGTTCTATTGCCATTGAGTGGCTGCGCAGTCATCCCCGCTGTCGGGCGATAGCGATCGAGAAAACCCGCACGGATTACATTGCCACTAATGCCAGTGCCCTCGGTGTCCCCCACCTAGAGATTGTGCAGGGGGAAGCGCCCCAGATTTTACAAGACTTGCCTACTCCCGATGCGATTTTTATCGGCGGTGGTATCACTACCCCCAATTTGCTGGCAACCTGCTGGGAAAAGTTACCCCCCTGGGGCAGACTGGTGGCTAATGCTGTTACTCTGGAAAGCCAAGCTCTCATCTACCAGTGGCAACAAAAGGTAGGTGGTAGTTTGACACGCATAACGATCGAACAACCCAGCCCCCTTGGGAAATTCCAAGCCTGGAAACCAGCTACTCCCGTTTTACAGTGGGTATGCCAAAAACAGGGGGCAATGAGTCACAAGTCTGCTACCTAGGCAGCTAAAGCCCCAAAAGGACCGCACCCCTTGCAAGCTTTGCTGAACGATTGCATAACAGGGGAGTCTTTACGCCCATGCATGACACAGTCCAGTTGATTACAGACGTAGCAATTAGTTCTCCTGAAGGGTTGACAAAGGGTGACGGGGCGGCGATGGATGGATGCGTAGCAGTGATCCCATCGTGAACTCGACGGTAGTTTTGCACTACACTTTCATTCTATGCCTCTCTTTTTTGCTGTCAAACACAGACTAGGACAGATAAGCTCATATTTTTCCCCACTGTCTAAGCCGCAACATCAACAAACTCTGTCACTCCTCTTGTTGTCGATCGAGTGCAGATAATCTTTCTTCTTTCTTATGGATAAACGCTCTGGAATAGAATTTACAAACTGACCCTGCTGCTGCGAGCAGACCCTAATTGATGCCTAGGTATTTGTGGGTTTGCAGACTTAAACGCCAACGGGGATGGGTCAAAATGTAGTCGATGACCAGTTGACGGCTATCTGGCTGCGACCATTCTGGCTGTAAAAAGAGATGGGTAGTAGGTCGCACTTTTTGCGCTTCGTTTTCTGCCCACTGCAAATCCTTGGGCGATTGAATAACGACTTTTAATTCATGGGCTTGCTCATATATACTCGCAAGGGGGGGGAGGAAGGGTTTGGGGGAAAGGGTGATCCAGTCAAATTCCCCTGTCAAGGGATGGGCACCGGCGGTCTCTAAATGCAGACGGAGAGAATGGGCGTGGAATAAAGCGGTGAGGGGTTGCAGATTGTGCATTAGGGGTTCTCCCCCCGTGATCACGACAATTTGGGGACGGGCTTGCCGTGCTTGCTCTAACAGACGATCGATCGTTACTAAGGGGTGCCGCTGGGCGTTCCAGGAGTGTTTTGTATCGCAGAAAGGACAGTGAACATCACACCCAGCCAGGCGGATGAAAAAGGCGCTCACCCCCACCCAATAACCTTCCCCCTGCAGGGAGTGAAATGTTTCTACCACTGGATAAGTGCTAGAACTGTCCATCCCTACTTTTTGACCCGCTCCAGTTTTTTAGCCAGTTTGCGCAAGCGAATGGAAGTGGGAGTGACTTCTAATAATTCATCGGGACCAATGTATTCCAGGGCACGTTCCAGGGTCATCTCAATGGGTGCCTGCAGTTGTACCAGTTCCTCTGCCCCCGCCGATCGCATATTGGTCAGTTGTTTGGTCTTACAGACATTCAATTCCAAATCCTGCGGTCGGTTATGTTCCCCCACAATCATGCCTTTGTAAACTTTGGTGCCCGGTTTGATGAAGAATACGCCGCGGTCTTCGGCATTTTTAAGGGCATAGAAGGTGGCTTCTCCCTCTTCAAAGGAAATAAGGACGCCATTACGCCTGGTTTCAATTTCTCCTACGGTGGGGCGGTAGTCCAGGAAGCTGTGGTTCATGATCCCTTCTCCCCTGGTTAAGCGCATGAATTCCCCCCGAAAGCCAATCAAACCCCGCGCCGGAATGACATAGTCCAATTGCGTGCGCCCGCTGCCTACCTGCATATTCTGCATCTCCCCGCGGCGCTGGTTCAACCGATCGATGACACCGCCCTGGGTATCCTCTGGCACATCCAAAACCAGGTACTCATAGGGTTCACACAGTTGCCCGTTGATCTCACGATAGATCACCTGCGGTTGGGAGACTTGGAATTCATAGCCTTCGCGGCGCATGGTCTCAATTAGAATGCCTAGATGGAGTTCCCCCCGCCCGGAGACTAGGAACCGATCGGGGCTGTCCGTTTCCTCTACCCGCAGTGCCACGTTAGTTTCTAGTTCCCGCAGGAGGCGCTCCCGCAGTTGTCGGGAAGTGACATATTTGCCTTCCTTGCCCGCAAAGGGGGAGTCATTGACACAGAAAGTCATCTGGAGGGTGGGTTCATCCACTTTAATGAGCGGTAGGGACTTCGGTTCGTTGGGGTCAGTGATCGTCTCCCCGATGTTGACATCACTAAGACCTGCGACGGCAACGATATTGCCCGCTGTGGCAGTTTCTACTTCTATGCGGCGCAAACCCTCAAAGGCAAACAGTTTGGTCACCTTCGCCTTGACAATCTCGCCGTTCTCCCGCACCAATGCTACCTGCTGGTTTAAGTGGATCGTGCCGTTGTGAATTTTGCCAATGACAATCCGTCCCAAATATTCGGAGTAATCGAGGGTTGTCACCTGCAGTTGCAAGGGGGCTTTGGGGTCACCGACGGGGGGGGGCACATGGTGCAAAATTGCTTCAAACAGGGGCTTCATGTCCGTAGCTTCTTCCTCTAGGGTGTTTTTGGCATAGCCCTGCAACCCTGACCCAAACAAATAGGGAAAGTCACATTGGTCGTCGTCTGCCCCCAATTCAATGAACAAGTCCAAAACCTTATCGATCGCTTTGAGGGGTTCTGCCTGGGGACGGTCAATCTTGTTCACAAAAACGATCGGTCGCAGTCCCTTCTCCAGTGCTTTGCGCAGCACAAATCTGGTTTGGGGCATGGGTCCCTCATTGGCATCCACGACCAACAGACAGCCATCCACCATACCGAGCACCCGTTCCACCTCGCCGCCAAAGTCTGCGTGCCCAGGCGTATCCACAATGTTGATGAGGGTGTCTTTGTAGCGCACCGCCGTATTTTTTGCCAGGATAGTAATGCCCCGCTCCCGTTCCAGGGTGTTGGAGTCGAGGACGCAAGCTTCTACCTCTTCATTTTCCCGAAATACCCCCGACTGCTTTAGGAGGGCATCGACAAGCGTAGTTTTGCCGTGGTCGACGTGGGCAATAATGGCAACGTTGCGAATGGGGAGAGACATAACTGCTGGCTTATCATTTCTTCATATTTATTTTGGCATTCCCGGTTCCTCTGGCGGCAAATATTTTCCCGTCTTAGCTAGATTATTAACAGGGAGCCAGTAAGGAGATGGAGTTTATGCAGTATCTGTCCCCGGTTTGTGTGGGGCTGGCGCTGGGGGGAATGCTGACTATGGGGAGGGTTAACGCCCAGACTGGCAATCTGCCCCCCCTAGAGAATATCCCCACTGTCCTGCGCATTGGCAGCAGCAAAATCACCCTCAAGGCTTATCTATGGGAAGACCGCATGCCCTGCCCTGTGGATCAAAACTGCCTCGGGTGCCCAGGCTACCGCCCCTGCAAACATGGGCTACAGGGAGTGGTGGATATTGAAACCGAGGGGAGACCTGTGCCTTTCGCGATCGCTAACTTTTGGGTAATCCAGCAGAGAGAGGGTGTTAACCAGGTAGGACAGACCAAGGCTTGTCTCCATACCGATCGCAGGCTGCCCGCCGGTGCCATGAGTTTTCGCCTAGGGGAAATTGAGTTTACCCCTGCTCCCAGTCCGCCCCAAGGCAATTTAGCAACAGTTGTCACCGCCTTAGTTTTGGCGAACGGCAGAACCGTCTACCTCCGTTCCCCCTCCCAACCCATCGAGATTACCTACTAGGTTTTTGCTAAAATTTAGCCTGGTATTTCGCAACACATTCTATGAGAGTAGGACAAAAAGTAAAGGTTAAGACCTGTCGCGATCGGGTCTCCAAGGAAATTGCTGCCAAAATTGGGCAAGTGGGGATCATCCAGGGGGAAAAGATCGTGGATGGGGGAGGCATGGGCTATATTGTGACGTTTGCCGATAACCAGGGCACTTGGTTTTTCCCCGATGAACTAGAACCCGTCAACAACTAACGCATCTTCCGCTTGAGGGCTTCTAACTCTTCCTCCAATTCCCAACGGCGGAATTCCTGCTCTAGGGGATCGAGGTCCTTGTCAAAGCCCTGGCTAAAGGAAAAACGGGCACCCTGCCAACTCGATCGATCGCTCTGTTTTTCCACCTCTTTGATTTTTGCCTGCACTTCGAAACGACGAGCTTTGACCTGTTTGAGGAGGTCTTGGGCTTGGCTAGCGCGCTGTTTCACCAATTCCATCTGTGCCCAAATTTGATTCCCCTCCCGCAACAGGGCGGCTTCCCTTTCCTGGGCAGCGGTAGCAAGGTCAGGGCGATTAGCCTCTCTTGCTTTCTGGGTGCGTTTGTGCCAGAGGGCAACATCTTCTGCCAGGGCAAGGATTTGCTGCTGGTATTGGTTCTCCTGCTGCGTGAGGTTAGCAATTAGCTTTGCCAACTCCTCTTCCTGGTGTTGCAGCTTGTCATCCAATAACTGCAGCTCCAGCCAGGGCTTTTGCTTGATAAAGTCTTCCAAGCGTAGTTCCAGAAAGCGCTTGATGTCTTCAATTAGTCCCATAGTAAAAAGGGCTACCTCAATGGAGATAACCCTAGCATTTTTTAGGGCATTCGGCTAGGACTGCTGGCTAGCCAGGAATTTTTCTAGCTCCTGCAGTGCCTCCGCATCCACTTTGGTCTGCATGGGACAGAACTTGGGACCGCACATGGAGCAGAACTCTGCGGTTTTGTAGATGTCCTGGGGCAGGGTTTCATCGTGGTATTCACGGGCCCGATCGGGGTCAAGGGCTAGTTCAAACTGGCGATTCCAGTCAAAGTTATAGCGGGCACGGGAGAGTTCGTCGTCGCGGTCTCTCGCCCCTGGACGTTTGCGGGCAATATCGGCGGCGTGGGCTGCAATTTTGTAGGCAATCAAGCCGTTGCGCACATCCTCGGCATTGGGTAAGCCCAGGTGTTCCTTGGGGGTGACATAACAGAGCATAGCTGTACCGTACCAACCCGCTAAAGCTGCCCCGATGGCAGAAGTTATGTGGTCATAGCCAGGGGCAATGTCTGTCACCAGGGGACCGAGGACATAGAAGGGGGCTTCCGAGCACTCCTCCATCTGCTTTTTGACATTGAATTCAATCTGGTCCATCGGCACGTGTCCTGGACCTTCCACCATCACCTGCACATCGTGTTGCCAAGCACGGCGGGTCAGTTGTCCCAAGGTCTTCAGTTCCGCTAGTTGGGCAGCATCACTGGCATCGTGGAGACAACCGGGGCGGAGGGAATCCCCCAAACTAAAGGAGACATCATACTTTTTGAAAATCTCAATGATGTCGTCAAAGTGGGTGTAGAGGGGGTTTTGCTTGTGGTGGTAGAGCATCCATTTTGCCAAAATACCGCCCCCCCGCGACACAATCCCCGTAATGCGGTTTTTCACCAGGGGCAAATGCTCGATCAAAATACCCGCATGGATGGTCATGTAGTCTACCCCCTGTTGAGCGTGCTTTTCAATTACATGGAGAAAGTCATCGGCGGTGAGGTTTTCTACCCTGCCATGCACACTCTCTAGGGCTTGATAGACAGGCACTGTGCCGATGGGGACAGGGGAGTTTTGGATGATAGCGGTGCGAATTTCGTCTAAATTGCCACCCCCCGTGGACAAGTCCATCACCGTGTCTGCCCCGTATTTGATGGCCAGGCGCAGTTTCTCCAGTTCCTCTGCTAGCCCGGAGGAGGTGGGGGAAGCCCCGATATTGGCGTTCACCTTGCAGCGAAAAGCAATACCAATCCCCATTGGCTCCAGGTTGGTGTGGTTTTTGTTGGCGGGGATGATGGCTCTGCCCCTAGCCACCTCCGATCGGACTAACTCCACATCTACCCCTTCCCTGTGGGCGACATAGCGCATCTCTTCTGTGATAATGCCCTGGCGGGCGCAATACATCTGGGTACCCCGAAATTCCCCCCGTCTTGGTAAGGTGGAGGGACGGTCTAAGGCGATCGTCATAGTTTCTCCTTTCTAGTTAGCTTTCCTACGCCGGCATTACCCGGATCAGGTTCTGAGGATGTCATCTCAGCCTGAGGCATTCCCAGGCACTCCTAGCTTGGTGTTTATCCTAACATCTGTTTCCCCCCTTGTGTCCCCCCTGCCCTGCAGACTTTTTATAGATGGCACTCTATACCTAGGACATGGACTAAAAATGCCCACTTGTCGGCAGCTTCCTCGATTGTTTTGCTAGTCGGTTTGCCAGCGCCGTGACCCGCCTTGGTCTCAATGCGAATGAGGACGGGGGCATCTCCCCCCTGGGCAGCTTGGAGGGCACTGATGAATTTGAAACTGTGGGCAGGGACAACCCGATCGTCGTGGTCAGCGGTGGTCACCAGGGTAGCGGGGTAGCGAGTGCCGGGCTTGAGGTTGTGGAGGGGGGAATAGGCGTAGAGGTAGGGGAAATCGGCGGGGTCGTCAGGGGAGCCATACTCCTCCGTCCATGCCCACCCGATCGTGAATTTGTGGAAGCGCAACATATCCATCACCCCCACAGCAGGCAGAGCAGCGGCAAAGAGGTCGGGGCGTTGCACCATACAGGCACCCACCAGGAGACCGCCATTACTAGCACCAGCGATCGCTAATTTTTGTGGGGTAGTCCAGCCGTTATTGATGAGGTATTCCGCCGCACTGATGAAATCATCAAAGACATTTTGTTTGTTGTGCTTTTGTCCTGCCCGATGCCATTCCTCCCCATATTCTCCCCCGCCCCGTAAACAGGGAATTGCCAGTAAGCCCCCCAACTCCAACCACAGCAAATTGCTGATGGAAAAACTGGGAGTCAAACTGACATTAAAGCCGCCATAGCCATACAAATAGGTGGGAAGAATTTTCCCCTTCAGGTCTTTTCTATAGGTGAGAAACAGAGGAATACGGGTGCCATCCTTGCTGCTATAAAACACCTCCTCCGTCGTGTAATCAGAGAGGGGAAAATTGATCTGGGGCTGTTGAAAGATAGTACTTGCGTTAGTGGTGAAATCAAAGCGATAGATAGTGGGGGGAACGGTAAAACTGGTAAAGCTGTAAAAGGTCTCTGTATCGTAGCGCTTACCGCCAAAGCCCACCGCCGTCCCCAAACCAGGCAGGGGAATTTCTCCCAGGGGTTCTCCTTCCAAACTATATCGGCGTACAACCGTACAGGCATCCTTTAAGTAGAGAGCTACCCACTGATTGTTGATTAAATTTACCCCCTCCAAAGTCTCCGCCTGCTCAGGAATAACATCCAGCGTTTCTTTGGTCTCAATATTGATTTTTACCACCTTACCCCTGGGGGCATTCCGATCGGTACGAAACCAAAAATAATTGCCTGCATTGCCTAAAAAACTATAGGCTGCCGTAAATTCCTCAATGAGGGGCTGAACCAGGGCACCTTCTCGATCGAGGGGCAAATAAAACACCAGATTTTGGGGGCTAGTTCCCTTCCACACCGTGATAATTAAAAACTTACCATCCTCCGTCACCTCTCCCTGGAACCCCCAATCCTTATGATCAGGACGGTGATAAATTAAGCGGTCTTGTTCCTGGGGCGTACCAACAACGTGGTAGTACAATTTCTGATAGTAATTTGCCTCCACTAAACTGTTATCCTTGGGGGGATTATAGCGACTATAGAAAAACCCCCGCCCATCCTTTGTCCAACTTGCCCCCGAAAACTTGCTCCACTGCACTAAGTCCGCCGTATCCTCTAGCGTCTCCAAATTTTTGACCCGCCATTCCTGCCAATCTGACCCCGATCGGGCAAGGGCATAGGCTAACCATTTGCCATCCTCACTCACGGACACCCCCGCCAGCGCCACCGTGCCATCTTGGGATAGAGCATTGGGGTCAAGCACCACCTGCGGTTCCGCCGTCAAACTCTCCTGGCAGTAGAGAACACTCTGATTCTGCAAGCCATCGTTCTTGAAAAAGAAATAGCGCCCTCCCTGCCGCCAGGGCAAGCCATAGCGGGGATAATTCCATAACGCCGTCAACCGCTCCTTAATCTTCTCCCGCTGCGGAATCGCCGCCAAAAAACTAAAAGTCAGCTCATTCTGTGCCTTAATCCAAGCTTGGGTTGCCTCACTCCCAGTATCCTCCAGCCAGCGATAGGGGTCAGCCACTGACACCCCATGATAGTCCTCTACCACCGCCGGGTCAGCAGGCGTCACAGGATAAGCTAAAGACATTATTAAATTTCCTCCAGACCTATTAAAGTATTAAATCACTCCAGGGAAGAATTTGTTTAAGAATTGGCAACCTGCACAATAAAATCAACGTCTAACCTTGTGGAATAGCTATTGATGGTAGAAATGCCTAATACTAGCGAAGAATTTATGGATAAACCAATTGACTTTTGGGGCAAATCTGCCATAATAGCTATCCCATACAAAGACTTGATAAAAGCTTAAACTTCTATCATAGACGAAAGCGGTATCAAGTTACGCAATTTTTAATAATAAGCAACCGATCGGTGAGTTAGCACTAGGAGAGGGACACGATGAAAGAAACAGAGAAGGTGGTCAATAGACGGCAGGCAAATTTGGGGGGTGACATGGTGCGCACCTACCTCCACGAGATTGGCAAAATTCCTTTGCTGAGTAACGAGGAAGAAATTCGTCTGGGCAAACAGGTAAAGCAGATGATGGATTTATTTGCCCTGCAGGAAAAGCTAGCCGATCGGCTGGGGCGGATGCCCACGGAAGAGGAATGGGCACAGGAGGCGGGGATGACGGTCGAAGCCCTCAAAGCGGCTCTCAAACAGGGTAGTCGTGCCAAAACCAAGATGATCGAGGCAAATTTACGCCTGGTGGTCTCGGTGGCCAAGAAATACCAAAAGCGCAATTTGGAGTTACTGGACTTAGTGCAGGAAGGTACGTTGGGGTTAGAGCGGGCGGTGGATAAATTTGACCCCACCAAGGGCTTTAAGTTTTCTACCTATGCCTACTGGTGGATTCGTCAGGCAATAACCCGTACCATTGCCAACGATGCTCGTACCATTAGGTTACCAATTCATATTGTTGAAAAACTCAATAAACTAAAAAAAGCACAGCGCCATCTGAAGCAGAAATTGCAGCGCAATCCTAATGAAACAGAGTTAGCCCAGGAGCTAAAAACGTCTATTTCCCAGCTACGTCAACTACTGGAGTTACGTCGTCAGTCTTTGTCTCTAAATCATCGTGTTGGTAAAGCAGAAGATACCGAGTTGGTTGATCTGCTAGAAGATAGCGAGCTGCAACTTCCTGAAGAGCGGATGAATGAAAACATGATGCGTCAGGAAATTACCGATGTCCTTGATGATGTCTTAACTCAGCGTGAGAAAGATGTAATTTGCCTGCGTTATGGTTTATCTACCAGTCAACCCTATACTTTGGAAGAAGTGGGAGGAATGTTTAGCCTGTCACGGGAAAGGGTACGCCAGATCCAAAGCAAGGCAATGCGTAAGTTACGTCGCCCTCAAGTAGCTCGCCGTTTGAAAGGTTGGTTGAACTAACCAACTTGGAGACTTGCAACGTTAACAACTTAATATTTTTTAAAAAAGCCTCCCGCAATTTGCCAACAGGGGGCTTCTTTTTTAGCTATATTTATGGTTTTTGCGGATCAAGAGCGCTCGGTCGGCTATGGGTCGCCTAATCGCATTTTTAATAGTTGCTCTTTCTGTTTATTCAATTTTGGATGACAACAAAACTATGAAA
>CALGKB010000011.1 GCA_937927915.1 uncultured Pseudanabaenaceae cyanobacterium | reverse complement strand
ACTCCTACCCACTCCTGCTCCCACTTCTGTTGATTGAGATACAAACAGATTTCGCTGATGAACTGGGCGTAGAAATGGGGATTGGGTTGAAATTGTACTTCCAAGAAATAGATGGGAGCGTCAGTATTCCCAGGGGGCGGTAGGAAGATGCCATCAAAGCGGAAGGACTTTTCCTTGACTTCTACGGAGGTGAAAGTATAGCCAGGTACAGGGGGACGACGGAGGAGTTCAAACAGCAAGGTGGGGAAGGTCTGGAATATCTGGTAAAACAGTGTGTCGGTGCGCATAAACAGCGATCGTTTTTTGTTTCAGCATACTGCACTGTCGTAGAAACCACCCCTTGACCTAACGGTTTCCCTGACCTACTCCTAGGAATATTCCCCACTACAATAGATGCACTGAGAGTCGGAGAAAACCTATGCAACCCACTAGCCCCAATCAATTTACAGAAAAAGCCTGGAGCGCGATCGTGCGTACCCCTGAACTGGCAAAGGCTGCCCAACACCAGCAGATTGAAAGCGAACACCTGATGAAAGCTCTGTTGGAGGAAGAGGGTCTAGCCACTGCTATTTTTAGCAAGATGGGAGTGAGTGTGCAACGTCTGCGCGATCGGACAGAAGATTTTATCCGTCGTCAACCTAAAGTGCAGACAGACCAGAGTGCTGTTTATCTCGGACGTAGTTTAGATACCCTCCTCGATCGGGCGGAAGCTAACCGCAAAGCTATGGGGGATGACTACATTTCCATTGAGCACATGGTGCTGGCTTTTTGTCAGGACGATCGTTTTGGTAAAGAACTTTACCGTGAACTGGGTATAACAGAAAAGGCATTAAGAGAAACAATCGAAAAGATAAGGGGGAGTCAAAAAGTGACAGACCAAACACCAGAAAGCAAATACGACGCTTTGAGTAAATACGGCAGAGATTTGACAGAGTTAGCTCGCCAAGGTAAATTAGACCCCGTCATTGGTCGTGATGATGAAATTCGTCGCACCATTCAGATTCTGTCGCGGCGGACGAAAAACAATCCCGTCTTAATCGGTGAACCAGGGGTAGGTAAAACAGCGATCGTGGAAGGTCTTGCCCAACGGATTGTGGCGGGGGATGTGCCCGAATCCCTGCGGGACCGTAAACTCATTGCCTTGGACATGGGAGCATTGATTGCAGGGGCAAAATATCGCGGTGAGTTTGAAGAACGGCTGAAGGCTGTCCTGAAAGAAGTGACAGAGTCGGCGGGCAGGATCATTCTTTTTATCGATGAAATTCACACGGTTGTGGGAGCAGGGGCGACCCAGGGGGCAATGGATGCCAGTAACCTCCTCAAACCCATGCTGGCAAGGGGAGAACTCCGCTGTATTGGTGCTACCACCCTGGATGAATACCGCAAATATATTGAAAAGGATGCTGCTTTAGAACGGCGTTTCCAACAGGTCTATGTCGATCAGCCCTCCATTGAGGATACAATCTCTATCTTACGGGGTTTGAAGGAGCGCTACGAAGTACATCACGGCGTCAAAATTGCTGACAGTGCCCTCATTGCGGCAGCGCAACTTTCTACTAGATACATCAGCGATCGTTTTCTACCTGACAAGGCAATTGACCTTGTAGATGAAGCCGCTGCCAAACTGAAGATGGAAATCACCTCCAAGCCAGAAGAACTAGATGAAATCGATCGGAAAATCCTGCAGTTAGAGATGGAGCGTCTTTCTCTGCAAAAAGAAACTGACCCCAGTTCCAAAGAGCGGCTGGAGCGGATCGGCAGAGAACTTGCCAACCTGAAAAATGAACAAGCCACCCTGGCAGCCCAATGGCAACGGGAAAAAGAGATTATCGATCACATCCGCCATTTGAAAGAACAGATAGACCAAGTGAATGTAGAAATTCAACAGGCAGAGCGGGACTATGACCTCAACCGGGCAGCGGAGTTGAAATAT
Organism: uncultured Pseudanabaenaceae cyanobacterium; assembly: GCA_937927915.1. Lineage (GTDB taxonomy): Bacteria > Cyanobacteriota > Cyanobacteriia > Pseudanabaenales > Pseudanabaenaceae > M5B4. The sequence goes on along the minus strand of CALGKB010000011.1, from coordinate 162,885 downwards.
GGCAAGATGACCAACCTGCAAAGACAGCTGAAAGAAGCAGAAGAACAGCTGCGGCAGGCACAAACGTCTGGTAAGAGTCTCCTGCGGGAAGAAGTGACAGAAGAAGACATCGCCGAAATCATTTCCAAGTGGACAGGTATTCCTGTCAGCAAGTTGGTGGAATCAGAAAAAGAACGCCTGTTGCACTTAGAAGATGAACTACACAAACGAGTGATCGGGCAGACAGAAGCAGTACGAGCTGTTGCAGAAGCCATTCAACGATCGCGGGCAGGGTTGGCAGACCCCAATCGACCGATTGCTAGTTTCATCTTTTTAGGTCCCACAGGTGTTGGGAAAACGGAACTGGCAAAAGCCCTAGCAGCTTTTCTATTTGACACGGAAAACGCCCTAGTACGGATTGATATGTCTGAATACATGGAGAAACACAGTGTCTCCCGTCTGTTGGGCGCTCCCCCAGGCTATGTCGGCTATGACGAAGGAGGACAACTGACAGAAGCTGTGCGCCGCCGTCCCTACGCTGTCATTCTATTTGATGAAATTGAAAAAGCCCATCCCGACGTGTTCAACGTCATGTTGCAAATCCTCGATGATGGGAGATTGACGGACGGACAAGGGCGGACAGTGGACTTCAAAAACACGATTATCATCATGACCAGCAACATCGGCTCCCAGTACATCCTCGACGTAGCAGGCAACGACGATCGGTACGAAGAAATGCGCGATCGGGTGATGGAAGCTCTGCGCAACAATTTCCGCCCCGAATTCCTCAACCGCATCGATGAAATCATCATCTTCCACAGCCTCAACCGATCGGAACTCAAACAGATCGTCAACCTCCAGGTAGACAGATTGAGACAGCGCCTTGCCGACAAGAAGATCAAATTAGAACTGAGCGATGCTGCCCTCGATTTCCTAGCAGAGGTGGGTTACGACCCCGTCTACGGTGCCCGTCCTCTGAAGCGCGTAATCCAACGGCAGCTAGAGAGCCAGATTGCCAAAGCCATTTTGCGAGGCGAGTTTACCGACGGGGACACAATCCTCGTGGAAATCGAGAACGAACGCCCCGTCTTCCATCGCCTAGTGGAAGCAGAGCTGGTCACCAACTAAGGGAAGGGTTGGGCTTCGAATAGACTAGATACGGCGGTGGGTTACTTGGTCGGCAATTGCCAGCAAGCCAGCCGGGACATTGACGCCTGTGATCACCACATCCAGGTTATCTGCCCGATCGGCAACGCTGTCGATCAACTCCCCCTCCCCCAGGAGACCCAATTCCACTAGAGCGCAGACCTCATCCAAAACCAGCATTTGGTAGGGATAGCCCTGCAGACAACCCTGGGTAAACCGCCATAGAGATAAAATATTCTCCTTCTCTGCCGCCGTGAGAGCAGGGTTACTTACATCAATGGGGCGGTGTAAATCTGCCCTGACCCAGTCCAAACGCTGTAACAAGCGGCGGGGATGCGCTACCCCCTGCCCAATCCCTCCCTGTAAAAACTGCACAATCAAGACTGCTGTTCCCTGACCCGCTGCCCGCCAGGCATTGACCATTACATCCGTCGGAAAACACCGATCGGGAGTAGTAAAGACCTGTACAATACCCCTAGGCAGTTTCCTTGCCAGTTTAGGAGGTGAAAGGTGGGACTCAATTTGGGCGACCATCGTAGATATAGTGTTTAGGTGCTAAAAAGCATCATAGCAGACACTAGATGTAGTTGATGGCAAGTTTATGCGCGTCTTTCTGCTCCCCTCTGTACCCCAGCCCCAGTACCTCCCCCCCCGATCGGGTATTTACTACATCACAGCGGCATGGCGGGTATTCTACGTGGGCAAATCCCAAAACCTAAGACAGCGCTGGCGCCACCATCACCGCCGCCAGGAATTTTATAGCCTCGCCCCCTTTGGCAGAATTCACTACCGTCTGTTGCCCCCCCACCAGCTCACCCCCTGGGAAATTAAGGAAATTAAGCGTCTGCGTCCCCCCTGGAACTACCACCCCCCTCTCACCCCCTGGCAAAGAATAGGACTGCAAATAACGATCGGGCTACAAATGGCAAGTGTAGTCAGTGCTGTAGGTGTGGTATTGTTAAGTTTGGTGACTACCCCTTTGCGCTAAAGTTAAAGAGAGAACAAACAAAACGATCTATGCGTAGCGCTCAAGAAGTCAATCAAAATCTAATTATTGCCCTCGGATTTGTAGCTGCCCTCCTGTTCTTGCTCTTCTCTGCCGGTCCTCTGGTAGTAGTAGGGGCAGGTTATCGGGGTGTAGTGATGAATTTTGGCAAAGTGCAGGACACTATCTTGGATGAGGGGTTGCATTTTCGCATTCCCATTATGACAGAAATTAAACAGATGAGTGTGCGGGTGCAAAAGACGGACATCCTAGCCCAGGTGGGGTCACGGGATTTGCAGGATGTGAAACTGGATGTAGCGGTGAACTGGCATATTGACCCCCTTAAAGTCAATAAAGTTTACCAGAACATTGGGGATGAAACGCAAGTAGTTAACCGCATTCTTATTCCCGCCGTGGGGGAGGTGGTGAAAGCCGCAGCAGCTAAGAAAAATGCAGAGGAAATTCTCACCAAACGCCCCGAATTAAAGGCAGAAATTGATGACAACTTGGATGAACGCTTGGCGAATTACGGCATCATTTTAGACAGTGTTTCCCTCCTGGATGTAGACTTTTCCCCTGAGTTTTCCAATGCCATTGAACAAAAGCAAATAGCAGAGCAGGAAGCCCAACGCGCTGCCTACATCGCCCAGAAGGCACAGCGGGAAGCAGAAGCAGAAGTTAACCGCGCCAGAGGGAAGGCAGAGGCTCAGAGACTGTTACAGATGACTCTCACTCCCGAAGTCCTGCAGAATAAAGCCCTAGAGGCTTGGGACGGGAAACTACCGATGGTCTATGGCGGGCAACCCCTCCCCTTCATCAACATTGACCTGTTGGGACTCAAGCAAAACGCCAACAATCCCACCCCTGCCACCCAAGATGCCAAAACTGCGCCGTAACTTTCTCTTTGCCACAGGGCTGGTTACCCTTGCCCTGCTTTACACCCTGGTCATCTTGGCGGACTTCTTTGCTCCCTACGGCTATAACGACCCTGACCCCAATGCCTCCCTCCTTCCTCCTACCCCCATCCACTGGCTCACGGTCAATAATAGGACAGGTTTTTACGTCTACCCCACTCAACAAGGTCCCGTTGACCTCCAGACAGGGGAACGCCAGCTGATCATCGATCGCCAAAACCCCACTCCCATCGAGTTTTTCACCAGGGGTAAGCTCTTTACCACCACAGGGGCAGGGAAAGTCCATCTCCTGGGCACAGATGAACAGGGCAGGGACCAACTCAGTCGCTTGCTCTACGGCGGCAGAATCAGTCTGTTTATCGGCGTGATCGCCACAGGTATTTCTTTCACCATCGGTACTCTTGTGGGCACAATCTCAGGCTACTTTGGCGGCTGGGTGGATCAACTCCTCATGCGCCTGGCGGAAGTCCTCATGTCTGTCCCCAAAATCTATCTTTTAGTAGGTCTAGCGGCTATTCTTCCTCCCCAACTCTCCAGTACACAAAGGTTTTTGTTGGTGGTCTGTGTCCTCTCCAGTGTCGGTTGGGCAGGGCTTGCCCGTTTGATCAGGGGAAAAGTCCTCTCCCTGCGGGAACGCCCCTACGTCCTCGCCAGCCAAGTTATGGGTGCCAGTACCCTGCGAACGATCGTCTATCACCTTGTCCCTCAGTTAAGTACTGACCTCCTCATCCTTGCCACCCTGGAAATCCCTGGGCTGATTGAGGCGGAATCCGTTTTAAGCTTAATTGGTTTGGGTATACAACCACCTGATCCATCTTGGGGTAATATGTTATCTATTGCCACTAATCCCTCAGTGATTGTCCTCCAACCTTGGTTGATCTGGTCGCCGGTAGTACTGATTATTGTCACTACGCTTGCCTTCAATGTGGTGGGGGACACGCTTAGGGATATATTTGATCGTAAACCCCTGTCTAGCTGAGAAGAAGCCATGCAGTATTTGACGGAAGTGCGCAGAACGAAAGCCTTTGTGGGCGGTGACAAGGTAGAACTAAAGCTACTAGCAAAAAATACTGCCGAAAATATTTGGTTAGCCATCAACACGGAACAGATAGTGCCTGTCCCCGACCCCAATATGGCAAAAGACCTCAAGGACGGGCAGCTAGCGATCGCCGATTTGGTGGGTAGTAATAATGATGTGAAATCCTTGCAGGAGGCTTCCCGTCGCTTAGTACAACTTTTACAAAATTTTGGCAAACTGCAGGAAAAGTTCAAACAAGGGGAGCAAGAAATTGAACAGTGGAAACAATCTTTAACATTTCAAACCCAGGAAGTACAGCGCCGCGAAATTGAGGTAGAAGAACGGGAGCGGGAGTTAGAACAGTTGGAAGCCCGCAGGGAAGAAATGGAGGCGCAATTAGAGCAGTTCGAGCGGGAAAAAGAAGAGTTACGGCGCTTACGAGAAGAGATTCGGCGCAAGGAGGAGGAATTTGCCCAGAAAGCCACTGCCCTGTCGGCGGAACAGGCACAGGAACTGCGGGATTTAGTGCACCAACTGTCCAACTCTCACTTTAGTCTGCCCACGATCGAGGCAAAGATCACGCAGTGCCTAGAGACGATTTACACACGGCAAGAGACCCTCAACCAGTTTTGGCGGGAACTGGAAGGACAGCGGGCAAAGGTACAGCAGGCACAGCAGGAGGCGGAAGCTGCCAAGCGCAACCTGGATAACTTTTTGCAGGAATGGGGCAAAATTCAAGCTCTGTTGCAGGATGCCCAAACGGAACTAAAACTGCGCAAGGAACAACTGCAACCCAAGGAAAACATTGCCCAGGTATTGCGCACTGCCTACCAATCTCAACTGGAACTCTACCAAAACTCTAACGAGGCTCTCCTGCAGTTGAGTGGTTCGGTGGGTCTGCTGTCTCCGGAGGAGGTAAAACGGTTACAAGAAATCCCTGTGGAAGAGCTGGAAGAAATCATCCGTAATTCGGAGGCGGAACTGGAAAAGGCACAAAATTTTGTCAGTCTGCAGGAGGATGAGCTAGCTGCTATCGAGGGGGAAATTGCGGAAATTACGGCGAAGATTGCCACAGTCAACGAGTTTGAAAAGTTAGAGCTAGAGGCAGAGAAGGAATCCCTAGAAGAGGAATACCGTAACCAGGAAAATTCCCTGGCAGGGCAAAGACGATCGGTGGAAGAGCGCAAATCTATCCTGGAGCAACAGCGGCGCATTTTGGAAAAACGGCTTGGCTCCGATACGGTCGATCCTGTGGAAGTGCTGCGCCCGATCGTGACGGAACTGGAAGCTATGCAGCAGCAGGCAAAGGAATCTTTGGAGGCATTGGAGCGACAAATTGAATCCGATCGGTCCATCATCAAACAGCAGGAATTTTTGGTCAATGAACAGAAGATCAACCAACAGCGGAAGCAGCAGGAGCTAAGACACCTGGAGGAGGAACTGGCGGAGAAAATTCGGCTACAGGCGGAAGCGGAGGGGACATTGCGGTCCCTGGAGAGAATCCTGCGCCCTGTGCAAGACATCATCGATGCCATTCGTCCCATCCTGGAGGAGACCAAAGCAGAGTTACAGCGGGGGGTAAGCGCCCAGGGCAACCAGGAAGTTTTAGCTAAACTAGAACAGAAGATCAACGCCCTTCTGGACAAAGATGAACCTAATTGGTAAACAGACTCCCCTCGATCGTTTATTTGCCCAATTCCAGCAGTTATTAGGAAAGGAGCGGGTGGTGCGTGCCCCCTCTGACCTCTTGCCCTACGAGTGCGACGGCTTGACCAGCTACAAACAGAAGCCAGGGCTAGTGGTTTTACCCCGATCGACGGCGGAAGTTTCCCACATACTACGGCTGTGTTACCAGGAGGGTGTGCCCTTTGTGCCCAGGGGAGCGGGAACGGGGTTATCAGGGGGAGCGCTGCCAGTGGAAGGGTGTGTACTAGTTGTGACCTCCCTTATGCGGCAAATCCTGAGTATTGACTACGAAAACCAGCGGGTGGTGGTACAGCCAGGGGTGGTGAACAATTGGGTGACCCAGGCGGTCAGTGGAGCAGGTTTTTATTATGCGCCCGATCCCTCCAGTCAAAGTGTCTGCACGATCGGGGGGAATGTGGCGGAAAATTCAGGGGGTGTGCACTGTCTCAAGTATGGTGTGACCACCAATCACGTTTTGGGGATGAAGTGGGTGCTACCGGATGGCGCGGTAGTGGAGGTGGGGGGCATAATCCCTGAAATGCCTGGTTACGACCTCTGCGGCTTGTTGGTGGGGTCAGAGGGTACCTTGGGCATTGCCACAGAAATTACGTTGCGTTTATTGAAAAGTCCGGAGGCAGTGCGAGTACTGTTAGCAGCTTTCCATCGGGTAGAGGCGGCAGGGGCAACTGTCTCAGACATCATAGGGGCAGGGATTATCCCGGCGGGGATGGAAATCATGGATCGCTTGAGTTTGGAGGCGGTCAAGCAGGCGGGGGCAGGCAGTTGTTATCCAGAGGGAGCAGGGGCAATTTTACTAATTGAAGTGGACGGCATGACTCCCGAAGTGGAGGTATATAGCGAGGCAGTCACTCAACTGTGTTTTAAGAACGGGGCAAAGCAGGTGCAAGTTGCCACTACGCCAGAGGAGAGATTGCAGTTGTGGAAGGGCAGGAAAGCAGCCTTTGCAGCGATGGGCAAACTCAGTCCCAACTACTACGTGCAGGATGGGGTGATTCCCCGTACCCAGCTACCCTACGTCCTGGCAGAGATTGAGCGCCTAGGGGCAGAGTACGGCTTTAAGGTGGCAAATGTCTTTCATGCTGGGGATGGCAATCTCCATCCCTTGATTTTGTATGACCAATCCATACCGGGGCAGTTGGAGCAGGTAGAGCATTTGGGGGGGGAAATCCTCAAACTCTGTGTGCAGGTAGGAGGTAGCATTTCCGGGGAGCACGGCATTGGTGCCGACAAACGCTGCTATATGCCGACTATGTTTTCCGCCGCTGACCTAGAGACTATGCAATGGGTGCGCCAGGTATTTGACCCCCGCAATTTAGCCAACCCTACCAAAATCTTCCCTACGCCCCGTACCTGCGGTGAAAGTGCCAAGTTTGTCCTGTCCAATCCCCAGGGCAAAGAGAACCTAGCAGCAGAAGTCTGGTGAGGCGCTTTGCCTGGCGCAGCACAACCTGTTAAAGCAAAACCTACTCTGCTAAATGTCGGTGCAGGAGCTGCCAGACCCGATCGATGTCCTTTTGCGAATGTTTAGCAGTAAGACTGAGACGAATTCTGGGGGTAGGAACGGTGGGGGGACGGATAGCAGGGGCATAGATACCTTCTTCCCAGCAGAGTTGGGAGAGGGTGAGGGCGGTGGGGATGTCCTTTACTAGGAGGGGGAAGATAGGGGAGACATAGCGCTGCTCATTGCCCAGGAGTTTGCGCAGGTAGAAGACGTTGTCCCACAGTTTGTAGCGGCGTTCGGGTTCGGTACTAATGATTTCAATGCCTTTGAGGGCAGCGGCAGTATCAGCAGGGGAGAGGGCAGTAGTGTAAATCCAAGTGCTCGTTCGACTTTGGAGATATTGCATCAAGCGGGCTTCCCCCGCCACATAGCCCCCCAAACTCCCGATCGCTTTACTCAGTGTCCCCGCCTGCACCAGGGGATAGGTGATATTTTGCACTTCCACCACACCGCTACCCCGTGCCCCAAATACCCCTGTGGCGTGCGCCTCATCCACCATCACCATACAGTGAAACCGATCGGCAAGCTGCACAATCTCAGCCAGAGGAGCAATATCCCCTTCCATACTGAAAACGGTATTGGTGACAATTAAACAGCGCTGAAAAGACGATCGGTTACTGAGCAACAGATGTTCCAGATGGTTACAGTCCAAATGGTCATAGGTGAGGACTAGAGCACCACTGAGACGGCAGCCTTGAATTAAACAACTGTGGTTATAGGCATCAGCCAGAATCAAATCCCGTTTACCCACCAGGGCAGGAATGACACCTAAATTGGCAAGATAACCAGAGCTAAAAACAAGGGCAGCTTCTGTTCCTTTTAGTTGAGCAATTTTTGTTTCTAATGCAGCGTGTAAGTCCCGCTGTCCTGACAGTAACCTAGACCCTGTTGCGCCGGTGCCATATTTTTCCACCGCTTCTATTGCTGCTTGCTTGAGGCGCACATCCGTCGCCAATCCTAAATAATCATTGCTGCCAAAGTTGACAAAATGGGGGGGAATTTCTTTGACCGATCGCAACCACTTTGCTCGTTTAAGTACCTGGAGATCGTGGTCAATCCAACTGTAGGGCATGGCTATTCAGAGGCAGCTTCACGATCGTTTCTAGGTGGGGAGCAACAAAATTAAAGTTAATACTGCCCTCCACCAAGCGTAGAATTCGATAGACAATTCCTAAACCCAAACCTGAGCCGTGATAGTCATGGAACATGGGGCTGGACTTGACGTAAGCGCCACTGTCGGATAGGCTTTCTAGTTCAAATTTTTCTGTCTCATTTTTGATCACTAAGCAATAGCAATTTTCTCCAGGGGGGGTAGCAATGGTGATGGGTGTTTGGGGAATACTGTAGCGCAGGGCATTATCAACTAACTCCTTCACTAATTTAGTGAAAAACTCTAGGGGAATAGCTAACTCTTGGTCAGCGATGTCCAGGATAAATTCCCGCTGTAGTTCTCGATTGGACTCCACAATAACGGTTTTAATTGCCTCACTGGGATGGAGGGTCGGTTCCATTTTTGCCATAAATTGCAATCGATCGGGACGGGACAATAATAATTCCAATTGGGTGAAAAATAGATAGCGTTGGGTAAAGAAGTGCAGGCGTTGGGCAGAGTTTCTAATATCAGTGACAAATTCTAAAATTTCAGCGGGGGCAAGACTGTAAAACTCACTGATGATAATTTCCGAAAGACCAAGGATGCTGTTGAGAGCGGTATTGAGTTCGTGGGGGAGGGCAGTGGTAATATTGCGGCGCAGACTCTCCAGGCGTTCTTGATTGCGTTGATGGGTTTCTATGGCAACTTCAACGGCGGTTAACAATTGGCGGTCTTGAAAGGGTTTAATTAAAAAACCATAGGAGAAGGTCTTCTTTGCCCGCTCTATAGTTTCTTGGTCGGAGTTAGCGGTAAGAAATACCACCGCCGTCTGCCAATATTTATGGAGATATTCCGCCACTTGAATCCCATCGATCGGTCCCAGGATGTGAATATCGAGGAGGACAAGGTCAGGTTTTAGTTTGGGGACTTTTTCTATGACCTCATTGCCATAGCTTAAAATACCGACCACCTCATAGTTTGCTTCTTCCAAGGAAAGGGCAATGTCGCGGGCAATCAGCCGCTCATCCTCCACAATTAAAATCCTACGCTTGCTCATCCTCCTCTTTACCTGCCCCTCACTTGTCAATGGTGACGAAAAATTCTAACATTTGTTGCCCAGAATTATGGTAACACTGTGGCAAAATTTTGGCATCAGTTCTAATATAGAAAGAATACGCTGTAGGTGGCTATGACTAGTGATGTCCCCGCATTGGATCAACCTGAACTAACACAATTGCAGGCAACGATCGCTGAGCTGAAGGCGGAGATTGCCCAGTTGCAGGCTCAGAAAGCCCAGCTTCTAGAGGATTTGCCCAGGGTACTGCAGGAGAGTCTAAGTACCTACGAGCAGCGTAAACAGGACTTGCAAGACCAGATTACCGTTTTGCAGCGCAAGCTAGAGCGCATCCAGCAGGAGATGAAAACCACCTATGCGGGGGTATCTCAGGATATTGCCGTCAGAGTGCAGGGTTTTCGGGACTACTTGGTGGGCAGTTTGCAGGATTTGGTCACCAGTGTCGAAAAATTGCCCCTTTTGCCCGCTCCTCCTCCCCCCCCGGAAGCACCCCCTAAACCCCCCGAAACCCCACCCCTAGCAGAAGAGATCTTTGCCGACTACAGGGAGAAAATTACCCAGCTCCTCGAGCGTTACCGTACCATGCCCGATTACTACGGTCCTGCTTGGAAGCTGCGGCGCACCTTTGAGAAAGTCCACAGCGATCGGGTAGCGGATTGGTTTTTCAAGTTGGCGGGGCGGGGGGCTGTCCCCTCTATGGGTACCAGGTTGCAGAATGTGTTGGTAGCAGCGGCGGCGACCTCAGTCCTGCGGGTTCTCTATGGCAACAAGGTCAGGCTCTTGGTTTTAGCTACCTCCCCTGAGCGGTTGGGGGAATGGCGGCGGGGTTTGCAGGACTGTTTGGGGATTGGGCGGGATGCCTTTGGTCCCGATCGGGGGGTGACTTTGTTTGAGGATGCGGAACCTTTGGTGGATAAAGGGGAAAAAATGCGCCAGGAAAACCTCATGCCCTTTGTGATTGTGGATGAATCGGAGGAATTTATTGCGGTGGAGATGTTGAAATTTCCCCTCCTCATGTGCTTTGCTAGAGATAGAAATGCCAAGCCCGCCTTTCGCGATTTTGATTTTTAACTATGGAATACACGATCGGTCTTTCCTGCTTCGTCGCTGCCTATCTCCTGGGTTCCATTCCGACGGGTTTTTTAGTGGGCAAAGCTAGGGGCATAGATATTCGGGAACACGGCTCTGGCTCGACGGGGGCTACCAATGTCTGGCGGGTGATTGGCAAAAAGGAGGGCGTGTTTGTTTGGCTGGTGGATTCCCTGAAGGGCTACGGGGCGGTCTGGCTAACACTTTCCCTAGGTCAGTTTTTGCCCCAGTTCCATGCCTGGTGGGTAGTGGGCAGTGCCCTGCTGGTAGTCTGGGGTCATAGCCGATCGGTGTGGCTAGGTTTTCAAGGGGGCAAGTCCGTAGCTAGCGGCTTGGGCGTTTTATTTGCCTTGAACCCGATCGTGGCGCTTTCTGCCTTTGGTGTGTGGGGTGGGAGTTTGCTGATTTGGCGTACAGTTTCTATTAGCTCCATCTTGGCGGCGTTGGCTACCCCTATTCTCTTCTATTGCTGGGATGGTCGCTTGCCCTATTTGCTGTTGACAACGGTGGCGGGCTTTTTTGTCATCTGGCGGCACAGTAGCAATATCCAACGTATCCTAGCAGGGACAGAACCGCAAATTTGGTCGCCGCCCCAGGTAAAGATTGAACAATGATGTCAATATCTAACAATGACGATTGAAAAAAAACTGGAAGAATACACCCTTAAGCACAAGGAGGAAGCCTTGCTAGTGACAATCCTAGTGGAGGGAGAAGAGCAACAATTGATTGTCTTTCGAGGTTTTACCAGTTCTTTGACTAACCCCACTCCCCCCAACCCCGCAGAACCCGTGATTCCCCCTGGTGCAGAGCTAAAAAGTATCGATCGGGTAAAAGCACCCTACAATCCCGCAGCGCCCTGCTACGTGCAACAGGGGTTAACCTGGACAGAAATGCAGTCTCTCATGGAGTAACAAAGATGTTACCGCCCCCACCTCTACTCGATCGTTTAATCTTAGATTGGCTAGCAGAGGACATCGGCTTTGTCGATCGCACGACCCAGGCGCTGAAATTTGGGGAGGGAGTGAGCGTCGCCAAGTGGTTACTCAAAGGGGAAGGGGTAGTATGCGGTCTTACCATTGCGCAACGAGTGTTTGAACTCCTTGACCCCCAGTCCCGCTTTATTATCTCCTGTCAGGAGGGGCAGTGGCTAGAGCAGGGCAAGATTTTATGCACGATCGAGGGGAAGACCGCTGCTTTGTTGATGGGGGAAAGGGTAGCCCTCAACTGTGTCATGCGTCTCTCTGGCATTAGCACCACCACCTATCAATTAGTGACAGAAATACGGGATTTACCTGCGCAGTTGGTAGACACCAGAAAGACAACTCCTGGTCTGCGGGCGCTGGAGAAATACGCGGTGTTAGTGGGGGGGGGCAAAAACCATCGCTGCCGCCTGGATGAGGCGGTGATTATCAAGGACAATCACATTCGGGCGGTTGGTTCTATTACCCAGGCGGTCTACCAGGTGCGGCAACGACTGCCTATTACGACCATGATTGAGGTGGAGGTGGAGACCCTCGACCAGGTGGAGGAAGCCTTGGCTCTAGAAGTGGATATAATCATGCTGGACAACATGAACCTAGCCAGTATGCAGACGGCAGTAGAGATGATTCGCTGCAGTAATCCCCACACGAAAATCGAAGCCTCTGGTAATATCACTATAGACAACATCCGATCGGTGGCGGAACTAGGGGTAGATTACATTTCCACCAGTGCTATGATGAGCCGTTCCCCTTGGCTAGATATTAGTATGAAATTTTTGTGAGATGCTCTACGCCATTGATTTTGGCACCAGCAATACCGTCGTTGCCTGTAATCACACCTGTGTGTCTTTGCCTGGTCTCTCCCGTCCTGACTCCCCCCTCATCCCCAGTTTGATCTACGTGGAAAGCCTCGATCGCTATTACGTCGGTCAGGCAGTGAAGGAAAAAGGGGTGGAAAAACATCCCCACTGTTTTGCCGGCATTAAGCGGGGGATTGGGCAGAAATTTGCTTTTTTACCCCAGATTGACGGGCAAGCGATCACCTTTGAGTGGCTAGGCAAGTGCTTTTTACAGCGGGTCCTACAGGAGTTGACCGATCGGTCTTCTCTGGTCTTCACTGTCCCCATTGATAGTTACGAAACCTACGGCGCTTGGTTGGCAGATGTTGCAGAGGATGACCAGGTGCGCATCCTGGATGAACCGACGGCGGCAGCCCTAGGCTATGGCGTACCAGAGGCACAATCCCGTCTCTTGGTCATTGATTTCGGCGGCGGCACGTTAGACATTGTTTTAGTGGAAAGACAGCCCCCCGATGGGGATTTGGGGTGGGGCAATATTCTCAGGTGGTACCAGCGGAAAGAGACCAAACTCAAACCCAGCGCCAGGGTCTTGGCAAAGGTGGGGGAGAACTTAGGGGGCTTAGACATCGATCGGTGGATTGTGCAACATTTTCCCGACCTGCCCTGCACCCAAGAGACCCTACAGTTGGCAGAACAGTTAAAAATTCGCCTTTCCCAGCAGGAGACCGCCACTGTTTATTGGCAAGACCGACCCCTACACCTCGATCGCGCCACCCTGCAGGAGATACTGACAGCCAAACGCTTTTTTCAACGCCTAGAGCAGGCGCTTAGTAAAATCCCCTCCCAAAAGATCGAGCGGGTTTTGTTAGTGGGGGGCACATCCCTCATGCCAGCGGTGCAGGAGTGGGTGAAAGAGAAATTCAACAATGCCCAGGTAGATTGTGACCGACCCTTAGAAGCGATCGCTTTGGGGGCCCTCAAGGCAGGAGAATGGGAGCTAGAAGACCGCCTCTACCACGACTACGGCATCCGCTATTGGGACAAACGGCTACAACAGCACAACTGGCACCCCATCATCCGCAAGGGGCAGACCTATCCCCTCACCTACGAACTGGTTTTAGGAGCATCCACCCCCAACCAAAGGGGCATAGAACTGATCATCGGCGAGCTAGGGGAAGCCACTACAGAAATTATTTTTGAGCGGGGGCAACTGGTGAATCGTCTGCTGGAACAACCCTACTTTCGTGCCGTCCCCCTCAATGACAGTCAGCCCCAAATTGCCAGCCTTGACCCCCCAGGACAACCAGGCAGCGATCGGGTGCAGTTGACATTTACTGTAGATAACCAAAGGACACTCCGCCTAAAAGTGGTGGATTTACTCACAGGGCAGACCCTCCTGGCAGACCAGCCCCTCGTCAAACTTTTGTAAGAAAGACCCTGACAAACTGTTGTTCCACCACTGCCTTGACAGTTGCCATCTCCACCCCTACCAAATCCGTCACATTGGCAATTGGGCAGTCAGGAATACCACAGGGCACGATGGGGGCAAATCCTCCTTTATCCACACTGACATTGAGGGCAAAGCCATGCATAGTAATCCAGCGGCTCACCTTAATGCCAATTTGGGCAATTTTCCCCTGCGGCACCCACACCCCCGTCAAACCCCCTCTCCTTTCCCCCCTAATCCCTAGCTCCCCCAAAGCGCGGATCAGCACCTCCTCCAAACTGCGTAAATACCAATGCAGGTCCCGCTGATAGCGCTGGAGATTGAGGATAGCATAGCCCACCAACTGCCCAGGGGCATGATAGGTCACCTCCCCCCCTCGCTCCGTCTGCACATAGGGCACCTCCTGCTTAAAAAAGGACAAACTGCTGCCTTGCCCGATCGTGTACACAGGGGGATGTTCCAACAACAGCAGGACATCGGGCAGATGGGGGTTGAGTTTACGTGCCTGCACTAACTCCTTTTGCCATTGCCACGCCAGGTCATAGGGGATCAACTGACCAAAGCGATATACCACCAGAGGCATTATTTCTTCTTAAACGTTACCCACGTCAAGAGAAAATAGGAAGCCTGCACGAGAAAGCCAAATATTCCCCACACCCGATAGCGATAGAACAGGATGTAAAACTTTGCCTTTAAGTTAAAGGGGGATTTAGGATGGAGAAAAACAGCGGTAAAACTGCGGTCATTTGTCTGTGCCAAATAGTGTGGAAAAGAGGGGGTAAACTGATAGCTATCCAGCAGCGTTGCCATCGCCGTCCCTAGAATCACCCCCTTATAACCTGCCCTTGTCGCCCGCAGGGTATAGATCGTGTCTGCCCCGTAGTCAGGAATCTGGCGCGGATTAGGAGTACCAATTTTGTCCACTATGGCAGTGGGAAAGCCAACACAAAAACCGTACATACTCTCTACTACTACATCCTGCCCCTCCCTGACTATAATAGGCGCTCCCCCCCGCAACCCCGTCGGAATTAAACGGGCATCCCTTTCGCTATAACAACTGGCACTGACATAAACACGCTCCTCCCCCCGCAAATATTTCAGTAACTGGGTCAAAGTATCAGGGGCGGGTAGGCAGTCCGGCAACAACCAGAAAATGTACTGAGCATCCAGTGTGTGGGCATATTCCATACCCCTAGCGATCGAGCCTGCCCAGTACAAGCTGCCATCTCCCCGTAGCAAAGTTACATTGCTGTAGCGTTGGCGGATCGAGTTCTCTGTGCCATCCGTAGAGCCATCATCCACCACGATCACCTCAAAGCGGTTTAGTTCTCCCAACTTCTGCAGATGCTCTAGGCAGCGGAGGGTCACCTGCTTGCGGTTTTGCACAGGGATAATCAGACAGGGGAGAGACTCTGCCACAGGTTAATCTCCGTAATAGAAGGCAATCTCCTTTTCTGTGAGGGGCGCAAAGCCCGCCTCTACCAGCATATTATTTAACTCCGCCTGGGGGATGTGTTTTGCCCCAATGCGCACAATACGCGATCGCATAGTATTTTTGACCCCACTGCGTTGCCGTCCCGCCTCCAGTTCCATCACCTTGTTATAGAGCGCCAGCATGGCGGGGGGAATGGGGGTGCCATCCAAGTCCACACCTTGAGCAATGGCGGCATCAACTGCATCAGCACCTGTACTCATAATCTTTCTAACTCAGCTTTGCCGTATTTTACCACTGAAACGAAAAACTCCCCTGGCAGGCAGGAGAGTCCCAGGATGGCAACTAGGAAAATCTAGCAGTCGTAGTAGAGGGCGAACTCGTAGGGGTGAGGACGGATATTGACAGGGATGACCTCCGTGTCCAGCTTGTAGGAAATCCAGGTCTTGATTAAGTCCTCGGAGAAGACATTGCCCTGTAGGAGGAACTGGTGGTCTTTCTCCAGATTTTCCAGAGCTTCCAAGAGAGAACCAGGGGTAGAGGGAATTTCTGCCAGCTCCTCTGGGGAGAGGGAGTAAATATCCTTGTCCATCGGGGAACCGGGGTCAATCTCATTTTTAATGCCGTCAATCCCCGCCAACAACATTGCGGAGAAGGCCAGATAGGGGTTACAGCTAGCATCGGGACAACGGAACTCCAACCGCTTTGCCTTGGGATTGGTGCCCGTGAGGGGAATGCGGATAGCAGCCGATCGGTTGCCCTGGGAGTAGGCTAAGTTAACAGGGGCTTCGTAGCCAGGTACCAGACGCTTATAGGAATTGGTGGTGGGGTTGGTAATTGCCAAGAGGGCAGGGGCGTGCTTCAAGAGACCACCGATGTAATTTAGTGCCAACTTGCTCAAATTGGCGTAGCCATCGCCATAGAAAGTGGGTTGCCCATTCTTCCAGATGGATTGGTGGGTGTGCATCCCTGACCCATTGTCGCCAAAGAGGGGCTTGGGCATGAAGGTCACAGTTTTGCCGTGCTTCTTGGCAACGTTCTTGATCACATACTTGTAGGTCATCAGGTAGTCCGCCGCCTCCACCAGGGAAGCAAAGCGGAAGCCCAGCTCTGCCTGTCCCCCTGTCCCTACCTCGTGGTGGTGCTTTTCAATGGGCAGACCGCACTTTTGCATTGTCAGCAACATTTCCGTGCGAATGTCCTGGTAAATATCGGAGGGAGAGACGGGGAAATAGCCCTGCTTGTTGCGAATTTTGTAACCGAGGTTGCCGTTAGCCTCTTTGCGTCCCGTGTTCCACAGCCCTTCTGCCGAATCCACTTCGTAGTGACCAAAGTTGATGCCCTGGTCGTAGGTGACACTGTCAAAGATGTAAAACTCCGCCTCAGGACCAAAGTAAGCCTCATCCCCGATGCCAGTAGCGCGCAGAAACTCCATCGCTTTTTGGGCAATACTACGGGGACACCGATCGTAGGGTTGACCACTGCGGGGTTCTTTGATACTGCAGATCATGCTGAGGGTGGGTACTTCCATAAAGGGGTCAATCCAGGCGGTATTAGGGTCCGGTACCATCGCCATATCGGATTCGTTAATTGTCTTCCAGCCGCGAATGCTAGACCCATCGAAAGGTACACCGTCTATGAAGGAAGATTCCGACAGCTGATCGTAATAACAGGTAAAATGTTGCCAAATCCCAGGTAGATCTATAAACTTCAGGTCGATCATCTGGATATTTTGGTCGCGAATCATGCGCAGAATGTCATCGGGGGTCTTGGTCATGGAGTCTTTTCCTTACTGTTGCGATGCTTCATCCTAAACACCACGGGGCAGAGGTTTTGTAATTTGCTATACAATTTCTTTAGATTCTTGCTGACTCGTTATAATAGCCCTAGCGAAGAAAACTGCGGATATGACTAACCCCCCCAAACTGCCCCTCAGAGAGATGTTTCGCCTGGGTCTCTTTCAGTTGGGCTTGGGCATTATGAATCTCCTCACCCTGGGATTACTGAACCGCGTCATGATCAATGAGTTGGCGATACCCCCAACGATCGCGGCGGGTTTAAGTGCTATTCCTCTATTGATGTCCCCTGCGCGGGTGTGGTTTGGACAGTTGTCGGACAGCAAACCTCTGTGGGGCTATCACCGCAGCGGCTATGTGTGGTTGGGGTCGGTGTTGTTTAGCTTTTCTGTCTGGCTGGCTCTGCAGTGCCTCTGGCAATTGGGGCAAAGTCTATACATGCAAGAAGGTTGGGGGGGGGTGACTATTGCTTGGCTAGCAGTTCTAGCCTTGTTGTTTGCTGTGTTTGGACTCACCCTAAGTATGAGTTCTACCCCCTTTGCCGCCCTGTTGGTGGATATTACGGACGAGGAAGAGCGATCGAAACTAGTCGGTGTGGTGTGGTCGCTGTTGATGGTGGGGATCGTCATTGGTGCCATCACGGTGGCAAGGCTGTTGGGAACTCCCCCCCAGGAAGTAAATCCCCAGGAGATTGTCAGCATTTTTAGTGACCCTGCCAGGGTAGCGACTTTGCGGGCAGCCATCGATCGGGTCTTTATTCTCGTGCCTGCTATTGTGGTGGCTTTAAGTTTCCTGGCTACCTGGGGCATTGAAAAGAGATATTCCCGCTTTGGTGAGCGCATTGTCGATCGGGAAGACCAAATTGGTTTACGGCAAGCCCTCAAAATCTTGACTACCAGTCCCCAGACCACCAAGTTTTTTATCTTTTTGGTTTTTATGACCCTGGGGATATTCATGCAGGATGCTGTCCTAGAGCCTTACGGGGCACAGGTCTTTGCCATGAGCATTGGGGAGACGACGAAACTAAACGCTCCGTTTGGCATTGGCACTCTCCTGGGCATTAGTTTGAGCGGTTTTTTCATTGCCCCCCGGATTGGCAAACAGAATACAGCCCGCCTCGGTTGTACAACCACGATCGTTGCCCTAGTTTTATTGATCCTGGTGGGTACAACGGCAAACAAGAACTTCCTGCGTCTAGTGGTTTTGCTCTTTGGTTTTGCCTCCGGTATTACTACTACAGGGGCAATTAGTTTGATGTTAGATTTAACGGCTGTGGCAACAGCGGGTACCTTTATCGGTGCTTGGGGCTTAGCACAGGCGATCGCGCGGGGTACCGCCACCTTTCTAGGGGGGGTAGCTTTAGAAATTGGCAAACAGATATTTCCTCTTCCTCTGGCTGCCTACAGTTTTGTCTTTACCTTGCAAAGTGTGATGATGATTTTAGCCATCTTTTTACTCGCTCAAGTCAACGTCAAGGAGTTTCAGGAAACCACCAAGAAGGCAATTTTAGAAGTGATTGCCAGTGAAGTAGAGTAATTATTACCAGCCAAGTATTTGGCAAATCTGCTGGGCAAGCTGGAGAGCATTAAATGGTTTGGGGATGACACCCGCTATGTCTAGCTCCCGGTAACGTTTATAGTCCTTGTTGCTGACTTTAGCTGTAATCAGAATGACAGGGATATCCTTGAGTTTCTCATTTTGTCGCAGCCCCTTATAGACAGAAATACCATCTAAATGGGGCATAGAGACGTCCAATAAAATTACATCGAAGGTAAAAGTTTTGAGAAAATTCAAGCCCTCCTCCCCCGAAGTCGTGGTAACCACATTCCAGTCCGCCAGCTCCTCCAGGGATGCCTGGATAATTTTGCACATATCAGGCTGGTCATCAATGACAAGCACATTTTTGTTTTTCGGTACCATACAACCTCAACGGCGTTGGAACAGGCTTTTGAGGGGATTACCTTCTCCACTGCTGGGCTGATGAATTTGTTGCGCGATCGCTTGATAAGCCTGGCTTAAAACATGATCGGGGTAGCGCAGATAGAACAAATCCCGACTCGCCAACTCCATCATTTCTTCACTGTTGGGCAAGAGGGCAGCTACCTTAGCCTGGTAAGTTTTTTCTACCTGTTCTTTTACCTGTTCAGGGATAAATTTCGCTGGTACCCGATTAACTACTAACAACAGACGATTGACATTCAATCGCCGCGCAATGTCCACAATTACTGCCGTACCCTGGAAATCCTGCTGGTCAGGGCGCAACATCACAACTAGCGTGTGGGCTAAACTAAGGGACAGGAGAGTTTCTTCGTTGATGCCGGGGTGAGTGTCAATAAACAAATAGTCTAGTTTCAGTTGTTCCCCCACCTTTTTTAAGCCATCCTGCAAGCGCTTGACATTGTAACCATCCCGCAAAATTTTGCTGATTTCAGCAATGTCCATGCTGGAAGGAATTAGCAAGATTTGCCCCTTCTTTGCCTTGACGGGAGCAGGGGTGACATCATAGCTAGTTTCCTGCAGGGTACAGCGATTCCATAGATAATCATTAAGGGTCTTTTGCACACTCTTGGGGGAGAGGTTGAATAGAATGTGAATACCAGGGGACTGGATGTCCGTGTCTATGATGCCCACTCTCTGTCCCATTGCCGCTACCGCAGTAGCAACGTTAGCAGTGGTGTTGGACTTACCTGTCCCGCCCCGAAACGAATGTACAGGAATAATCTTGGTCATAGTTTTCAGGGTGATGTGGCTACTGGGAAAGCCCCGATCGCTCTTTGCAAGGCAGCAAAAGCACGGTTGTAGTCTAAAATAGCACGGCTGAGGTTCACCTGCGCCTGGGTGAGTTGGGTTTCTGAGGTGAGAGTTTCAATTTGCGTACCGACACCAGCCTGGAAGCGTAAGCGAGCTAAGCGGAGGGCATTTTCCCCCTGTTCTACTACAAGGCGGGCTGCCTCTACGTTCTTGGCACTGGCTTGCAGCTGGGCGTAAGCCTCCCGTACTTCCCGCTGAATTTGGTTTTTAATCTGCTCTAGGCGGAGGAGGGCAATTTCCTGGGACTTTTCTGCCTGTTCAGCGCGATTTTTTGCCCTGCCCCAATCAATTAAATTCCAGGTCAAATTCACCCCTAGGGCATAACCCGCTCCCAAACCCCTGGCAGCACTGTCGCTCCTACTGTCACTGTTAGTAAATACAGTACTAAAGGAAGCGGATAAATTGAGGTTAGGGGAGAGTTCCGCCAAGGCACGGGCTTTCTGCTCGCGGAAGAACTGACTTTGCTCCAGTTGTTGCAGTAGTTCAACGCGGTTTTTAAGGGCTAACTCGATCGTTTCCTCTAGCGTTTTATCCCAGGTAGCGGCTAAGCGGGTGGGGGGATCGGCGGGGTCCGGCAGGACATTGGGGGGAAGATTGAGTAATTCCGCCAGGCGACTAGCGGCTATTTGCACTTGGGACTGTGCCCTCACCAACCGTTGCAGGACATTCCCCTGTTGCACGGAGGCACTGAGTTCATCAAATCTGGTACCCAAACCTGCTTCCTTGAGGGCGGTGGCATCTAAACGGCTGCGGCTAGCTTCCTTGAGGGCGGCTTCCTCAATGCGGATTTGTTCCTTGGCATCCTGCAGTTCGTAGTAGGCATTGCTGATGTTCAAGCGCAAATTTGCCCGAATCACCTGTACCGCCAGGTCAGCAATTTTGACCTGAGTTTCTGCCACCTTTACATCCCGTTCCCGGCGCCCAAAACTGGAGAGGTTGTAGGAAATGGTAAAATCTGCCTGCGCCCTGGTGGTGGGGGATGCCCCTGTATTAATTAAACTGAGGGCTTGCCCCTGCTGCTGCTGCGCATTGTTTAACTCTTCCCGCAGAGATTGCAATTGTTGTTCCCGCTGCATAAAACCGATGGGGTCAGCAAACTGATCCGGCGGCGGCTGGGACTGCAAGAAGGAGAGCTGGTTATTGATTTCACCAATCCGCTGCTGGGCAAAACTGAGGTTGCGCAAACCCTGCGTGCGACTGACCTGGGTGGCAATGTCCTCATCGGCACTCAACGCCCGATTTAAGCCCAAACTAAAATCTAAGCTGGGGAAAAAGCCCAACTTCACTTCCTGTAAACTCAGCTGCGCCCTCTCCAGCTCCTTGCGGGCAATTTTTAACTCCTGACTCTCTGCCTCCCCCCTGGCGATCGCTTCCTCTAGGGTCAGGGTGATAACCCCCTCCTTGGCTGCCTGACTGACCACAGGTACCGATGGCAAGGGGGAGTTAACTACAGTGGGACTGCTGCTGCCCCGCACTATCTCTATCTGCACTACTTCTTTAGGGCTAGCCTCTCCTCCCAAGGGGAGACTGAGTTCCTGTACCTCTCCCTGCTGCCTATCGATCTGCTCCCTTAGCGCGGGACCGCGCCAAGAAATCTCCCTTCTGTAAACCACCTCTAGGGAGGTTGAAATTTCACCGCCTGGGGGTAAACCCAACTCCCGCACTTGCCCTACCCAGCTATCTACTTGTTCCCGCAGAATTACCCTCGGCAATAACTCTGCTTTGGCACTCCCTGCCCACCCCAGCCAGAGCAGCGACATTCCGGCCACACACCAACTCCTCATCCCGGAAAATCATAAACCACCGACAAAATCTTACATGAGTCCCACTACACCAGTCCACCTCCCCCACATATTGCAGGAAATTTATAGAAATGACAGAAGAAACCCTGACAAAAATTAAGCAAAATTAAGAATTATGACGCTATCTGGCAAAACATAAAGAAAACCGAAAAAAAGCTGTCAAAATCGATCGATCGGAGTAAAGATACTCATAGAGCGCTAAATAACAGCTATGACAGTCGCAACCGTTGCTGAGAAGGAGACCCTCTCCCCGGAGGAACTAGAGAAAATTCACGCCTATTGGCGTGCCTGCAACTATTTGGCAGTGGGGATGATTTATCTGCGGGACAATCCCCTGCTAAGGGAACCATTGAAGCCAGAGCACGTGAAATATCGGCTGTTGGGTCACTGGGGGTCGACACCGGGCTTAAGCTTCGTCTATGTCCACCTCAATCGTTTGATCAAGAAGTACGACCTAAACATGATTTTTATTGCTGGGCCTGGGCACGGGGCACCCGGTGTATTAGCGCCTGTATATCTAGAGGGGACCTATTCCGAAATCTATCCCGACAAGAGCGAAGACGCAGAGGGAATGCAAAAATTCTTCAAGCAATTTTCCTTCCCTGGGCACATCGGCAGCCACGTCACCCCGGAAACTCCCGGTTCTATCCATGAGGGGGGAGAGCTAGGTTACAGTCTGTCCCATGCCTTTGGCGCTGTTTTTGACAACCCTGATCTAATTGCCGCCTGTGTTGTGGGAGACGGAGAAGCGGAAACGGGACCCCTGGCAACAGCCTGGCATTCTAACAAATTCCTCAACCCCATCCGCGACGGTGCCGTGCTGCCCATCTTGCATTTGAACGGCTACAAGATTGCTAACCCCACCCTGTTATCCCGTATTTCCCACGAAGAATTGGAGTCCCTCTTCCGCGGCTATGGCTATACCCCCTACTTTGTAGAAGGGTCGGAGCCAATGGAGATGCACCAAAAGATGGCAAGGGTGCTGGAGGAATGTATTACCCAAATTCGCCAAATCCAGCTGGAGGCTAGGAGTACGGGCAAACCCTTCCGTCCGAAGTGGCCCATGCTTGTTCTCCGCACGCCCAAGGGTTGGACTGGTCCCCAGGAGGTGGACGGACACAAGGTAGAGGGTTTCTGGCGTTCCCACCAAGTACCGCTATCGGGGATGCACCAAAATCCTGAACATCTGCGGCTCCTGGAACAGTGGATGAAGAGCTACAAACCAGAGGAGTTGTTTGATGAAAAGGGGCGTTTGCGTCCGGAATTAAAGGAACTGGCGCCTAAGGGCAATCGCCGCATGAGTGCCAATCCTGTCACCAATGGGGGGGTAGTGCGCAAGGATTTAGTGATGCCAGATTTTCGTGCCTATGCCGTTGATGTCCCCAGCCCCGGGGTGGTGGAGGCGGAAAACACCAAAATCATGGGCACCTTCCTGCGGGATGTGATGAAAAAAAATATGCACAATTTCCGCGTCTTTGGTCCCGATGAAACAGCTTCTAATAAGCTGCATCCCCTCTATGAGGTGACTAAGAAAGCTTGGCTGGCGGACTATTTGCCCGAAGATGAGGATGGCGGTCATCTCTCCCCCGATGGACGGGTGATGGAAATGCTGAGTGAGCACACCCTAGAGGGCTGGCTGGAGGGCTATCTCCTAACAGGGCGGCACGGACTCTTCCACACCTACGAGGCGTTTGCCCACGTGATTGACTCCATGGTGAACCAGCACGCTAAATGGTTGGACATCTGTCGCCATGATGTGCCCTGGCGCTCCCCCATTTCTTCCTTGAATATCCTGTTGTCCTCGGTGGTGTGGCGGCAAGACCACAATGGCTTTAGTCACCAAGACCCCGGTTTTATTGACCTCATCACCAACAAGAGTGCGGCGGTCACCCGTATCTATCTGCCCCCAGATGCCAACTGTCTCCTCTCCGTCACTGACCACTGTCTGCGCAGCAAGGGCTATGTCAATGTTATCGTGGCGGATAAGCAAATGCACCTGCAGTACCTGACAATGGAGGAAGCAATTAAGCACTGCACGAAGGGGATCGGTATCTGGGAATGGGCTAGCAACGACGACTGCGGCAAGGAGCCGGATGTACCCGATGTGGTAATGGCTTGCTGTGGTGATATTCCCACCATGGAGTCCCTGGCGGCAACGGCAATCCTGCGGGAGGAATTTCCAGAACTGAAGGTGCGCTTTATCAATGTGGTGGATTTGTTCAAGTTGCAACCGGAAACGGAGCACCCCCACGGTCTCTCCGATCGGGATTTTGATACCCTCTTTACTCCTGACAAGCCGGTTATTTTTAATTTCCACGGCTACCCTTGGCTTATCCACAAGCTCACCTACCGCCGTACTAACCAAGAGCGTATCCATGTGCGGGGCTACAAGGAGGAGGGGAATATCAACACGCCCCTAGAACTGGCTATCCGCAACCAAATCGATCGGTTTAACCTGGTCATCGATGTCATCGATCGGGTGCCGAAGTTACAGTCGCGGGCTGCCTATGTCAAGGAGCGGATGAAGAACGCCATCATTGAAAACCTCAACTATGCGCGGGAGCACGGCATTGACAAGGAGGAGATCACGAACTGGAAGTGGCCTTACGGGCGGGAATGCTAGTTAGAACCTGGGAGCTGAGATCGGCTCCTTTTTAGTCGCAAAAGCGGCATTTGCCCTGGATTGCCACCTGCAGTAGTTGACGATATTCCCGATCGGGGATTTCGTAGGCACCAAAGCGGGCAAGATGGGGATTCATCAACTGGGCATCAAAGAGCAGAAACTGCCGCGCCCGCAAATGCTCCACTAACTTCACCATCGCCACCTTGGAACCTTCGGGAATGCGGTAAAACATGGACTCTCCAATAAAGGCACACCCAATGGTGATCCCCAAAATGCCCCCCGCCAACTGCTCCCCCTGCCAGGTCTCAAAACTATGGGCATAGCCCCACCGCCGCAACTCGCCGTAAATCTCCTGCAGTTCAGGGGAAATCCAAGTGTCTGAGCGATCGGCACAGCCTGCCACCACTGCAGCGAACGCCTGATTCATCCCCACTGTAAACCAGTTCTGATTGAGGGCACGGCGTAGGGATTTGGGATAGCGAAACCGATCGTCAAGGGGGATCAAAGTGCGTACCCTAGTGCCATACCAGCCCAACTGCCCCCCTTCATCCGCCATGAGGAAATAACCCTGGCTATAGCCCGCCAAAATCTCCTCTAGGTGCAAGTCTCACTCCCACGTCAAAAAGGGGGATAAAAACAGGCTCCCCCAGGACATATTATACTGTTTTTGACCTTCAAGACCTTTATTAAGCTGGTCCCGTTTGAATCTGTACTCATTGTGACGTAAAATTTTGCTAACCTGGGGATCACTTAATCTTTTTTTTATATTTCTAGGGAGGGATGAAATTTTAGGGAGAAATACTCATGTAGCCAGCGATCCCTAAGCGGGGGGAGGGATTTAGTTTATAATAGGTAGGCAATCTAGTAAAAGGATGGTATGACCCAAATCATTGTCGGGGAAAACGAAGGGATCGAGTCGGCACTGCGCCGTTTCAAAAAGAAAATCCAAAAAGCAGGTTTAATTGCTGATGTCAGACGTTGTCAGCACTACGAAACACCAGCGGAAAAGCGCAAGCGCAAGGCAGAGAATGCCCGCCGCCGCAACCGCTTCCGTCGCCCTATGTAGGTTTAGCTAGCCGCCACATCAAACAAGATATAGCGCAGGGGTAGGACTGCCAGAGGGTCGAGGAGCTGTTCTTCCTTGAGGACTTCAAAATGTAGATGAGGTCCTGTGCTCCTCCCTGTGCTTCCTACTTCAGCAATCGGTTGTCCCTGCTTGACTGTTTGCCCCACGCTCACAAACAAGCGGTTGGTGTGGGCATAGAGGGTTTCCGTGCCGTCAAAATGCTTAATCACCACTTTGTTGCCATAGCCACTGTCATCCCAACCCGCTTCTTTCACTACACCATCGGCGGCAGCAAAAATGGGAGTACCAATGGGGGCAGCTATGTCAATACCTTTGTGTAAACGTTTTTCCCCGCTGATGGGATGGATGCGCCAGCCAAAGCCAGCAGTTAATTCGCCGATGAGGGGCCAAATAAAACTACTCCGCGCCCGTTGCTGGAGGGCTGCCACTTGGCTTGGCAGTTGCACTGACCAATGTTTGGGGCTGAGGGGCGTGAGATACAGGGGTTCGTTGCCCATCTGAAAATCCGGGGCAAATTCCACTACCAAGCGGGTAGTACCTGGCTCCGGCTGCCCCACACGCACTTCCTGGATAGGGTTACCGATCGGGCGTTTGACCGTAGGGCGATGGAAAACTGTGCCAGGCAAATCTATGACTAGGCGAGTGGGGTCAGTAATCACCATGCCCTTGGGCTGTACTGCTGCCTGGGTGGAAAACTCAATGCGATTCTCTGAGAGGTTAAAAACAAAAGTTTCTAAGCGGTTAGCCTTGGCAAGGACAGAATCAGTAGCTAGGACGGCTCCCGCACAGGTGGCAGAAACTAGAGACAAAAACTTGCGCATCATAGTCTTTCCTGTCGGAATAGGGACAAAGGCAGGCAAATTTGCCAGGAGAAGCACTGTCTAATCCCGTGTTAGCATACACCAACTTGCCGAATGTGGCTACTACTTTTGCCAAATTTAGGGTAGAGGTGCTACATCTTTGCAGGGGAGGGTCATTTTCAGAGTGCCCAGCCGCACAGAGATTTCCCCTGCCCCATTGGGAGGAGTGAGCACTTGCCCTACCTTGTCCAGGGGCAAAATTTTTACCCGATCGCCCACCTGGGGGACATAGGTTTGCTCTGGGGTAGGGGGAGGAGGGGGAAGATGGCGTTTTTGCAATTCTTCTAACTGTTTTTCTGCCCACTGCACATCTTCCACTGTTTGGTTGCTGTTTTGCAGTTTGCGGATGACGCGGGCGATCTCCTTCTTTGCCTGGGCGATCGCTTGTTTGACTTCCTGTTCCTGCTGGCGGCGGAGGTCTTGGTACTGGGTGCGCAGATTGCCCGACTTGAGAAGGATTTCCTGGTGCAAGCGTTCTGTATCCTGCAGCAGTTGGGTAACAAGGGCGGTTTTTTGTTCCTGTTCCCGCCGCTGCTGTTCTAGGGCTGTGATGACACGGTTGATTTCTTCTGTCCCCAAGCCCACTTGTGCCTGGGCCCGTGCCAGAATGGCGGGGGGTAAGCCCAAACGCTGGGCGATGATCAATGCCTTCGATCGTCCAGGGATGCCCCACAGGAGGCGGTAGGTGGGGGCGAGGGAGACATCGTCAAATTCCACAGAGGCGTTTTCAAAGCGGGGGTCACGGTATTTGAGTGCCTTGAGTTCGCCAAAGTGAGTGGTGGCAATGGTAAGGCGGGCATGAGCAGCGAAATGTTCCAGGAGGGCGGCGGCAAGGGCACTGCCTTCCGTAGGGTCGGTACCCGCTCCCACTTCGTCCAGAAGCACGAGGGATTGGGGGGTGGTTTGCTGCAAAATGCGGATGATGCGGGTAATATGCCCAGAAAAGGTGGAGAGGTTTTGTTCTAGGGATTGCTCATCGCCGATGTCTGCTAGGACATGATCAAACCAGGGCAGACAGACGGGTTCCTGGGCGGGAATGAATAGCCCTGCCTTTGCCATGAGGGCAGCTAAGCCAAAGGTCTTGAGGGTGGCGGTCTTCCCCCCTGTGTTGGGACCAGTGATGACAACGGCGGTGATCGTAGGGGGAATTTTGATGTCGATGGGAACGACGGGATGTCCCTGTTCGTAGCGTTCCTGCCACACCAGGAGGGGATGGCGCAGTTGCTGCAGGGTGATGGGGGTATCCCGATCGCTAAACTGGGGAGGGGATGCCTCTAACCAATAGGCATAGCGGGCGCGGGCTAGGGCTAAATCGATCGTGGTCACCACTTCCACTAGGCGCAGCAGGTCGGGGGCAACAGCGGTGACTTTTGCGCTGAGGTGGCGCAGTATCTGGGCAATTTCCCGTTCTTCCTGTGCCTGCAGTTGCCGCAATTGATTATTTTTTGCAACAAGTCCTTCTGGCTCCACAAACAGGGTCATGCCGCTGCTGGAACTGTCGTGGACAACGCCGGGAATTTGGTCTTTGTGGCTGGCTTTGACAGCAAGGACATAGCGATCGTTTCTTTGGGTGATGACCAATTCCTGGAGGGCAGCGGCTTTGCGTTGTATGAGGGACTGCAGAGTTTGCCAGATATGCTCCTTGAGGGTGCGCAGACTTTGGCGGATGCTGGCTAATTTCTCGGAAGCTCGCTCTAGGACAGTACCACTCTCATCAATGCAGTGATAGATTGCCTGCTCTAGTTCGGGGTAGGTACGCAAATCCGCCACCATACTTTGCAGGAGGGGAAAGCCATCGCGATTTTCTAAGCTACGGCGCAGCTGCCGCACTCCCCTGAGGGTACTGGCAATATCCACCAGTTCCAGAGCGGAGAGAGTCCCCTGCTTGTCTGCCCGCTTGACGGCATCACTGATGTCCCGAATTCCCTCCAGGGAGAGTCCCCCTGGCACCACTGCATCTAGGCGATAGCATTCCGCTGTCTGTTGTAACAGGATTTGACTAGCCTCGATCGTGTCTGGTATGGTCAGCGCCAGGGCGCGATTTTTACCCAGCTTAGTGGCGGCAAAGGTGGCAAGATGCTTACATAGACGTTGCCATTCAAGGAGTTCTAGGGTTTCCATCCAGTCCGCTGTAGTGTTACTTCATTATAGAAGTTAACCTTCGGTACCTGCCGTTGCTTCTGGCTCAGCTGTAGTCTCTGGTTCTGGGGGGGGCACTTCCTTTTTCGGCTGGGGTTTGGGACCGCGCACCAGGGCGGGGGGTATGGCAGGGTCGGGTGGTTCTTTCTTCTGCTTCCGATGGCGGGGGCGACGTTCTTTGCGTTCTCCTGCTGCTTGGGGCGGCAGATCTGCCCTTGTCTCTGGGGGCGGCAGGTCGGATTTTTTGATGGGGCGCTCAACCATGCAATTTTTGTTAAAAGCGATACTTGCATCTTAACTTAGGTTTGCTTAATTCCTGTCAGCAATATCTGGGGCTGCCTGTCTATGCAGTAGATGCCGTTCACTGCCCATAGGGCACTTGCCCGCCTTGCTAATGTCAAACCGTGCAACGCCTCTTGTCCAGGCTGTACTAATAAAAGCTTGCCTGCAATTTCCATGCTGGTAGGGCATTGCAATACAACTTAACAAGTTTCTATCTAAATTCTGTAGTTTTTGCTTCTCTAGCAAAAGGGGGGCAAAATAAAAACAACTGAGGCAGTTGATATGCAATTTGACCTGCAGCCATTTCTGGAAGCTTTGCCTCTGCCTGTGATGGTGCGGAGCGACTTAGGTATTATTACTAATCAATTGTGGCAGCGTCTAGGGGAATTCTCCAGCAGCGATTGGGAATTACACCAGGAAAACCTCAGTGGCATGGAGGTCACGATCGCGCAACCGCGGGCGGGTTTAACTTCTCGTGCTCAACTGGAACGCATGAAGAATGAGTTTTTAGCCTGTGTCACCCATGAATTGCGATCGCCCTTGACGGTAGTGTTGGCTATGACGGAAATTCTGCAGCAGCAACTGCACGCCCATCTGACGGAGCAACAGCGGCACTATCTGCAAACTATCCACCGCAGCGGGCATCGATTAGCCCAGGTGATCAATACAATGGTGGATGTCACCCAGGCGGAAATGGGACAGCTAAAGCTCTATCTCACCCCAATTAAGGTAGCTACCCTCTGCCAGCAGGTGATCCAACAGCTGCCACAACAGGACTTGCCCTCTGTCCCCCCCATTAGTTTGGACATTGCCCCCGGTATTGACACGATCGTGGCAGACCCCTCCCGTCTGCAGCAGATGTTGGGGCATCTCCTACACAATGCCTGTCGCTTTGGTGGCAAGGACCGCCTACCAGAGGTGGGGATCAGGGTAGAAGCATGGCAGGACTGGATTGCCTTCACGGTGTGGGACAGGGGCAAGGGCATTGCTGATGCAGACCAGGCACGCCTGTTTCAGAAATTTCAGCAGGTGGAGAATCCCAGGGTAAGGCATGTAGGCGGTACGGGGTTGGGACTGATCCTCACCCGCCATCTGGCGCGTTTGCATGGGGGAGATGTCACCTTTCGCTCCCAGGTGGGTAAAGGTAGTGAGTTTACCTTGCTGTTACCCGCTGCCCCCCCCAGTTGTCCCTACTGCCAGCTAGTCCTGATTGCTGAGGTGGACTCCCAACAAATTGCCACGATCGCTAACGCTGTGAGCCAAGCGCAGTTTTTCCCCGTCATTGCTCGCTCGGGAATTGAGGCCCTAGAGAAAGCCCGCCAGTTCCGCCCCGCCTGTATTTTTGCCAACTATGACCTGCCTGTCCTAGGGGGAAGGGATATGCGCTACCTGTTGCACCAGGACAGCCACTGCCGGTCGATTCCCCTCAAACTCTATCACCACATTAGCGGTGACCAAGTGAGAGCGTTTTTACCTAGCAAGAGCCGGAAAATCCTCTGTATTGCCTGCCAGGATTGGGGGGAGATAAATAGCTTGCCCTTCTGTTGTATGACCGTCGACGATGTGGAACAGGCGGAACAACTTGCCCCCCTCTGGCAGCCCCAGTTGGCAGTGCTAGGGCAGATAGAAATGCTCACGCGGGTTTACCCCCACAGTTACTTGCGCTCCATACCGATCGTGGTACGCCAGGGGAGCACTCCTACCCCTAGGCAGGGGAAATTAGTAGCTTGTCCAGAGGGAGAATTACTGGGGACAGTACAGCAGCTCTTAGGGGTTATTCCTCCAGGGAGGAGTTAACGGGGCGCAGGTGAATATGTTTCCGTCCCAGGCGAATTTCTAATTCATCCCCCGGTTGCAGACCCATCATTTGCGTATAGGTAGAACCAATCAGGAGGTTGCCATTTTTCTGCACACTGACACGATAGCTGGCACTCCTGCCCCCCCGCCCAGAATGCTTACCACGACTGAGACCCTCCGACTCAAACACAGCGGCGTTCAAGTTGTTGAGGAACTTCATCATATTGACGCGGTTCTTGCCATCGCGGGTAACAGTAATATACCCACAGGCTTTCGCCTTTTCCTTCTCGCTCAGGTGGTCCAATTCTTTAACTTTCTTAAGGAGTGCTTCTCCCGTGAGTGCAACTTGTTTTACCATTTCTTTACCTATATCCCTACAGTTGTCAGTGGAACTAATGGCTATTTTACTCATCTATTTCCTAATTTGTCACTACATTTCCTCTACAAAAACCAGAAAACTTTTTAAGGTCTTGCTTTGGCGGGCAAATTCCTATAAAACTAGCTAAGTACAACAGGGAACTAACCATGACTAACGGTTCTGAGACAGTTTTTAGCAAGATTATCCGCCGCGAGATTCCCGCCACGATCGTCTATGAAGATGATTTAGCCCTGGCATTTCGGGATATAAACCCCCAGGCACCGGTGCACATCTTGGTGATTCCCAAACAAGTTATCCCCACCATCGCTGATGCCACAGCGGCAGACCAAAGTCTCCTTGGTCACCTATTACTGGTGGCAGCCAAAGTCGCCAAACAGGAAAACTTGGACCAGGGCTATCGGTTGGTGATTAACTGTGGGCCACAGGGAGGACAGACTGTTTACCATTTACATATTCATGTTTTGGGTGGGCGATCGATGCACTGGCCCCCCGGCTGATAGGAATTACCCCCTAGGGCGCACAGGATTATGCAAATATTAAAAGCACAAGAAATGCAGGCAGTAGACCAGCGAGCGATCGCGGGGATAGGCATACCTTCATTAGTTTTGATGGAAAGAGCTGCCCTGGGGGTGGTGACAGCGATCGGGCGGGAGTTTGGCAGAGGACAGCGGGTTTTAGTAGTAGCAGGGAAGGGCAACAATGGAGGGGACGGCCTAGCCATTGTCCGACAACTATATCTTTTGGGGTACCAAGTGGATTATGTCCTCCCTTTAGGAGAAGACCTCAAGGGGGATGCCCAAATTCAATATCAAATTTTGCGTAACTTGGGCTTGTTTCCCCTTACCTCTGTCGATACAAAAGGCTATGACTTGTTGGTGGATGCTCTGTTTGGTACAGGATTTACGCCACCGCCACGGGGGGCAGGGCAGGCTTGGATCGAGCGGATGCAAGGGGCAGGGATACCAATCGTCAGTGTGGATATTCCATCAGGGCTAGTGGCAGATAGTGGCAGGGAAGTGGTCCCCGCTGTCAGTGCTAGGGTGACAGTGACATTGCAGTTCCCTAAACTCTGTCATCTCCTCCATCCAGCGGCAAAACAGTGCGGCAAACTGTACGTGGCGGACATAGGTATTCCTCCCGCCTTGGCAAAGGACATTCAGCGGCAAGTTTTACTCTCCGTTAACCTCCCTCCCAGGGCAGTGGATGTGCACAAGGGCAAGATGGGTCATGTCCTGCTGGTGGGGGGCAGTGTGGGCAAAACGGGGGCGGTGATGATGGCAGCCAAAGCTAGTACTCGTGCGGGGGCGGGCTTAGTCACTGTGGGGGTGCCCAGGGGTCTCAACCAAATTGTGGAAACAGTACTCCTAGAGGAGATGAGTGTACCCTTGGCAGGGGAGGAGAGGTTAGCAGCAGAAGCTAGTGGGGAAATTCTGGCAAGGCAGGACAAATTTACAGCAGTAGCAGCGGGAATGGGTATGGACCGCTACCCAGAGGGGCAGAGGATTGTGGAAGAGTTAATGCGCCAGATTGCCGTGCCCTTGGTGTTGGACGCTGATGCCCTCAACAATTTAGCAGATGCGGGGGTTGACCTCCTCAGGGAGCGCCCAGGGGTAACCGTCCTCACACCCCATGTGGGGGAATGCCACCGATTGACGGGCTTGCCGCCAGGAGAAATTAACGAAAATTTAACTGACGTTGCCCAGCAATTTGCCCAGCAGTGGGGTTGTTATATCGTCCTCAAATCCTCCCGCACAGCGATCGCTACGCCCCAGGGGCAGGTCTATCTCTCCACGCGGGGGACTGCGGCAATGGCAAAGGGGGGTATGGGGGATGTCCTGGCGGGTATCCTGGCAGCTCTCTTGGGGAAGGGGCTAGCACCACTAGAGGCACTGCAGATAGGAGTATTTGTGCATGGTTTGGCGGGGGAAATAGCAGCGGCAGAAAAACACACAGAAAGCCTCCGCCCCCTCGATGTCATTGAGACACTACCCCAAGCATTTCAACGCATGGCTACAGGAGAGTTTACGCCACCTTTTATCTATCTGTGATAGCTTATGATTATGCCAAACAGGGAATTGCAGCACAACGGATGAACAATCGTTTTTTACGCATCTACGACATGACAGAAGCAGAAGCGATCGCGCTGTTGGACAAACCCAGCCATGCCTTAGAGGGAGAAGATGTCAGATACATAGCAGCTGCCCACCTCGTGAATTTCAATACCCCAGAGTCGCGATCGGCGTTGATGCGGGCGGTAGCTAGAAAAGAGGAAGATTTAGACAATCGCATTGTGCGCAGGAAGGCAGCGGAAAGTTTAGGCAGACTGCAGGCAAAAGAGGCAATTCCCCTGTTGGTGGAGTGTTTGGCGGAAAAAGACCGTTACCTAGTGGAAAACTGTGTGTGGGCATTGGGAGAACTGCATGTCCAGGAGGAGCAAATTTTAGCGAGAATTGCCGCTTTGTTGACAGAAGAAGAGCAGTCCCACAGGGTGATTATACAGACATTACGTAAGTTGGGTTATCGCCAGGCAGTGCCCCAAATCAGACAATTTGTCGACCACAGTGACCCAGGGGTTGCCAGTGCTGCTCTCAGTGCTTTGGCAGTTTTAGAAGGGAATTTCACCCATTTTAACCGCGTCATTGATTGGATGTGGCACAGTAACCCCATGGTGCGGCGGATGGCAATTCAAGACATCATAGATGCCCAATATACAGCCGCGATTCCTCTCATTGCCTGTGCCCCTGTTTCCCTCGTCTTTCGGGTGCGGGGGATCAAACTTTTAGCGGAGGCTAATGCTCTCCCAAAGGAACAGTATCAATCCTACTTAGAACAATGTTTAATTGACCATCCCTCCACCTTAAAACTACTGCACAAATACAATGAATTGCCAAGCCTCGATCGCTTAATTCAAGACCTCTACGATACAGATTTTGGCAAGTGTTATTTGGCTACTCTCACTATTTTGCAAAACTACGGGGCTGTGGCGGGGGCACGTTTAGTACAGGAATTTTATGCGGGGGAAGCCCGCAGTGACTATGGCGCCCACTACCACGTGGTGAAATTAATAGGCTGGTTACAGTATCAACCTGGCTATGATATTTTAATAGAAGCTCTACACAACAAGCAACCGCAGTTTCAAAAATCTCGCGCGGGGGCTGCCATTAGTTTAGGAGAATTAGGGGACAAACGGGCAATACCCGAACTGGAGAAATATCGCCATTCCCCCCTTTGGGATTTAAGTTACTGTGCCGCAATGGCTCTACAGAAATTAAATGGTGGATAAAACCATCTATGCCCAACTCACACAAATTAAACGCCGTATTAAAGAATTGGTCACCTCTCCTGTTCGTCAGGAGTACAGCCGCCTCTTGTCAGAATTTGAACAGGAGTACCAAGCCCTACTGGCGCGACAGAAACAACAAAAACAGGAGCGGCAGAGACTGCGACAAGTCCTACAACAGGAGGGTAACACAGAG
The DNA here is from genome assembly GCA_937927915.1 of uncultured Pseudanabaenaceae cyanobacterium. GTDB lineage: Bacteria > Cyanobacteriota > Cyanobacteriia > Pseudanabaenales > Pseudanabaenaceae > M5B4. The sequence continues at coordinate 128,667 of CALGKB010000011.1, read as the reverse complement.
GCACTGGCATACCTCGATCGGCTCAGTCGGGCAGAAAAGTTAGCAAGGCGAGACCTACGGCGGCACTGGCAAAAACTGTTGCAACCTCTAGCAGCAGAGATCAAAACGATCGAGCAAGAAATACACAAACTGCGCCAGGCATATCGGCAGGCAGTGGCAGAACAACAGAGAAAACTGCTGCAGGACTATCTTTTGTCTCCTGCGTTGGCAATAGAGATTGTCTATCAAGATGAGGACTTGGTGGTAGTGAACAAGCCCCCTGGGCTTTTATCTGTCCCTGGTCTCCACTGTGTGGATAGCGCCCTTACGCGTCTGCAACGACAACTGAGAACAGAACATATCCATCTTGTCCATCGTTTGGACCAAGCCACCTCTGGTCTTTTGTTATTTGCCCTGGATAAACACGCCCAACACTACCTGACAAAACATTGGCACGCTCAGGTTACTAAAATCTATACAGCCCTTCTACCGAAAGAGATGGCGGCAACGACAGGAGAGATTGATTTACCCATTGGTAGGCTTGCCCCCCCTCGCTATGGCGTAGTGCCCACAGGCAAAAGGAGTCGTACCACCTTTCGGGTAATCGATCGGGGAATGCCTAGCCGTCTGTTGCTGATCCCCCACACAGGACGCACCCATCAACTGCGGGTACACTGCCTAGCCTACTTTGGCTGTCCCATTCTGGGCGACACCCTCTACGGTGATCAGGGAAATGCCCCCCGCCTCTACCTCCACGCCAGTGAGTTACGTTTAATTCATCCCCGCACGGGCAAGCAGTTAGAATTACAGCAACCCCCGCCCTTTTAGATACTGGAAATTTCTTTCTCTTTGTCCGCTTGGATTTGTTCCAACTTTTTAATGTATTTCTCCGTCAGTTTTTCTACCTGTTCCTGTAACTTTTTCGCCTCGTCTTCCGAGATTGTCTTGTTTTTTTCTTCTTTTTTCACCATGTCCATGGCGTCGCGGCGCACATTGCGGATTGCCACCTTACCTTCCTCTGCCAATTTCCCCACCATCTTTGCCAGCTCTTTCCGTCGTTCGGCGGTGAGGGGGGGAATGTTCAGACGAATACTGTGTCCGTCGTTGTTGGGGGGCAGCCCCAAATCTGATTCACTGATTGCCCGTTCAATGGCGTTGAGAGTGCTGCGATCGAAAGGTTGAATTAACAGCGTGGTAGCATCGGGGGTATTGATACTAGCTAGGGACTTCAGGGGTGTGGGCGTGCCGTAGTATTCCACCATGATCCGATCGAGTAGAGCAGCATTAGCCCGTCCTGTGCGCACCGTATTAAAATTGCTCTGAGTCGCTTCAATACACTTTTGCATCCGCGCTTCAATTTCGTCTAACTTCATAGCCTCTCCTCAAGTCTTTTTCAGTCTATACCAAATCAATTATTTTGTCAGTCTCAGCCGCCCGCTGACAAGCTGTCGCCACCTGCAAAGCATACAGAGAACTGGAGGGCTGCACATAGAGGGGTTTACCTGCGAGGAGATGGGCGACTACCTGTTGCGTATCCAGGGCAAAGAGACCACGACTGGGACCGACGGTCAAAACTCTCTCCCCCTCAGCAGCCACCAATTTGCCACTGTCTCCCTGGAAAAATAGCCCCCCCCTCTCCCCTTGAATTTCTAGGCTCCGTTCTGCCTGCCAACAGTATTCCCCCTTGCTGTAATGTACCTGCACGATCGGGCCATGGCGGAAAAATAACTGGGCATCGCAATAACAATAGCTGTATCGTTGGGGCAAATGTTCCCCGCGGTAACGCACCTGGCAACTTACCCTCGCCACCTCTCCCCAAACCGCTGTAAATCTATGCAAACGGGACAGAGCACCTACCAGGGGAAAGCCATAGCGATCGGGGCAATAAGTCCACTTGGCAGGGGCAGGGCGCTGGGGGGATGTGGTGACATAGCGGGCAAACAAGACCTCACCAATCTGGGGCAAATGGGCGACCATAGCTTGGTGGATACCCCCCAACAATTCGATATGTTCAATGTGCAATAGTTTATTGTGTTTTTGGGCTAGCTCATATAACTCTACTCCCTCTTGGTAAGTGAGGGCAGGGGGATATTCTACTACCACATTTTTCCCCGCTGTCAGAGCGAGCTTGGCTATGGGGTAATGGTCGCTATTAGTATTGGCAACTACAACGAGGTCAATTCCTGTTTGGTGAATTAAATCTTGGGGGTCAGGAAAAACCGGGCAATTAAACTTAGCCCCCAATTCTGCTAAACGGTGGGGAGTACCCGCATAACCCAGGATTTTTACCTCTGGATATTGGCTGAAGAGTTCTCCCCGCAAATTGGCAACAAAGCCTGTACCGACGATCCCCACTCCCAGCATTAGCGCAACCGCCGTAGACGGGAAGGGGGTAAGCGTTTCATCTTCGTCTTCAGGAGCGAGCGATTGGTGGTGCGATTAACCCAACGGGCAAACTGTTCCCACAGGGGTTCAGGGATAAAGCGATTGGTGAGGTAAGAAAGGGCAACCAAGATAGAAATGGGAATGAAGGTGTGGCTATCTCTGCCCCCGATCAGGAGCAGTAAGGCTGAGGTAATGATGGTAGAAACGAGCAAAAATTGCAGCTTGGACATACACCCAACTTAGGAGTCTAGGTTGATTATACACAGGGGCGGCGTGTTTGTTATCCCTGGTTAAGAAAAAATGCTAACTTTAACTGTAGGGTCGCTGTTTGCAAGTATGTTATCTGGAAAAATCCTCAGCTTTTTTGCCCTGCTTCTCTATGTTTTTGTCACACTTACCCCTGATATTTATTGGCAGAATTTAGTGCTCACTCCCCATATGAGTGCCTATCCCTTTGTGATTTTTTGGCAGGGAGGGCTAGTGTTAATGATAGTTTTATTTCTCCTGCGTTTGTACCCCCAGGGGCGACCCTTTTACCTGTTAGGTCATGGTCTCGATCGCTGGGTTTTATTTGTCATTGCTATTTTGTTTCTCAATTGTCTGTTTGCCCAATTCAAACCCCAGGCGGTGTGGCAGGGGGGTATTGCTCTTGCCTTTATTACTAGTGCTTATGCCCTGTGGCAGCACCTAAAGATTAGTCAAAATCCCCTTGGTCTTTTGAGGTTCCAGGCATTACTGCAGACAATTTATATGGGGGAGAGTTTGACCCTCTGGCTGACCCAAAAATTGCTACCCCAATGGCAGCATATACAAGCCTTAAAAAGAGAGGGGGTACAGAGTTTCTTTCATCCCTTTACTGCCAATTTACACAATACCTTACCCGCTGGTGATAGTAATTATGTTGCTGGTTATGTGGTTTTAGCTTTGCCCCTCCTTTTTACTTTAGCACTGGCAGAAAAGGGTTTTTGGCAGAAGGTGGGTATACTGGGATTTGTCTTGGGGCTGCTAACTTTGTTTAGTACCAGTTCCTATGTGGGTTTAGTAGGTTTGGCAGTCATCCTATGTGCTTTTCTCTTCTACTTAGGTAAACGATCGCGTCTGACTGTTGGGGCTATTCTGGGAGCCGCTATCTTTCTGTTAGGTTTTATTATAGCTAATAGTTACTTACGGGAGTTTGTTTTTGCTCTCCCCCAGGGCAAGCATGAGGAATTGTTTTACCGATCGATTACTAACACGGTGGGCTGGGAGATGGGGAAATCCCATTGGCTACTAGGAGCGGGTTTGGGGGCAGTGCCTTTGCTCTATCAAAAATTCCGACCCCAATGGGGACTCGATCGTTTAGAAATGGATGTACAACTGCATAGTACGCCCCTACAAATTTGGGCAGAATTGGGCATAGTTGGGGTTTTAGCTACCCTATGGTGGTTGTTTTTATTGGCACGATCGCAGAGTAATGGGGCTAATCTACGGCGGGAGGGTATAACGATCGCTCTGGTGGGTTATTTAGCTGTAGCTATTTTAGATTATCAATTAGATGTCTTGGCTATTAGTGGGACGTTGCTAATTTATTTGACAGTTTGGCTGTACTGGAGGGAGGAAAAGGAGCATATTTTTGTGCCTCGCTGGCGGAGGTTAGTATCTCTGGGGGGATGGGGTTTATTGTTAGCTGGTATAGCCTGGGTGACTCCTATAGATTGGGCGTGGTATCTATCTAGTCAGGGTTTTTCCTATCTGCGGGAATATCAAAGGACAGGGGCAATTCTTGCTTTTGAACGCTTTCAAACTCAACTGCAACGGGCGCTGGAGTTAGTCCCCTGGGAGAGTTATTACGCCACTCAGCTGGGGTGGAATTTGGGATTAAAGGCATGGGATGAACGGGACCAAAATCTCGCCACTAAGGAGCAGAAATTAGCGATCGATTATTTCCGCCAGGCAATTAAGGCTAACCCCTACCAAGAATTTAACTACCAACAGTTAGCCTGGTTACTCTACAAGCAGGGGGATATGTCAGGGGCAAAAACAGCTTTTCAAGCGGCTATCAATTTACTGCCCTACCGTCCGTCCCTCCACTTTGGTTTGGGTCTGTCCCTTTTGCGCCAAGGTAACGACCAAGAGGGAATTAAAGAAATTGCCCAGGAGTGTTTCTATCATCCTCTCTTTGTCACTAGTCCCCTCTGGCGGACACAACAATTGCAGGGTATTTATGAATCGGTGACTAATGTTTTAGCCCCCCTGTACCAACAACAAAAACGTGACCGCAATTTAGCAGTTTTATATTGGTGGCTAGGAAAACCTAACGCTCTACAGTCATTACAAGCATTACAGCAGCCCATTACTACCCTTTTAGTCAATGCCGTTACCGATCGCCGTGACCAATTACAAACAGTTATTGAACGCCCCCACACTGCCACAGAAACTCTCATCAGTGCTTGGTACAATCCCCAAAAACGACTAGAACTTATCCGTCGCGCCTGGCTACAAGCCACAGAAGATATTTATTCCGATCGGGCGGAATTGGTTATGCAATCTCTGCTGAACCGCATGAATACATCCACTAATTTTGATGCCTTTTTACGATCGCCCCTGCCCCTTTTTACCCCCCTCAATTGGAAAGAACCCAACTTGAGGACAGGCTTTGGTGTGATAAGTCGCCATGTAGATGGTCCTGACCCCTTTGATCTATTTGTGGTGGAAAAGAATGCTATTTTTGCTCACTTCTGGTCAGAACTATTCCGCTAAAACTGCTATACCCCCTTGCCAGCCCTGCACAATTCCCCCCGCTGCTATTACTTGTGCTAAATACTCGATCGTTTCTTGTTTGATAACCTCTCCTGGTAAAATGACAGGAATGCCAGGGGGATAGGGACAAATAACAGTGCGACTAATGCGCCCGATCGCTTCTTTTGCTGACACTATTTCTGCGGCGGAAAAATAGGCTTGCCGGGGAGTAAGAGTTGGTTGCTCTACAGTAGCAAAATTAAAAGGCGCAACTCTAACTTTCTTGGCAGGGCAGGGGTACTCCTGCAATAATTGCAACAACCGATCGCTGTCCTCTTCTACTGTACCCAAGCCGAGGGCAAAAACTAAATGTTCCAGGGTAGGCAACTCAGCAATGAGGGGAGGGGATTGTTGACATAGCCACTGGTCTAGCTGAAAGCCTGTCCCTCCTGGAGGAATTGCTGTCAGACGACTGGGGTCATCAAAACTAACTAGCCAAGGCAATCTAGCCCGCAATTTCTCACTCCAACTGACAATTTGGGCTAAGCGCTGTTTTCCCTCTGTCGCTAATAACCGCCGACTGTAATCCAGAGAGGCTAACAAGGGCAAACTAGGACTGGTACTTCTCAGAAGAGATAAAACCCCCTCGATCGTTTGTGCCTTGACCAAATCACTTTTGAGATGCAGGATTGCCGTTTGCGTCAAAGAAGCTGCCGTTTTATGGCTGGACTGCACCACCACATCCGCCCCTAAAGCCAAAGGAGAAGGGGGAAAATCAGGATGGAAGCCCCAATGAGCACCATGGGCACTGTCGATTAAAAGGGGTATGCCCCGATCGTGACACAACGCCACCCACTCCTGTACTGCCCCCGCCACACCGTAGTAGTTGGGACTGACCAAAAACACTGCCTCTGCATCAGGATGCTCCAACAACGCCATCGCCAAAGCCCCAGCACTGACCCCCAAATCCACACCAGTAGTAGGATCAAGTTCCGTCGCCACATACACAGGCACAGTCCCCGCCAACACCATCCCCCCAATCGTTGCCCGATGGCAATTGCGCCCCACCAGTACCTTGGCGCCAGGAAAGGCTAACAGCATAGCGTGGATTCCCATTGTTGCCCCGTTGGTGAGAAACCAGGTGCGCTCTGCTCCCACCAAGTCCGCCGCCAGCCCCTCCGCCTGCTCGATCGCCTCCTCTATCCCTGGTAGTTCCGGCAAATCCGACCGCCATAGCTCCTCCCCCCACAGATCAGACACCCTACCCCGATGACCTGGGAAATAGAAAGCCGTAGGTTGTTGTGCTAGATAACGATCGATGATGTCTAAGATAGGGGCTACCCTGTGGTCAGTCATGCAGAAAAGACAACACTAAATCCACGTCTTCCCGACTGCCGATAATCAGGGGAGTACGATCGTGTAAACTCTGGGGCACCACATCCAGCACATCCTCCTTCCCTGTGGAGGCTTTCCCCCCCGCCTGGGTGATGATGTAGGCTAGAGGGGCATTTTCGTAGAGTAAGCGCAATTTCCCCTGGGGATGCTTTTGCGTGCCGGGGTAGAGAAAGACCCCCCCCTGAAACAAAATGCGATGGATGTCTGCCACCAACGCCCCGGAATAGCGTCCGCTGTAGCCCCCCTGACTGTGGATATGGCGGATATAGTTTTGCATCCCCACTGACCACTGGTGGAAGTTCCCCTCATTGACACTGTAGATACTCCCCTTGCTAGGCACGGTTAGATTTTCGTGGGACAGGATAAACTCCCCCAACCCCGCATCTAAGGTAAAGGCGTGTACCCCCTTCCCCATCGTATAGACCAACATTGTGCTAGAGCCGTAGAGCAAATAACCCGCAATCAACTGCTTGTGCCCCGCTTGCAATAAGTCGCGATCGGGGTCATCCCCTGGCACCGTCTCCTGCTGCCGCACAGAAAAAATCGTGCCCACTGCCAAATTCACATCAATATTACTGGAGCCATCAATGGGGTCAAAAATGAGGGTATAGCGACCGATGGGGCAATTTTCGGGCAGGTAGTAGGGCTTTGCCATCTCCTCCGACACCAGGCGACAGACCAGACCACTCTGCTCAAAGGCACGGATAAACGCCTGATTGGCGAACTCATCCATCTTTTTCACCTCTTCCCCCTGCACATTGGTTGTGCCCGTCATGCCCAGCACATCTGCCACTAGCCCCGCCCGACTCAACTGCCGCGCAATCATCTTCCCCGCCAGAGCAATGCGACTCATCAGGGCACTAATATCAAAAGCCTCCGCCGAAAAACTACCCATTTGGGTCAAAACATGACGGGTTAAGGTGGTAAAATCCCCTTGTCTCCGCAGGCTAGACATACTTCCCTCACCTCTCTTTGGTTTAACCTACGCCTTTTGTTCCTGGAGGGAACAGAACTTTATAAAATGTTAGGATAAGGCAAAAATTGGTACTGCGGAACAAAATTACTGGCTAAAAGTCAGAATTTGTTAATTTTTATCCCCCCCTCCTCCTGCCCCCATAACAGTCAGTAGGTCTCTTCTGCTTACCTCTCACCTGTCAACAACAAGCCCAAAGGCAAGGTCTGGAAGTAATGCAATCCCACACCGCCAAACCAACGACAGGAGGTTATTTACCGACAATGCTTGGGCGCCAAGCAGGGGGAATGTACACCGTTAATTGCGACTACAACCAATAACCCAACTGTCCCAATTTACAACGCCCCGATCGATACAAGAGGCATTAAAGCTGCCTGCCACTGCCAAGGGAATGACCAATTATGGTGGTCAGACAGAAACCTGTGCTAATTCTGGGGCAGTAACAGTGGGAAGCAACAACGCCGATCGTTTGGTAGGGACAAGTGGCAATTAGTAAACATCACTTTTCCGCAGGGGGGAAGGCTAGCTAGCTCTGGGGGCTGTAACCGTTCTTGCGGGTCATTCACGCTGCAAGAAAAGGGCTTGTGTAATTACTGCCGCCCTGACCCTGTCCCCCTAGGCAACTTAGGGTGTAAACAACCCCCGATCGCGGAAGATTGCCTTGGTGGCTGCCACTAGCTCTGGACTGGGTTCGGGGGTATCCTTGAGGAGGTATTCCAAGCCCAAACGCTCCCACTTGTATTCCCCCATCTTGTGAAAGGGCAACACTTCTACCCGTTCTACGTTTTTGAGCGTGGCCACAAAATCTGCCAAGCCCTCAATGTTATGGCGGGGGTCAGTCAAACCAGGTACCAAAACAAAGCGAATCCAGGTAGGCTTACCGATGCGATCGAGGTGTCTTGCCATCTCTAGAGTGGGTTCCAAAGAGACATGAGTTACCCGCTGATACAGTTCAGGGTCATAGGATTTAATATCTAGCAACACCAAGTCCGTATGTGCCAACACCGCTGCCGCTACGGGGACAGGACAATAGCCAGAGGTATCTAGGGCAGTATGTAAGCCCAAGGCATGACACCCCTGTAAAATTGCCGCTGTAAATTCTGGTTGCATAAGAGGTTCACCCCCGCTGACAGTCACCCCACCGTCTTTGAGGTAAGAACGATACTTGCTGATTTCCCCTAGTACTTCTGCTACTGTCACCTCCCGTCCACCGTAAATGCTACGACAATCGGGGTTATGGCAATAAAGGCAACGGAGAGGACAGCCCTGGGTAAACACCACAAAGCGAATCCCTGGACCATCCACCGTGCCCATGCTTTCGTAGGAGTGGATTTTCCCCTTAACAGCGTTCGTGGAAGGTGCGATTGATGACATCTAGTTGTTGTTCGCGGGTGAGCTTAATGAAGTTTACCGCATAGCCAGAGACGCGGATTGTCAACTGTGGGTATTTTTCAGGATGTGCCATCGCATCCAGGAGCGTTTCCCGTTGCAGCACGTTGACGTTGAGGTGATGTCCGCCGTCGTGGAAGTAGCCATCCAACATATTCACCAAGTTGTTGACCCGATCGGTCTCCGTGCGTCCAAGGGCGTGGGGCACAATGGAAAAGGTATTGGAGATGCCATCCAAGCTATCGGCATAGGGCAGTTTGGCAACGGAAGCTAGAGAAGCGATCGCGCCACAGCAGTCCCGTCCGTGCATGGGGTTAGCACCAGGGGCAAAGGGTTGACCAGCTTTACGCCCATCGGGAGTTGTGCCCGTCTTTTTGCCATAGACCACGTTGGAAGTGATCGTCAGCACTGATTGGGTTGGGACAGCATCGCGGTAGGTCTTGTGTTTGCGCAACTCAGCCATCATCTTTTGCACTACCCACACCGCCAGTTCATCAGCCCGATCGTCATTGTTGCCGTAGGTGGGATATTCCCCTTCAATAGCGAAATCAACAGCGATACCCCGCTCATCCCGAATTGGTCTGACTTTGGCGTACTTGATTGCCGACAGAGAATCAGCTACCACCGACAAGCCTGCAATTCCACAAGCCATCGTGCGATAGACATCGCGGTCATGTAACGCCATCTCAATCCGTTCATAGCAGTATTTGTCGTGCATATAGTGGATGACGTTGAGGGTGTTGATGTAAGTGCGGGCTAACCAAGCCAAGACCTGTTCATAGCGCTCTTTTACTTCGGCAAAATCCAACACCTCACTGGTGATGGGGGGCATTGGGGGAGCTACCTGATCGCCACTCTTTTCATCCCGCCCGCCGTTGATGGCATAGAGGAGAGCTTTTGCCAAATTTACCCGCGCACCAAAAAACTGCATCTGTTTACCAATGCGCATGGCTGAAACGCAGCAGGCAATGCCGTAGTCATCCCCGTAGTAGGGACGCATGAGGTCATCATTTTCGTACTGAATGGAACTGGTGGCGATGGAGGTTTGGGCGCAGAACTGTTTGAAATTCGTCGGCAATTTTTCCGACCACAGCACTGTCAAATTCGGCTCTGGGGCAGGTCCTAGGTTGTAGAGTGTTTGCAGGAAACGAAAACTGTTTTTCGTCACCAGGGGTCTGCCGTCTTCTCCCATGCCCCCGATCGCTTCTGTCACCCATGTTGGGTCACCGGAGAACAGTTCATTGTACTCAGGCGTGCGCAGGAATCGCACCATCCGCAACTTCATCACAAAGTGATCCACCAGTTCTTGAATTTCCGCCTCTGTGATCTTGCCTTGGGCTAAATCCCGCTCACAGTAAATATCCAAGAACGTGGATACCCGACCGAGGGACATAGCTGCCCCGTTTTGTTCCTTCACCGCTGCCAGATAGCCAAAATACAACCATTGGAAAGCTTCCCGCGCATCTGCTGCTGGTCTGCTGATGTCAAAACCATAACTTTGCGCCATCGTTTGTAGTTCGTTAAGAGCCTTGATCTGCTCCGAAATTTCTTCCCGCAGGCGAATCGTCGGTTCATCCATGACATCCACTTCCAACGATCGCAGTTGTGCCTTTTTATCCTCGATCAACAGGGCGGTGCCATAGAGTGCCACGCGGCGATAGTCCCCGATGATGCGCCCCCGTCCATAGGCATCCGGCAGACCTGTGATGATCCCCGATCGACGACAATTGCGCATCTCCGTTGTGTAGGCATCGAACACTCCGTCGTTGTGGGTCTTGCGATATTTCGTGAAAATCTCCTCTGTTTTGGGGTCAAGGTGATAGCCGTAAGCCTCCAGGGCACTTTTGACCATGCGGATTCCCCCGTAGGGCATGATGGCACGCTTGAGGGGTTTATCCGTCTGCAATCCCACGATTTGTTCCAGGTCTCTGTCAATGTAACCGGGCGGGTGGGCAGTGATGGAAGAAGGTAAAGACGTGTCGGCATCTAACACCCCCTTCTCCCGCTCCTGGCGCATCAACTCCTGTACCTGTGCCCATAGTTTCTGTGTCCGATCGGTTGCCCCTGCCAGAAAAGTTCCGTCTCCCGTGTAGGGTGTGTAGTTGTATTGAATGAAATCGCGCACATCGATCGTGTTTTGCCACACATGGGGCTTAAATCCTTGCCATTCTGGTCTTAGCTCTATTGCATCAGAGCGTCCCTCCCGTTCAAAGGTATCTCTATCCATAGGTCATCCCCTCCTTGAGGGATCAGAAATCTTCCCTACCTGTCATTATGGAACGCTCCACCCTGGGCAAGATAGAGAAGTTACAAATATATACAGCGGCCTCCCCTCAGTTGACCAAGTACTCAGTTTTGAGGGAGAGGTAGTTACAGCTGCGGCATAGGGCGCAGTAGGGTTTCCTCCGTTGGGCAAGAAAATAATAATTAAGTTGGCATGGCTTTTTGCTGGTTGAGGTCAACAATTTCCCCAGCGAGAAACTGGCGGTTCATTTCCCGTATCTTAGCGGCGGCTTCGTCATAGAGAAACGGTAAAGTGGCGTATCTCACTCCCTTTGTCACTGGTGTTGCTTCATGCAAAACAGAACAGGAAAAAACTACGCAACCCCCTGTCGGGGCACGGTAGGTACGGCTGCCGTATTCAGGAAAACGTAAATCTCCCCCCTCGTATTCTTCGGCATTTAAGTTAATTGTTACGGCAAAGCGGCGATGGGCGGTTCCCTTGGTGGTGTTATCGCGATGGGGACGGAAAAATCCCCCCACTTCCCCTTCATAACAAGCGACAATATAGCGCTCAATACGGGTGGCATGGAAGTTAAAAGCTTTGGCAATCTCCGGTACTAGTCTGCGCACTAAACAAGCACGAAAATGTGCTTTAATCTCTTCCGATTCAATTTCATAGTCTTTCCGTCGTTTGAAAGAATAATCTTGAACCCCGATCGTTCTACCTTCTTTTTCCCGCATAAACCCCGATTCCCTGCCACCATGAGTTTGATAAAGGCGAATCAATTCTCGACAAAACTCTGGTTCAAACACACGGGGAACAATCAAAATAGGAGCTGTGAGGGGCACCTGGGCATAGTCATCGATGGGGGGCAGACTCTTAACTACGTTGTCCAGAATGAGATTGTGATTTTCATTGATGGGAATGTTGGCTAGGACACGCAGATTGGGGTCAAGCACCAGGGTAAAGGGTTGAAAGGTTAGCCCTGCCCCTTCCACTACCCCGATCGCTCCGTAGCGCTTACTCACCTCCAGGTTAAAGTCCCAGAAAAAACGAATGCCAGGGATTACTTGGGTAACCCGCTTTTGTTCCTTGTCCTGGGGGTCAATGCTGACGCCAAAGAAACACATATGGGAGTCATCTAGGCGGGGGCGCAGGTCTTGGTAGATGAACTGGAGTAGAGCTGGCACTTGGGGCAAAGTTGTAGAGCCAAAGAAAGAGAGGATGATATACCGACCCGCCACCGTGTCAAAGTTATAGTTGGGATTAGTTGTACATTCACACTTAAACCAAGGGGCAGGATCACCTACTAGGAAAGGCATAGGCATGCAATAAATAGACAGCAATTATAAACTAGCACAGATAAATTCCTAGAACAGTGGCTATGCAAAGATTTGCTGATTTCAGAAATTAAATTGACAACAAAAGAAATGGGGGGAAATGCTACTGCGCTTTTGCATTTGACAACTAAGTTAGTAGATACTTTGATAGTAGGACGCAATACGTGAGAAAAAGTTCCTGCCCCTAGTTTTACTTTGTTTAACAAAAATTTGTAAAAAATCTGATCAGAAAATATAAAAAAGTAAAAAATGCATAAGTAACCCTACAAAAGCAAAGTTTAAGCTTATTACCGATGCAAGAGATAAACAGGAGACGGACATGAACGCCTACGAAGGTTTAATTTTGCCGGAAACGATCGAGAGGGCTATTGCTAATAGGGAGTTGAGTTTAGCATTTCAAGTGCAAAATCATCTGCCCACTAACAGCCTGTTTGGGGTGGAAGTGCTGACCCGTTGGCAGACACCCGAGCGGGGACGCGTTGATACTGCCCAACTAATTCGAGTCCTGGAGAAGAGCAGTCTATCTTTAGTGCAAAGGTTCCATGAGTGGTTACTACAGGAAGCTTTTAGCTACATATCTGTATGGCAGGAAATTGGCATAAAACTGCCGGTCTACATCAATTTTTCCAGCCGCTATCTACAGTGTAAAGACTCCCTCCACTACATCCTCTATCTGATTCAGGAATACCAAGTTGATCCCCACTACTTGGGTGTAGAGCTAACAGAAACTGCCCCTGTCACCGATCGGGCGGAAATCTTCTTTGTCCTCCATCACCTCAGCCTCCTGGGGATCAAGATTGTCCTGGATGATTTCTGTACTGCCTATTGTTCTTTGGAGTATTTGTGTGATTTGCCTGTAGACATCATCAAACTGGATAAGACCTTTGTCCATGGCTTAGTCGATCACTCCCCAGAGCGGCGGGCGGCAATCACTACGATCGTGCATTCTTTGATTCACATGGCCCACAGTCTGGGAATTACTGTATTGGCAGAGGGGGTAGAAACAGTGGAGCAATTAAAGACAGTCATAAATCTGGGTTGCGATGCCTACCAAGGCTATTTGTTGAGTCCCCCTGTACCCGCCCCTGTCGCAAGGATTATGCTGAGCGATGCCACCAAAAAAAGTGGATCCCAGGAGTTGAGTCTTCTGTCTGTCTAGTGCCTCCTGATGGCATCAAGCAGAGGGTCGATGTAAAAGACGATCGCGCAGTTTTTTAATCCGATCGCGCAGAGCGGCAGCCTGTTCATAGGCTTGTTTACGGGCAGCTTCCTTCATTTCCGCTTCCAGTTTTTCAATCAGTTCTGGTAGTTCATCGAGGCTGACTTCTTGACTGGGGTTGACCTGATACTCAACCTGTTGTTCCTGGAGACGGCGGGAGAGGGATAAAAACTCCAAAATGGCGTTACCCCCTCCTTTGACTATGGGCTGGGGAGTGATGCCGTGTTTTTCGTTGTACTCCATTTGCAAGGCGCGGCGGCGGGCAGTTTCATTGATCGCTTTTTCCATGCTTTCCGTCAACCGATCGGCATACATAATCACCTGACCATGGACATTGCGGGCGGCACGCCCAATAGTTTGAATTAACGATCGTTCTGCCCGTAAAAACCCTTCTTTATCGGCATCAAGAATAGCTACCAAAGAAACTTCAGGTAAATCCAAACCTTCCCGCAAAAGGTTGACCCCAATCAAAACATCAAAATCGCCATTGCGCAGAGCTTGTAAAATTTCAATGCGCTCGATCGGTTTTACATCGGAATGAAGATAGCGTACTGCAATATTGCGCTCCTGTAAGTAGTTAGTTAAATCCTCTGCCATGCGTTTTGTAAGCGTAGTAATTAAGACCCGCTCTTTTCTTTGCACCCGCAGTTTTATTTCCCCTAGTAAATCATCTACCTGTCCAGCGGTAGGACGGACAAAAATCTCAGGGTCAAGGACACCAGTAGGTCTAATAATTTGCTCCACCACCTGTTGGGATACCTGCAATTCCCAATCCCCAGGGGTAGCAGAAACAAAAATACATTTTTCCACTAACTGCCAAAATTCCTCTGCCTTGAGGGGACGGTTATCTGCTGCACTGGGAAGACGAAAACCATGTTCTATTAAAGTTAATTTCCGCGATCGATCGCCGTTATACATTCCCCGCAGTTGTGGTATGGTGACATGGGATTCGTCGACAACTAACAACCAATCCTTGGGGAAGTAATTAACTAGACAAGCGGGAGGTTCACCGGCTTTGCGCCCTGCTAAATGGCGGGAATAATTTTCAATACCGTTGCAATATCCTACTGTCCGTAGTAATTCCACATCATAACGGGTGCGTTGTTCTAGGCGCTGTGCTTCCACTAGTTTGTTAGCTTGTATTAGCTCTGCCAATCGCTCTTCTAATTCCTGCTCAATTTGTTGACAGGCTTCTTCTAATCTCTCTTTGGGTGTAACAAAGTGGCGGGCGGGATAGATATTTACCGCCTCTAAACTAGCCAAAGTTTCCCCCGTGAGGGGATCAATATAGCGGATAGCTTCAATTTCATCGCCAAAGAACTCCACGCGAATAACCCGATCGTCATAGGCGGGTCCAATTTCCAAAATATCCCCCCGTACTCGGAATTTGCCCCTCCCCATTTCTATATCATGGCGATCGTACTGTACCTCCGCCAAGGCTAATAATAACTCCCGCTGATTTACCTCTGTCCCCACCCGTAAAGGGATTGCCGCCTTTAAGTATTCCTCAGGGATGCCTAAACCATAGATACAACTGACGGAAGCAACAACGATGACATCTTCCCGTTCAAATAGGGATCGAGTAGCAGAGTGCCTTAACATATCAATTTCATCGTTAATAGAAGCACTTTTTTCTATATAAGTATCGGTGACAGGGATATAGGCTTCCGGTTGATAGTAGTCATAGTAACTGATGAAATATTCAACGGCATTATGGGGGAAAAACTGTCTTAATTCATTGCACAATTGGGCAGCCAGAGTTTTATTGGGCGCTAAGACTAAAGTTGGACGTTGATAGGCTGCAATTACATGGGCGATCGTCATAGTTTTGCCTGTCCCCGTTGCCCCCAGGAGCGTTTGATAACGATAACCTGTGTGTAATCCCTCTAGTAACTGAGCGATCGCTTTTGGTTGATCGGCTGTAGGTGGCCAGGGAGCTTGGATGTGAAACCGCGCCATAGTTTACAGCAATGCAATTTTGTACTATTTTCTATCATGGAACTGAGCTAGACATCAGTCTATAGAAGTTGTCTCCCTCTCTTTTTTTCCTCTACTATAAACTAGCTATTTGGGAGGAGAGGGAATGCTAGGCGGTAATAATCCCGATGTCTTTGACTGCTACGAAGCGTGGTATCCCATTGCCTACGAACGGGACTTGCAGAAAGATAAACCCCAGAGTTTCACACTCCTTGGTCAACCCCTGGTGATCTGGTGGGATGGGCAGTGGCGGGTGTTTGCCGATCGGTGTCCCCATCGTCTGGCAACTCTGTCGGAGGGGCGCATCAATGAGGAGGGGTATTTAGAATGTCCCTATCACGGCTGGGCTTTTGATGGCAAAGGCGATTGTCAACGTATTCCTCAGCAAAGGGAGGGGGGTGATGCCCACCGTTCTCAGCGTGCCTGTGCGCAGGTCTACGCCGCCGTGGTGCAGCAGGGATTGTTGTTTGTTTACGCCAAGCCAGGGGTAGCAGCAGACCCAGGGACAATTCCCCTTGTTCCTGCCATTGCCGAGGCGGAAAGTGCCCCTCAGGAGTGGGTTTGTCTGGATACTTTTCGGGATTTACCCTACGATGCCTTTACTCTGCTGGAGAATGTCTTAGATTCTAGTCACCTACCCTTTACCCATCACCGATCGGTGGGGAATCGGGCTAATACTGCCCCCCTGGAATTAAAAATACTACAGTCAGGACGCAACGGTTTTGTGGGTTTTTGGGCAGAGGGACCCCGCAAAGGCAAGTTAGGCAGTCAAACTACCCATTTTGTTGCCCCCAATTTAATGTGGCATGACCTCACTTCTCAACAATTGGGACGCACTTTGACTGTGGTGTATGCGACACCGATTGATAAAGGTAAATGTCGTGTATTTGCGCGTTTTCCCTTCCGCTTGGCTGCTAGGATTCCCCGCCTTATTTTGCGTTGGACCCCCCTCTGGCTTTCCCACCTAGGGCAAAATGCTGTTTTAGAAGATGACCAAATTTTTCTACATCACCAGGAGCGCTACCTAGAAGAAAGGGGGGGCAGTGCCCATGTCAGCCGCGCATTTTACCTACCGACAAAAGCAGATTTATTTGTCTTAGAATTCCATCAGTGGCTACAGCAATACCAAGTCGATCCCTTCCCTGGCAAAAAATTACCCCCCCTACTTACTAAAGAACAACTCCTCGATCGTTACCATTCCCATACCCAGCACTGTAGCAGTTGTGGGAGAGCGCTGCGCTATATCGATCGGTTACGGAACATAGCAATGGGACTGGGGGCGATGGCTTTGTTGTGCCTGACGCAGGATTGGGAGGTGGCAAGCGGCATCCTAGGGCTGGTGGCAGGGGCAATGGGGCTGGGTCTGGGCACTCTGCGGCGCCAATTCTACCAGGGGCGGGCGATTCCCCCCCGCAACCTAACCTAGGCGGGCAAGCAAGTCTTCTACTCTAGCCTTTACCTCATCCCGCACGCGGCGGTAAGTATCTAAGTCCTTGCCTTCAGGGTCCTCCAGCTGCCAATCCTCAAAAATTTCCCTTGTTAGCCATTCGGGGGGTAAATTGACACCACACCCGCACAGAGAAATCACGGCGTCAAATTCTGTAGGCTGAAAATCCTTGAGGGGTTTAGAAGTTTGCTGACTAATGTCAATACCCACCTCTGCCATCACCTCGATCGTTTTGGGGTCAATAAAACTAGCTGCCAAACCAGCACTGACCACAGTAACCTTGTCTTTACCGAGGGTCTTAGCAAAGCCTTCTGCCATTTGGGAACGGCGGGAATTTTTCTTACAGACAAACATCACTTTTTTCATAGGTTACTCCTCCACTTCTAAGGGGTTGATGGGTAAGCACCGAGGGTCAAACAGAGACGCCTTACTGGGGTCACGGGGAAACCAAAAAGCTGTCCGCCTACAGATTTCTACTAACATTAACATCACAGGCACCTCAATTAAAACCCCCACCACAGTTGCTAAAGCAGCTCCCGAATCAAGACCAAACAAAACGATCGCTGTCGCAATTGCCACCTCAAAATGATTACTAGCACCGATGAGGGCAGCAGGGGCAGCATCTTCATAGATCAAACCCAGTTTGAGAGCAGCGACATAGGAAATCAGAAAGATAAAATTGGTTTGGATAAACAAAGGTATAGCAATCAATAAAATATGGAAGGGATTATTGATAATTAAATCTCCTTTGAAGGCAAATAAAAGAATTAGAGTGGTGAGGAGAGCAGTAATAGCAATGGGGTTGAGATATTGGAGAAACTTGGTTTCAAACCATGCCCGTCCCTTGTGCTTAAATATCCAGTAGCGACTATAGATGCCAGCAGCAAGGGGAATGCCCACATATACTAAAACTGATAGTAAAATCGTCTGCCAAGGTACAGGAAAATTACTAGTAGAAAGAAGGAGTTTGCCGAGGGGAGCATAGAGAAATAACATGGTCAAAGAATTGATTGCCACCATCACTAAAGTATGTCCCTGATTGCTATAGGAGAGATAACCCCACATCAAGACCATCGCCGTACAAGGGGCAATGCCCAGGAGAATACAACCAGCAATGTAGGAATCAGCAATGTTAACTTCTATTCCCCTAATTACTTCAGTCTGCGTGAGCAGCGGACGGAATAAATTTCCCAGAAAAAATTGGGCAAAAGCCACCATGGTAAAGGGCTTAATCAGCCAGTTCACCACCAAAGTTAATAGTACAGGTTTGGGGGTTTGCGCTGCCTTGACAATCTGGGAAAAATCAATCTTGACCATGATGGGATACATCATAAAAAATAGGCAAACGGCAATAGGAATTGACACCTGATAAACCGCCATCCGATCGAGGGTCTCTGCCAACTGGGGAAACACCTTGCCTACAACAATCCCCACCACAATGCAGAGAAAAACCCACACCGTCAAGTATTTTTCAAAGAAGCTCAGCCCAATGCCCTTTGACCCTGTTCCACCTTGATTTGCCAAAATCTTCTCCTAACGCGTTCTGTTTCTGAAGTTACATCAAATAATCTTGATACGTCAATAGTTAGGGATAATTAGGTAGGGTTGTGGCAGAATAGGAGGAGTCAGGAAGCAACTTTAACTAGACTATGTGGCGTTACTTGCCCCTTGTAACTGGCATTATTGTAGGTATGGGTCTGGTAGTAAATCGTCTTTTCACCGCTGATCTATTGCCAAGCCAAGCCCGATCGGATGCCCTGGGCATATTAGCAGCTGCCATGTTAGTTTTAGTATTTCTACTGTGGCAAAATATTCAGCCTGTGCCCCCTACAGCAGTGGTATTAAAGGGTGAGGATCGATTTTATCTCAATGCCAGTTTGCCATCAAGTTTACAAGCGGAATTAGCTTGGCTCTCCCACACTTTGCTGACATTGACTGTCACCCGTTCTGTCGTAATTTGGTACGATAATCACCTGTTATTGGCGCGGGGAATTCTGCCCCCCCAAAATATGGCACAACCTGGTAAATTAGTACAAACTGTAATGACCAAGCAGAAACCTCTCTATCTTGTGCAGCTTAGTTTGTATCCCGGCAAAATTGAATTTGACTACCTACCAGAAAACACGCAGAGTGTAATTGTGCAACCTGTGGGTGACAAAGGGGCACTAATTTTGGGGGCAAATGTCCCCCGTAGTTACACCAATCAAGATGAAGCTTGGATTCAGTCTTTGGCAGAAAAACTTACTTACTCTCTGGCGCAGTTAAATCCGTCGGTATTGCAGGAGGAGAGCTAGCAGCAGGCGGGGGTGCAGGCACAGAGGGACTATTGGGTTTAATCCACCCTGCCCCCAAGACAACGGCAATTCCTAGGAAGGCAATCAGCAGCGTCCAAGTTGTTTGATTGAGGGTTTGTTCTGCAGTTTTCGTAGTAGCAAAGCTCTGTCCCCCAATTCCCCCTAAACCATCCCCCTTGGGACTGTGGAGTAAGATAAAAAAGATGAGTAAAATAGCAACGACAATCCAAGTGACCTGTAAAAAGCTATACATAGCAACCTAGCTAGACTTCTCAGAAATTGTAGCAAATTGCAAGCATAGCCAGGGATGTTCTACTACTACTATTGCCTTGCCTGGGAGAGGGTCACATTGACTGCGGTTGGGACTGTGAATCAGTTTTACTACTTTTTCAATATGGTCAAATCCCAATTCCTCAGGGATATAAAGCTGCAGGAACTTGCGCACTATGCGTCTTTGCACCGATCGACTATAACTCTGCAAAACAGTCCGATCGATTTTGGGTAGGTGGCTACTAAGTTGATGTTTCTGCCACAGATTGTCTATGTAGCTTTGCCAAAATTGCACATCATCAGCGAGGATTTCTGCTGTATGGGCAAGGGTTGTTTCTAGCTGGGGATTGAAGTGCTGTTGGAGATAGGGGAACACCTCATGGCGCAGCCGATTGCGTTTGTATTTGCTATCAGTATTAGTACTATCTTCCCAAATAGGTAGCCGGTAAAAGTTGCAGTAGGCAAGGGTTTCCCCTCGGCTAATCCCTAGCAGAGGTCGCACCAATTTTATCCCCTCCCTGAGCAGACGTTCCCACGTTAGAGATTGCAGACCCTCTAGTCCCGCCCCGCGCAAAAAATTAAACAGAATTGTCTCCGCCCGATCGGTTAGAGTATGTCCCGTTGCGATAATACTAGCCCCCGCCTCTTCCGCCATTTCTATCAGCATTTGATAGCGCCACTCCCGGGCTGTAGCTTCGCTGCGGGGGGGATTAAGGGCAGTTCTACAGTAAAAAGGTAAGTCCAAATCCTGGGCAAATTTAGCGACGTGATGAGCGTTCTCTGTACTATCCGATCGCCATTTGTGGTCACAGTGGGCAACTGCTAGCTGCCAATGATACTTAGTTTGGAAAGTTTTCAGTAAATGGGCTAAACAGAGAGAATCCTGCCCCCCGGAAACGGCAATTAAAATGCTAGAATAACTAGGGAGCAGGGCAATCTTTTGATGGAATTTGATGCGGACATCCTTCAAGTTAAGCTACACGATCGGTTTCACCGCTAAAGGGTTGTTCCCCTGTTTTGGGATAGTTATCCTTGGCAGGACCAAAAATGCGCATAATGGCATCTTCAATATAACGGATTAACTGTTGTAAAGCTTTCATATCCTTTTCCCCCGTAAACACAACTGCTTTAATTCCATTCTACCTATTTTTTAGACAATGCTATGACTATTGCAAGTTTGATATAATTTGCATTATCTGTTAACAATCCCGATAGCAAAACTAAGAGATTCATTACTCAACTTCCCGCAAACTTCTGCCTAGGTCACAACGCATTGCCATATTTCATTAACTTTTGTTACAATAAGATAAAGATTGTGAAGGTAGGCATGGCGACATTTACCCGATCGGATTGGCAGAAGGGCTACAAGTCCCAGCGGGGGGAGTATTCCTACTGGGTGCAGGAGGTGAGGGGTCACATTCCCTTTACAGGCACGCTGTTTCGCAATGGACCGGGATTACTCGATCGCAATGGTCAGCCCTATGGACATCCCTTTGATGGGGACGGTATGGTATGTCGCTTTAGTTTTGTTGATGGCAAGGTACATTTTTGTAACAAGTTTGTGAGGACACCGGAATTTCTGGCAGAAGAAAGGGCAGGCAAAATTCTCTATCGCGGTGTGTTTGGTACGCAAAAACCAGGGGGCTGGTGGCAGAATTTCTTTGACCGCAAACTGAAAAATATTGCCAACACTAACGTTATCTATCATGGCGGTAAGCTCCTAGCTCTGTGGGAGGGAGGACAGCCCTATCGCCTTGATCCCCACAACTTAGACACGATCGGTAGGGAAAATTTCAATAGTGCCCTAGCCCCAGGTCAAGTGTTTACTGCCCATCCCCGTTTTGATAGTGACAGTGGTGTATTGTGGGGGTTTGGGGTGGAGCCAGGTTTGAAATCTCGCATTCGCATTTTTACTGTGGATGGTGCGGGTAACTATCAGGAACAGTATCAAACTAAGGTACCTGGTTTTTGTTTCCTCCATGACTTTGCCTACACAGAAAATTATCAAATATTTGCGCAGAATCCTATCACTTTTGACCCTCTGCCCTTTCTCTTGGGGTTTAAGACGGCGGGAATGTGTTTGGAGTTAAAACCTGATACTCCCACAATGTTATTAGTTTTTGACCGCTCAGGACAACTGCAGACTTATCCCACTGACCCCTGTTTTATCTTTCACCACAGTAACGCCTATCTGGAGGGAGAAACTATTATTTTAGATTCTGTCTGTTATGCCACCTATCCCAAATTGGAACCCAATATTAACTTTTTAGATGTGGATTTCGATCGGGTCATTCCTGGGCAGTTGTGGCGGTTTTACATCCATCAAAGGACGGGCACTGTTAAGAGACAGCTTCTGCTGAGTCGTTCCTGTGAATTTCCTAGCATTCATCCCCAATATGTAGGGAAGAAATACCGCTATGTTTATATGGGCTGTACAGCTACGGAAACGGGTAATGCTCCTCTCCAAGCTATTATTAAATTGGACTTAGAAACAGGGGAGCAACAAGTTCATAACTTTGCGCCTAGGGGTTTTGTGGGGGAGCCTGTATTTATTCCCAATAGCCCTGTAGAAGAAGACGGTTGGGTAGTGACGTTAGTATTTAATGCAGAAAAAGAACGATCGGAGTTAGTCATTTTAGATGCTCGTCAAGTAGATGGTGAACCTGTAGCCATTGTCTGTTTAGAACACCATATCCCCTATGGCTTGCACGGTAGTTTCACGAGGGAGGTATTTCTCCGTTAGATGACACGATAGAGATGTTTATAGCGCGGGTTAGTTAGTTGCTCAGCGATGGGAATATTATTATTGTATCTATGATTTTGCACATAGAACTAATAGGGGGCACGTAGCCAATAGAAAGGTATACGATCGATTAGTTTACCCTGCTGTATAATTTCTGTTTTGATGAACTGTTCTACATTGTAGTCCGTACCACAATTAGGGATAGAGTATTCATTCTCCGGGAAAGTCTCTCCTGCCGGGTGATATTAGTAGTTAGCTGCTGATAGAAATAACCAGGCACTCTAGGGCTGGTTCTCCGGTCTGTGCTGCCGCCTTTGGCAGCGTACAAATTGGAGGGGGGAAGCTGATGGCAGAGGTGAGTGGGGTAGAGGGGAAGGAGGCAGAACGCCAGGCAAAAAAGTTAGCAGAGTACCTCCCAGCGACCGCGGTTGACCCTGGGCAATTGATTTAGGAAACTCCCCGGGCAGGATTCGAACCTGCGACCAATCGGTTAACAGCCGACCGCTCTACCGCTGAGCTACCGAGGATTGGCAACAGACCTCAATTATACCGAAATTCTCCTTGAATGCAAGGGGTTGGCAGAGCTTTTTAGCTACGATTGCGCACCTTGTAGAAAGTCTTGAGACTGTCCGTATCGCCGACAAAACGCCAGTGCCAGGGTTCGTACATCACTCCCTGGGGGTTGTTAGGAGGAAAGGATAACTCAAAGCCATAGCGAGCCGCATTCTGTCGCAGCCAAGCGTAAGCGGCAGTTTGGGCAAAGGTTTCTGCCAAATCTGTACTGGGGTTGTCCCCGTCCCCAATGTCTATGGCGTAGCCTGTGTGATGTTCACTGTAGCCAGGGGGAGCACTCACTTTAGCCCGTTCCGCTGGGGTCTGATTGCGTTCTTGCCCAATGGTAAAAAATAAATGCTCCTGCTCTGCCTTCGATCGGTAACCGGAGAGGGGGACAAGGTTGATACCGTCAGCCCTGGCATCCCTTTGCATCCTGGTAAAGCTCTGGGCAGCCGCTGTGCGTAGTTTTAAGGCATAACTATCGGCAGCAACAGCGATCGTGACTAGGTCTGAGGCAGGGGCTTCCTCGTAGGCGTAGTGTCCAAAGAGGGTGTCCGGCTTGGCGGGGGGGGGAGGAGAGGAGGGCTTAACTTGGGTTGGAGGGACAACAGGGGCAGGGGGGGGCGCAGAAGCAGTTGCCAGAAACAGCGGCAGGGAAAGGCTAAACCCACCTAAGGCATAGACCCAGCGGGGTAAGTTACTCACGGTGTGCAGGAAGGGCACTAGCTTTTTTCTCACTGCCTTCAGGTGGCGTACCACCGATCGGCGCGGTGCTGAAATTCCCTTGCTCATAGTCCTCCCCACAAAAACTTGCGCTAAATATAACCAGCTCTTAACCCAATGGCAAGGGGGAGATGGTATGGCATATAACAATTGACCAGGGAGATTTTGCTACAATCTTGCCTTAGCTTTTGCCAATGCTATGGAACTTGCCCACCGTCTTGACCAAATTACTCCTTCTCTGACTTTATCTATCGCTCAACAGGCGAGCGAACTGCGGCGGCAGGGAATTAAAGTGTGGGACTTCAGTGCGGGGGAACCAGATTTTGACACGCCCTTACCTATCAAAGAGGCAGCAATGCGGGCATTGCAGGCAGGTAAAACGAAGTACGGTCCCGTTGCCGGCATACCAGAACTAAAGCA
Source organism: uncultured Pseudanabaenaceae cyanobacterium (assembly GCA_937927915.1). GTDB lineage: Bacteria > Cyanobacteriota > Cyanobacteriia > Pseudanabaenales > Pseudanabaenaceae > M5B4. The sequence goes on along the minus strand of CALGKB010000011.1, from coordinate 104,616 downwards.
GGCTATTACCGATCGGTTGCGCCAGGACTACAATCTGCACTACTCCCCCGACCAGGTGATTGTCACCAACGGCGGCAAGCAAGCTCTTTACAACTTGATGATGTGTCTGCTCAATCCAGGGGAGGAAGTGATCATCCCTAGCCCCTACTGGGTGAGTTATCCGGAGATGGTGCGGTTGGCGGGGGCGGAACCAATATTTTTACCTACAACCTGGGAAAGGGATTACAAAATTACTCCCCTACAGCTGGCAGAGGCAATCACCCCACGCACGCGGTTGTTTGTGTTTAATTCCCCTGCTAATCCTACAGGCAGTGTATATAGCCCAACGGAAGTGGCAGCCCTTGCCCAAGTCCTAGAGAACCATCCCCAGGTGTGGGTGGTGGCAGATGAGATTTATAGTCAGATTATCTATCCGCCTGCCGTGCATTGCAGCATTGCTCACTATTTACCCGATCGGACGCTGTTGGTGAGTGGGTTTGCCAAAGCCTATGCCATGACGGGGTGGCGGGTGGGGTATCTGGTGGGCAATCGGGAGATCATCAAAGCGACGGCTAAGTTACAGGGGCACAGCACTTCCAATGTCTGTACCTTTGCCCAGTATGGCGCCCTGCAGGCGTTGACGGGAGACCAAGGGTGTGTGGCTGAGATGCGCCAGGCCTATGCTGAACGCCGTCACCTTGCCTATAAATTTTTGTCGACAACTGCGGGTCTCCACTGCCCGCTCCCCCAGGGAGCATTCTACCTCTTTCCAGACATTTCCCAGACGGGTTTAAGTTCTTTAGAATTTTGTGAGCGCCTGCTGCGGGAGAAACAGGTGGCTTTGGTGCCAGGGATTGCCTTTGGGGCTGACCAGTGTGTGCGCCTTTCCTATGCTACAGACCCCACCACGATCGCGGAGGGGTGTCAACGGGTACAGGAGTTTGTCGCTGGTTTACTCGCCCTGCAACCGCAGTAGGAGATAACCCAAACCTATGCCCACCATGACCAGTACCATAGACAGTACCGCTGCATTGGCAAATTCACCCATAATTTCCGTCTCCCTAAATGTGAACTCCATTCTACCAAAAGAAATAGTCCAAATTTGCGCCTCCCCTGGGTTACCATAGTAAACATGAAATATTTGCTTGCCCTCGCTTGCTTTTGTACCCTCTGCCCCTTTGCCTGGGGGAGGGAATTATTGCCAGAACTACAGGCTACCCTTGCGGCTATTGACCAAAGTGCCAGTGAGCGCAACCTCGATCGGTTATTGCAATACTTTGCGCCGGAGTTCCAAAGCAGTGATGGCATGAATTTGGAGCAGCTGCGGGCACATTTGCAGACCCTGTGGGGGCGCTACGGTCAGATGCAATACCGCACGACAGTAGATGGTTGGGAGCAGCGGGAGGGGAACTACATCCTCAAAACGACGACGACGATTAGGGGGGGACAACCCAAGGAGAAGGATGACTTCACCCTAGAGGCAAAAATTAGTGCTGAGCAAACCTATCGCTGGCAGAATAATCGCTGGCAAATACTGCGGCAGAATATCCTGACAGAACAGAGTGTCCTGAAGGCGGGGGAAGACCCTCCCCCTGTGGAACTGCGCTTGCCCACGGAAATTGGGGTAGGACGCAACTACACAGTCGATGCCATTGTTACCCGTCCCCTGGGGAATGGCTTTGTCCTGGGGGCTATCCTAGAAGAGCCAGTCAATACTAACAACTACCTCAAAGAACGATCGGTGGATTTATCGCCCCTGCGAGCAGGGGGCATATTCAAAATTGGCAGTGCTCCTTTTCGGGAGGGGCAGCGCTGGGTTTCTGCTGTTTTGGTGCAGGAGGGGGGCATCACGATCGTGACACAGCGCCTCAGGGTCAGCCGCAATTTTACGGGCAACCAGTATACTCCCTTGCCAGATTTACCCCCCAACCGTCGTCTGCCACCCAAGGAACCCAGGAATCTATGATTACAGACATCGATCGGGTCAAAGTGCTAAGTGAAGCCCTGCCCTACATCCAGAAATTTGCCGGGCGGGTGATGGTGATTAAATACGGTGGGGCAGCCATGAAAGACCCCAGTCTCTCCCAGACGGTCATGCGGGATATTGTGTTATTGGCATCGATGGGGGTGCGCCCGGTGGTGGTGCATGGGGGCGGTCCGGAGATCAACATTTGGTTAGAAAAACTGGGAATTGAGCCACAGTTCCTCAACGGGCTGCGGGTGACGGATGCCGCCACAATGGACGTGGTGGAGATGGTCTTGGTGGGCAGGGTCAACAAAAAAATTGTGGAGTTGATCAACCTGGAGGGGGGGTCTGCGGTGGGTTTGTGCGGCAAGGACGGCAACATCATCAAGGCGCGCTCCCAGGGACGGGAGGAGATTGGCTTTGTGGGGGAAGTCAGTGCCATCAACACCCAGCTCCTGGAGGCACTCATCAATGGCGGGCATATCCCTGTGATTTCCAGTGTGGCATCCGATGAAACGGGGCAAGCCTACAACATCAACGCCGATACGGTAGCGGGGGAAATTGCGGCGGCGATGGGGGCGGAAAAGCTGTTACTGTTGACGGATATTGCTGGCATTTTGCGGGATTACCGTGACCCCTCTACCCTAATTCGTAGCTTGAGCTTATCAGAAGCACGGGAGCTAATGCAGCAGGGGATAGTCAGCGGCGGGATGATCCCCAAGGTGCAATGCTGTGTGCGTTCCCTCGCCCAGGGGGTAAAGGCTGCCCACATCCTGGACGGGCGGGTCCCCCACTCCATTCTCTTGGAGGTGTTTACGGACAGTGGGATTGGCACGATGATCTACTGAGGATAAGGGCGCTGGCAATAGCTACAGCAACAACGGGGGCGGTAGTAGCACTTAACACTGCTAGACCAAGGGACATAGGCTGCCAACCCTGTGCTTCTGCCATCTCTACTTCTGCTTCTGTCCAGCCCCCCTCCGGTCCCGTCAATAAACCCAGGTTTCCCCCTAAGGGTAACTCGAGCAGCAGGCTACTCAAGGGAGGGGCAGGGGTAGTGACGCCGATAAATTTGTGGCATAAGTCCTGGCTGAGAAACCGATCGAGGGGTACAGGCTCTTCCACCACTGGCACCAAGTTACGACAGGCAAGTTCTGCTGCCTCCTGGGCAATTTTCTGCCACCGATCGCGTTTGTGGTCACTGGGGCGCAGGAGAGTGCGCTGGGAAATGATGGGGGTGATTCTGGCTACCCCTGCTTCTGTTGTCTGTTTGATGATTGTCTCCATCCCTGTGCCCTTGGGCATGGCTACCCCCAGGTGAATCTGGTGGGGCAATTCCCGCTGTTCCACTACTAGACTAAGGAGGATGCCCCTGTCCCCCTGCAGTTGAGCACGCCACTTTGTGCCCCTGCCGTTCATCACCACAAATTCTGCCCCCGTTGGCAACCGCAACACCCGCTGTAGATAGTGCAACCGATCGGGGGGGAGGACAAAACTATCTCCCACCGTGACCTGTGAGAGAGGGACAGTGATACGGGGCAATTGACTGGACATGGGAGCAACTGTTAAAATAAGGAGCTTATTTTAGCAGATTCATTATGGCGAAACGTTGTCAACTGACGGGGAAGAAGGCAAACAATGCCATCAGTATCTCTTTTTCCCACAAGTGCCACAAGCGACTGCAACACGTCAACCTGCAATCGAAAAGAATCTGGTGGGCGGAAGGGAAACGCTACGTCACGCTGCGCCTGTCCACCAAGGCCATTAAAACTCTCTCCAAAAAAGGGCTGTCCACCTTTGCCCGTGAAGCTGGTATTGACCTCAGCAAGTTTTAAGTGCACGTTGGCATCGTTGGTTTGGGCTTGATTGGCGGTTCCCTCGCCCTTGACCTCCGCAGTTTGGGGCATCGGGTGTGGGGCATGAGTCAGAGGGAGAGTACCTGCCAGGAGGCGCTGGCGCGGGGAGTAATCGATGCTTACTATTGCCTGGGGTCGCCTCTCCCCCCCGATACTGATATAGTGGTACTCTGCCCTCCCCTCGATTGCATTATCCCTACCTTGGCGGCACTGGTGCCCTATCTGCCAGCCCAAACGATCGTGACAGATGTGGGTTCCGTGAAAGCTCCCATTGTGCAAGGGGCGGAGGCTCTGTGGCAGCGGTTTGTCGGCAGTCACCCCATGGCAGGCAACAACAATAAGGGCATTGGGGCAGCCCAAGGGGGGTTGTTTCGGGGTCGTCCCTGTGCAGTGGTAGCGGCGGCGGGGGCTGAGTTGGGGGAGGCGGTGGCTGACCTCTGGCGACAGGTGGGGATGACCATTTATTTTTGCAGTGGCGAAGAACACGATCGAGCAGTTGCCTGGATTAGCCATTTACCAGTGATGGTGAGCGCAGCATTGAATCTCGCCTGTGACCGCGAAGCCAACGGGGCAGTGAAGGCGCTGGGGGAAAAACTAGCCAGCTCTGGCTTTGCCGACACCAGTAGGGTAGGGGGGGGCAATCCCGCCCTAGGTAGACTGATGGCACAGCTCAACCGCGAGGCACTCCTACTTGCCCTCGACCACTACCAAGCTAGCCTGCAGGCAATAAGAGAAACAATCGAGAACCAGTCCTGGTCAAACCTAGAAAATCTCCTTTGCCATGCCCAAGCCCTGCGGCAGCACTACCTAGGACAAGGTTAGATTTAACAACTGCTCCACCGTCATCGTCTCCTGTCTCCCCTCCCCTAGCCATTTCACCTGTAGGGTGCCGTTCTCTACCTCACTATCACCGAGGATGATGGCTGCCTTTGCCCCACTCTGGTCTGCTCGCTTTAGCTGCTTGTCAAATTTTGCCCCCGTCAAATCCAGTTCCACCCGCACCTGTGCCTGGCATAACCGCTGCCACACCAACAGGGCATAGCCCTCTGCCTTCTCACCCCGCGAGACAATGTAGAAATCAGGGGCAGGGGGTGTAATTGTCTGCTGACTTTCTAGGAGTAAAATCAACCGCTCTAAACCCATTGCCCAACCGACAGCGGGAGTGTCCGGTCCCCCCAATTCCGCCACCAACCGATCGTAGCGCCCGCCACCACAGACAGCAGACTGGGCACCCAGGTCCTGGGATTGAATCTCAAAGGCAGTGTGGGTATAGTAATCTAAGCCACGCACCAGGCGGGGATCAAGCTTATACTGCACCCCCAAATCTTCTAGGAGGCACTGTACCCGCTCAAATCGCTGCCGTGATGGCTGTGCCAAATAGTCAAGAATGTTAGGGGCGGACTGACAAATAGCCTGGGTTTTGGGGTCTTTACTGTCCAGGATGCGCAGGGGATTGCGATCGAGACGCTGTTGGGAGTCGGGGTCAAGGTCAGCGCGGTAGGGGGTAAAATAGTCCACCAAAGCTTGGCGGTACTGGTCACGATCGGTACTGTCGCCAACGGAATTGAGGGAGACTACCAAGTCCTTTAGCCCCAAAGTTTGCAAAATGGTATAGGCAAGGGCTATTACTTCCGCATCGGCACGGGGATCGCTACTGCCTAGCAACTCTACCCCCAACTGGTGGAACTGCCGTTGTCTGCCCTTCTGGGGACGTTCATAGCGAAACATCGCTCCCATGTACCACAGGCGCTGTACCCCACCGTAGAGTTTATGCTGGATGTAGGCACGCACCACCCCCGCTGTCCCCTCCGGACGCAAGGTCACCGATTCCTCCCCCTTGGTCAGGAAGGTGTACATCTCCTTGTTGACAATATCTGTCGTTTCCCCTATGCCCCGCGCAAACAGCTCTGTCATCTCCAAGATAGGGGTACGAATTTCCCTATAGCTGCGCTGCTGTAATAGCTGCCTTGCCACCTGCTCTAGGTGTTGCCAGTAGTAGATTTCGGCACCGTAGATGTCCTTAGTGCCCCGCAGGGTCTGGATCATAGGTAGTCTGAAAGTTACCGTAATACTGCAGAATTTTTTGCACTAGTTCCCCTGGGAGCGGGGTAGGCAAGCTAATCTTGATCCCCCCCACCTGACTGGCATTGTAGTCAAACCGATCGGGGTGTGGCGGTAACAACTCTGTTTTAACCCCCTCGATTTGGGTGAGGTGAGCAGCTAATTCGCGGTACATAGTCAAGGGGAGGGGTGGGTCATAGACAACGTACCAGTTCATTCTTTCCCTACTTGGCTAGAAGACGGGGGCAGAACACAGCAGTTGAAGCCATCAATACAGATTTTGCCCCACTGCATTGCCCATCTTACTAAGGCAACGCGGTTGTGGGTGCGGGTTTTGTCCAAGATATTGCTGATGTGGTTATCCACCGTGCGTTTACTAATCGCCAGTTGCGCTGCAATTTGCTCGTTACTCAAACCGGAGGCTACCAGTTCAATCACTTGAATTTCCCGATCGGAGAGGGTAGGGGTACGGAAGTCAGAATTATCGAGGGTCTGCATGGCGAAGTAGGTATATCTCTGGACTCCTCTATAGTATCAACTGTGGGGATCAATAGAAAGCCCAATTTTCACTGCCGGGATCGCTCACGGTGCCATGATTTCATCCCGATCGGACTCCCCCACTGCTAGCCTTGGCTTCCAGAGAGTAAATTCCCCCCACTGGGCGTACAGATTGCGTAGTACAGCCTCCTGGGCGCGGTGAAAGACGGCAATATCCCCCTCCCCCCGATTGATGAGGGCAAACCACACTGTACCCCGCTGCCGCGTTTGTATCACCCCCGCCAAACTACTGACATCGCTGAGGGTACCGGTTTTGAGAATGGCACTGCCAGGAAAGGGGCGGTCCTGGAGCGTGCCACAGCGACAGTCCCCCATCGGGAACAAATCCGCCAGACTGCGACCCTGTGCCCTTGCGTGCTGCTGCGTTGCCAACAAGAGAGCCACCACCCCCCTAGGGGAAATTTGATTTGCCTGTCCCAGACCCGAACCACTGACCAAGCGAATTTCCTGGCGGGGAATGCCTGTAATTCTCACTAGTTTGTCTGTTACCTGCTGTACCCCCCCCAGATTTGCCATGAGGACATCGGCAATCATGTTATTGCTATAGGTGTTCATCTGCTTGAGGATGTGCCACAGGGGCAACGATCGGTGTTTGAGTAGCACCCGACCACGAGCTTGGGGCACCAATTTAATCTCCCCCTGGATGACAATTCGCGGACGGGGCGTACCCGCTGGCAGCGTCTGATACTGAGTAACCACTTCCCCCTGCCATTGCCCACTATCAAACCCCTGCCGCAAAAACTGGGCTGACTCTAAACGATCGGTGCTGAAATTCATGTAAAACCCAGGGGTAACCACCAAATCCCCCGTCACGCGGCTAATACCTAGGGCTTGCAATTTATTGCCAATCCCGATCGCATCCTCCCACACAAACAGTGGGTCGCCCCCTCCCACCACAATCAAATCCCCCTGCAGGGTATCCCCCACCAGACGACCATTCGTAGCAATTTGGGTGACAAACTGGGAATCGCTGTGCCAAGTACTTAAGACTGCCAAAGTGGTAGCAATTTTTGTCAGGGAAGCCGTCGGCAAAGGCTTATCCCCTTGGTGACTAGCCAGTAACTCTCCCCCCTGGCTTTGTATCCACACCCCTTGCTCCGATCGGGGATAGCCATATTTCTGGAGGGTTGCCAAATGCTGCTCCACTGCCCGCCCTGCTATGGGGTCAAAACCTGCTTGTGCGAGGACTGCATCTGCCGTTGGGAGTACAAACGCCGGTAGAGTAGAGAGGGAAACGGGGAACCTATACCACAGCCACAGCGCTAACCAACTCCACATTCCCTAGCCTACTGCCACAGTTTCAGGCTGCTCCTCCACCGCACTGGGAATATCCTCCTCATTAACCGCTGGTTCTGCCTCCTCCGTTGCTGGTGGCACTTCTACCCCCAAGGCTGCCAGGCGCAGCTGCTCCCTATATTTAGCTGCCATTTCCTCTGCCTTAGCATAAACCAGCTTGGGATCGCGCACCATATCCCCCGGTTCTGCTTCCAGCTGCTTCGTCGACAGGGAAATTCTCCCCCGCTCCGAATCTAAGTCAATGATCATCACCTTCACTTCATCATTGACATTGAACACATTGTGGGGCGTTTCAATATGCTCGTGGGAAATTTCCGAAATATGCAGGAGACCGCTGACCCCGCCAATATCGATAAAGGCACCGTAGGGTTTGATACCCCGTACCACTCCCTCTACCACTTCGCCAATTTCCAGTTTGTTCATCTTCCGCTCTACCAGGGCGCGGCGGTGGCTCAACACCAGGCGATTTCTCTCCTCGTCTACCTCTAAAAACTTCAGGGGTAACTCCTCCCCTACTAACTCCTCCTTGGGCTTGCGGGTACTGATATGAGAGCCGGGAATAAAGCCCCGTAGACCTTCAATCCGCACCAACGCCCCCCCGCGATTAGTAGAAAATATCAAGGAGCGCACTGTGGCATCTTCCTTTTGCAGTTGGCGCACTCGCTCCCACGCCCGCATATACTCAATCCGTCGAATAGAGAGAGTCAGCTGCCCCTCCTCGTTTTCGTCCGCCAGGATAAAAAATTCCCGCGTGTCGTTATTTTTGAGTACCTCCTCGGGGCTATCCACCCGATTGATGGACATCTCCTGCAAAGGGATAAAGGCAGCCGTCTTTGCCCCAATGTCGATCAGCGCCCCCCTCGGCTCAATACTAAAAACAGTCCCTGCCACTATATCCCCCGGACTAAAGCGATAGTCGTACCGATCGAGGAGAGCGGCAAAGTCATCATGGGTAAACCCCACATCGGGCTGTTTTGCTGTTTTTTTCTTGTTCCGAGTAGTTGGCATAGTATAGTGTTCTCAGGCTCCGTTCAAAAATATATGGGCACAGGAACATTATACTAACATACTAGGGGGAAGTTGGCAAACTAAGTTACCAGGATTAGCGATCGGTCTTCCAGCATCACCAGGATAGGGAGCAGGCTTTGGGCAACTTGTTCTAGAGAACGGGGCTGGAGAGTTAGAGGATCGAGAGGTCGTAGTTTCAGCCATATATCTACTACCTGAGGGAAAGGCAGAGGCTTTTCCCACAGCTGGTAGAGCACGACGCAGGTGTCGACATTCATGCTGATTAACTCTGGGCTTGTGGCAGAGAAATATTGGTTCAGAGGGAGAGGTGTGGACTTAGTAATTGCTATCTGCAGCGCCTCCCGCAGATTAATTTCCGGGGCAAATCTAAGGTCTTGAACAACAGGGTTCACTTGGATTGTTTTGGTTGCCCATTCTTCCAGGGATAAGAGGGACGGGTAAGAATAAGTAGTTGGTGTATCTTTGTGACTGCACCAGAAATCAAATAGGCGATTAGCGGGATGAATCAGTTCATACAGATGTAACATCTGCGGCTCCGTTGCTGATTCTAAAATGAGAGCAAATTCTTCTGGCAGTTTTTTGGAGTCGTCAAATAATTGAAATAAATTCCAGAATTGCCAATTCGTGGTACTGATAAATTCCAAATCCGCCTGTTCCAGGAGAGCAAAAGTCTCTGGTACTGTGAAGCCCTTATCTCCTTGCAAAATTAAATTTGCAGTTATGTACTGATCACTTTTATCGCTAGCTTCCCAAAAAGACCGCACAGAGGTAAAGGGTTTCAAACATTCAATAAAGCTCCTGGTTAATTCAATGCTAGTTTTCAGAGAGCAATCCTCCGTTACTCCTAGGAATTGGAATAACTCCTGCATCCGCAAATACTCTCGCCTTTGATAACGATTGTGCACATTGGCGCGGATGATTCCCCCTGGTTTGAGTACCGCCTTCATAGCTTTTAGTCCTGCGAGGGGATCAGGTAGGAGGTACAAGGTCTCGTGACAGTTGATATAGTCGTATGTCTCCCCTAACTGCGGCAAATCCTCTGCTGACATCACCATAAACTTGTGCTCTTTATAGCCGTGATGCTCAAAGCGTGCTTGCGCTACTTCCACTGATTTGGGGGATAGATCAACCCCTGTCAGACTAATCCCCGCATTTGCTTCTACAATTCTGAGAGCAATGAAACCAGAACCACAGCCTACGTCCAATACTTTCATGCCCTCTGTGTTGATCAGCTTCTGATACTTGCGATAAAAGGGTGTGATTAACGACCAGCGATACAAATCGTTTAAGTCCCTACAACCTTTCATTTCTAGGGGAATATCAGGGTATGGTCCCTCATCAAAATACTTCTTGACTTGCTCTGTAACGTTACTCATAAAACCTAGCCACTACTTGTGCTCTATTTTGCCCTAAAAGCGAGGAAAACCCCTCAAAAAAAATAGGGAGCATTACTGCCCCCTTCGCCTCACTGTAGCTGAGTGTTCTTGCCTAGAAGGTGAAAGTAGTGCGCAGAGACCCGATCGTGATGGTGCTGTTTTCGCTGTTGTTGTTGGGATTGAAGATCACCTGCAGGTCGGGGGTAATCGTGATATTGTCAGACACGGGGAAGCGATAGAACACTTCTAGGTTAGTCTGGGTTGTGTTACCCACCTTGCTATCGATGAAGGGCTGCCCCACAGCAATACCCAGTAGATCATTGCGGCGGAAGAGTTCCGGGAAGGCAAAGCCTGCCATCCAGGTTTGGGGAGAAATACTATTGCCGGCAGCGTCCTTGTTGACAAAGTTGGATAGGAACTGACTAGCGGCAATCTGCTGTGACCGCGTATCGATCGTGCCAAAGGCGTAGCGCCCAAAGATAGCAACCTTCTTGGAGAAGGCATACTCAAAGTTGACTACCCCTGTGTTAATGGTGGCATTGCTCACGGAAGCATTGTTGTAGAGCAAGCGAAGGGCAAAATTTTTGATGTTGCCGTCTTTGTCCTTGGGAGCAAACTCCAGTTCAAGGCTACCTTGATAGGGGTCCCCCGTCAGACCGCGATTGGTGCGAATGCCTGCATTATTCAGACCCGCCGTGGGAGCATTGGCATTCTGAGCGATGTAGAGGGCTTTAATCGTGACATCACCGCCGCCGGGATTCCACTGCAACACTGCCCCAGAACCACTGCCTACTAAAATAGCAAAGGGGCTGTTGATAAAGAAAGTGCTGGAAAAATCACTGGAGCTGACGTTGGCAAAGCTATTAAAATCAATATAATCGTAGGGAGTCATAACTGCCCCCAGGGTCACTTTGAAGTCCTTTGACAGGGGGAAATCATAGGTCAGCTTACCGATGGCGAAGGTATTGCTTAAACCCGCAAAGTCCTGCCCAAAGGTGCCAAAGCCTAAGAAGCCCAGGTTCCCAGCGGGGTTGACCGCCAAACCGGACTGCACGGAGCTACCACCAATGCCACTCTCCAGTCTGGTTACCAACAAGTCTTTGCCCGTAAAACTGGTGTTGAAGTTGAGGAGTGCCTTGCCACTGGCAATAACATTGGTAGATTCGTCTGTAAAGGGCGTACCTGTCTTGCCATTGCCTGCAATCAAGCTAGGACCAAAGCCACTGCTGGTACCTGCCCCAGCAATCCCGAAAATAACTTCCCCTGATAGCTTGGTTGTGGTGGAAACCTGCTGCCCCTCCAGTTTCTTCACCTTGCCCTCCAGGGTGTCTAACCGCCCCTTGACCGCTGCCAATTCGGCGGCAAATTCTTCCTGTAACCGCTGCAAACTGGCTAAGTCGTCCTTGCTGACTTTGTCTGCTAAGCCCGCCGAGATCAGCTCATTTACTTTGTCCAAACAAGCGTTCAAGCCTGCCGCAAACTCAAACCGACTCAGTGCCCGCTGCCCTCTGTAGGTACGATCGGGGTAGCCTTCAATACAGCCATAGCGTTCCACCAGGGACTGGAGAGCGGAAAATGCCCAATCCGTAGGCTTGACGTCCGATAACTCTGAAACTGAGGTGACCTGTGCCACTTCTTCTGTGCTGGGGGTGACCCCTTGCAATTCATTGACCCGCTCTAAAATCTGACTTGCTGGTGTGCCCACCATTTGGGCTTGTGCCCCCATTGACAGCAGAAATGCTGTGCCAGCCAAACCACCTACCAATGTCAAGTTTTTTGCCATCATTCACTCCTCAAGAGTAACGCACTTTGATATTCTACCTGCTCCTATAGCAGACAGCTAGACACGCTTCCGCGAAAATTTACACCTCGTGCCTTGGCTCTAGTCTAGCTATAGTCGTATTGATTGTCTATAACTGCCCTCAATTTTGTTACTTGCCCCAGGAAAGAAGGAGTTAGAGTGATTAAAGATACAAAATATCAAGAATCTTGCTTGAATGTGAGGGGTAATGTGCTGACTAAATAGTGATCAGTGTCAGTTATTGTCTTGACTAGCCGATTCACCGACGGCAGGGGGTGGAGATTGATATTTCCAACTAGCGTCTTAGGGATAGTTCAGCTTTTTTCCCCAGTAAGCCTTGCGGTCGCCAAACCATTATTGCCATCAAAGTCAGACCGATTAAAATCACTTGAATTGCCTCAATTCTTCCCCCCCCTAGCGCCTGCTTCACTGCTGTAGGTAAAAAGCGAGGGATGGTGGTATAAAACTGGTAGAAAAGTGCCCCCACCAGTACTCCCAGGTTGTTGCCTGCCCCCCCGATCGCTACGATCGTCCAAGCCTCAAAGGTCATCAGGGCAGTGAAGGTAGTAGGATAGATCGCTTTCAAATACCAGGCAAGAAACGCTCCCGCTACAGCAGCAATAGCACCGCCAAAGATAAAGGCTTGCAGCTTGTAGACAAATACATTTTTCCCCAGGGCAGTGGCGACCATTTCATCTTCCCGAATTGCCTTGAGGACTCTCCCCCAGGGGGATCGGATCAACCACTCCAACTGCCACACAATAAACCCGATCGTTATGACTAAACCTAGGGCAAACAAAAAGTTATACTTCTCGGGGGAAACAAAGCCTAAAAAGGGAATCTGATAGCCAAATACCCCCCTAGTACCCTGGGTCAGCCACTCCTCATTGTTGGTAATCAGGCGCACAATTTCGGCAATACCGATGGTGACTATGGCTAGATAGTCCTCCCGCAGGCGCAGGGTAGTAAGACCCACTAGCAATGCCAACAGAATCCCTAGCCCTACCCCCACCAGCACTGCCACTGCCCAGGGTAAGCCCCCTGTACGGGTCAAGAGCGCTACAGCGTAAGCCCCGATCGTGATAAACGCCACATGACCAAAGTTGACTAAACCACCGATGCCCCACTGCAGATTTAAGCCTAAACTAAAGAGAGCGTAGATGGCTGCCTGAACGAAGACCGTGATGAGATAGCTGATCATCTTGCCTAGGGGAACAATTGTTCTTTTAGTTTAGTCTCTGGGGGTGCCTAAATAGCTAACTTCTGACCGATTAAGACAAATTAAGACACCTGTGGTAAGCTAACCCCAGAGGCGAAAAAGATGCGTATGAAGGGTATCTACATCGGCGGTTGGGCGCTCCTGACAGCGCAGTTGTGTGCCTATGCCCAAGTCATGGACAGTCAGTATTTGGTCTACCTCAACAGTGATGACCCCTTTGTCATTCAACAGGCTAAGACAATTGCCCCCGATGCCTTTACTGGCAGTCTAGACTCCGGCAGGCGGGTGCTGCAACTAGGGCGCTACACTAATTTGAACTTGGCACAAAAGCGATCGGATGAGCTGCGTGCCCTGGGCTTGCCCGTAGAAATTGCCCGTGTAACTGGCAGAGCGCCTATGGCTACCTCCCCCTTGCCTGCCCCCGATGGCTTTAACCCTCCTCCTACTACCGTCGTCTCTACGATCCCGGGGCAGCCTGTCCCTAATCCTGAGCCTCTACCTCTGCCGAATGTGCCTGGCAGTATGGAGCCGATGCCTGCTCCTCCCCCCGGCGCGATCGAAATTACTCGTCCCTCTGGCAATGGCAATGTCAACAATGTCAATGTAGCTGCCCCTCCTCCTCTCCCCCTACCTAGCACCCCCAGCTCGGTGGGGCAGGAACTGCAGGCCTTTGCCCAGCGCAACCGTTACTTTGTGATTATTCCCACCATATCGGAGGATGTGTTGGCGAGGGTAAAACAGATTGTACCCACTGCCAGACTGGCGGCTTCCGAACGGGGGGCTTACATTGAAATTAAGGGCTACCCCGATCGGGGTAGTGCGGAGGAATTAAATCGCGACATCCGCAGTCGGGGCTTTGACTCCAGGGTGATCTTTTTCTAGGGCTTCCTTGAGGGCACGCACCGCTGCCACCATGGCTACCACATCCTTGAGCTGACGGACTGCTGAGCCTACCCCTACTCCCGCCGCGCCGGCGGCAATTGCCAAAGGTGCAGTAACATTGGTGATCCCCGAGGCACAGAGGACAGGTACATTTACCGCCCGACTAATTTCGTAGGCAGCTGCTAGGGTGGGAACAGCCTTTTCCATCATGCCCAAGGTACCGCTCTGGGTGGGATTGGCACTCTTGCCCCCCTCGGTTTGAATGATATTTGCCCCCCAGCGGACTAGTTCTTCTGCCAATCTGACCTGTTCACTCAAGGGCAGAGTATGGGGTACGGTGACAGACAGAGGAATAGTAGGAAGTTGGGCACGCACCGATCGGGTCAAGTGGAGGACTTCTTCAGCGCTAAATTTTCTGCCCGAGCGATAAAAACAGTCATAGTTGCCGATTTCCACCAGGTCTGCCCCTGCCTTTACTCCCTCTACCAGTTGGTGCACTTCCACTGCCGAAACACAGATGGGGAGGTCAGTGTGTTCCTTGGCCACTTGTACTAAACCCCGATCGGCAGCAATATCAACAAAGGTTGCCCCCCCCTGGTGAGCCGCTTGCACAACCTGTTTGACGGACACGGCATCAAAGTTATTTAGCCCCGCGATGATCTTGAGGGCACGCCGCTGCAAAAACGCTTTCTGCAGAGGAGCAGGTAAACCACGAACTTCTAGCATTGTTAACTTTACCGATATGTCTTTTTGCATATTGTACATTTTCGGCTATATTGCCTTAGTGGTAAGAAAAATCTAGTGCTATGTGGGATAAATTGCAGCGGGTCTTTGTTGTCCTGGTGATGGTGGTGTTGGCAGTCACTCTTTCTGCCTGCGGGAGTAAGGTGGCGAAATCCAGTCGGGTCAATCCTTTGAGCATCAGTGAAGTCTCTCCCCCCGATACCATCCAGCGCCTGAGTCGTACCCTCGATCGCTACATGCCCCAGGTGACCATTAGCAGTCCCCGCAGCGATGAAGTTCTACCCGATACCACTGTTAAAGTCAGCGTAGAAGTGAAGGACTTGCCTATCTTCCAGAGTGCTATAGGTTTGGGTCCCCACATAGATGTAGTGCTAGATGAGCGGGAAACACGCCAAATTTTTGACCCCAGCACCCCCGCTGTATTTGAGAATGTCACCCCTGGTACCCACACAGTGCGTGTCTTTGCCTCCCGCCCCTGGGATGAGAGTTTCAAGAATGAGGGTGCCTACGCCCAGACTACCTTCCATGTCCTTACCCGCACAGGGGAAAATGTCCCCCGCCCCGATACCCCTGTTTTGACTTACCATAGCCCCGTTGGCACTGTGGGCAGCGATACTGTCCTCCTGGATTTTTATCTCCACAATGCCCCTGTCCCTGCCTCCCTCTTGGACAGTAAAGACCCCCCCAGTTGGCAAGTGCGGGCAACGGTTAATGGCGATAGTTTCACGATCGAGGATTGGCACCCCCTTTACCTCAAGGGTCTGAAGCCGGGCAGAAATTGGATCAAGTTGGAATTTTTAGACGCGGTGGGCAATCCGCTCCCTAACCTTTCGAACTCCATTGCCCAGATTGTCACCTACGACCCCAAGCAACGGGACCCCCTCTCCCTCCTCCTGCAAGGACAAACTCCCCCTGATGTTGAACAGATTGTGGACCCTAGCTATGCATCCCCCCCGGAAACCACACCTGTAGTAACGCCACCCCCCAGTCCTCCTCCTACGCCTATTCCGCCCACGCCAGAGACTGCATCCCCTGTTATTTCCCAGCCAGAGACCGAGGTGCCTGAGGTGACAGAGCCTACCCCTGTTGTTCCCCAGCCAGAGACGGAGCAACCAGCAGAAGTAACTTCCCCTGCCCCCCAGCCCCGCTTCCAGCTCTTCCGCAAAAAGGCTAAGGTGAAGGTAGAAACTACTCCTCCGATTCCAGAGGCAACACCCCCTGTCACAGAGCCGGTACAGGCGCAGCCCCAACCAACAGAGTCGGAAACAGTAGAGGAAGCCCAAGCCCTACCCCCGCCAACAGCGGCAGAATCATCCCCTGGGGAGCAGCCTACCCCAGCAGCGGAGGTACAAACGCAAGAGGCTACACCAGTCCAGACATCGGAGGAGCCAAAGGTGGGGAGGTTTCAATCCCTCAAAGCTCGCTATCAAAAATTAGAGGAGTCATCTCCCGTAGAGGTGCCCGCCCAACTGGAAGAATAGGCAAGGTGCTCCAGGCAGTGTACTATGGAGCAAGCACACCCTAAATCTATGACGGAAGAAGTAGCTCGCCTGGAACAGTCCCTACACACCCTGTTGATGCTCCTCAAAGTCGTCTCCCAACGCTATGAGCTACGCACGTTTCTCAGCCTGGTGCTGCGCAAGGCAAGACTTCTTACCCAAAGTGATGCGGGTAGTATTTACCTCATCGATCGGGAAGATGCCATTCCCTACATCTTTTTTGCTGTCTCCCAAAATAGCTCTTACCCGGAAAAGTCCCTAGAACACTTTGCTGTCCCCCTCGATTGTTCTAGCTTAGTGGGTTATGTTGCTATTACAGGAGAAACTCTCAATATCCCTAATGTGCAGGAACTGCCCCCCGATGTCCCCTATCGCCACAAAAAAACGATCGAGATAGACATTAACTACACCTCCCGTTCTATCCTGACCCTCCCCATAATCAATGCCGAGGGGGAAGTAAAAGCTGTGATCCAACTCATCAATCGCAAAACCAAACCAGAGATAGTCCTCCAGCCTGAAAACATAGCAGAGGTAGTAGCGCCCTTTACAGATTGGGACGTAGAATTGTTGCGGGGTCTAGCCAGTCTAGTCAGTATAGCGATCGAGCGGCAGGAGTTGATGAACAAAATCTATGAATGACAGGGACCCACAAATACTGCTAGATATAGCTACCCTCGCTGCTAGGGCGGGGGGACAAGTGCTGAAAAAATATTGGGGCAAGCTCAGGCGCATTGAAGAGAAAGCTCCAGGAGATTTGGTGACCATTGCCGATCGGGAGTCGGAGAGGGCTATCCTAGAGGTGATCAACCGTTACTTCCCCCAGCACGGCATTTTGGCAGAGGAGTCCGGCGTTCAGGGTAACAAAGACAGCGGCATTCTCTGGGTGATTGACCCCCTAGACGGCACCACCAACTTTGCCCATCAGTACCCCATGTCTTCTGTGTCCATCGGCGTGTTAGTGGCAGGTGTACCCACGATCGGAGCCATCTATGATCCCTGCCGGGACGAATTATTTGGGGGGGGGATAGGCTTAGGGGCATTTGTGGAACACCAGGGAGAGCGTTTCCCCATCCAGGTTTCCGATTGCCGCGAACTACAGCGTAGTCTTTTGGTGACAGGATTTGCCTACGATCGGACGAGGACGATGGACAACAATTACGCCGAATTTTGCCACTTTACCCACATCAGTCACGGCGTTCGGCGGGGAGGGTCAGCCGCCCTCGATTTGGCGTATATAGCCGCCGGCAGACTAGATGGTTACTGGGAGCGGGGTTTATCCCCCTGGGACATGGCAGCGGGAGTTGCACTTGTGCGCAGTGCGGGGGGCATAGTGACCGCCTACGATGGTTCCGACTACGACCTCTACTCCGGGCGCATTTTAGCCGCCAACCCCCATCTCCATCCCCAAATGGTAGCAGAACTCGCCAAAGTCAAACCCCTGAGCCAATCATTCCCCTTTCGTTAAACTTTCTTCTTGGTGGGTTTTCCGCTTTGAAAAACCCCAGACAAAAAATAAGCCAATCAAGAGCAACATCAACCATTCGGGGGGCACATAGGCAGGGGCAATCACCTTCAGGAGCAATCGCATACCTACCAAAGCCACAATTAAATAACCCGCCGCTTCCAAGTTAGTAAAAATATCTAGCCATTTAATAAATAAATCTGCCAAAAACCGCAGCGCCACAATACCCATGACACCCCCCAAGAGCACCAGCCAGGTCTCTTCTGCCACCGCCACCGCCGCCGTTACACTGTCCAAAGAAAAAGCTAAATCCGTCAAAGAAACTAACAAAATCACTTCCCAAAAACTGCTAGCCATAGGGATAAATTTCTCTTCATCCTCCTCCTTGGCACTGGCGATAAAAAACTTCCCCGCCAACCACAACAAATAGACCGCCCCTGCCAACTCAAACTGCCAATAGTTGATTACCCAAGTTGCCGTCAAAATCAATACCACCCGCAGCACAAAGGCTCCCACCAAGCCATAACGCAATGCCCACTTCTCCTGTTCCGGATCAGGCAGACTGCGGACAATAGAAGCCAGCGCCACCGCATTATCCGCCGACAAAATCGCCTCTAGCATCACTAGGACAACCACGATCGGCAATACATCGAGGCGCAATACCTCTGGCAAAGCATGAAATAGATCAATTACAGTAGACATAGGGCAAATAAAGATTAAGCAACACTAAAACAGACAAATTACAGGACGAGACGAGAGTGGGCAATTCCCCTAAATTAGGATAAGCTACAAAACAGGGATTGGCTCGATGAATTCGGGCTGCATAGATTGTCAAGTGAGGATGTATGAAAGGAAAAAGCATAACCGTTGTAATGGCGACAATGATCAGTATTGTCCCCCCCTTGTGCGCTCAGAACGCCGAACACCTACGCTATTTTTTAGCCTATCGGGA
Organism: uncultured Pseudanabaenaceae cyanobacterium; assembly: GCA_937927915.1. Lineage (GTDB taxonomy): Bacteria > Cyanobacteriota > Cyanobacteriia > Pseudanabaenales > Pseudanabaenaceae > M5B4. The sequence goes on along the minus strand of CALGKB010000011.1, from coordinate 85,936 downwards.
ATGTCAGAGGTGCGAACTGAGCAAGATAGACGTCAGTGGCACCGACCTCAGGGGGGCTTTTTTAGAGGGGGCAAATTTAAGCATGAGTCGTCTTTCCAATGTTAACTTATTTAACGCTGAAATGACGGATGTTGACCTGCGGATGTCTACCCTCCAGGATGCCAACTTGCGCAATTCTGTACTGGTGGGGGCTGATCTCCTAAGTGCCAATTTAGTCAATGCCAACATCCGCAATAGCCGCCTGAAGTACGCCAACATGGCACGTGCTCGCATGGACAACGCTAATCTCATGGAAGCAGAGCTGGTCTATGCCAACCTTAGCCAGGCAGAACTACCCAAGGCAAACCTGCGCAATTCCAGCCTCTACCGTGCCAAACTAGTGGGAGCTAACCTGGAAGGGGCTGATCTTTACCGTGCTAATCTGGAAGAAGCTGATCTACGGGGCGCTAACCTGCAAAACGCTGACCTCTCCCTTGCCAATCTCAGTAATGCCAACCTAGACGGTGCTAACCTCAAGGGAGCAAACCTCTGCAATGCCACTCTGCCCAGCGGGGAACTGTCCAAACAGGGCTGTCCTTTAGGGGGATAAGTAAAACTGAGCAGTTTCTGCCGTTTGAGAGTCCACTGGACTCTTTTTTTATCAATTGCAAAAAATTAGGTAGCAAGGGTAAAGCCGACATTATAGGATTTGTAAGTTTCTCTAATACAAACGATCCCTAAAACTGGAAACCTGATCCCCTGCTCGAGAGGGCAACTTTCTTCCCCTTTGGTAATCCATAGATTCAAATCTATTGATATAAATAGATATATCTATATTAGTTTATAAAAAATTAATCATAGAATGTAAACTATAGAAAAGCTATAAATCCTAGTTTTTTAGTTATGCAAGCTTGGATAGATACAATTTGGTTAGTGCCTCTATATTCTTTGGTGGGGGCGGGGTTGTCCCTGATCTGGACGCCCAGCATTACGCGCAAGACAGGACCGCGACCGGCGGGATACGTCAATATATTTATGACCTTTTTGGCGTTGCTGCACAGCACGATCGCCCTGGTAGGCATTTGGGGGAAGTCAAGCCAGCTTTTTAGTTTACTCTGGTTTTCCGTAGAGGGTTTAGATTTCACCTTTGATGTAGAGGTTTCTGCCCTGACCGTAGGGGCAATGGTGGTGATCACGGGGATTAACTTCCTGGCGCAGATTTATGCGGTGGGTTATATGGAGATGGATTGGGGTTGGGCGCGGTTTTATGCCCTGCTGGCATTTTTTGAGGCGGGGATGTGTGCCCTTTCCATCTGTGATTCCCTATTTTTCAGCTATGTGATTTTGGAAATTCTCACCCTGGGGACCTATTTGTTGGTGGGAATGTGGTACAACCAAAGCCTGGTGGTGACGGGGGCGCGGGATGCTTTTCTCACAAAACGGGTAGGAGACTTGCTCCTGTTGATGGGGGTTGTGAGTATTTTTCCCCTGGCAGGTACGTGGAATTTTCATCTCTTAGCGGATTGGGCAGAAAAGGCAGAGGTAAATCCCGTTGTTATTACCTTGATTTTGCTGGGGTTATTGGCAGGTCCGATGGGTAAGTGTGCTCAATTCCCCTTGCATTTGTGGTTGGATGAGGCGATGGAAGGTCCCCTCCCTAGTACGATTTTGCGCAACGGTGTGGTGGTGCCGACGGGGGCGTGGGTACTGATCAAAATTCATCCCCTGCTCCAGTTGTCTGTGGTGGCACAACAGGTGGCGATCGCCATCGGGGCGGCTACTGCTTTGGGGACGGTGCTAATTGCCATTGGGCAAATTGATGCCAAGCGTGCTCTTTCCTACCTGGTTAGTGCCTATATGGGTTTGATTTTTATGGCTGTGGGCACTGGATCAATAGAAAGCGCCTATTTGCTAATGCTGTCGAATGCTTTGGGGGCAGGTTTATTAGTAATGGCGCTCGGGAGCATTATTTCTAATAATATCACCCAGGATTTGACTTTGTTAGGGGGCTTGTGGAGTCGTCGTCCCATCTCTGGTCTGTCCTTTTTAGTAGGTATGGCGGGGCTGGGAGCGTTGCCGCCCTTCTCTGGTTTTTGGGGCTTATCTTCTCTGTATCAGTCGTTGCAAGCTAGCCGTCCTGGTTTGGCAGTGCTGGTTTTAGTTATCAACGCTCTGTTGGTATTTAGTTTGGTACGGGTATTTGGGTTAGTCTGGGGCGGTAAGCCAAAACAGATGACTGAGCGATCGGTGGAACCCTTGTGGTTAATGGTCTTGCCTATGACGGTTTTAGCAGGGGTAGTTTTACATACGCCGCAGCTGTGGACAGGGATGGGATTGATTAGCTGGCAGTCGTTTGCTGACAGTTGGGTGTTGCTTCTCTCCACTCTCGTCGGTATAGGGTTAGGGGCTTATATTTATCTCAATGAGGGGATTGCGAAACCGATCGCTTTACCAAGTCGCTTTATCCAGGATTTCTTCACCTATGACTTTTACACACCGCAGTTATACAAATTTACAGTTGTAGGGCTAGTAGATATTTTTTCCCGTCTTATGTATTGGTTCGATCGGTTCTTCGTGGATGGTTTGGGTAACCTATTTGGTATAGTCACAATTTTGGGCGGGGAGAGCTTAAAATACAGTACCTTTGGGCAATTTCAGCTGTATATGTTGACAATGCTTTTGGGAGTTGGTTTGCTCGTTTTCCTAGTATTTAGGACTTAAGTGGGAGGGGAAAAACGTGTTAAGTACATTGATTTGGTTACCGATCGGGGGAGCGACTATTGCCAGTTTTTGCTCTGCCAAATGGGCGCGGATTGTTGCCATTCTTACCAGCTCCGCTATCTTATTTTTGCATGTTTTGCTATTGCGGCAATTTAACTTGGGAACAGGGGAATTTCAGTTTAGTGAAAATCTGCCGTGGCTGCCCAACATTGGCTTGAATTACACCCTCGGTGTCGATGGTCTTTCTTTGCCTTTGTTAGTCCTCAATGCTCTTTTGACTTGGCTGGTGCTCTGTTTCGATCGGGAGGTAAAAGAAAGACCAAGGTTATTTTATGTTTTAATCTTACTGATTCATGCGGGTTTAAGTGGTGCTTTTCTGGCGTTGAACACCCTATTGTTCCTTCTTTTCTATGAGATTGAGTTAATTCCCCTCTATCTGGTCATTGCCATTTGGGGGTCCAAACAGAAGAACTATGCCGCTACAAAGTTCCTTATTTTTACCGCTGTATCGGGTATTTTAATTCTGGCTGGTTTCCTGGGGTTGGCTTGGGTGGCACCTGCTCCTAAACCTGTGTTTGACTATCAGAGTTTGCGTTCTTTGTCTTTGCCAGTGACAGCCCAGATAGTTCTGTTATTGCTTCTGGTGGCTGGTTTTGCGATCAAAGCTCCCTTTGTCCCCTTTCACACGTGGCTGCCGGACACTTACGTGGAGTCTGCTACACCTGTGGTGATGATTTTGGGGGGGGTAGTGGCTAAGATGGGAACCTATGGTCTCTTTCGTTTTTGTGTTGGTCTTTTTCCTGAGGCTTGGTCTTTATTGTCCCCCTGGTTTGCTCTGTGGGCAGGTTTAGGCATTCTGTACGGGGCTGTAACAGCGATCGCGCAGAAGGACATCAAAAGAATGGTTGCCTACAGCTCGATTGGGCACATGAGTTATGTTTTGCTGGCAGCGGCGGCGGTCACGCCTCTGAGTCTGGTGGGTGGTATTGCCCAGATGGTCAGTCATGGTTTGATCCTAGCTTTGCTGTTTAACTTGGTGGGCATCATTGAAAAGAAGGTGGGCACCAGGGAATTGGATGTTTTGAATGGTCTATTAAATCCATTGCGGGGGTTTCCCACTGTCAGCGCTTTGTTGATCTTGGGCGGTATGGCAAGTGCGGGTATCCCTGGTATGGTGGGCTTTATCGCGGAATTCCTAGTCTTTCAAGGCAGTTTTAGCAAGTTTCCCCTTCCCACCCTCCTGGCGATCTTGGGTACGGGTTTGACAGCTGTTTATTTTGTCATTCTCCTCAATCGCACCTGTTTTGGCAAATTGGACAACAAGACTGCCTACTATCCCAAGGTTTTGAGCAGCGAAAAATTACCTGCCTTTGTCTTGACTACTCTGATTGTTTTCCTTGGCATTCAGCCCCATTGGTTAGTAACTTGGAGTGAAACTACTGCCCAAAAAATCAGCAGTCGTCTGCCTAGTAATGCGATCGTGCAATTGATTAATTTACAACAACAATAAGGAAGAAGAAAATGCCTAGCACACTGATTGAACCAACCACAAAGTTGCCCCCTTCCACTCACCCCTTTGCCGAGATTATCCATCGCTTGGAGCGGGGGGGATCGATGCTCCCTGACACGGAAGAAAACTTGATGCAGATCATCGGTCTCTACAAGGCTTATGCAATTCCAATGGACTTCTATTGGCGGGACCTACTCTACATTGCCGAGCGTGTATTTCTTGACCCCGTACCTGCCTTTAAGTATTTCTTGCCCAAGGAATATTTAGAACTAGCTAATCACTATGCGGGGGATAATGCTGACCTGCGGATTTGGCGGGGTTATGCCACTGCCCACAAAGAGTTACTAGAGTTTATAGAGAAGGGGGAATTAAAAGCAAGAATTCCTAAACTCTTCCATCATTTCTATCACGATCGGATCAACATGGAATTTGCAGAAGAATGCATGCGGGCGATGTTTTGGCATCGCAATATGGGGGGACTCCTCGAACCCTACATGGATTCCGCGGAATATAAACAAAATGCTGATCGGGCAATTAGGGCTTATTTCCGCGACAATCCCATCATGTTAGGGCTATACAAATTATTCCCCGATATGTTTATTGAACAATGCCGCCAGGCAACTATGTATTCAGTTTTGGGGCTATTTTGGGAGGTCATGTGCCCTGTATTTTTGGAGATGTCCGATATTTATGATGAGGGGGGATTCAAGGGCGTACCTGATGCCATGAATTTCCTGGTGAATGGTATTTTTGCTATTGCTGGGCGTCCCATTTATCACAGGGTATATATTCGGGGCGAGTGGTATGATATTGTGCCCAAATCTAAGGGTTTTACCTGGCTATACGAGGCAGCTTTTCCCTATGTAGAAGCAGTGTTCTATCGCACGTCACCCTTTAGGGGTACGAAGTCCTACAATGCTCAAGCTAGGGAAGTCCCCGATGACCAAAATGATTTTCACTATGGCATTTTATACGCTGATAAATTCCCCGTTGCTTCTGCTGGTATTCCCCCCACACTACTCCACCAGGATATGTATCATTTCCTACCCCAATACCTAGTTGATTACTACCAAAAGTTCTGTCGCGGCGCTGACGATATGCTGATTCAATTGGGAGTTAGCTTTCAAAGATCGATGTATAACGTCACCTCGGCGGTAATTCAGGCAGGCAGGGCGGCATTTCTCTATCCCCTTGATGACCCCAATCCCCGCCATCTATGGGCAAATCGCTATTACTTTGAGGGGCAGTTAAATCGTTTTGCCAATCCCAAGTACGGCATGAACAAGGCTGCCCGTATTCTAGCAATCCAATCCCAAGATTATCGATAGGAGAACAGAGATGGCAACGATCGTTGATATTGCAGTGAGCAATCCTGATTTTAGTACCCTGGTGACAGCGGTTTCTGCTGCTAATTTAGTGGATGCCCTCAACAGTCCAGGTCCATTTACAGTCTTTGCTCCCGTCAACAAGGCCTTTGAAAAATTGCCCCCTGGCACAATTACTACCCTGGTACAAAATATCCCCCAGCTCACTCGTATTCTCACCTACCATGTGGCGGCGGGTAGATATACAAAAAATGATTTGCGGGGGAGAGAATCTATCCCTTCCCTGGAGGGTACACCGATCGATCTCTACATCACGGCGGCGGAATTTGAAGTTAACAATGCTACGGTGATTGCCGCTGATATTGAGGCGGATAATGGCATAATTCATGTGATCGACACGGTGATTTTAATGCGTCCCCATTGGTTTCATCCCATCATGCGGTGGGGGAAGGAGGGCATCAAAAGTGAGGGTGTTGTAGTATAGGAGAATTGGCTAGGGACAGTCTGGAATGGACTTCAACTTGTTGCAAAGTGCTTTTACTTTGTTTTTGAGCCTCTTGGTAGAGGCGCTTCCTTTTTTATTACTGGGAGTTTTGCTTTCCAGTGCTCTCCTGTTATTTGTAGACGAAGGCAAGCTCATCCGTCTTTTACCCCAAAATCCCTTCTGGGGTGCGATCGTTGGTAGTTTAATTGGCTTTCTCTTTCCCGTTTGTGAATGTGGCAATGTACCGGTGGCAAGGCGATTGATTTTGCAGGGTGTTCCCCCTTCTGTCTGTATTGCCTTTTTGTTGGCGGCTCCCACCCTCAACCCTGTGGTAATTTGGGCGACTTGGACGGCTTTTCGCGATCAACCGGAGGTGGTGTGGTGGCGAGTTGGTCTGTCTTTTGTCATTGCTACTGCCATTGCCTCGATTTTCAGTGTCCAAAAAGATTTGCGCCCTTTTCTGCATGCCTCTGTCAGCCGATCGTTATTCATACCTGCTGCTGATGGTCTAAGTGGTACTTATTTTTTGGGAGAAGGGCAACTTTTGACCTTGACGGATTGGGGGTTAAGAAGAAGACAGAACAGATGGACTTTGTTCTGGGATAACACGATCGGGGAATTGCGGGAATTGGGGGGAGTTTTAGTGTTGGGCAGTGCTTTAGCGGCTATGCTGCAGGTGTTAGTGCCAAGGGAGATCATTTTCCAGCTGGGGCAGGGTCCTATCAGTTCCATTGCGGCGATGATGACTTTAGCGGGGGTAGTGTCTATCTGTTCGACGGTGGATGCCTTCTTTGCCCTCTCTTTTGCGTCTACGTTTACAACCGGTTCCCTGCTGGCATTTCTGGTTTTTGGTCCTATGATTGACTTAAAAGCGATCGGTCTGTTGCTCAGTTTGTTTAACAGGAGGGCGATTATCTATTTATTTTTGTTAGCAGGACAGATGACCTTTTTGGGTGCTTTATTGCTCAACCTCCGTCTGAGTTAAAGACAGGTCACTTTTTACTGACAGCAGGATGATTTGCCAAATACCAACGCCAGGGGATGTCGACACCCTTGCTAATACCGATGCGAGTGGTCTGCACGATCGTTGCTGTTTTTATCTCTACAGCTGGCGGTTCTAGCCACAGATGGTTAGCGGGATGGAGGAAAACACCATCCAGGGCACGATCGATTTTTAAGGCGCGACAGAGTTTACCAGGTCCTGCCCCTACCCGCTGTGGTTTAGCCTCTGCACACCAGGGAGGAATTTTATCCAAGGCAACAGCCCTAATCAGGACAGCACTACATATACCGTCCCGATCGGTGACGATATTCAAACAGTGATAGATGCCATAGATGAGATAGACATAGACAGAACCAGGGGCACCAAAAATGGCTTGATTGCGCGCCGTCTTTCTCTGATAGCCATGACAGGCGGGGTCATTAGCCTCGTAAGCCTCCACCTCTACGATCGTGCCGTAGTAAGTTTCTCCCCCAATTGCCCTAGCCAAGCGCCACCCCAAAAGTTGTGGGGCAACGACAGAGGCAGGACGAGCGAGAAAGGCAACTATTTTTTCGTCCACTCCGTATGGAAGACACCCTCTCTATCAATACGTTCGTAGGTGTGGGCACCGAAGTAATCCCGCTGTGCCTGGGTGAGATTTTGCGGTAACCGATCGCGGCGATAGCTGTCAAAGTAATCCAAAGAAGCGCTAAAAGCAGGGACCGGAATACCAATTTGGGCAGCAGTCATTACCACTTGTCGCCAAGCCTTTTCCTTGCTGAGGATAGAATTTTTGAAGTGGTCATCCAACAGGAGATTGGGCAAGTGGGGATTGCGTTGGAACGCCTCTTTAATCAAATTCAAAAAGCCTGCCCGAATAATACATCCCCCCTTCCAAATGCGGGCAATTTCGCTGAGGTTGAAGTTGTAGTGCATCTCCCGCCCCGCCGTAGCTAACAGTGCCATGCCCTGGGCATAGGAGCAAATCTTAGAACAATAAAGGGCATCTCGGATAGCAGCGATAAACTCCTGCCGATCGCCTTCGTATTTGCCTGTGGTGTAGGAAGTGAGGACTTTACTAGCAGCTACCCTGTCCTCTTTGTAGGAAGAAATCACCCGCGCTGTCACAGCCGCAATCATGGTGGGAATAGGCACACCAAGGTCAAAAGCACTCTCTACCGTCCATTTCCCTGTCCCCTTTTGTCCTGCCTTGTCCAGGATTTTTTCCACTAGGGGCGTGCCATCTTCATCCATTTTGGTAAAAATATCTGCCGTAATTTCAATCAAAAAAGAAGATAACTCTGTCTGATTCCAAGCAGCAAAGGTATCGTGGAGTTCACTGGCACCCATACCCAACCCTGTTTTGAGGAGGTCATAAGCCTCAGCAATTAGTTGCATATCGCCGTACTCAATGCCATTGTGCACCATCTTCACGTAGTGCCCCGCACTGCCTGGACCAATGTAGGTAACACAGGGACCATCATCTACCTGGGCAGCAATCTTAGTCACGATCGGTTCTATGGCTGCGTAGGCAGACTTTTGTCCCCCTGGCATCAGGCTAGGACCGTTGAGTGCTCCCTCTTCGCCGCCGCTGACCCCCATGCTAATAAACTGCAAGCCCACTGCCTCTAGGGCTGCTGCCCGCCGATCGGTATCGGTGTAGAGAGAATTACCCCCGTCAATTAGAATATCCCCTGGTTCTAGGAGGGGTTTTAGTTCCTCAATCACCGCATCAACGGGGGCACCAGCTTTCACCATAATTAAAATTTTGCGGGGGCGCTCCAGACTCTCTACCAGTTCCTTTAGGGAGTAGGTGGGTTTGACATTTTTGCCTTGGGCACGGGTTGCCATAAAGTTATCGGTTTTCTCCCGACTGCGGTTGTAAACAGCGATGGGAAAGCCATTGCGTTCAATGTTGAGGGCGAGATTTTCCCCCATAACCCCCAGCCCAATTAAGCCAAAACTCTGCTTGCTCATGCCTGCTCACCTAACACTGGCTTTATTGTTGACGACTCTGCCCCCCCTGCCCCGATTTATTACAATCTCTTTAGCTTGTCTAACAGTTGCTCCGCTGGAATTGCCCCTTCAAACCGATCGATGGGTTTTCCATCCCGGAAGATGATAAAGGTAGGCAGTGCCCGCACATGGTATTGGGAAGCAATCTCTGGGTATTGGTCAGTGTTGATTTTGACAATTTGCACTTTGTCCCGTACCTGTGCCCCTACCTTTTCCAAAATCGGTGCCATCAGTTGACAGGGTCCACACCAGGGAGCATAAAAATCGACCAAAATGGGCAAAGAAGAGGACTGCAGTAGCTCCGCAAAGCTACCGAATTGCTTTTTCACCGCCATAAGCTATAACTTCCTATCTAGGGTGCTATAAGTTGCGAATCTATGATAACAACTCCTAGTTCCGCCCCTTGGGACGATAGGGCTGCAGAAAGTTAAGCAAGTTGGTGAGTTCCCGCGATTGAATCCAGGCGCGCCCCTGCCCCCGAAAGCGACAGACAAGACCTTCACCGCCCAAAATGGCAACCCCCAAACCCCGCAGGGACAACCCCCCCAACACTTCTACGTTGTAGTCGAGGGTATCCTCAAAGCCAACGATGTAACCAGTGTCGATGATATAGCCTCCCTCGATCGGGATTTCCACAATGGCACCGTAGGAACTAAACCAGATGTCCCCGTGCCCCACTGCCTTGATCAAAAAGAAGGACTCACCGCTAAAGAAGCCCTTGGCTAAGCCCTGGAATTTGGTCTGCAGTTCCACTGTAGGGGCACAAGCCACAAAAGCTGCTGACTGCAGGAATAAAGCTCTGCCCGCCTCCAGGTAGTAGTGCTGGATGTCTCCTGGTACGCCAGGGGAAATGTACAACTGCCCTGCCTGCTGCTGTGCTGTAAATTCACTCAGAAAGAGGGACTCCCCCGCTATCATACGCATGAGGCTCTGTCCTAGACCGCCCCGTAACTTGGATTGCAGTTGCACGTGTTTGTCCATAGCTGCCATTGCCCCCGCTTCCACAACAATTTTTTGATTAGCCTTGAGCTGGACAAGCAAACTGGCGTAGGCAGGGGAATGCTCGATGGTAAATTCGTAGTCAGACGGCGCGTTGGTGGTGGAAACCATAGGAATTGATTGTAGCTATGGGCTTACTCTACCACTAAGCTAGCGCTGCCCTAGTGTAAATTCTTGAGAAAGAAGGAATCTAGGAGTAAAATAATAATTTATCATCTAGGCTAAACTTATTCATAGTTGCGGTTAGCCGCTGATTTATGATCGATACAGTCATCATTGTTTCCTTTATCCTAGCGGGAGCAGGCACTGGCTTTCACGGTGTGGATTTGCTGCCTTGGCAAATGCTAGTGGATGTCAACGTGCAGGGTCTACGCTGGGTAGCCCTAGGCTTTGGCTCCTTCGTCGGGCTGGTGATGGGGCTATTTACCCAAAGTGCTTACCGCCGCCTGGAGGCAGAAATCCGATCGATGCCCGTCGATGTGCTGATTAGCCGTGCCATTGGTCTGGTGGTGGGTCTGCTGCTGGCTAACTTGATGTTGGCTCCCCTCTTCCTGGTGCCAATTCCGGAGGGGTTTGAGTTCTTTAAGCCCCTGGCGGCAATTCTGGTAAGCATTGTCTTTGCCTATACGGGCATGACGCTCTCTGATGCCCACGGACGATCGCTACTGCGGTTGATTAACCCTGCCAGTTTGGAGAGCACCCTGTTGGCAGAGGGGACGCTCAAATCAGCTACTACCAAAATACTGGACACGAGCTGTGTAATTGACGGCAGAATTGAAGGCTTGGTCAGTACGGGCTTCTTGGAGGGGCAGTTGCTGGTACCGCAGTTTGTCATCCAGGAGTTGCAAATTATTGCTGACAGTGCCAATGACCAGAAACGTATTCGCGGGCGCCGGGGCTTGGACATTCTCAACAATCTGCGGGCGATGTACCGCGATCGGGTGGTGATTCACCCTGCCAACTACGAGGAAATCCCGACGGTAGATGCCAAATTGGTGCGCCTAGCCCAGGAGTTGAATGCCACTTTAATTACTACTGATTTTAATCTCAACAAGGTGGCTTGTCTGCAGCAGGTGAACGTCCTCAATATCAATGACCTTGCCCAATGTCTCCGTCCTAGTTATCTGCCAGGGGATAGTCTGCACTTGAAAATTATTCGCGAAGGTAAGGAAGCTAGTCAGGGTGTGGGCTATCTGGAGGATGGCACGATGGTCGTGGTGGAAGATGGACGGGGTTATGTAGGCAAGCAGTTGGATGTAGTGGTTACTAGTGCCCTGCAGACCTCGGCGGGTAAGATGATCTTTGCTCGCCCTGAAGTGATTCCTGTTTAAGATGTCCTCCCTGTCCCGCCGCCTCAGGCTTATGGCTGGGAATGTCATCGCTACTGCTCTTTTGGTGTTTTTGCTGACTTATCGAGTTCTCCCCTGGTGGTTGTGGCTCCTGCCGGCGGTGGTAGCTCTGGGGGTGAGCAGATGGGGAGGTGTATTTTGGCGCTATTTTTTTACCGATCGGTTACTGCCCCTGGGCTTGCTGGGGTTGACCTTGGGCTTAATGTTTGCTGTCTGTCAGCTTGACCCCCTGTGGTTGCAGGTATTTTGGCTAGGGGTAGGGGGGGGGTTACTAGGTTTGGGATTGGCGTTGCCCCCTTCTACTACTGCCTGGGAGACGGTGGGGGATGTGATCACTCCTGACCCTGCTTTCCAGCAGCCTGTGCGGGTAAGTCGGCTGTTAACAGTGGTGTGGGGTTGGTTGGTGTGGTCTTTGGCAGTGATTCCCCTGAGCTGGCGGGCACCCCTAGCGGTTCTGTTTACCACCGTCGGGCTGGCGGGGGTGGGCAATTGGCGAGTAGAGGTGGCGGGCAAGGAATTAAAGATTGAGTTTGCTGGCATTATCCACAGTTGTTATCGCTTTAATCTCGATCGGTTTCAGCGCTTGCTGCTAATCAAGCTCCAGGAAGGGGGAGTTGCCTGGTTACAGTTAGCCAATCCCAGCCAGGAAGTGACTCTCCCGATTATTCTGTTGGAGACGGCAGCTAATCAAGGGGAAATGCCCGATATACTGAGTCAGCGCTACCCCTTTGCGCGGCAGGTGACAACGCGGGACAGTCTGCAGATGATGGGCATTTTGTTACCCCAGGGAACGGGCATTTTAGCAGGGCTGGGCTGTCTCCTCCTGGGCACTGTTTTATGGTGGACAATAGATGTGAGCAACACTGAACCGCCTGTCCTCACCTGGTTGTTGGGGGGTAGTCTTCTCCTCAGCCCCCTCCTGGCAAGTTGGCTATTTTTAGTGATTGTGCCTGGCAGTATTCCCCCCCAGTCCCCTTCTGGTCTGCCCCCCTGGGAGTTGGGGCTGTTACTTATCCTTATCAATGTTATATCCCAGCCTGACCCCCTCCTGTTGGTAGCGATCGTGTTTTTGGTCTGGGGTGTGGGCATCTACCTATTGCAGTTGGTCCGATTAATCCCCATCGAGACTGGTATTGCTTAACTCAGCGGGGAGGTTGACGGCGAGGGAAATTATGAGGAGCACCAGGGCAGCATACATGAGGGCGGCTACTTCCTGGTCCCCCGCTTCTGCAAAGTTGTTGGCAAGGAGAGAGGCGATCGTGTCAGCAGGGGCTAACCAAGATAGGGAAAGGCTATTGCTATTGCCGATGACCATGGTCACTGCCATTGTCTCCCCCAGGGCACGCCCCAAAGCCAGTAAAATAGCGGCTCTAATTCCCCCTTGACTGCAGGGCAAGACCACGAAGAACAGAACTTCCCACGGGGTAACTCCCAATGCCAACGCTCCCCACACCAACTCCCTAGGGACATTAGTAAGTGCCACCCGACTGAGGGCAACGATCGTGGGCAGGATCATCACCGCCAAGACCAACGCCGCCACCAGCAAACTGCGTCCAGGGAAGGGGGTAGCAAAAAAGGGCAGCCAGCCCCAATGGCGATGCAACCACTGCAGATAGGGAGTCAGCCAGGGAATGAGAACAAAAATCCCCCACAGCCCATACACAACACTGGGAATCGCCGCCAATAACTCAATAGCAATGTTGACAATAGTACGCAACAAACCGAAGGGAGCTGCCGCTAGCCACAGTGCCGTAGCTAAACCAAAGGGGACTGCCAAAAGTAAAGCTAGGAGCGAAGTTACGATCGTGCCATAGATACGGGGTAGGATGCCAAACTCCCCTCTGACGGGATTCCAAACGGCATGGAGGAGAAACCGCCAACCATAATCTCCTATAGCACCCCGCCCTGCCCACAGCAGTTGCAGTACTAACGCCAGCAGCAAAATGACAATCCCTAGGGCAGAGATTTTTGTCCAGAAGCGCATCAAGTCACCTGTGCCAAAGCCGCCTGCACCCTGGGTACCAAGGTAGGACTCAGAGGTACAAACCCCAATTCCTCGGCAAATTTTTGTCCCTCCGTCAGGCACCAGTTGATTACCTCCTTGAGGGCACGACTCTTGGCGGGGTCACTGTAGGTCTTGTAGAGGAGCAACCAGGAATAAGTCACGATCGGGTAGGCATTTGCTCCCTCAGGGTCAGGCACAAACCCCAATAAATTCTCTGGCAGCTGCAGGGTACTGATTGCTTCTGTCACCGTCGCCGTGTCCGCCATGACATAGTTGCCTGCCTTGTTTTGCAGCCTTGCCATAGGTAGCTTGTTCTGCTTGGCGTAGGTCAATTCCAGATAACCGATCGCTCCCACCTGCTGCGCCACCTGGGCTGTTACCCCCTCATTCCCACGACTACCGATCGTACCTTCTCCCCACTGCACAGATGTCCCACTGCCAATAGTATCTTTCCATGCTTGGCTGATAGCGCTTAAATGCTGGGTGAAAATTCCTGTTGTCCCACTGGCATCGGAGCGGCGAATCACAAACACCTCCTGGTCGGGCAATGGCAATTCAGGGTTATCCTGCTGGATGAGAGGGTCGTTCCAGCGCTGGATTTTCCCCAAAAACAAGTCCGTGTAGGTCGCCCTGGATAGCTTCAATTCCGTAATGCCAGGCAAATTGTAGGCAAGGACAATGCTTCCGATCGTCACAGGCAACATCACTACTCCTCGGGGCACCTGCTGTTCCTCCGCCGGGGTCATACCTACATCACTAGCCCCAAAATCCACCGTCTGCGCCTGAAATTGCTTCACTCCCGCCACACTACCGATCGGTTGGTAGCTCACCTGCACGTTGGGGAACAGGCGGTTGTATTCCCGAAACCACTTCAAATAGAGGGGAGCAGGGAGAGTTGCTCCCGCCCCATTGAGGGATATTGTCTCTGGCGGGGGAGGTGGATTAGGTGTGGGGTTGGACTGCTGTTGGGCACAACCGTACAGAGTTGTTAGAGCTAAACCCCCCAGGATAAAATCACGGCGTGAACTCATAGCCTCCTCCTCCCACTGCGCTTTCAGTGTAGCAAAATTAACTATTTTCTTCTACAGCGGTAATTCTTTGCCAGTCCAAATTCCCCGTCAACCGTAAACGATCGATCGCTTCCGCAATAACGCCATGACTATTTTCCCAGGTTATATCTTTGCGTTTGAGCATCCAATTTAGTTTGGCGATTCCCTCTTGCCTTTCCTGGCGAATTGCCTGAAAAGTTAACATAGGTATCTGGAACCTTTTACTAGCTTCCTGCCCCACTGTAATTACAGCTTTGGTGACAATTTCCGCCAACTGAGAGCCAATATAAATTTTACTGTAGTAACGAAAGCGTTTCAAGCCCTCCGTTGTTGTGGCGTACATAGGGGGGACACAATTTAACGCTACCGCCATCACTTCATCCACAGAAATCAAGCGGGCATAGGGAGACAATTTGGGGGGTAAAGTCTCCAGACGATGCACTGCTAAACGATAAATTAAATGCTCAATGCTGTTGACCACTGGCATAGTGGCGGGCAAGAGGTAATTTTCATAGTCCGATTTACTGGCAATCAGCGCTCCTTCATCTTTTCTTTTACTGATATATTTAGTAGCAGGCTTACTGCCAGAATTAGGGTTAATTTGCAGCAGCCGTTCCTCTAAGCACTGCGGTAATTCTAACCAAGTCATGTGCGGTTTTTTGAGTAGTTCCCGTAGGCGTAAAAGACTGTACATAGGAGTTGACAATTCCGTGGCGGGCAAGGGTGTGACAGTTTCCCGGCGGGGCTTATGCACTTGCAAAATAGCTTTGTGTACAGTTTTGGCAATGGCGCTACTCAAGGTCTGTTGGAGGAGGGGAATTTGTTTTTGCCATTCTTCCTGGCGGGCAACAAAAAGAGGGGAAAGACGGTTGAGACTGTAGGCAACCACATCCGCGATCGAAATGTTGCTTTTGGTGTCAGCTTTCAGCAGTTGGCGGTTCGCTTCTGCGTAGACTAGGGGTAAGAGCACATTGCGACAACATTCCATGCGAGCAGGGGAGCAAGCTATGTTTCGAATATACCACCAAGGTAGGCAGATTTACTATGTAATTTTGCCCTAATTTTCTGCTAACTTATCGAGGCGTTCTTTCCAACTGAGGGTGACTAACAGGCGTAAAAATGTCAGGGTACAAAATGCCCCCACACTAAATAGCAAAATTACCCAACCTTGATACTTCCCCTGCCCAAATAATAGTAACAAAACCCCGATGGCGATAGTAAACCCTGCCAGACAGAGATAGACTAGGACTTTCAAAGCCAGGTGGACACGTTTTAACAATCTCTCCGTTTCCATCGATCGGATTTGGATTTCCAGCTCCCCCCGTTCCAATCTTTCTTCTAACCGTAAAATTAACAGTTCAGTGCGGGAGGGTTGATTAAAACGATAGGCAAGAAACGAGCGGGCTTGTTGCCATAATTCCCCTAGCAAATTGCCCTTATTTTGAGCAGTAATACTTTGCACAAAGGGCTGCGCCGCCGCTGTGAGATTATATTCAGGGTCAAGAATACGAGCTAGACCATCTAGGGTAGCAAGGGATTTCAAAATATAGGTCATCTTGGCGGGCAAGCGGAAGGGCTGCTGTTCAAATACACTGTAAATTTCCCGTTTGATCTCTTCCAATTCCTTTAAGTTGATGGGTTTTTCTGTGAAACGATCGAGTAAAAACTTAAACAGACGTTTTACGGGTGCCATATCATTGACTGGCTCCAATAAACCCATGCCCGTTAGGGTAGAAATTACTGTATTTGTATCTTTTTTCAGGACAGCAAAAAAAGTTTTGACCATCTGTTCTTTGCTAAGGGCGGGCACCTCTACCATCATGCCAAAATCATAGAAAATCAATTCCCCTTTGGGACTGACGGCAATATTGCCGGGGTGGGGGTCAGCATGGAAGAAACCATCCTGTAACAGCTGGCGTAGATAACAGTAAATCCCCAATTGATTGATTTCTTTAGGGTCAATACCACAGGCTTCTAAGGCTGCCCGATCGTCTACTTTAATCCCTGGTATATACTCTAACGTAAGGACTTTGCTGGTGGAATACTGCCAATAGACTTTGGGCACCACTATACGGGTCATGTCCTGAAAATTATGGCGAAAGCGATCGGCATTTTTCCCCTCGTGGATGTAGTCAATTTCCTGGTAGAGGACAGTAAAAAATTCCTGGAATATTTCTT
This sequence comes from uncultured Pseudanabaenaceae cyanobacterium, assembly GCA_937927915.1. Lineage (GTDB taxonomy): Bacteria > Cyanobacteriota > Cyanobacteriia > Pseudanabaenales > Pseudanabaenaceae > M5B4. The sequence continues at coordinate 69,339 of CALGKB010000011.1, read as the reverse complement.
CTAATTGCCACTGCTTGAACCAACCCAGTTTCCGAAATACTGCTAGTAACTTTTGGATGGCAATGCAATCTAGGTCAAATAATTTCTTTAAGCCGGGGCGCTGAATTTTTACTACTACTTCCTCCCCTGTATGCAGGCGTGCTCTGTGCACCTGTCCCAAACTGGCAGAGGCTAGAGGTTCTGGATTAAAATCTCGATAGATGGCAAACAAGGGCTTTCCCAGTTCTAACTCAATAATTGTCGCGGCTTCCTCCGAAGAAAAGGGAGGCACACGGTCTTGCAACTCAGCAAATGCCTCAATATATTCCTTCGGTAACAAATCAATGCGGGTAGAAAGAGACTGCCCAATCTTGATAAAAACGGGACCTAAATCTAACATTTTTTGTACTAGCCAGGTAGAACGCTGCCGCCGACATTGACTGGAAGTATCGCCCCGCAAGTTGTCCCACCACAGCAGCAATAAAAAGGTAAAAACTGCTGTAAACACCTCAATCTGCCGCGAGATGGCGCTGTATTTCTGGCGTTGCCACTTCAGATTTGCTGACCGCTGGGGACGCTTTGTTAACATATCTATACAATGCCACTGCCCACTAATTTAGCTTAAAATTGCTCCATGGGTACTAGAACAGGTTACACTCTCCCAGTATTTGCCATTGCCAGTGCTAAGGCAGCCCTACTCTACTTACTAGGGCAGAAAAGGAATGAGGTGCATTTAGATTTATTAACCACCACAGGGGAGATTCCCATCAGAGAAATTATTCCCATCGATACAGTTACCTGCCTAGCGACTACAATTAGTGACCCCGGCGATAATTTAGACCTCACAGCGGGCATGACAGTAGCAGCTTGGGTACAAATTTCCCCCCGCACTAAGGACTGTTTACCTATCCAATTAGAAGGGGGAGAGGGTATTGGCAAAACTAGGGAAGGTAGAGCGGCAATTTATCGCTTGACCTATGAGCTAGCGGATGCCAATTTATTGCCTTTGTTACCAGCAGACCGATCGCTTACCGTCCGTTTTATTTTACCAGCAGGTAGGGAGATTGCTAAACGTACTTCTAACCAGGCATTTGGTATTTTGGAGGGTCTATCTCTCCTGGGTACCACAGCGATCGCCCAACCCCTATCTGTGGAAGATAAGCTGGCAGAATTGCGGCAGGATTTGCGCCAAAAGGCTGAAAATAATAAGGCAATTGTTTTTTACATCGGGGCTAATAGTTATGGAGTAGCACAGCGTTTAGGCTATGCAACTAATCAACTAGTACAGATGGCTAACTGGGTGGGAGTGATGTTAGTAGAGGCGGCGTTGTTAGGGGTAGAATCTATTACTCTGGTTGGTTATCATGGCAAACTAATTAAACTGGCGGGGGGAATTTTTAATACCTCCAGTCATATTGCTGATGGTCGTATTGATATTTTGGTGCGCGCCGCTGTTCGTCAGCAATTGCCCTTGGCAGTAATTACGCAGTTGGAAGCCTTGCCCACCGCTGATGCTGTGCATCAATACCTGAAGGCAGAAAACTACGATCGTCTTGTATTCACTGATTTAGCAGCACGCATTAGTGCCAGGGCACAGGAGTATATCTACAAATATACGAATCGCCATGTTACAGTTACTACTATTCTCTGCGATCGGTTGGGTAATTTAGTCCTTGAAATATGAAGCCTGTCTATTTTGTGGGAGCGGGTCCTGGTGACCCGGAGTTGATTACCATTAAGGGCAAAAATCTCCTCAGTCAAGCTGATGTTGTCATCTACACTAATTCCCTCATCCCCGCTTCCCTTTTGCACTATTGCCGATGGGATGCCCACCTCATCCCCAGCCTGGATTTGACCCTCGAAGAAATTACCGACTACATGATCAAATTTGCCACCAATAATCAATTGGTAGTACGTTTACATGATGGTGACCCCTCCATATTTAGCACGATCGGGGAACAAATTCATCGGTTATTGTCTGCCCATGTGCCTGTAGAAGTAATTCCTGGTGTAAGTGCCTTTCAATTAGCAGCAGCTCGCCTACAAACAGAGCTAACTGTGCCTACATTGGTGCAGACGATTATTCTCACCCGCGTCAGCGCTAAAAATACAGTACCCGATCGGGAATCCCTGCGGGAATTGGCAAAACACCAAGCCACAATTTGCTTATATTTGAGTGCTAAACAAATAGAGATGGCGACAGCGGAATTGTTAACTGCCTACCCCCCCACTACCCCTGTGGCTATCTGCTATCATTTGGGCTGGGGGGATGAACAAATTGTCACTACTACCTTAGAGAACATGGCAGTTATGAGTGGCAAATTGGGATTAGAAAAATCTACCCTCTATCTCATCAGTCCCGCCCTCAATTATAGGGGCACACGATCGGGTCTCTACCAAAAATTTACATCTTAACTTCCGCAATTTCTATGATTTTACCTTGGCTGTCTTTCACCCAAAAAACGAGGGGATTTTCACTGCGCAGTTTGTATTTTAATCCCAAGCGACGCACACGGCGCAATAGTTTTTCTACGCATTGACGGTCGAAACAGACATGGCGGTCTCTATTTTCTAAGGCATGGGCACCTGCTACCACATGAATTTGGGTATTCTTCTTGAGTTGATACCAGAGTCCCTCTGCCATTTTTTTACTAAAATTATTCGGAATATAGACAGGGTCAAGGGAAGGAATGCCCTGGTCATAGCCATAGTATTGCAGGGGAATTTTGGCAATTGATAAGCGCAGAATGCCTTCGTATAACTCCTTTGCTTGCTCCAAATTGGACACCATGATGGTATATACTTGGGGGGCACTACTTAAAAATAACCACATCGCCACCCCGTAGGTAACAAGGAGCATAACCATAATGCTCTGAGTAGAAAATAATCCCTCCATCCTGCTAATTTCCTGTCGTTTCTGTGTAGCGTCTATGATAGCATTGCTATTAAATCACTGCCTTGACTATGCTGGCTTTCCTCGATGACATCTATGGTGCGCTGTTCTTGCCCCACCAAACTCTAGCGGCACTCAAAGAACGATCGGTGGTCTGGCAGGGGGCACTTATTGTTGCCCTGGTGAATCTGCTGGAGGGATTGCGCAGTGGCGGCGGGGCAGTGGTTCTCCAAATTGTCACCGGCTTAGGGGGCTGGTACGGTCTCTGCTGGCTGCTAGAGCGCCTCGGTCACAGTCTCGGTAAAGAAGTCCGCCTCGATCGGGTACTCACTCTTACAGGCTTTGCCAGTCTGCCTTGGCTGTTCTTTGCCCCTGCCCTCAATTTTGGTGGTGGTGTAGGTGTAGTTTGCGGCTTGGCGGTGGTGCTCTGGTTCGTGATCTGGCAGCTGAAGGCGGTCGCCATTGCCCTAGATTTACAAATTGGCAGAGTGTTTGCTCTCATTCCCCTGGCGTTTGCGGGGACAGTGGTGGCGTTGAGTCTATTGTTCAATAGTGTTGGGCTGCTGTTGACGGTCGGTAATCTTTTCTAGTGCCTGCAGATATGCTTCCAGGTCAGCAAATTTGCCCATGTAGGCGGGGAGGGGTTCGTCGTAGTTTTTGGCGGGCACGCGATGGCGTTCAAAGTGCAGTAGATAGGAGCGGGGCACATTTTTGAAGGTTTCTTCCCCCATAGCAATATCTGCGCCGATCTCCTTGGTGGAGGACTCCAGGCGAAAGGCAGCATTGACGGCATCCCCCAGGGCGGTATATTCCGGTCTTCCCCCCGCACTCATCTGCCCCACGATCGCTGACCCCGTATTGATCCCTGCCCCAATGCGCAGACGGAAGGGCAAAGTAAATTTGTCATTGAGACCATCACTCACCCGATAAAGATCATAGAGTGCCTGTAGGACTTGCAGAATTTCCCTGGGATCGACGGCATCCCCCTCCTCTTGACTGTTTTCGTGAATCCACACCGCCATAATGGCATCGCCGATATATTTGTCTGCCCCACTGCCGTACTGCTGCAGGATTTTCCACGCCTCACTGAACCATTTGCCAATCACCTGGGAGAGGGTTTGTTCCGGCAACATCTGTGTCAGCTTGGTATAGTTGCGAATGTCAATCACTAAAATTGTGATCAACCGCTTTTTCTGCAACATCACCGTCGAATTTTCCCCCGGCTGGCGAAACACATCCCCCACTTTAGTGGGGTGGGAACTTTGGGTGGGGCAGACTAACCGCATTTGCGTCATCCCTAGGGTGATCTGGTCGTTGTGTTTAAGCTGTACAGGAATACTGATACGCTTGCCGTTGACAAAGGAGCCATTCATACTACCTAGATCAATCAGGTAGAAGCTGTTCTCCATGTTTTGAATGATGGCATGGTTGGAAGAGCAATAACGGTCTTTCATCACAATATCGTTGCTCTCCGCTCTGCCAATTTTCCAGGAAGATGCGTTCGCCAGGTAGAATATTCTCTCCTGCCCCTCTTGCTGAATGATGAGGTGAGGTATTTGCTCCATAGATGGGGATGGCTGGCGATGGGATAGTGCCTATAGTAACACGATGCCGCTTTACTCCCAAGTCAGCATGAATACTGCGAGGGCAAATAGGAGGTCAGTAACGACTGTAAATAGCACCGCCCCCGCAAATACAGCCCGATCGGCTGCCCCTGGCCGCGCCACACTCTGAGCCAACCAAATTAAGCTGGCAGTCAGGAGGATAGCAGTACCTAAGCCCCAGGGACTCTGGAGTTGTTGCCCCACTGCATAGAGAATAGTCTCCCCAGGGGTAGGAGAACTATCGACAATCCCACACCAGGTGGGCAGGAGGTCGTTGAGCCACACATAGAGGTCAGTGACGATCGTGCCCCACAGAGACCCCAGGTAAAAACAACTGCCCACCCGATACTGCCGCTGCCCCAAGCCCCAGATTGCCCAGGGTAATGCCAAGCCTTCCATAGGTAGATGCCAGAGGGGTTCACTGCGATACCAACCCCAGTAGAGGGAACCACAGAGCCATGTCCAGCCAAAACCCCACAGTAAACTGCCCCAGGGTTGGGGAGATTGTCTGCCCCAGGAAAACCACCCCAAACTGAGAATTAGACTCAGCCAGGGATAGGAGCGCACCAGGGGTGCTTGCACAAACACAGGGAAAGTAACTAAAAATCCCCCCGCCACCAGGAGGGGCAGAGATTGGGGTATAGTTATCCTGATTTTATTAAATGTGACTAACAAGGTATAGAAATCTTAAAAAACGTTACTAGAATTTAACATTTCTAGCTCCTGCAGGCAAATTGGAGGGGGAATAGTTGCGGAAAAGGGTGTTGTTTGTCAGTAATGGGCACGGGGAAGACCTCAATGCCAGTGCGATTTTGGCAGCCTTGTTGTCCCTCTGTCCGGAATTACAGGTGTCGGCTCTGCCGATCGTGGGGGAGGGGAAATCCTATCGGCGCTTGGGGGTGCCTATAATTGCGCCTACCCTGTCGCTGCCGTCGGGGGGGTTTCTCTACATGGGCTATGACCAGCTGTGGCGGGATGTGCGATCGGGCTTGCTACCCCTGCTGTGGCAACAAATGGCAGCTCTTTATCGCTTCAGGGGAGATTTTGTTGTAGCGGTGGGGGACGTGGTGGTAATTTTGGCGGCGTTGCTGACGGGTTGTCCTTTTGCCGTGTTTTTGGTCTCCTCCTCGGCATTTTATGAGGGGCAGTTGCGGTTGCCCTGGCTGGCACAGTGGGGTTTGGGGCACCCCCGTTGTGAGATTGTCTTTACCCGTGACCATTGTTCAGCCCTAGATTTACAGAGGCAGGGCTTAGGGAAGGCAGAATTTCATGGCTATCCCATCATGGACTTCCTAGAGGGGGGGCAGGAACTGCAGCTTGACTCCTCTTTGCCGATCGTAGCCCTATTGCCAGGCAGTCGGCTGCCGGAGTGTGGCTATAATTTGGCACTGCAGTTAGAGGTAATAGAAATTCTGCAGCAGGAAGTGGGGTTTCCCGTGCAGGGGTGGGCAGCACTAGTACCTGCTTTAGCGGAGAATTTATCCTCCTTTGTCACCCCCATCGGTTGGTCTATCCCTGCTCCAGGGGTTTTGGGCAAGGGCGAGGTCAAGGTTTATTATTCCAGCACTGCCTTTGCCCAGATTTTGCACCAGTGCCAGATTGTGCTAGGCATGGCGGGGACAGCAGTGGAACAGGCAGTCGGTCTAGGCAAGCCCGTCATTCAGATACCAGGCAGGGGTCCCCAATTTAACTATCGCTTTGCTGAGGCTCAGAACCGCTTACTTGGCCTCTCAGTGCGCACGATCGGGACAGAACCGGCTACCAAGGAGACGCTGCGCCAGGCGGCAAGGGCAATACCGGAAATCCTGCAAGATCGGGAGTATTTACAAGCCTGTCAACGGAACGGCAAAGCCAGAGTGGGGGAAGCAGGGGGGTCTTTGGCAATTGCTAGACGGTTGCTAGATTTCCTGTAAGCCCATAGTCTGCAGGTCAAGGTTGGCAATAATCTGGGCTAACTCCGAGGGGGTGGGGGGAGCTGCTAGGGAGGGCACATAGCCAAGGATGGGAGCATGGGTCAGCAAAGGCAGACGATCGGGAACGACAAAGTCATAGATTTCCTCCGCCGTATAGGGGTGCACGCAATTGAAAATAATACCCCGCACATCCACCTTAGCCTCTCGCGCCAGGGCACAGGCAGTCACCGCTTGCGTCATGCTCCCCAACTTCACGGGCACCACAATAACAGTAGGTATCTGCCATTCCCTCGCCATATCTGCCACTGTCCATTCCCAGGTGACAGGGGAACCGATTCCTCCTGCTCCCTCCACCAAAACGATGGGGTATTTTGCCAGCAACCTTTGATAGCCCTGCTGCAGCAACTGCCAATCCACTGTTTTTCCCTCCCTTTCCGCCGCTAGGGGGACCGCCAAGGGCAGCACAAATTTCTGGGCACAGATTTCCTCTCGCGGTTGGTAGGGGGCAATTTGTTCGGCGTAATACTCCCAATCCCCCTTGCCCGATTGCACAGGTTTATACAGTGCCACTTTTTGGGGATGACGACCCAGTAAATAACTGGCAAGCAGCGTAGTCACGATCGTTTTACCGACACTGGTATCAGAACCTGTAATCAACAAACTAGGCATGGGGGCGACTGAGGAGCAAAAGAATATCAAACAACAACAAAATAAAGGAAAAGGTGAGCAGGATCACATACATCCAGGGCTGTGCCAAGGGACGGACATCCCTAGTATCGATCCCTGTCTGTTTTTCCACCCAACCGACAAAGCGAGCAAACCCCGCCATGCGCATTGGTAACAGATAGCCATTCCCTGCCCTATCCACCAAGTAATACACCAATCCCCCCTGTCCCGTCGTGCGCGGACGCAATGCCACAATCTCTGCCCAAGGCAACACCCAACCCGATCGCAGCCACCGCAGCCACCAGGGATAGCGCAACTCAATCGCTGCCTCCGTCAAGATCACCTGTTCTCCCAGCGCCCCCCACAGCAGGACTCCCCCTGCCACTAGAGCTAGTCCCATCCAGGATGGCGACTGTGGTAGGAAGAGCAACGGCAATAAAAGAGCAACATACAACAGCAAAAGAGTAAACCGAATGAGAGGAGAGATAGAAAAACGATCGAGCATCGCAGTCTTTTGTCAAAACTAAATTATTCTCAGTTTAGATCGATGAAACACATGTTTAACTTTCTCCCCCTCACGATCACACCGCTGCCAGGGCAATATAACTAAATCTTCCACTCTATGCCCCCACCTTTTCGCTACACTCAATTAACACACTATAGGAGTAGGACATGACAAAACTATACTACGATGCGGATACCAGCCTTGATTGCCTCTTGGGTAAGAAGATTGCCATCATTGGCTATGGTTCCCAGGGGCACGCCCACGCCCTCAATTTGCGCGATAGCGGCTTGGAAGTGATAGTGGGTTTGTACCAGGGCAGTAGTTCCTGGCAGAAGGCAGAAATGGCAGGTTTAACAGTTAAAACTACAGCGGAAGCGGCTGCCAGCGCCGATGTGATTATGATTTTGCTCCCCGATGAGGTACAAAAAGCCGTCTATACCCAGGAGATTGCTCCCCACCTGCAGGAGGGTAACAGTCTTGCCTTTGCCCATGGTTTTAACATTCACTTTGCCCAAATCGTGCCCCCTCCCAATGTCGATGTGTTTATGGTGGCACCGAAGGGACCAGGGCATCTTGTGCGCCGTACCTATGAGCAGGGGCAGGGAGTGCCCGCCTTGTTTGCTGTGTTTCAGGATGCGACGGGACAGGCACGGCAGAAAGCTATGGCCTATGCCAAGGGGATCGGGGCGACCAGGGCAGGTATCCTGGAGACAACTTTCCGCGAAGAGACGGAAACGGACTTGTTTGGGGAACAAGCGGTCCTGTGTGGGGGCTTGAGTGCTCTAATTAAGGCGGGCTTTGAAACTTTGGTAGAAGCAGGTTATCAACCCGAACTTGCCTATTTTGAGTGTTTGCACGAAGTAAAATTGATCGTTGACCTGATTGTGGAAGGGGGGCTGGCTAACATGCGCTACAGCATTTCCAACACGGCGGAATACGGCGACTACACCAGAGGACCCCGCATCATCACTGAACAGACGCGCCAAGAAATGAAGAAGATTCTAGCAGAAATTCAGTCGGGGCAGTTTGCCAAGGAGTTTGTCTTGGAAAACCAGGCGGGCAAACCTATGTTTACTGCCATGCGGCGTAATGAAGCGCAACACCCGATCGAGCAAGTAGGCAAAGAACTACGGGCGATGTTCAGTTGGCTGCAGAAGAAATAGACTAACTAGGGAGTGGGGTTACTAGCTTTCCACTCCTAGCTTACTACTATAGAGAAATATGTGGTCAGGGCTACTGGCATTAGGGTTATTAGCAACTTGGGGTTGGTTATATTGGCGTTCCCGACAGGGTGGCAAAGGGGAAGAACGTTACCGCTCGATTGTGGAAAATCAGCAGGAGTTAATCCTCTGTTGGTCAAAGGCTGACTACAAAATTACCTATGCCAACCCGGCGGTAGAAAAATTATTTCAGTGTGACCGCGAGCCTGTCGAAAATAAGAGTCTGTTTGACTACATTTATAAGGAAGATCGGGAGTGGGTAGCTCAGAAAATAGGTGACCTCAGTTTGTTTTCCCCCCAGGTAAATATTAAATGTCGCATTGTTTTGCCGGACCAGCAAGTGCGTTGGCAAGTTTGGCAGTTGTATCTCACTAGGGGGGGGGAAGTACTGAGCATAGGGCGCGATATTACGGAGCAGGTGTTAATTGAAGAGACCCTAGAGAAATTTGAAAGCCGCAGTCGTGCCCTCCTTGAGAGTATCCCTGACTCTATTTTTGTGGTCAATCGCGAGGGGATGTTTCTCGATATCCACTCCCGTCTGCCCTTGCCAACCCAGCCTTCTATCTATCCCCATATTAGTAGTTTTCCCTGCTTTTTAGCGATCAGCGATCGGTTGCTGCGCTTAATCACTATTGCCCTCACTACTCAACAGCAGCAAACTTTAGAGTTTAGCTATCCCGAAGGAGAAACCTACTACGAAATGCGCCTCGTGCCCAGTGGGGAAGAAGAAGTGATGATGATTGTGCGAGATGTCACCGATCGGAAACATGCGGAAGCTATCCAATTAGCTCTGAGGCAGGAGCAGGAGATCAATGAACTGCAACAACATTTCTTTGCCATGATCTCCCATGAATTTCGTACTCCCTTGAATGTGATGGCAATTGCCATTAGCTCTTTGGAAAATCATGAGGCGATCGACAAAAATCCCAAACTCAAGCGCAATATTATGCGTCTAAAAAGTGCCTCCGATCGCATTCTTACTACCATTGATAATATTATTACTATCTACCAAATTAAGACCAACTTTTTTGTGCCTAACTGGCAGATGATTCCCATCAACAGTCTCTGTCAGGATGTGATTGAAAAATTGAACATTTACAACCATCAATCTATTAACTTTTATCCTGAAGAAACCGATTCCTCTTTTATCAGTGACCCCCGTCTATTAAGCTGCATTTTGGAGCAAATCTTGACCAATGCCCTCAAATATTCCCAGTCCGATGTGTTTATGAAAGTAGCTAGGCAAGCCAACAGCATGGAAATTACGGTATCCGATCGGGGGATTGGCATTCCTGAAGGGGAGGTAAAGCATATTTTTGAACCCTTTTTTCGCGGCAGCAATGTACAGGGAATTCATGGGTCGGGACTGGGTTTGAGTTTAGTACAAAAGTGTGTGGAAGTTTGTCAAGGCAGGATCGATGTCCTCCGCAATCCAGAAGGGGGCACTACCTTTAGACTCACCTTACCCCTAGCACCGCAACTATGACCTACAGCCCACCGAGGTTTTTACGCAGTGGTCTTGGCATGACCCTTTGGGCTGCCCTAGTCACCTCCCAGCGCTGGCGTGCCACTATTGCCGTGCCCGAACCAGAATATCGATCGATCGTTTTCAGGGGGCAAGGGGGGGTACCACTCTACGGTTGGGTGGGAATACCGCCGGGGGCAAGGGGGACAGTGATCGCCACCTATGGCATTACGGGCAGTTTAGAGAATCAGGGCTATCTGCGGGTCTTGGGGGCAAAGGCCTATGCCCAGGGTATAGCAGTGGTTCTGTTTGACTGGCGGGCACATGGGGTAACAGGTTTACTCTCCCCTACTTTGACGTCCGATGGTCTCTACGAAGGGGCAGACTTTGTCCATATTGCCCAGCAGGGGCAACGTTACGGTTGTCCACCGCCCTTCTTTTTCCTGGGGTATTCCCTGGGGGGACAGCTAGCCCTCTGGGGCGCAAAAGAAGCCCAAGGTATCTCAGAAATTGCCGGTGCCGCCGTCATTTCCCCCAATTTGGATGCTGCCCGTTCCCTCCGTTACCTCTGTAGTAGTTTTTGGGGCAGAGCGATCGAGCAGCGCATCACTAGGGAATTGCAGACCCTCGCCTGGCAACTTTATCATACTCATCCAGGGGCTTTAGAGAAAATAGCGATCGAGCGGGCTAACAGCATTTGGGGCTATGACCAGGAATTAGTTGTACCCCGTCTGGGTCTTAGCAGTGTAGAGGAATATTATCGCCGCAGCAGCCCCTTACCCTTTTTGCCCCACTTAAACAAACCAACTTTGATTATCTATCCCCAGGATGACCCCCTCTTTGACCCCACGATCGTGCCCGACTTGATCGCTGCCTGTCGTGACAATGCCCAGATTAAATTGCTGGTAACCCGTTATGGCGGTCATGTAGGCTTAATTAGCTCCCCTAGATGTCAGCGGGCATACGGGGATCAAGACTGTTGGTGGGGTTGGAATCGCATTTTAGATTGGTGTGGTACTTTCCTAGGCAATAGCTTCTAGTAAAACCACATTTTCCACATGGGGAGTTTGGGGAAACATATCCACAGGTTGTATTTTTGTCACACGATATTTGCTGCTTAAAATTTGTACATCTCTAGCTTGAGTAGCTGGATTACAGCTGACATAGATAATTTGGCGAGGGGACATTGCTAACAACCGGCTAAGCACCTTGTTAGTCATACCCGATCGGGGGGGGTCAGTAATTACTACATCAGGTTGACCCTGGTGGGAGATTAGCTCTGGTGTGAGAATTGTTTGCAAGTCTCCTGTTAGAAACTCGGCATTAGTAATCTGATTTAATGTGGCGTTAAATTGGGCATCTCCTATGGCATCGGGAATTAGTTCTATCCCCACTACCTTGCGACTATGGCGGGCAACAATTAGACTGATCGCCCCTGTACCACAATAGAGGTCATAGACTATTTCATTACTCTTTAGGGCAGCAAAATCTAAAACCACCTGGAATAACCTTTCTGCCTGACTAGTATTGACCTGAAAAAAGGATTTGGGAGTGATAGCAAACCTGAGGTCGCCAATTTTTTCTACGATATAGGGCTGACCCGCAAATAGAGACAATTCACAGTCATAAATACTGTCATTAGCTTTGGCATTGTGCACTGCGTAAAGGGAGGTAATAGCAGGAAATTTTTGCTGTAGCTGAGATAACAGGGCAGTTTGTAGCTCTAGCTGATCGGGATAAAAAACAATAATCACCATCACTTCTCCCAGGGAGCTAGTGCGAATTATCACATTGCGCAGAGTGCCCCGTTGCGTCACAGGATTGTAGAAAGTCATGCCTAATTCTATAGCTATTCTTTGCACTGCTAAGCGAATTGGATTACTGGGGTCAGGCTGTAGATAACATTTGTCTACCTGAAATATCTTTCCCCAACGGTGGGGTACATGGAAACCCAAGGCATTTTTATCCCCAATTGCTTGCTCTAATTCTGCTGCTGTCAACCACCGATCGTTTGTGGCAGAAAACTCCAATTTATTACGATAAAACAAAGTTTGAGGAGCAGGCAGGACAGGGGGAATCGGTACATTGACTATACCAGTAAACAACTCTTGCACTAATTCCTGTTTCCAGAGTAACTGCTGCCCATAGTTGACAAACTGCCAGCGACAACCACCACATAAACCAAAATGAGCGCATACTGGCTCCTGCCGTAAATCCGATCGTTTGTGAAAATAAATTGCCTTGCCTATGTAATTCCCCTTTTGTTTTTGGTAAATCTGCACATCACAAATATCCCCTACCACCCCATTTTCCACATAGATTTTTTTGCCCTGCTCACTGCAACCGTAGGCAATACCTTCCCTGCCCATATTGGTAATTTCTAACTGTGAAATGATTTTTGCCATACTAAAACTCGTAGGGATTTTTAGGTGCAGGAATAGGTGTTATTTCCTGGGGGATGATTGCTAACTTACGCTTCCCCTGCCACTCGATCGTGTCCATCTCCCCCTTAACCCGCAACCACTGATCGGGATTATATTGACTGCGATCGCCTTCTTTTAATTTCACCAATAAACCTACAGGATAGACATCAGCAGCACAGCAAGTAATTACAAACCGTGAAACCAAAAAATATGCAGGGGGGAAACTAGCAGGATGCACCACAAAACCTGTGACATCAACTTTTTGTCCCCTATAGGCATCAGGTTCAGGATAGACATTCAAAGTGCGTACCCATTCCACAATTGTCCGCTGTTCTGGTTTGTTACTACGGCGAAAAGTCTGCACTCCTCTTACTAGCGCAAAATTATCTTCAATACCCCGTTGAACAGCAACTGCACTGGCAAAGGGGCGAGGTGGTATGAGTAAGCCTAAAACTCCCGTCACCAATAACAGTCCACTACTCCAATTTGGAGGCAGCAAATTGCTGTGATTTCCCCTACTCTGCCTGGGTGTTACTAACAGAACAATTCCCAAAGCCAAAAGACAAAAGCCTGCCCCGATCGTTAGCCACTTGTAGTTAGGATGAATCAACAAAAACAGTTTGCCCGTCAGCCACAACTGCAAAAACAAAACACCCCAAACTAAAACAGCTAGGGTGTCCAAATGCCATCGGTTGACCATAGGAAGCTACACACAACTTCCCGTTTAGTCTAGCGCCAAAATCAGTAAATCGATCGTATAATGCTCACCAAGCCGTGCCCTGTCACCGCTTCAATTGCCAATAACAAAACAAAGCCAATCATAGCAAAACGCCCGTTCCACTTCTCCGCAAATTCTGTAAAACCGAAGCGGGGTTCGTCATCAATGTACATGGGCGGCTCGTAGGCAAAGTTGTTAATCAAACCACGATCGTCTACAATACTGGTGCGCTGACGCATAGAATAACTTCACTGAATTCGATAAAGATAATTTAACAAAACCTTACACAAACTGCCATATCTCCAATGAAAGATTTACCTATCACAGGTACGCTGCACTAGCACCCCATTGAGGAAAATGTCGGCAATCCCTTCTGCCATCAGGCGTAGCTCCAGGGGGTCGGTAGTCATGGTCTCATTGCTGAAACCGGCGACGGCGAACATCCCCACAAACACGCGGGCAATCACTTTGGGGTCAAGGGAGGCACGGTAAACCCCCTTAGCGATGGCTTCCGCAAAGTAAACCTCGGCAATTTCCGTCATTTTAGCGATCACCTCCGATTGGATTTTGTCCCGCAGTTCAGGGTGGAATTGGGCTTCCATAAAGCACACCTTCATCAGGTCGTGGTTTTCCTTCAGGTGGGTCATGCGGCGCAACATCATCTGGGAAATCGCTTTGTAGCTGCCCATCTCGCTCAACTCGGTCAATAAGTCTGTGAGCATCTTAATCCACCCCTGGGTTGCCACTTCCACTAAAATTGCCTTCTTGTTACTGAAGTAGCGGAACAGAGTCCCCTCGGCTACCCCCGCATGATTGGCAAGGTCTTTAGTCGTGGTAGCATCAAAGCCCTGCTCGGCAAACAGTTTCTGTGCCGACTGCAAGATGCGCGACCTCGTATCGATCTCTGTGCCAACAGTGTGAGACATGTGAGACAATTTCATAGGACTACACCAGTAACTGAGGTAATTTTGCCCCATCTCTAGCCCCAGGGAAACGCATTGATGTATTTCTATAGAAAATGCAACAATTGATCATCCGGCGTACACAAATTGTATGGATTCCGTTACACATCCCAGTAGTGAAATTAACCGCCTCATGGATTTACTGCCCGCCTCCTGGCGGATGCACACGATCGTCACCCAGCGCCCTGACCAAGCCCAGGTTATCAGCAGTACCCCCATCCTACCCTGGCGACCTGATACTCAAATTAAGATTAACTTTCGTTACTGGTTTAATCTGCCTGTCAATGAACGGGATTTGCTGTTTTTAGCGGAAGTTTCCTGGCGACAGCAGACACGCTACTTTCAATGGGGCACATACCAGCTGGTGAGTTTGTTTGGCTTGGCAGGCACAATTTGGGAGGCAATTGAGGGGGATATTACAGGTTTAGGAGTGGGGGTTTTGTTAATAGCTATTGCCTTCAAACAAATCGAGGGGCGAAGCAAGGGCACTAAGGTCTTTTTGGAATCAGACAGTGAGGCAATTCGGGTGGCACAGAGACGGGGTTATACTGACGTTGTAGCCGCCAAGAGTTTACTGGAAGGTATCCAAGATGTAGCTAAATTGGAGGGAAGACAAATTCCCAACTTTATAGAGTTAATACGCTGCCAGAATTTACGTTCCCTGGTAGGAATTTCCCAGGTGGCTGTCCCCCCCGATGCCGAGTAACTATAATAGCCCCCGATAGCGAATAAATAAGAAAATGGCTGACCAAGAACCCAGAGCAACTTTTACCGCCACTAGGATATTTAAGATGGGAATCCAACCCCCGCTAAATAGATCGCCGTACTTACCATAAATTAACTGTACGCCCACTAAACTTAGTAAAGCGAGGACTATAAATATGGTAACAGAAACTTTTTCTAGAGTGTTAGCTTGCCAACGCTTGTAAATTTTTTCCATGTATTCCCTAGAGGAAGTAATTGCCACGAGACCGATCGCTGTCCCCCCTGCTACACCAGCGGCAAAACCTCCCCCAGGACTCAAGTGACCTCTAATAGCTAACTCAATCCCTACTAGGGTGGCAATTGTCGCTCCCAAGCGGGCTAGAACGATAGAAGGGGCATCAGTAAATTGGTAGACCTTTTCTACAGGGGATTCGTTTGCCAGTAAGTAGCCAACCCCCATAATGGCAATTGTAAATACTGTCACTTCAAAGATAGTATCGTACAGGCGATTGTGGAGAATAATAGCAGAGACCGTGTTTGGAATACCTGCAAATTTAGCGATGACTCCTACGATGTCAAACCCTGGGTCATAATCAGTATTAGTAGCAATAGATACTAGCTGCCAACAGATAAGAAAACCACATATAGTTGCAAGAATTTTCATAGTCCAGCCCCTGTTTTCTCCAACAAAACAATACTTAAATTGGGTATACCTGCAGCAGTGAGAATTTCGTACAAGCGCGGTACACGAATTAATAATTTACACCCCTCTGTTTCATGGCGATCGAATTTACAGTGAATTTCCCCCTTCTCTAGGGCAGAGTTGAGGTGATCCCCATCGGGAAACTCCACTATTTCCAAACGCATAAAGTATTTGCTCAAGGATTTCGCAATTGGAACAAGTAGAGGGTCATTTTTGTCTAATTTGATTGCCCCAATCCTCATGCTCAAAGAAGACCGCACAGCAATGGCATAGAGGGTAATTGATAACATGGTTCCCACTAAGGCATCGGTAAGAGAGACATCCGCCGCTCCCAGCAAGGCGTATACCAATGCGGAAACTGCCCCTAAAATACCCCGCATTACCAAGGCAGTATAGGGATTTGTCTGCATCACCACCATCACAGCACTAAGGGGTAACAAAAACACGATCGGGACTATATAAAACTCATCCATCTTTCTGCCCTCCCCGCGAACAAAAAGCTAAGACGTAGCCTAAAATTGTGTTCCAAATTGCCAAGGAAATTAATGCCAAAAATAACAGGGACCAATCCGCGGGAAAATGTACTAATAAACCAACGGTGATTGCCATAGAACCTAAAGTGTCCGACACCGAGAGACTATGCAGTTTGAACAATACCGATCGTTTGCCCAACAGGGGTAAAGTCCCCCACAACCAAAACACTAAGCCCAGAGAAATCAAGGTGTAACTAATAAATTCTTTCATAGCTCATTTAACCGCCGTAGAATATGTGCCAACAACATCAAAGCAGCGTTACCTAAGCTGAGAATTAGCACCCCTACTACCCCGATTGCCCAATCACTGCGAATCACTGCGATTACTAAAATCATAATCGATGTTTTGGTGGCAATACTACAAAAAGCCAACATTCTTTGCCATACGTCTTGGTCCCTAGCTCCTACATAAATGGGAATCAGGAGAACTGCCAGCATAAGCATTAAAACTACAGTCATTGCCGTTTCACCCGGTGCACTTCATAGTAGCCATCGTCACGATAGTTAAGGACGATCGTTTTGGGGGTAAATGTAATCACAAATATATCTAGGAAAATGAGGGCAGGAATACGATTAACTCTCACCCTTTCTAAGGTCACTTCCTCCGCTGAGTGGGGAAAGAAAATCATTTCCAGAGCCTCTACATAGGCAAGGGGTATGGAGATAAGGATGTTCCCTATTACCCGGAGCCAATCCCCTAGTGTTGCCCGCCCTTTTCTGTTAGGTAAGACTAATACTACTGCCAAACCAATGACGATATTGGCAAGACTTAAGTCAGCAGTGAGTAAAAACCAAATCAATAACCTGAGCAATAAATTAAGGTAGTTCATAGGCGAGAATAGTAAACAATAAAACGGCAACAATAGTCAGCAAACTCAAAAGATTTTCTAGCTGCTCCAAGGGGGAATTATATTGCCATTGCCAGCGCCGCCACCCTCGATAGTAAATACCCAACCCCAGGGCAATTGTAGCCACCGTTTTAATAATTTTGTCCCATTTGTAGGCATGAGGATACAGCAAGCTAGCAATTACTGTGACAGCGGCGAGGAAGAGACCAGGGCTACTTTCTTTCTCTAGGGTTTTACCTTGGCAAGGAATTAGTAAAACGGGACATAGGATAATAACTGTACCAATGCTACAGAGGTTTAACCACCAATTTTGCCACTGAGGAAGATGAGCTAGAACTAATTCCTTAGCCCCAAATCCTACTAGCCCTGGTAAACCCATAATTGATAAGCTACATACTGCCAATACTAACCAATTAGAGAAAGAAATAGGAGGAATGCTACCTATCTGTCGGGTTGCTAAACTGCCACTGGTTAAGAACAATCCTGCTTTTGCTACGCCGTGGGCTAAGGCATAGATACCAGCTCCCTCACTGCCAATAAGCACGTATCCCAATTGGGAAATTGTACTAAAAGCAAATATGCGCTTAATATCGGTACAAAACATCCCTAAAACTACACCAAGGGTGACAGTGCCTGTACTAAAAATTTCCACGATCGGTGCCAATTCTTCTACCATCTGGGCGCAGCGGATGATCGGAAAAATACCAGTCTTTACCACAATTCCTGACAAAGTGGCTGACACAGGACTCTCGGATTCGGCATGGGTCAAAGGCAACCACATTCCCGATAGAAATATTCCCCCTTTTGTCAAGAGACCCAGCAGGATCAAAACCATAGCTTCTACAGAGGCATTCTGCAAAGCCGCAAAGGCAAAGGAACCCTGGGATTGAAATACTAAAACTGCCCCCACCAAGTAAAATAACATCACCGTATTACTCAGTAAAAGATAGCGCAAGCCTATCCATATCGATCGGTTATGGCGGGGATAGGAAATCAACAGAAATGTGGCTATGCCTATCACTTCTAGGGCTACATAGAGGGTAATAAAATCGGCACAGCAAAAAACAGAATTGACGCTGCCATGCAGAATAGTCAGTTGGGTGTAGAAATAGGGAGTCTTGGACTTCAACCAGCCATAAATCGCTACCGCCAGGGTCACTAAGCCATTAGTTAATATAAAATAGCCACTCAGATTATCTACGGTTAGGCTGACCCCAAAATTCCCCATTAAAACCAAGTTAAATTCCTGGCGGGTAATTAGGACTACAGCACTAAAAATAATTGACAAAAGACTGGCAGCAGTGGCTAAAAACCGATCGGTCTTCGGCAGAAGGTAGGCGATGAAACCTAATAAAAAGGGTAAGAAAATGAAGATAACTGTGAAGTTTACCACTATTCCCTACCCTCAATTTCGCTTACTTCTAAAGTGGGATGGTCCTTAGCCAGTTTGATTGCCCCCACCAACATCAACGCCTGGATTGATAATCCAATCACAATTGCTGTGAGAATTACCGCTTGGGGTACAGGATCGCCATAGTCCAAACCCGATCGGTCAGACAAAATAGGGGCGATTAACCCTCGGCGGGCGGCGATAAAGACATAAAATGCCACCACCCCCGTACTCATCACATCCATAGCAATAATCTTCATCAGCAAGTTTTTCTTCCACAAAATGCCCGAGAAACCGATCGTGACGGTCGCCAGCACCAATGCCTTAACTATTGCCGTACTACTAAACAGCAACATTAGCAGTTCTCAGACTAGCCACTGCAGTTTCCAAAGCAATTCTGCGGTCAGGTACTTGATTTTCAGGGGGGATCAAATCCAACACTCTCAACCGCTGTAGGCGTACTTTAGTTGATCCCTTTGCCCCCGCTACAAATACATTTCTCCCCTCTTCCACTGCCTCTTTGATGAGGTTCTCGATCGCCAGCGACGCTGTAACACCCAGCATGGGTACATCCCCCAAGTCAATAATAATTGTGTCTACCTTCTGCATAGCATTATGTTCCCGCGCGATTGCTTTTGCTACCCCAAAAATCATGGGACCACTCAAGTAGAACAATAGTACCTTACCTTTAGCCTGATTGAGCAGTTCTTTTTCCAAGGGGCTAAGGGGCATATCGTCATCGGAATCAGTGATAGTTTTTACTTCCTGGGACTGTAGATTAGATAGCTTTTCAATGGTCAGGATATTGGCAATAAATACCCCTACTCCCACTGCCACGATTAAGTCCACTAACACCGTCAGAGCTAGCACTCCGTACATAATCAGAGCACCCCGCAAGGAAACCACATGGGCACGCTTGAGGAAGCTCCAATCGAGGATGTCAATCCCAACTTTGACGGCAATTCCTGCTAACACTGCCATAGGGATATTTTGCATGAGGGGAGCTGCCCCTAACACAATGATCAACAAAATTAGGGCACGGGAAATACCAGAAACCGCTGTTTTTGCCCCTGTCTGAATGTTTACAACTGTCCCCATAGTTGCCCCAGCACCCGGTAAGCCACCGCAGAAGCCAGAGACTAAATTGCCAATTCCCTGCCCAATCAGTTCTTTATCGGAATCGTGCTGGGTACGGGTTAAACTATCAGCGATTACAGCTGTTAACAGAGTATCAATACAACCCAACATTCCCAACACTAATCCATCTACCAGAATTCGGTTAGCTTGTTCAGGACTAAATACCGGAAACCGAAACTCTGGTAAGCCCACAGGAATTTCCCCAATGCGGCGAATATCAGTGCCATTAAATGCCACTAGGGAGATGATCGTGCCCAAAACTAATGCTAACAATTGGGGCGGACAATAGCGCTTCCACTTCGCAGGAATAAGAAAAATTATAGTGAGAGTCAATGCCCCTAAAATGAGGTCAGGCAGGCTAACATTGGACAATAAATCTGGTAAGTTTTGAATAACCCCCATTACCCCCCCTTTGGGTGCTTTCTGTCCTAAGATGGCGGGAATTTGCAGAATAATTAGGATGACCCCAATCCCTGACATGAAGCCAGAAATTACACTGTAGGGCATCAGAGTAATATATTTACCTAATTTGAAGAAGCCAAACAAAATTTGAAATAACCCCGCCAGCATGACCACCGTAAATGCCATAGCAATCCCTGTTTCACGGTCACCAGCACTGGCTGTCAGCCCCGCTACCACAGAGGTCATCACAACCGTCATAGGTCCCGTCGGCTCCGAGATGAGGGTGGGTGTACCCCCAAACAACGCCGCCAATAATCCTACACAGATTGCCCCGTAGAGACCAGCAATGGGGCTTTGCAAAGCTGCCATACCAAAGGTCAGTGCCAGAGGGACAGACACAACCGCCGTTGTCATCCCCCCCAAGATGTCGTTGCGCAAGTTGTTGAACTTGATCAGATTGGTGATCGCCATAGAAAATTTTTATAGAGATTTAACAATCATAAACTTACCAGCTTTAGAGAAAAATCTATCGTAGTGTATTATCTATATTTCTAAATCTTAACATAGATTTAAGTCTATAAGTTGTAAGTGTAAGATAGGACTGAGCAATTATTTATGGGATCGGGGTAGTCTTATAGGCAAGAGCTTAGGGGTGATATGAGTAAGGTTTTAGATAATCGCTACAAATTGTTGAAGGTACTGGGCAAGGGAGGTTTTGGGCGCACCTATCTAGCTCGGGACCAACGGCGACCGGGGTCTCCTTTATGCGTGGTCAAGCAGCTGAAGCCGGCGAGCAATGATCCGGAGTTTATTCGGGAAGCCAGGCGTTTGTTTGCAGCGGAGGCAGAGACGTTAGAGCGACTGGGCAAGCATGACCAAATTCCCCAGCTGTTGGCATATTTTGAGGAGGACAATGAGTTTTTCCTGGTGCAGGAGTATATCGAGGGGACGCCCCTCAACAAGGATTTAGAAGCGCCCTTACCAGAGCCAGATACAGAAATTACTGCTGCAGATATTACCAAAGCCAGCCAAGAAAAGCCCCGGGGCAGACAGTTGTCGGAGCCAGAGGTAATCAAGATTTTGAAAGATATTTTGAATGTGTTGGAGTTTGTCCACGCGGAAAATGTCATTCACCGCGATATTAAGCCAGAAAATCTCATTCGTCGTCATAGCGATAATAAGCTGGTCTTGATTGACTTTGGGGCGGTGCGGGCGATGACCGATGAAAATGCCAAGCTAGAAATAGTGGATGGGCAGTCGCGGTTTACGGTTACGATCGGTACGCCTGGCTATATGCCCAGTGAACAGTGTGCGGGTCGTCCTAACTATACCAGTGATATTTATGCGGCAGGGATGGTTGCCATTCGTGCCTTGACGGGGATTGACCCCCAGGATTTGCCCACTGACCCCGATACAGGGGAAATTATCTGGCGAGATAAGGCAAAGGTGAGTAATGGTTTGGCAATGGTGTTGAGGCGTATGGTGCGCTACCGTTTTACCGATCGGTATCAATCTGTGAAGGAGGTACAGCAAGCCCTCAATGCCTTTTTAGTTGCCCCCGATAGCAAGCCCGTGATCAGTCCTCGTACGCGAGCTACCACAGTCAAGCCCAAAACTCAAATTACGAAGGTGCAGGTGCAGTCCAGTGCAGGGGCAGGTCTGTTGATCATTGGTCTGTTGTGTGTCATATCAGCGATCGGGTTTTTAATTTTAGGCAGAAGTACGCCCCAGAAAGAGGTTCTAGTGATCAAAGATGAAAAACCGCAGCCCAGCGTTGAACCTGGGAAGAAAACACCTGTCAATCCTGCTGTTCCGACAGAAGCGCAAATTATCAACAACAGTGTCAATCTCGTCGATGACCAAGAGACACAACTGCAGGGGAACATCTTGAAGGGGCAGATTATACGCTACAAGTTTACCGCTAAGCCCGACCAAAGATTGAGGCTGAAGGCGCAGGGGGACGGCATCACTGTCAATCTGCTAGCACCGGGGGAAAATCCCTTGAGCACCAACATTACTAGCTACGATGATCTTTTGCCCAAGGGGGGGGAGTACATTGTGGAAATCAGACCGACCCTAAATCAAAGTAGCTACTCCCTCGCTCTGTTTTTGGCAGCTCCTCCCGTCGAGGTGCAGCGCGTTATCCAAGTGAGGTAGCTTACAGGACTCCCAAACGCTGTAGGAGAGGGAGACGACTGCTGCGGAATTCCTCCCACACCTTTTTTAAGTGGGCAACATTTTCCTCTGGGGTTTCCAGGGTCTTGCCTTCTACAATCATCTTTTGGTTTTGACTCGCCAGAATTTGCCAGGCGAAATCCACCGGACTCTTCTGATAGGACATAGCTAACATAAACATCTGTTCTACACGGTTGACCTGAATGCCATTTCCCAGCACAGGGGAAGCCAGGAAGGATAACTGGGCAGAGTGGGGGGACTGTTCAATGACAAATCGATTGAATCTATCTGTGATTGCCTTGCGTTCTTGGTAGCCTTCTGGGGGGAGAACAGGATGGAAATAACCTAGCCCTGTAAAGATAACGATCGCTTGAAACAGGTTCTGGGGGGTCATACCCGTCAATTGGTTCTGCAGTTCGCCAAAGGTGAGCACACTGTCTTGGAGAATTTGCACGATCGGTTGGTAGATGTTTTCCTGTAATTTCGCCTGGCCAGCGGTGAAGGTATGTTCATATTTTACTTCTTTCGGATTGACAATCAGGGTAAAGCGTTGCTGTTGCAGTTGTTGCAGGTGCTGTCCTCCTGAGAGCTTACCCACACCGCGATAGAACAGGTCCCGCCGAAACTGGGCATTGGTGAGGAAGTCCTTCATCTGTTCTTTTTCTACAGGATTAGTTACCTCGTTATAGAGGGGCATCAAGTTGGGCGCGATCGTGACATTGTCAATCTGATCCAAGATGCTAGCAGAGGCAACAAAACTAAGTTTGGCATCATTCATCTCCGCCGCTACCTGTTCAAAGTAGAGGGCTTGCCAATGCTCATTCAAGTATTCGTGGATGAGATACAGACGATCCTGTTTAGAATAGCGTTCATAGCGACTCTTGAGAATGGGATTTTGGACAAAATAGGGGGCATTTAGTTCAATCATCTTGCTCACCAAGTCAAGAGCACTGTTCATCTTCTGCATGATATTCCCTGGCGATCGTTTGCTCTGCCAGCGCAACAGGTACTGCATAGGCGCAGCTGCCCCCCAGCCCGGCATACAGTTGTAGGAGACATAGACAGCACCACCGGGTTTGAGCTTTTCCTTGATGAAACTGACGATCGCTCTTCTGTTATCTACACTGATCCAGCTGTAGATGCCGTGCAGACAGATAAAATCAAACTGGGGTAAATCGCGGTGTAAAAACTGCTTGAAGCTGTCGTCATAGAACTGCACATTGGTCAACCCTGCCCCTTCTACCAGTCCTCTAGCAGTGACAATGTGTTGGGGATTGTAGTCAGTGGCATAGAATTGGGCTTGGGGGTAGCAGGCAGCTAGGATAGCAGTAGTCAGTCCCTGACCACAGGCTAACTCACAGTAGGTGAAATTGTGCGAGTTGTAGTCATGTCTCAATCCTCGCAGAAGGGTAGCGAAGTCAATCCAGATGGGGCTTAGTTCACGGTAGAAGCCAAACGTGTATTCAATCTCTGATACATAACCCTCGTTCCAGCTCATCTTCGTCCCTTCACTCATGCGATCGTCTGCCTAATACTACCACATAGAGAAATTAGGGGAGAAATATTTGCGCATTATTAGCACTGGGGACAAAGTAAATTTCCCAGCAGCTGTGTGATGGCGATCGCATCACTAGAGTCTTTCCCCAGAGATATGGCAAAACGGAGACAGGGGAGCTAGTATAATTTGCTTGTCATCGTCGCGAAGGAGTGAGCGCAATGGTACAGTATGCCCTGGCAAAAAAACAGTGGACAATTCAAGACAGTGAAGACTTGTATCGCATCAAGGGCTGGGGCGAACCCTACTTTAGTATCAATGAGGCGGGTCATGTGACGGTGACTCCGGCGGGGGAACGGGGGGGTTGTATCGACCTATATGAATTAGTAGAGGACTTGCGCCAGCGCAATCTGCGGTTGCCCCTCCTGGTGAGATTTTCCGATATTTTAGCCGATCGGATTGAACGCTTGAATGCCTGCTTTGCCCGCGCTATTGCTCGCTACAACTACAACGGGGTGTATCGGGGCGTCTATCCCGTCAAGGTCAACCAACAGAGACAGTTGGTAGAAGAGCTGGTGCGCTTTGGGAAGCCCTATCAGTTTGGTTTGGAGGCAGGGTCGAAACCGGAGCTGTTGATTGCCTTGGCATTGTTGCAGACCCCAGGGGCGCTATTGATTTGCAATGGCTACAAGGATGCGGCTTACATTGAAACGGCATTGCTCTCCCAAAGGCTGGGTCAGACCCCCATTATTGTCCTGGAACAGTTGGAGGAACTGGACTTAGTCCTGCGGGCAACGATCAAACTGGGCATCAAACCCATTCTGGGAGTGCGGGCAAAACTCAGTACCAAGGGCACAGGACGCTGGGGGGAATCGGCGGGAGACCGCGCTAAATTTGGTCTGAGCATCTATGAAATTTTGGAAGTAGTCGATCGTTTGCAGGATGCGGGGCTGCTGGATACGTTGCAGTTGCTGCATTTTCATATCGGTTCCCAAATCAGTTCTATTTCTGTGATTAAGGATGCTCTGCGGGAAGCTTCCCAAATCTATGTGCAGTTGGCACTCCTGGGGGCAAATATGCAGTATATGGATGTGGGGGGGGGGCTAGGGGTGGACTACGACGGCTCCCAAACCAATTTCTATGCTTCCCAAAATTACACAATGCAAAACTATGCCTACGATGTCGTCGCTGCTATTAAAGAAGCCTGTGCCAAACACAATATCCCTGTCCCCACGATCGTCAGTGAAAGTGGCAGAGCTATTGCTGCCCATCAGTCCGTCTTGATTATGGATGTGGTGAGTGTAAGCGGCACACCGACGCAACCGATCGTGCCCCCCACCGAGGATGACCCCCTGGTGTTAAAAAACATCTACGAGACACTGCAGAACATCTCGGAGCAGAATTACCAGGAGGCTTACCACGATGCCACACAGTTCAAAGAAGAGGCGACTAGTTTGTTTTCCTTTGGCTATATCTCTTTGAAGGACAGAGCTAGGGTAGAGCGCATTTACTATGAGTGCTGTGAACGCATCTTGGGGATCATGCGGGGGTTGGAATATGTGCCGGACGACCTGGAAGATTTAGAAAAGTTCATGGCAAAGATTTACTACTGTAATTTCTCTGTCTTTCAATCGGTGCCGGACAGCTGGGCGATCGACCAACTCTTTCCCATCATGCCCATTCATCGCTTGAATGAGGAACCCACCTGGCGTGGGACGTTGGCGGATTTGACCTGTGACAGTGACGGCAAAATTGACAAGTTTATTGACCTGCGGGATGTGAAGTCGGTGCTAGAATTGCATCCCTTTGTGCCAGGGGAACACTACTATTTGGGTATCTTTCTAGCGGGTGCCTACCAGGAAATTTTGGGGGATTTACACAACTTGTTTGGCGATACAGATGCTGTACATATTCACCTCACGCCTGGCGGTTACCAAGTGGAACATGTCATCAAAGGTGATAGCATGACCGAAGTTTTGCAGTATGTGCAGTACGATCGGGAGAGTTTGTTAGAATGTATGCGCCGCCAGACGGAAAAAGCCCTGCAACAAAAACAGATCAGTCTGACAGAAGCCCGTCTCCTGTTGCAAAACTATGAGACTAGTTTGAATAGCTATACCTACCTAAGTTAACTATGACTCTTAGTCCCCGTATAATTGTTGTCTTTATTTTGCTGTTTGTGATTATGATTATCCTCGTGCAGAACTTGGGCACTTTTGTACGGGTGACTTTTTTGGGCTTGACTTCCCTACCTTTGCCCTTGAGTGTGGCGATGCTGTTTGCCTTCCTCAGTGGTGGTCTTTCTGCCTTTCTCTGGCAACAGTTAGAGAGGTGGCTGACCAAACCTATACAAGCACAGGAAGATAAAAAAGATACAACAACAGCCGAGGAGGAAGAGGAAGAAGATGACTACTACTATACAGAGGATGATGAAGATGATGTGATTGAAGTGGAGTATATCGATCGTTAACAAAATGCAACTCCCTAGGGATTGAGATTAGCTACCCCTCTGCTAAAATTGGGAGTAAGGCAAGCAAGCTGTACTATGGTTATGACGATTCCCCACAACGAAGCCCGTCGCTATCTGCGCTTTCCCCCAGACCCTAGGGATGTGGCATTTCTAGACTTCAGTCAAAAGAAGGACAAATTTACAGAAGAGCTAGCCGCGATCGTGGTAGATGTGGCTCCCAAGGGTGGCTGTAGCCTGGTATTTCGCCTGCCCAAGGAGATGCAGATTGCAGAAGGGCAACGCTGTCGGATCAAGGTGGGGGATATGCTGCCCCTGATGGCAGAGTTAGTGTGGAAAAAGGAAATCGACAAGGATATTTACCGCTGTGGGTTTATGTTTTTGCATTGAATAACTTGCTGCCGATACGCACGATCGTGGCTCCTGCACGGATAGCTTCCTGGTAATCTGCCGACATACCCATAGAGAGGTGGGGGAGGTGTAACCCCTGGGCTTCCAGTTGCGCTTTGAGGGGGTGAATGCGTTGAAAAATCTCGTAGGCAGCTTCTCCCACCACACCCTGGGGCAGGATGGTCATCAGTCCCACAATCTGCAGATGGGGCAGTTGCAGAAGTTGGGGCACAGTAGCTAGCAGTTGGTCAGGCTCCCAACCAAATTTAGCGGGATCAGGGGCAAGTTTTACCTGTAGCAGTAGTTGGGGGGATTTGCCCACCACAGGAATTAAGCGATCGATTTCCACCGCCAGCTCCAGACGATCGAGGGAGTGAATCCAGTCAAACAACTGCAGAGCCTTTTTTACTTTGTTCCGTTGCAAATGTCCAATTAGGTGCCAGGTTAGGTCGGGGTAAGCTTGGAAGTGGGGGTACTTCTCTTGGGCGGACTGCAGGCGGTTTTCGCCAAAATGTCTGATGCCAGCGGCATAGGCTTGGTGCATCGCTGTCAGGGAGGCAAATTTGGTCACTGCTACCAAGGTGACGTGGGGGGGGATAGATTCCAGGACTTCCCGCATAGAAACACCTAGCCGAAATTAACGCCATCTGATGTAATGGTAGGGGAACAAATAGCAAAAAAACATGGCATACAAATATTCACGCATCTTGCTTAAACTGAGCGGCGAGGCTTTGATGGGAAATCGTGGATATGGCATTGATGCAGAGGTAGTACAAACTATTGCCGAGGAAGTAGCAGAAATCGCCAGGGACGGGGTAGAAGTAGCGATCGTGGTGGGGGGAGGCAATATCTTTCGCGGCATTCAGGGGGCTGCCCAGGGGATGGACAGAGCGACAGCGGACTATATCGGCATGATTGCTACAGTAATGAACGCCCTCACGCTGCAGGATGCCCTAGAACGCTTAGAAAAGCCCGTTGCCACGAGAGTCCTCACAGCAATTCAGATGCAGGAAGTGGCAGAACCCTATATCCGCCGCCGTGCCATTCGCCATTTAGAAAATAAACGGGTAGTCATCTTTGGGGCTGGCTCTGGCAATCCCTTTTTTACCACCGATACCACTGCTGCCCTGCGGGGAGCGGAAATCAATGCGGAAATCATCTTCAAAGCCACCAACGTGGACGGTGTGTATGACAGTGACCCCCGCCACAATCCCCATGCCCACCGCTTTGATCACATCAGCTACGATGCCGTCATTGCCAAGGGCTTAAAAGTGATGGATTCCACCGCCTTTACCCTCTGCCGAGAAAACAATATACCGATCGTGGTCTTCAACCTGTTAGAAAAAGGAAATATCAAGCGGGCAGTGATGGGGGAACCCGTAGGGACTTATGTTGGCAATTTTTGTATGTTGCGCGGTTAATGCCTGGTCTACTAGTTAACTTTGCCTTCCTGCACCCGCAGCCCACAGGACTGGCTACCTATGCTCTCAACCTCTTGCCCTATCTGAACACCCTAGAGGCTTATGTAGCTGCCCCTTTCCCTGTCCCTGCTCCCCAGTTACTGCCCACCCCTGCCCGTATGACTGCCCAAGAGGGATGGAGGGGACATGCCCGCCGCCTGTGGTGGACCCAATGGCAATTACCCCGCCTCTACCGCCAACTCCAGAGTCAGCTGCTGTTTAGCCCCATTCCAGAAGCCCCTCTTTGGCAAAACTGCCGCTACATCGTCACTGTGCATGACCTCATTCCCCTGCGCTTTGGCACCTGGTCTTCCCGCCTAAGTAACTATTTCCGCTTTGTCGTGCCCCAAATTCTGCACCAGGCTACCCATATCCTCTGTAATTCCCACAGTACCGCCCAGGAAGTGCAGGAGTTTTTTCACATTAAACCCGATCGTCTTACTGTTATCCCCCTTGCCTTTGACCCCGATCGTTTTTACTGTTTACATTTACCCGCCGCTAACTATTTCCTCTACATTGGCAGACACGATCGCCATAAAAATTTACCCCGTTTGATTCAGGCATTTCGGCAGGTGAAGGGAGACTATGAGCTGTGGATTAGCGGTAGCTATGACCGCCGGTATACCCCTGCCCTAGAGCGCTTAGTGGCGGCATTAGACCTGGGGGGACGGGTAAAATTCGTTGGCTATATTGAGCGGGAAAATTTATGCCTCCTCTTGAATCAAGCGATCGCCCTAGTCTTGCCCAGTCTGTGGGAGGGTTTTGGTTTGCCGGTCTTAGAAGCCATGGCTTGCGGTACCCCTGTAATTACTTCCAACCTCTCTGCCCTGCCGGAGACCGCTGGTGATGCGGCAATCCTCGTTGACCCCTACAACATCGACGACATTGCCGACAAGATGAAAGAGCTGACCCGATCGGAGAGTTTGCGTAGCCACCTGCGCCAGTTGGGGTTAGAGCGGGTGCAAAACTTTAGCTGGCAGAAAACGGGGACAGCCACCCTAGAAGTCCTGCGCCGTTATCTGTAAGATAGAAACATGGGTCAGAGAAACCAAGCAGCCATGAAATTAAACCGCATGGGTCACACCGCCATCTGTGTCCAGGACATTCCCAAGGCGATCGAATTCTACAAACTCCTGGGGATGGAGCTAGTGTGGCAAGACCAGGACTGGGCATACCTCAAGGCAGGGGAGGATGGTTTAGCCCTCCTAGGACCTGACTATCGCGGGGCGGGACCCCACTTTGGCTTTGTGTTCAAAGACCGATCGGAACTGGAGGCACACCACCAACGCCTAAAGGCAGCGGGGGTATTTGTGGGCGAAATTCACGGGCATCGCGACGGCACCGCTTCGTTTTATAGTAGAGACTTAGACAACAACACGATCGAATTTCTCTACGAGCCTTGACGACACCAAAAATCCTGATAGCCAATCGCGGGGAAATTGCCCTGCGTATTCTGCGTACCTGTGAAGAATTGGGTATTCCGACGGTAGTAGTGTACTCCCAAGCCGATCGGAACTCCCTGCCAGTACAGTTGGCAACGGAGGCAGTCTGTATTGGGGAAGCCCCCAGTTCCAAAAGTTATTTGAATATCCCCAACATCATTGCCGCCGCTTTAACCAGGGGAGCCACTGCCATCCATCCCGGCTATGGGTTTCTGTCGGAGAACGCCCGCTTTGCCGAAATCTGTGCCGACCACAAATTACTGTTTATTGGACCATCCCCCGCCGCCATTGCTGCTATGGGAGACAAATCCACCGCTAAAAAGACCATGCAACGGGCAGGCATCCCCACAATTCCTGGCAGTGATGGCTTAGTGGAGAGTGAAGAGCAAGCCCGCAAAATTGCCGATCGCATTGGTTACCCTGTCATCCTCAAAGCCACCGCTGGGGGAGGAGGGAGAGGAATGCGCATTGTGCGGACACCAGAGGAACTGGGAACTCTCTTAAAAGCTGCCCAGGGAGAAGCAGAAGCCGCCTTTGGCAACGGGGGAGTGTACATTGAGAAACTCATAGAAGAACCCCGTCACATTGAATTTCAAATCCTGGCAGATGCCTACGGCAACGTCATTCACCTAGGGGAACGGGATTGCTCCGTACAGCGCCGCCATCAAAAACTCCTGGAAGAAGCCCCCAGTCCTGCCCTTAGCCAAAATCTTAGAATCAAAATGGGCAACGATGCCATCAAGGCGGCTAAGAGCATCAACTACGTGGGAGTGGGCACGATCGAATTTTTACTGGACAAAGACCAGAAGTACTACTTTATGGAAATGAACACCCGCATTCAGGTGGAGCACCCCGTAACGGAGATGATCACCGGCATTGACCTCGTGGCAGAACAGATTCGCGTTGCCTTGGGGGAGCGCCTGCGCCTTACCCAGAAGGATGTGGTGCTCAGGGGACACGCCATTGAATGTCGCCTCAACGCAGAAGACCCACGTCATAACTTTCGCCCCAGCCCCGGTATCATTCGCGGTTATTTACCCCCCGGGGGACCAGGAGTGCGCATGGATTCCCACATCTACACCGACTATGAAATTCCCCCCTATTACGACTCTCTGCTAGGCAAACTGATAGTTTGGGGACCAGACCGCCATGCTGCCATTGTCCGTATGAAACGCGCTCTCTCCGAATGTGTCATCACCGGCGTACCCACCACGATCGGTTTTCACCGTGCCATTTTAGCGGATGAGAAATTTCAGAGTGGCAGAGTTTTCACCAATTTTGTCACCGAATTTATGGCAAGAAACCCAGAGTTTAGTTTGTAGTATGATGAAAGAGAAGAGGGGGGGAGAGAAAGAGATGGAACTAGCAGAGATTGAAGCCAATTTAAGGCAGGAGGATTTTCAGTATCGGCTGAAAGCGGTGCAGGCGTTGGGTAACAGCCCGACGGAGATAGCACTCCCTTTGTTGCTGCGGCAAGTGAATGACCCTGAATTTTTGGTCCGCTCTTTTGTGGCGCGGGAATTGGGCAAACATCAAACTCCCGAATCCTTTGCCACCCTCCTCCAACTAATGAAATTAGATAACACCCCCAACGTGCGGGCAGAAGCAGCCAACTCTCTCTCTCTGTTTGGCAAAGCCAGCGCTTCCCATCTTTTATTGGCAGTGCATACCGACGACCACTGGTTAGTGAGTGCCTCCATTTTAGCCGCCCTGATTGAACTAGAAGCCTGGGATGAACTATACGAAGCTTGTCAGGTAATCATCAACCGTGATGACCCTATTTTGCGGGAGACAGCGATCGGCAGTTTAGCCCCCCTAGCCAAGAGTCACAAACGGGAAGAAGCCCTCCATTTACTGCACCAATATCAAGACGACCCCTCTCCCCGCCTCCGCGCCCGTGTCCAGGAAGCCCTCAAGTATTTTCAATGACTATGCCCCCCCTCGTCAGCATTTGTATTCCCACCTATAACGGCGCTGCTTTTCTGGGGGAAGCCCTTCACTCTGCTCTTGCCCAAACCTATCGCCCCCTGGAAATTATTGTTAGTGATGATGCCTCCACCGATCGCACTTTAGCCATTGCCACGGAAATTTTGAGTCAGAGTGAAATTCCCTATCGCATTTTCCAGCACGATCGTTTAGGGCTAGGCAAGAATTGGAACTATTGTATTGAGCAGGCAGCGGGGAAATATATTAAGTTTTTATTGCAGGACGATCGGTTACATCCAGAGTGTGTAGAGGAACTAGTAAACCTATTTGAACACAATCCCCATCGCAGGTTGGGCATGGTATTTTGCCGCAGACAATTACTGTTTAGTGATGAGACTAAAATTGCAGATATTTACGCCGATGTAGCTAGTAAATGGACAAAGTTGGAGACTGTTAATTATGGTCACCATCTCCTACAAGACCCGCAACTACTAGAGGAACCATTGAATAAAATTGGCGAACCAACTAACACCCTCATCCTCAAGGCAGTATTCGATCGTCTAGGTAACTTTGACCCCCAATTTCAGCAACTGATAGACTTAGATATGTGGTGGCGGATCATGGGACACTATCAGATTGGGTTTAGCGATCGGGTCTTAGCAGAGTTTCGTATACATCGGCAACAATTTAGTCAGACTAATAGCAATACAGCCACCGCCTGGTTAGACAGTTGGCGTTTATTTTTCAAACTCCTCAGTCACCGCGACTATGAGTTTCTCTCCCCCCAAATTAAGAAAACTGTCGCCGACAAATGTAACGAACAAATTAGCAAATTTACAGCAGAACTCTATCAATTGCGGCAGGACAATCAACACCTCAACCACCAGGTAGCCCAACTAGGGTATAGGAACGAACAACTGGGAGCACAGGTAGAAGCCCTCGGTAGAGAATTGACAGCCGCCCATACCCAACTGATCGCAGCACAACAGACCTTTCAGGCACTCACCCAGGCAGAAGCAAAAATACAAGACCTGCGTACAGAATTAGAGAAAGTACATCATCTCTACCAAACCACCGTTGCCCAAGTACAAGACCTGGCACAACAGTTGCAAGACATCGATCGCAATCTCAAACAAACCCAAACCCAACTGGCAGAGAGCAACAGCTTAGTAGCAGCACAACAGGCAGAGATTGCCCACCTGCAGACAACAGTAGCAAGATTACAGACAGAAAACACAGAGATAACAAACGATCGGGATGAGAAAGCCAGACAATTACAGGAGACACTAGCAGCACTAATAGAAAAAAACACCGCCCTAGAGCAGGCAGAAAACACCATAAGGGCGATGGAATCTAGTAAGTTTTGGCAACTGCGGATGAAATGGATTGCCCTAAAACGACGACTGGGATGGGCAGCAGAATAACTAGGCAGACTTCTTCACAGACAGTTCGCCCGACAGGAACATGGGCAAGAGATTTTGGAAGAAGTGGGCAGGGTCTTTTTGCCACGCCTTTTGTAGTAACTCCAATCTTGTCTTTTGCAACTCCCCATCAAAGATAGCATCAGGCAGACTCTTGAGGAGATACTGGGGACGCTCCCATACAGGCAAAGTTTCCGCAATCCTGAGCAAGTGATCAATGCGGCGCAATTCCGCCCCCGCCAAGACATCCATCCCTGACTCGTAAGCCGCCTGCTCGATCGCCATGTACTTTTGTTTTGCCTGTTCCACCTTTTGTCTCATTGCAGGGCTTTGTTTCGCGATTTCCGCCAACTTCCGATTTCCCCAGCGTACATGACCTGCTTCCTCTGGCATAATGCGTTCGAGCGTGGCACGGATTTTATCATTTTCAGGACTGGGATTCTCTTGCAACACCTTAATATGGGCAGAGAAATACTCACAACCCCGTTTTTCTGTAACATTGATTGCTGCCAGAGCTTCGATCACACCTGTCTCTTTATCAGAAATAGTAGAATAGCCCAGCAGACGTTCAAAGTTATCGATGTAAGACACCCCAGGGGGAGTACCAATATCGGCACCGAGGTCATAGAGTAAGTCCGTCAACCATTCCGCATGATTAGCCTCTTCTTTCACATGATGGGAGAGGTCTTTCACCAATTCCCGCGGTTGACCGTTCAAGGTTTCAATCAGATTGGTCAGGTCTTTACAACTGCGCTGTTCATTAAAGCGATAGCGATTGAGGGTGACTAGATGCAGCTCCCGATTCTTGACCACCTGGGACAAAATGTCATAGGCGCTCAGCTGATTACGAAATTTACGAGGATAAGTGACAGTCATAGTCGCTACAGAATGATGACTCTACAATTATACAAAATCCCTCCCTCCTTTAATTCTACACAGAGATATAAAATAGGAGAGATGCGTATTAGTTGATACCATGAAACCAACACCCATCAACTATTCTTTGGAAGGGCTAAAGTTTTTATACGGAGTTTCTTTGGGCTTTGATGCCTATCGACAACAGCGTATTTTATGGGTAGCACAACATCGGATTTTGGAGTTAACAGATACCACTGTCTGGATTGCGGAGGGAGAATATCGTCCTAATTTGGGAGAAGCCAAGGCATTTTGTGACCAATGGGGAAGACCGTTTCGCATCGGACTCGATCGTTTTATTTTAGAAGAAAAAGGCAGCATTGAGTGGGAAGGAGGGATTGGCACCAGATTTTATGTCAAAGAAAACAGCTGGAATTTTGCTGATTTTTTAACCAAACCCCGTCGACTTTTACCTTACTTAGATATGCTCGATTTAGACTACCCGTTTACTATAGCAGAGCTAAAACAAGCCTACCGCCGCCAAGCATTACGCAACCATCCCGATCGGGGCGGGGATGCAGAAAAATTTAGAAAGATTCAAGCCGCCTATGAATACTTGCTACAGAATATTAAGTAATGTTGTAACCCTAGGCAGGTAGATATTGGCAACTGTACAATTTAGATAGTTAACTTATCAGTTAGCAGTAGTGGGTTATGATCAAGATTGTATTAATTGAAGATGACCCCATCATTCGGTCGGATATGGCTTTCATTTTAACGGACGCTGGTTATACTGTCTTGAAGTGTAGCAACGGTAACATGGGGATCACAACTGCTCTTAAAGAACTGCCAGAAGTTATAATCTCTGACATCAACTTGCCCGACATGGGTGGGATAGAAGTTATCAACAGGCTACAGCAGTCAGACAACTTGCAGAACACAGTGTTTATTATTTGCAGTGGTTCTCCGCCAGAGGAAGAGGTCAATAGTTTAGTAGATGGTGTTCTATGTAAACCATTCCATCCTCGTCAACTGATCGATCTGGTAAAACGCTTAACTAAGGGTTAGAATAAGACAATAGTTTAACAGGAGGGATATGGCAAAAAATACACTAAGTTGGCTCATAGGCTCACGGGAAAGTTTTAGCTTACAACAGCGAGTATTCCATATCTGTTGCATCGTAGGTTTTGTATTTAGTCTGGTAAGATTGGTAGCTAATCTTAGTTTAAATCTTGACTTGTACGTTAGATTGTTTACAATTCTAAATACTATATCTTTCCTAGTGGGATTTTGCCTTAGTCGTTATATTCTGCATCGTCGTTTGTTTGAATTCCTCGTTATATCACAGCTAATTTTAATTTATTTCTCTGAGTTTGTCATCTGGTGGCGCAGCGGGGGAATTTTGGGGAGAGTTCCCCTTACCTTGGTAGCTTTAGTGCAGTACTTTACATTTTTATTAAATCGTAAATTGATTGTTCTTTTTACTAACTTAGCATTTGTTTTACTCTGTTTAGTTATAGATATTATTACCCCTCAGATAGTTACCCAAAATGCTAACATCTATGATGTTTACTTTTCGTTACTCATCCTTTCCAGCTTAGTTTTCCTGGTATCACGGGTTATAGCTCGAGAGTATGAGATCGAAAAGCAAAAATTAGAACAAAGCAATCAGATTCTAACTCAGGCACAAAAAACATTTAAGATAGGAGTATGGGAATATCAACTGTCTGAAGGAAAACTGGTATGGTCGGAACAAGTCTACTCAATTTTTGATATTGATCCATCGGCTGGCGAGCCTAGCTTAGAAGAATATAAGCTTATGATTCCCCCTACTGATTGGCAAGAGATAGAGACTAGACTGCACAGAGCTATAGCTGATGGAATAGGATTTAAGGTTGAGCATGGAATTATCACAAAGCGTGGTAAATACAAGTTTGTAATTTGCAATGCTGAACCGATTAAGAATCAACAAGGGAGGGTAACCAAGTTATTTGGGGTGGTGCAGGATATTACCGATCGGAAGCAATTAGAAATCAATTTACAACGCAGTCAGGCAATGCTAGCAGAAGCACAAAGGTTAGCTAAAGTTGGCTATTGGGAGTATGAACCTGAAACCGATCGGGTAGTTTGGTCGGAGGAAACCTTTCGTATTTTTGGCTTTCCTGTGGCGACAACAGCACCTAGTAGACAAGAAATTGAAGCAAGAATTCATCCTAAAGATATTGATTTCTATAACAAATTGCTGAAGCGGAAAATTGAGCTGGGTTTAACTGATAAAAGTGAGCTAAGACTCTTATTACCTGATGGCAGTGTTAAGTATATTGAAGTTATTGCTAATGTCCAAAGGCAGAACGATCGGACTGTCAAAATCTATGGCTCTATACTTGATATTACCGATCGGAAACTAGCAGAAATAGCCCTAGAGGAAAACAACAGACGCTTACAAATGATTTTAGAATTCAACCAATTAGGCACCTGGGAATGGTATCTGGCAGATAACCGTACTGTGTGGAGCAAACAGAAATATCAACTAACAGAATTACCAGACTATATAGAGCCTTCCTTGGCTATTTTGGAGGAGATATTATACCCCGACGATCGGGATATGGTCATAGAAAAGCTAAGGGCTGCGGCAGAGGGAAACCCCTTACAAATTGAGTTTAGAGTAAAGCTTCGAGATGGAGGCTTGAGATGGTTATTATGCAAGGCAGAGAGTTTTTATCAGAACAATACCCTCAACTATATAGCAGGTATCACTATTGACATAACCGATCGGAAGTGTTTAGAAAATTCCCTCAAAAATCAAAACTATCTGCTTAAGTTACTAGCAACTGGTGTAGATTTAGATATAGTGATTACAGAAATTATTAACATTATTGAACAAGAAATTCATAACTCGATGGGCTGCGTTCTTCTATTGGAAGATAACAAGGTTAAATTATCTAAGAGTAAAGCATCTCCTAAATTGCCAGCTGAATATTTACAGGCACTGGATGGCTTGAGATTGCAAGATGGCATAGTAGCTTGCAGGGGCGATCGTTATGGTAAAGCAGCGGTGGCAGTTTGCGATAATGCTGCAGAGCAATGTTGTCAACCTTGCCTACCTGTGATACAAAAATTTAATCTGTATTCCTGTTGGTCAGTTCCCATTTTGACTAAAGATTACCAGATACTCGGTACAGTAGCAGTTTATTTTCAACAGCCTCGCACTCCCAAGCAGTATGAATTAGAGGTAATAGAACAGCTAGCTGATATTGTCAGTATTGCGATTAAGAAGCAAGAATCTGAAGCAGAATTAATTGCTACTCAAGAGAGATTCCAAACCATTGCTAACAATCTGCCTGGTGTAATTTTACGCTACATTCTCTATCCTGATGGTTCGGATGGTTTACTATATATTAGTCGTGGCTCTGTTGACTTATGGGGTGTTCCTGCAGAAGAAGCTGTAAGTGATGTCAATAAATTATGGGCTTCCGTTCTAGCAGAAGACATACCAGAAATGCATGCTAGCATCTTACATTCAGCAGAAACAATGACTACTTGGCGGCATGATTGGCGCATTCGTACAAGAGAAGGTTTGCTCAAATGGGTTAGCGGCGTAGGTATTCCCCATAAGTTGGATGATGGCTCTGTTGTCTGGGATACTATCATTACAGATGTGACCGATCAGAAAATTTTTGAATCAGAATTGGAAGCCTTGGTGGACCAACGTACAGCTGCCCTCAAACGATCGCAAGAATTTTTGGAAGCACAGTTAGCCAAAGAAAAAGAATTACTATCGCTCCTACAAACGGAGTTGCGACAGAAAGAAACTCTCCTAAAAGAAGTGCATCACCGTGTAAAGAACAACCTACAAATTATTTCTAGCTTACTTAGACTACAAATAGAGACTATCCCTGATGAAACAGTTAAAACAGCTTTTCAAGACAGCCAAAACCGCATTCAATCAATGGCACTGATCCATGAAAGATTATACCGATCGAATGACCTCAGTCAAATTGCTGTTGCTACCTATCTCCGTGAACTAACCGATTATCTCTGGCAGACTTACAATGCCTATAGAAGGAATATTCATCTTACTTTGAATGTAACAGATTTACAACTAGAAATGGACCGCTTGATTCCCTGTGGTTTAATTGTCAATGAGTTAGTCAGTAATTGCCTTAAATATGCTTTTGTTGGTCGGCAGTCTGGTCAAGTGACCATAAACTTTTACTTGTGTCAAGAGCAGTACCATCTCCAAGTTAAAGACAATGGTGTGGGTTTGCCACCAGATTTTCATCACAAGTGCTCTACTTCTCTGGGAATACGTCTGGTGGAGAGATTAGTGAAACAGTTGCGGGGGAACTTGGAAATAGGGTACGATCGGGGCACAGAATTTAGAATTACTTTTCCTGCAAGCCTATGAGCAAGCCTACTATCTTAATTGTGGAAGACGAAGCGGTGGTGGCAATGGACATAGAAAGCACGATCTGTCGCCTAGGATACGAAGTATTTGATAGCGTACCGACAGCAGAAGAAGCCCTATCTCTAGTAGAACGAAATAAGCCCAGTCTTGCTCTCTGCGATATTCGCTTGGTAGGGGAAATGGACGGTATTACTTTAGCAGAGATATTGCGCCAAAAATATAATGTTCCCGTTGTATTTTTAACAGCTCATGCAGATGTTTTAACTATTCAAAGAGCCAGTCAAGCTAAGCCCTTTGGCTATGTTGTCAAACCCTTCCAAGAGAAAGACCTCCACGTAGCTATTGAAATTGCTCTAACCCGTTATGAAGCAGAGTCTAACTTAGCTTTGGCTTTAAGAAAGGAAGAAGAGTTACGGCAAGTTAAAAGCAAATTTTTTGCAACCGCCATCCATGATATTCGTTCTCCCCTTACTCAAATTTCTTTTGCTGCTCACATTTTAGAAGCTGCTTTTGCCAATATCGACCATCCCCACAAACAGGTGTATTTCGATCGGATTCACCAAGGCGTAGAAAATATCCGGCAATTATTGGACAATGTGCTAGAAATGCACCGCTTAGAATCAGAACGTTTAGCTTTAAATCCTGTGCCGACAGACGTAGTTAAGTTTTGTCAGGAATTGCGAGATGAGGTGCAAAATTCTGCAGGGGATAACTATAATATTCACTTTAGTACCAATACTGCCAGGGAAGTAGTTGTATTGGCAGATCCCATGATATTACAACGAATGCTCGGCAATTTACTTTCTAATGCAGTTAAGTATTCCCCAGGGGGTGGCACTATATTTTTTGACTTAGAGATTACCTCTGAGGCGATGATTTTTACCATCAAAGATAGAGGTATTGGTATTCCACCTGAGTCCCTGCAAAATATATTTCATGCCTTTCAGCGAGGTAGTAATGTCGCTGATATTCCAGGCACGGGGCTGGGTTTATCGATCGTAAAAATGTGTGTGGATGTGTGTGGCGGTGAGATAACGATCGATTCTACTGTTAATGTAGGGACTATGGTGAGGGTAAAATTGCCCTTGGTACACCAGCAATTACTTTGTTAAACAGATAGATAGGACTGAATAATTTCCTTAGTCAGGCTGGCAGTGTTGCCGGAGGCTACTATCCCTCCTTTTTGCATAGCATAATAATAATCTGCTTGCTTGACAAAATGTAGATGCTGTTCTACAAGTAAAATGCCAATTCCCCTTTTGTTGACAATATTGCGCACTGCTGCCTCAATTTCTAAGATGATAGAAGGCTGTATTCCCTCTGTTGGTTCATCCATTAACAGAAGTTGGGGATTGCCTAGGAGTGCTCGCCCGATCGCTAATTGCTGTTGTTGTCCACCGCTGAGGTCGCCACCACGACGATTTTGCATAGATTCTAGGACAGGGAATAGTGCAAAGACTTCTGTAAGGGCTGTTTCTCTATCTATTGTTTTCAGGTGAGAATTTCCCCGTCCGCCCGCACTACATAGGTCTCAGGGTCAACTTCTATTTGCGGCAGAGCATCGTTGAGTTTGAGGTCTTTCTTGCCAATACAACGCGTATTTGCCACAGGCAACACCCGTCTTTGTAAGCCTAACATCTGTGGGACAACCTCTTAACTTTAGACATAAAGGTAAAAGACGTCTGACCGATCAATCGTCCATAGCTGGCAAACATAGGGCGCATATGGCTGGGTTGGGGAGTTAGCATCCCCCATCTGACTCCAAGCGATCGCCCCTGCCTTGAGCACCATCTCAGGTTTGACACCCAAAAAGGCGGGTTTCCACAGACAAGAGGTCGGCAAATTTGCCCACTTCCACTGACCCCACATAGCGGGCAATCCCTTAGAACCAGGTCATCCTACCTTATCACTACCCCCTGTCCGCGTCAATTGCAACCATGGTCTACCTAAACCAACTGAAAAATTTTTTAAATAAAACTATTGCAAGTAAATTGCATCTATGCTAGGGTTATACTAGTCAAGTGAGACATGACTGTTCCTCTCATAGAGTAGGCTAGCTGGGTAGACAGGGGGTTCTACCTGGCGTTTTTCCGTTTTTTCTTCCTAGTGAAACAGTTCTTAACACAAATTTAATAGTAATGACTCTTGATAAACTAAAGCACAGCTAGTAATATCTATCCTGACTACTGAGTTTGGTTATCAATAAGTGATGGAAATGGAACAGCGTATGCAGGCTATGGTTGACGGCAATATCCCTTGGTGGGCGGGCAATGCGCGGCTGACTAACCTATCGGGTCAACTGTTGGGTGCTCATGTTGCCCATGCAGGGTTGATTGTGCTGTGGGCAGGGCTGATGACCTTGTTTGAGATTGCCCATTTTGATCCCACTCGTCCTATGTATGAACAGGGTTTGATTCTTTTGCCCCATTTGGCGACGCAGGGGTGGGGGATAGGCACTGATGGCACGGTGGTTTCTACTTATCCTTTTTATGTCATTGGTGTTTTGCACTTGATCTCTTCGGCAGTGCTGGGCTTTGGTGGTATCTTTCATGCTCTGCGGGGACCGAAGTCTTTGTTAAACTTGCCTTTCTATGGCTATACCTGGGCAGATACCAACAAGATGACTAACATTCTTGGCTTCCATTTAATTGTTTTGGGATTGGGGGCTTTATTGTTAGTTGTCAAGGCTATGTTTTGGGGGGGATTGTACGACCCGATCGCTAGGACGGTCCGCTTAATTACTAATCCTACCCTCGATCCAGGTATTATTTTTGCTTATTTGGTGGGAGCGATCGGGAAAAATTGGCTTGCCAGTGTGGACAACCTAGAAGATGTGGTAGGGGGGCACATTTGGATTGGCACAATTTGCATTGGCGGTGGCATTTTTCATATTTTAACAAAGCCCTACCGCTGGACAGAAAGGCTATTCATTTGGTCAGGGGAGGCTTATCTTTCCTATAGCCTGGGTGCTCTAGCTTTGATGGCATTTGTGGCTACCTACTTTGTCACAGTTAATACTACTGTTTATCCGATCGTTTTCTATGGCGATCCCTTGGTGATTAAGATGGGAATTCTCCCCTATTTTGCCAGCTTAGATGGTAGTCTTACGAACAGGGTATGGCTAGCCAACGCGCACTTCTGGCTCGGTTTCTTCTTCCTGCAGGGACATATTTTCCATGCTCTGCAAGCCTGGGGCTTTAACTTCAGGACAGGCAAAGTGGAATCAGTATTAGCACAAGTTTAAGGAGGTAAAAATGACTAAGATTGGGGTATTTTTTGGTACCACAACGGGTAAGACAGAGGGGATCGCTGACCTCATTGTTGATGAGTTAGACGGACTGGCAGTTGTCTGTAAAGATATTTCTAAAACCCAACTGGAGGAACTCACACAGTACGATGTTTTAATCCTTGGCTGTCCCACCTGGGATATTGGGCAGTTGCAATCAGATTGGGGGGCAATTTATGATGACCTGGACAAGCTGGATTTCTCTGGTAAAAAGGTTGCCTACTTTGGTACGGGGGATCAGTATGGCTATGCGGATAACTTTATGGATGCCATCGGGATTTTGGAGGAGAAAATCAGCAGTCGGGGTGGTCAAACTATTGGCTATTGGTCAACGGAGGGCTATGAATTTAATCAATCCAGGGCAGTACGCAATGGTAAATTTGTCGGTCTTGCCATTGATGAAGACAACCAACCCGAAAAGACAGAAGAGCGGGTAAAACGTTGGACTGCCCAATTGAAACAAGAGCTTGGTCTGTAAACAAAAAAGGAGAGAAAGTATGACAGCTACAATTTCCTACGAAAGACAACCGCAACAGTTTGCTTGGTGGGCAGGGAATGCTCGTCTGACGGAACTATCGGGGAAACTGCTGGGTGCCCATATTGCCCATGGGGGGTTGATTGTGCTGTGGGCAGGAGCCATGACTCTGTTTGAGTTATCCCGTTATGATGCCGCCCGACCAATGTATGAACAGGGTTTGATTCTTCTCCCTCATATTGCCAGTTTGGGGGTAGGGGTAGGTAAAGGGGGTGTGATTGTTGACACTTATCCCTTCTTTGTCATTGCTGTTTTGCATTTAGTCTCCTCGGCTGTTTTGGGGGCAGGGGGTATATTCCATTCTCTGTTGCAATCAGACAAACTCCCCATTGGCAATACCTTTGAGGGCTTCTTCGGCTATGAGTGGGAAGATGGCGATAAAATGACCACTATCATCGGTATTCATCTTTTGCTGCTAGGGGGAGGAGCCTTGTTGCTTGTAGCGAAAGCTCTCTTCTGGGGCGGTTTGTATGACCCCAGGGTGGAAGATGTCCGCGTAATTACCAGTCCTACGCTCAATCCCTTTGTCATTTTTGGTTATCTATTTGGGGTTATCGGCAATGGTAGGGGTATGGCAGCGGTCAATAATCTGGAAGATGTGGTTGGCGGTCATATCTATGTCGGTCTTTTGTGCATTGGTGGCGGTATCTTTCACATTCTCACGCAGCCCTTCCGTTGGGCACGATCGGTTCTCATCTACAGCGGAGAGGCTTATTTGTCTTACAGTTTGGGTGCTCTGGCATACATGGGAGCGCTGGCAGCTTACTTTGTTACCTACAACAATACAGTCTATCCTGAAGTCTTTTACGGTCCTGTGGAGACTTGGCAGACGGGAGCAGGCATAGTTACAGCCAGGGGTTGGTTAGCCACTTTTCATTATGTGTTGGCGGGATTGTTTCTCACTGGTCATGTGTGGCACGCTATTCGCGCTCGCGCTAAGGCGAGGGTATTTGACCTCAACAAGGGTGATTTGGTAAGACCCTTTGACAATGACCCCCAGGTGGGCAATTTAGCTACGCCTGTCAATTCCTCTGACTTTACTCTCACCTTTCTGCGGGGTTTGCCTATCTATCGGGCTGGTCTTTCACCTTTTGCCAGAGGTTTGGAAATCGGCATGGCACATGGTTATTGGCTAATTGGTCCCTTTGTGAAACTGAATCCTGCCCGTGATACGGATTTTGCCTACACCTCTGGTCTGTTGGCGACGCTGGCGTTGTTATTGGTGATGACGATCGCTCTCTCTGCCTATGGTACTGTCTCTTTCCAGAAGCA
This sequence comes from uncultured Pseudanabaenaceae cyanobacterium, assembly GCA_937927915.1. GTDB lineage: Bacteria > Cyanobacteriota > Cyanobacteriia > Pseudanabaenales > Pseudanabaenaceae > M5B4. The sequence continues at coordinate 26,141 of CALGKB010000011.1, read as the reverse complement.
GTTGGTGACTGTACCCCGTCCTACTTTTGCTCGCACAGTGCCCAATGTGCCTGAAACTCTGGCTACAGTGGAAGGATGGAGTCAATTCACGGCGGCGTTCTTTGTCGGGAGCTGTGGTGGGGCTGTGTTTGCCTATCGATTGCTGTTGCATTGGGAGCAGATTCAGAGTTTATTTCCTTTAGGCTAGGATGACAGACTATGATGCACTATGAAAGCAAAGTAGCGATTATCTGCCTGCTCTGTGCCCTGTGGGCGTACATGATGGTCGCTAGTCTCAATGCCATTCATCTAATGTTCAGTTAACTTGGTAGAGGGGGAGTTTTGCTCTCCCTTGCTCTGGGGTTAGGGAGAATCAATGACAATGCTGTGGATAATTGCTTACAATCTAGCTTTTTGGTCGATCGTTATTACTATTTTGTATGGCTATTGGCGCAGCCTGCGATCGGGTTGGCAATGGGTGAGGGAACAACATCGTATTCCCTGTAGTCGTTGTGTATATTTTACGGGTAATTATCGTCTCAAATGTACTGTGCATCCCTCTCATGCTCTTTCTCCCCAAGCTATCAATTGTCCTGATTTTGAACCAAGATTTTATGAAAGATAAACCAGCAGCGGTCATTATTAGCACTAGTCCCACCAACGATCGCTTAGATGTCAGCTTAGCACTTCATTTGGGGCAACATTACTCCGTCGCCCAGTGGATTTACAGGCAGGGGGAAATGGATAGGGCAACTACTACAACAGAGGTGTTGTATAACCTGGAAAACTATCTTGCTCCTCTGCCCCCTGTCCATCTCATTGGTCACAGTGTGAATGGAATGCTAGCCTTTTTGTATGCCCAAAAGTTTCCCGATCGGGTGTTGTCCCTTACCCTGCTAGCAGTGGGGAGAAATATGGCAATGAATTGGATGGCGCAGTATTACTTTAACTTGCATTTTTTGCCTATCTGCCGTGACTGTCTGCTGCAACAAATGGCGATCAATCTGTTTGGCAAGCGACCGCCCTCTGAACTGTGTTTCTATGTCAATCTCTTGGAGCAAGACCTTGCTTTTGGTTTCCATCCCCATAGTCCCTTGCAGATTGTCTTTCAGAAAAGTGAACCTACAGCTGTTCCCCTTTTGGTCTGCGGCAGTGAAGACGACTTTGTCTGTGACCCTGATACTCTGGCTACCTGGCAACCCTTGCTAAAAGCTAACGATCGTTTTTATCTTTTCCCCCAGGGCAGGCATTTCTTTCATCATTTTCAGGTAGAAGCAGTTAGTAGGGTGATCCAGGAGTTTTGGCAGGCTGGGAGTTATTGCCTACAAGCAGTGTAAGCGTTGCAGGATTTTGGTGGTGGAAGTGGGTATCTCGATCGGTATTATTACTACCTTGCTGCCTATGGCTGTGACAGTGGGGGCTTCTGGCAGATTAGCAGGGGTGTAGTCCCCCCCCTTGACATAGATGTCGGGACGGAGAGTCGTGATCAAGCGATCGGCAGTCAACTCCTCAAAAATAACTACCGCATCAACCGCCTTCAAACCCAAGAGGACTTCCGCCCTTTCCCCCTGGGGCACGATCGGTCTGGTTTCCCCTTTCAGTTGTCGGACGGATTGATCACTGTTAAGACCTACCACCAGGGCGCGACCAAGGGCACGGGCAGCGGTGAGATAGCGCACATGACCGGCATGGAGGATGTCAAAACAGCCATTGGTCAACACCAGCGGTCGCCATCGCTCAGGGTGAGTGTTGATTTCCCGTTGCAAAATGTCTATCACGATCGGGTGCTCACCGCCAATTCCACCACTACCGAGGGAGTATAGAGATTGCCCTGCCATTCCCGATCGTTGCCCAAGACGACATTCTGGAGAGCATTATAGACGTTGCCTGCAATCATTGTATCTTTGACTCTACCCACTATCTCTCCCCCCTCAATGCGATAGCCTAAATCCACATTGACGGAAAAATCGCCGCTGATGCCAGCACCGCCCCCCAAAACTTGGTCTACTAACAGACCGCAATCGATCGTGCGCACCAGTTCCTGTAAACTTTTGTCCCCCGCTGCCACAATGACATTGAACAAACTAGGGGTGGGAGAAGTGGCCAAGGAACGATAGCCATTGCCCCTAGGAGTGAGGTTTAACTGCGCCGCCAGTTTGCGATCGGTGTAGAAATCCTGCAATACCCCTTGCTCAATCCAAGTAAAGGTTTGGGTAGGCGTACCCTCATCGTCAAAGGGGAGATAAAAGTGGTCAAACTGCGGTAACTGCTGCCAAGTGATGGCTGAGGCAACTACCTGACTGCCCCGTTTCTCTAACCAAGGTGTAGATTTTTGTTCCACTTGCTTGGCGTTCATGGCAAGGGAGACCACCGACCACAGTAACTCTGCTACCTTGGGAGTCAAAATCACAGGGACATTCCCCTGGGGTGCTGGCACATTCCGTTCTGCCCACTGGATGTACTGCCCTAAGCGATCGACCAGATCACTAAATTCAAAGAACTTGTTACCCGATCGGGCTACATAGACTTGCAAAAAGTCATCCCCCCGCACCAATTCACCACTGAGGAAGGCTTCCACGCTGGTCTCCGTAAAACTAACATCCAAACCCTGGCTGTTGAGCAGCCGCGTTGTCGTGGTACTACATTCCCACTGTCCACTGCAGAGGACTTCTGGGTAGAGGGCACGCACCTGGGCAATCGCCGCTTTGCCCTGCTCTATCAGAGACTCCGTCGAGACCGCTTCCCCCCAAGTAGGCAGGTAGTCCCCCTGGTAACGGGAGTTGAGGTAAATTTCCTCTGGGGCATTGAGGTCACTGAGGGCAAGGGCACGCTCTACCACCTCCTGCGGGTCATAGTCGCCATAAGCCACCACCAAGCCCGGTTTTCCCTGCCGCCATAGACGTAATGCCACCCCCGTTGCATCGACAAATTCCAACTGCTTGAGCTGATTTGCCTCGAAATAGACAGGGGCACTGTGGGAGTCGGAATAGTAGACCTCTGCTGCTTCTGCCCCACAACGGCGGGCGTATTCCAGGAGTTGAGAAGGGGACATACCAACGCTATGAACTATCTGCTGTAGATTAGCATATCCCCCCTACTAACTCACACGTTGAAGACAGCGCTCCCCAACTTCTGCAACTGCTGCACCAAAAGGCTCAAAAATAAGCCCACATCTGTCACCACACCTACCGACTCGATGGAACCGCGGTCAGCCAATTTGGTCACCACAGCGGGATTGATGTCCACGCACACCAGTTTTACCCCCGCCGGCGTCATGTTGCCAACACCGATGGAGTGGAGCATAGAGGAGAGCATGAGGATTAAATCCGCCCCCTGGATCAGTTCGCTGTAGTGCTTTTGCGCCTTGATCAAATCCATCTCTGTATCCGGTAAGGGACCATCATCGCGAATGGAGCCAGCGAGGGAGAAGGGGACGTTGTTTTTGATGCATTCGTACATGATGCCAGAGGTGAGAATGCCCGCCTCCACTGCCTGTTTGATGCCGCCATAGCGCCGAATAAGATTGATCACCTTGAGGTGATGGCGATGACCGCCGCTGACGCTCACCCCCCGCTGCAAATCTACCCCCAGGGAAGTCCCCATGATCGCCTGTTCCATATCGTGGACGGCAATGGCATTGCCTCCCAACAGGGCATGGACAAACCCTTCCCGAATCAGATAAGCCAAATGGGGAGCGCCCCCTGTATGTACAACTACTGGTCCCGCCGTAACAACGGTCTTACCGCCCCGATCGCGGATTTGCCGCAGCTCCCAGGCGATTTGTTCCACTACCAATTCCACCCGCCGTTCACTGGAAACCCCAGACCCCATAAAGGAAAATTCTTTGCTGCTTTTTTCCCGTACCTCCGGACGATGGGCAGTGCGAATTCCTTCTACCCCAACGACCACGAGGTCTCCCACTTGCAGGTCTCGGATCAACTTGCATACTGCGGTTTTGGCTGCGGGATCGACTACTACACAGGCATCCATGCGTTGGCGTGTGGCGCGAATCCATTCCCCCTTCACCCTAACTTCTGTGGGATAGATGGTCGTCACGTAGAAATCATCAGGGGCTACCCCCGCTTGCTCAACGGCAACTAACTGCGCATCCCGATCGGTCTCCCTGGGTAAAATAGCGCCGATCTCAATCAACTGGTTGAGGATAGTTTTGAGAATTTCCCCGTCGGGGGCGGAGACGCGGATTTTTGCCTCGGAGGTACTTTGTTTTTGCACCCCTAGCTTGAACTCCAGGACTTGGAAACTGCCCCCCGCATCCACGACCAAATCTAAGGCACGGTTGATCAACCCTGTATCCAACAGGTGACCCTGCATCTGAATCACCGTCGATTCCACATGGCTGACTTCCTGGGGAGCAGGCGCGATCGGTTCTGTGATGCGCAGCGTCAAACATTTGGCAGCCCCCCCTGCCTTCAAAAACTCCGTCAAGGGTGTTTCAATCACTGTAAACCCTACAGCTCCTAGGCGTTGTTTGAGACTGTCACTGGCTTTATTGAGAATTATTGTCTGTCCCACATTGACGGCATTGCAGGCAAAATTGACCGCATCCGGTTCGCTGATAGCAATACGCTTGCTGGACGGTACCCGCATTTCGATCAAACGGTTAGAGTAAGTGTCAAAAGCCTCGGGATAGTAGAGGAGATAGCCCCCCGTTAAGGGACAGAAGCAGGTGTCGAGGTGATAGAAACGACTGTCCACCAGGTGTAGGGACAACACTTCAATGTCCAACCACTGCGCAATCAGGGGATGGGAGTCCAACTCCGATCGGAAGCCATAGCCAGCCCACAGCCAACGTCCCTCCCGATCGAGGAGGGCATCCCCCGCCCCTTCAAAGGGTAAATCCTGGGGTAACTCAAAGGTCTCGAAGCCCTGGGACTGAAACCATGCCTTGAAGTGGGGTTCCTCCCCCTGTCTTTCCCTGTGGAAAAAGCGACTGACTACAACCTTGTTCCCCAATACTAAACCGGCATTTGCTGTAAATACCATATCTGGCAGCCCAGGCTGGGGGTCAACTAAATCGATGCTGGCTAATTCCTTGAGGATGTCATAGAGGGCTTGCCATTGCTCCTTGGCTTTGGTTTGGTTCGAGCGGTGGATATTACCCTCCATCCAGGGGTTAATCACGTAGTCCACATCGTAGAAATCAGGGGCACACATCAAGTAGCGGATTGTCATAGAGTGTCTGTCTTTAGTCGTAGTATCAGCTATAGCATAATCTCGGTTCCTGGGGGGATAATGTTCACAGTGATATACTTTGACAGCTGGGGATTTCCCATTCCTCCCTTGCAGGGAGCTAGTCTCTACCAAAACCACAAGGTCTGACTGTCCTATTCTTCTATCCTGCTTGTTTTTCCTGCGGGTCTCTCCAGGAGAAAAAACAATGTCTGTTTTGTCTGTATTTTCTTCTACAAAGTTTAATAAATGTTCTCTTTTAAGTAAAAGGAAAGATTTACGAGTAGCAAAGGCAAGCCAGTTCGATCGATCGGGGAGCTATCCTCTTAGTTCAATCTAGACATATTCGTCTGTGGCTCTAGTGATTTGTTAGCCAGGCTTCTGGGTCTTTACCGCCTGTCTCTTTCAACTGATGACTCTTTGAAATTCCTGAATTGGCTGCACGGAGAGGGGAGCTTCCTTCAGGGCACGGATAGCAGCGATCGTGGCTTTAGCGCCGGCAATGGTGGTGACGACGGGAATTTTGTACAGGAGGGCGGCACGGCGGATCATCTGGGCATCGGTCTGGGCTTCACTGCCGGAGGGGGTGTTGACTATTAGCTGTACCTGTCCGTTCCTGATAGCATCGCCGATGTGGGGTCTGCCTTCGTGTAGTTTTAAGACCTGCTGACAGGGAATGCCGTTGCGCTGCAGTATGCGATACGTCCCCTCGGTGGCAATGATGCGAAAACCAAGTTCAGCAAAGCCTTCCGCCACACTGGTAACACTGCGTTTGTCCCTCTCATTGACGGAAATAAAGACTGTGCCACTCAAGGGCAGATTCTGTCCTGCGGCAATCTGGGCTTTGGCATAAGCGCGCCCAAAGTCTGTATCAATGCCCATCACTTCCCCCGTCGATCGCATTTCCGGTCCCAAAATCGTATCGGTGCCGGGGAATTTGGCAAAGGGCAACACCGCTTCTTTGATGGAAACCCGATCGGGGAACACTTCCCGTGTAAAGCCCAATTCAGGCAGGGAGTAACCCGCCATCACTTTAGTTGCTAGGTTGACTAAAGGCACACCGATCGCTTTACTGACGTAGGGCACTGTGCGGGAAGCCCTGGGATTAGCTTCTAGGATAAACACCCGCTCTTTGTGATAGCCGTTGCGTTCTACCTGCACCGCATATTGCACGTTCATCAGCCCCACTACCTGCAGCCGTTTTGCCAAGGCGATCGTCCATTCCCTGATTGTATCTAGGGTGGATTTGCTAAGGGAAAAAGTGGGAATGGCACAGGCGGAGTCCCCAGAGTGAATCCCTGCTTCTTCAATGTGTTCCATGATCCCCCCGATCACCACATGCCCCTGACTGTCCGCAATGGCATCCACATCCACTTCGATCGCTCCCTCCAGGAAATGGTCAATCAAGACGGGATGTTCTGGCTCAATTAACACCGCTCTGGTCATGTAGTTTTCCAGTTCACTGTCGGTGTAGACAATTTCCATCCCCCGCCCCCCTAGGACATAGCTGGGACGCACAACAACGGGATAACCCACCCGACGCGCTACTTCTAGGGCCTCCGGAAATGAGCGGGCAATGCCATTGGCAGGTTGGCGGATACCCAATTCCTGACAGATTTGTTCAAAGCGTTCGCGGTCTTCGGCAATGTCAATAGAATCCGGAGAAGTGCCCCAAATTTTGGTCGGCAATTCGGGATGTGCTTGCAGATACTTCTGCAGCGGTAGGGCTAACTTGAGGGGAGTCTGTCCCCCAAACTGAATGATGATCCCGATCGGTTTTTCCGCCTCAATAATATTCAGCACATCTTCGCGGGTGAGGGGTTCAAAATAGAGGCGATCGCTCGTGTCATAGTCGGTAGAAACTGTCTCTGGGTTGGAGTTGACCATGATTGTTTCGTAACCTAACTCCTGCAACGCATAACTAGCATGACAACAACAATAGTCAAACTCAATCCCTTGCCCGATACGGTTGGGACCGCCCCCCAGGATCATCACCTTCGGCTTGTCTGTCGGTCTGATCTCCGTCTCTAATTCGTAGGTGGAGTAGTGATAGGGAGTGAATGCCTCAAATTCCGCCGCACAGGTATCCACTGTTTTGTAGACAGGAATTACCCCCAGTTCTTTCCTATAGTCACGGACGGTGTCTTCGTTAGTTTGGGTCAAAAAAGCAATTTGCCGATCGCTAAAGCCCATGCGCTTTAGTTGTGCCATTTCTTCAGCGGTTATCTCTGCCAGCTTTTTACCCCTGATGGCTAACTCTTGGTCGGTGATTTCCCGCAATTTTTGAATGAACCAGGGGTCAATCTTGCTTAAATTTGCCACTGTCTCCACCGTCAGCCCCGCCAAAAATGCCTGGCGAATCATCAACAACCGATCGGGATTGGGAGTACGCAAGCTGGCTTTGATCTGCTCCAGAGAGTAAACAGGGTCTTCCCCATCAGCACCAAAACCAAACCTACCCATTTCCAACGATCGGATAGCCTTTTGGATGGACTCCTGGAAAGTGCGCCCGATCGCCATTGCCTCCCCGACGGACTTCATTTGGGTTGTGAGGGTGGGGTCAGAGCCGGGGAATTTCTCAAAGGCAAAGCGGGGAATCTTGGTGACGACGTAATCTATGGTCGGTTCAAAACTGGCTGGCGTTTTCTTGGTGATGTCATTAGGAATTTCGTTGAGGGTATAGCCCACTGCTAACTTCGCCGCCATCTTGGCAATAGGAAAGCCTGTTGCCTTAGAAGCCAGGGCAGAACTGCGGGAGACACGGGGATTCATCTCAATAATAATCACCTCCCCATCCTCTGGATTGACGGCAAACTGGACGTTAGAACCGCCGGTTTCTACACCAATGGCGCGCATAACCTTGATGGCATAGTCCCGCAGCCGTTGATACTCCTTGTCCGTGAGGGTTTGAGCAGGTGCCACTGTAATTGAATCCCCCGTATGCACCCCCATAGGGTCAAAGTTTTCAATGCTGCAGATGATCACCACATTGTCGGCAATATCCCGCATCACCTCCAGTTCATATTCCTTCCACCCTAGGAGAGACTGCTCAATTAAAATCTGGGAGACGGGAGAAGCCTCTAAGCCGCCACTGGCAATCTGTTCAAACTCCTCCTGGTTGTAGGCAATGCCGCCCCCCGTACCCCCCAGGGTGTAGGCAGGACGGATAATCAAGGGATAGGTGCCAATACTCTGTGCCACCGCCCAAGCCTCCGCCATAGTAGTCGCTAACCCCGACGGACAAACCTTAATGCCAATTTGCTGCATGGTCTCCTTGAACAGCTTGCGGTCTTCCGCTTTTTTGATTGCCTCCAGTTTTGCCCCAATCAGCTCTACCCCGTACTTGTCTAGCACTCCCCTTTCTGCCAAAGCCACTGCTGTATTAAGGGCTGTTTGTCCCCCCATGGTCGGCAAGAGAGCGTCTGGTCTCTCCTTAGCAATAATCTGCTCTACAATCTCCGGGGTGATGGGTTCAATGTAGGTACGATCGGCGGTACGGGGGTCAGTCATAATCGTGGCGGGATTGGAGTTGACTAACACCACCTCGTAGCCCTCCTCCTTGAGGACTTTGCAGGCTTGCGTACCGGAATAATCAAACTCGCAGGCTTGACCGATGACGATGGGACCAGCACCAATGAGCAGAATTTTGTGGATGTCGTTGCGACGGGGCATGGGGGTTCCAAACTACGCTTTACAGTTAGAGGTTAATTCTACCCCCTCCCACCACCCCTGTATGTAAGCAAGTTTACGACAGTAGTCTTTACACAACTTAACAAAATCCCTTATGATGGGGTATGATAAAATACTTGCCCGTTCTACCTGTGGAAGTTTAGTGACGTCTCTCAAGGAAGGGCTGGGCAACGGTAAACACAAACAGGAGCAACTATGCCCACTTTTCTTGACCTTGGTATTTCAGCAGAGCGTGTCGCACTTTTACAGCACCTGGGTTTTGTCAGCCCCACTCCCATTCAAGCCCAGGCAATTCCCCATTTACTCATGGGACGGGATGTATTAGGTCTAGCCCAGACGGGGACGGGAAAGACAGCCGCCTTTTCTCTACCTATGTTGGAGTTGATCGATACCAAAAACCCCCATTTACAGGGGATGATTCTTACCCCCACGCGGGAGTTGGCACTGCAGGTGATGCAGGCGGTAAAAAGCTTTAATCTCAAACCAGGGGGAGCGCGCATTGCCTGTGTTTATGGGGGGCAGTCCATCGATCGGCAGATCAAGCAATTGGAGCAGGGGGTGCAGGTGGTAGTGGGTACACCGGGGCGGGTGATTGACCTTATGGAGCGGGGTGTCCTGGACTTGCAGCATCTGCGCTATTTTGTCCTGGATGAGGCGGACGAGATGTTGAACATGGGGTTCATTGAGGATGTGGAGAGGATTCTCAGTGCTACCCCCCCTGCTAAGCAGTCTGCCTTTTTCTCTGCCACGATGCCCTTGGCGGTGCAAAAACTGGTGCAGCGCTATCTGCAAAACCCTGTTACGGTGCAGATTAAAAGCGATACGGTCACCAAAAAGCAAATTGAGCAGCAGGCCTATTTTGTCCCCTCCCACCTCAGCAAGGAAGAGGCATTGTTACCGATCCTAGAGTTGGAAGCGCCAGAGTCAGCGATTATCTTTGTGCGTACAAAGGAGGCTGCCAGCCGCCTGAATACTCTCCTGCAGGAAGCGGGACATTCGGTGGATGAATACCACGGCAATCTCTCCCAGGCACAGCGGGAAATGTTGATCAGAAGATTCCGCACTCAGCAGGTGAGGTGGATTGTGGCAACGGATATTGCCGCTAGGGGCTTGGACATCGACGGACTTACCCATGTCTTTAATGTGGATTTGCCCGATGACCCCGATCGCTACATCCACCGCATTGGGCGCACAGGTAGGGCAGGCAGGACGGGCAAGGCAATTTCCCTGATTACCGCCAAGGAAAAGTATCGTCTCAAGCAACTGGAGAAGCTGACGGGACAGCCGATTAAAATCTACGAAATGCCCACGCTGCAACAATTACAAGCCTGTTGGATTGCCCGCTTTACCACCCAAATTCACAATGCCCTGGCAGGGGAGCGCCTTGCCTCCTTTCTCCCTCTAGTCTCTCAACTGACTGAGATTTATGACCCCCAGGCAGTAGCGGCAGCGGCTTTACAGTTGGCATACTCCCAGATGCAATCCGATCGGGCGGAAAAGGCAGTGATGGAGATTTTGGCCAAGCAACCGCCTAAGCCCCTCCGTCGTCATCATAATTCTGCCCCCAGGATTGTGGGTAGTCCTAAACGTTAGTTCTCATGTTTGTCTGTGCTGTCTTTGCTTTCATTGCTGGTCTTTCTTTTTGGTCTAGCATGGGGTGTAATCTGCCAATTATGCCCCTCTATGTGGGAGAGGAGTTGAGGGGAGAGGCCTATGTAGGCTTGGTGATGGCGGCTTTTGCCACAGGGCTGATTCTCTTTCGCGGCGCTTTGGGGCGCTTGGCTGATCGCTGGGGCAGAAAACGATCGATGCAGCTGGGTTTAATAATTGCGGGAACGATTCCCCTCCTCTACGGGCTGTTGCCCCATGTCCCTATTGTGATTGCTCTGCGGCCGATCCATGCCTTGGCGGTGGGTTCCTTTGCTACTGGCTATGCTGCTCTGATGGGGGATATAGCGCCGCCAGGGAAGCGGGGACAGGTGATCGGGTTTCTCAGTTTGGTCAATCCCTTGGGCTTGGGTTTGGGTCCCTGGGCAGGGGACACCCTCCGACAGGAGTGGGGGTATGGGGCTGCCTTTGCCATGGCTGCTACTTTTGCCATGATTGGGTTGGTCTGTACTCTCTTTGTCCAGGATGTCTACACGCCCTGCCCTGCCTGCCAGCAAAAACCTCTGCCCATTTGGGAATTAGTCACTACAGCTAGGGTGCGATCCCCTGCCTTTGTCCTGCTAGCGGTGGGGATGGTCTTTGGCATTGTCAGTACCTACTTGCCCAAACTGCTGGAGGAATTGCAACTGGGGGTGAGGGCGGGTACCTTTTATGCCGCTGCTTCGATGGCGCAATTTATCTTTCGCCTGCCGGTAGCGAGTCTGGGTGATCGCTATGGTCGCGGTATTTTTATCACCTTTTCCCTAGTCTGCTATGCCCTGTCCATGCTCATCGTGGCAACTGCTACTTCCTCAGAAGCGATCGTGGTGGGGGCGATTATCGACGGTGTGGCAGCGGGGACAGCCATTCCAACGGTGATTGCCTGGTTAGCCGATCGGACTTCTCCCCCAGAGCGGGGGACGGTGATGGGGACAGCCTGGTTAGGGTTTGATGTGGGCATTGCCACTTCTGCCAGTGTGGTGGGGTGGGTGATGCAGTTGTTGCCCAAGGGGGTGCCCTTGGTAACGGTGTTCTGGATTGCCAGTTTGATTTCTCTTCTTGCTTTAGCAGTATTTTTGGTCACTTGTAGTGACAATGTGGCAGAATCGGTGAAATTTGCCCTGGGGCGGGGCAAGGATAAATACGCAATTACCAACCAGACGTAGTACACTCAATCCATAGAGACTAGGCAATCATGGTGTTTTGGAAAAGCCTGTTTAGTACCACCGAAGTTCCCGAAGCGGCAAAGAAAGCCAAGATGCGGCGGTTGCCAGGCTATACGGAGCAGATATACTTCAGCACGGACAAAAACATTGACCTCTACGAACTGGAAGAACTTTGCGATGCGGTGGGTTGGTCACGCCGTCCTCTGCACAAGGTAAAAAAGGCTTTGCAACACAGTTTTGTGGTGGCTTCCCTGTGGTACTTTCGTGGGTCCTATCAGCGCCTGATTGGCTTTGCCAGGGCTACCTCTGACCACGCCTTCAATGCCACGATCTGGGATGTAGCAATCCATCCGGAATTTCAAAATCGGGGGTTGGGGCGGGCACTGATGCTGGAGTTGATCAATGAGCTGCGCCGTGCTGACATCAGTAACATCAGTTTATTTGCCGATGCCCATGTGGTGGAGTTTTATAAGCGCCTTGGTTTTTGCCCTGACCCGGAAGGGATTAAAGGGATGTTCTGGTATAACTAGTCGAGGCTGACTTCTGTAAAGAAACAACTGCGCGCCCCTGTGTGACAAGCAATTCCCCCTAGTTGTTCTACTTTGACTAGCAGCGTGTCGCCATCACAGTCATAGAAAAATTGCTTGAGTTTTTGGATGTGCCCTGAGGTTGCCCCCTTGTGCCACAGTTCCTGCCGCGATCGGCTCCAGTAGTGTACTTCCCCTGTTTCTAGGGTCTTAGCGATCGCTTCTGCATTCATCCATGCCATCATCAGGACGGTGTTGTCTTGGTAGTCCTGGGTAATAACGGGGATCAAGCCCTGGTCGTTGAATTTGAGGTTTTTTAAGAGTTCTGCTAGTTGCATGGTAACTTCGCTGGCGCTGTGGATTTGATGTTAGCAGAAAGAGGGTCTTTCTAAGACAAGCTCAGCAGGCGTAGGGATGACAATATAATGAAGAAAGTTAAAGCTTGGTTTTAGTTTAGGTGGCTGTGGCGGAAATTTTTGCCTTAGATACTCTTTTGCAGCTGGCGCATCATTACGGTTATGGCGTGATTTTGGCAGGGATTTTACTGGAAAATGCTGGTATCCCGCTGCCAGGGGAAACTTTAACTTTGATCGGTGGTTTTTTGGCGGGCAACGGGGAGTTGAGTTATGGCGGGGTGTTGCTGAGCGCGATCGGGGGGGCAATCATCGGTGACAGCTGTGGCTACTGGCTGGGGCGGTGGGGCGGTCTTCCCCTGGTCACAAAAATAGCCCACTGGTTTGCCATTCCCCCTGGTCATGTGGAGCGGGAACTTCCATGCCAATGCCGATCGGGCGGTCCTGTGGGGCAGATTTGTGGCGCTGTTGCGGATATTTGCCGGTCCTTTGGCGGGTATTGCGGGTATGAGCTACCCCCGTTTTTTGCTCTTTAACAGTTTGGGGGCAATCATCTGGGGCGTGACCATGACTTCTCTAGCCTACTTCTGTGGTCAGTTTATTCCCCTCTCGGATTTGGTGAGCTATGTGTTGCGGTTTGCTGTCCTCGCCCTGTTGGCAATGATTATTTGGTTTTGGCACAGTGCCACTACTAAGAAAACTGAAGGGCATGGAGTTGGCTATAGCGACCATTGAGGGCTAGTAATTCCTGGTGGTTACCTGACTCAATAATCTGCCCCTTTTCTAAGACAAAAATCCGATCGCAATTTTTCACTGTTGCTAGGCGGTGGGCGATAACTAATACCGTCCGATCGACCATCAAGCGTTGTAGGGCTTCTTGCACTAGGGCTTCCGATTCACTATCAAGGGCAGAAGTAGCCTCATCCAACAGCAGAATTTTGGGGTTGTGTAAAACAGCTCTGGCAATGGCTATTCTCTGTCGCTGTCCTCCTGACAGGTTTACTCCCCGTTCCCCTACCCAAGTGTCGTATTGTTGAGGCAGTGCCATAATGAAATCATGGGCGTTGGCAATGCGGGCGGCTCTCTCAATCTCTGCCCGATCGATATGGGTTTTACCAAAGGCAATATTGGCAGCTATGGTACCGGAAAAAAGAAGGGTTTCCTGGGGCACGATGGCAATTTGGCGGCGTAAACTGCGGAGGGTAACTTGCCTAATGTCCTGGTCATCAATGAGGACTTTTCCTTGCTGGGGGTCATAAAAACGCAATAACAAATTTAGGAGCGTACTTTTCCCTGCCCCCGATGTCCCCACTAGGGCAACAATTTCCCCTGGGTAGATGATAGTGCTGATATTTTTTAACACCCAATCCCGCTGGTCAGGATATTGGAAATAGACCCCCCTAAACTCAATCTTCCCCTGAATTGCCCCCAAATCCACTGCATCCGATCGCTCTGTTACTGCTGGTTGCAGTTGAAACAATTCAAACACCCGATCGGTGGATGCCTGCACCTGTTTTAGTTCGTTGTAGTTATTAGTCACATTTCGAATGGGGTCAATTAGGAGGGCGACAGCGGCACAAAAGGAGACAAAGTTTTTTACCTCTAACGCCCCCTGGGCAATCTGCCACACGGCAATCCAAATGAGGATGATAATAGCAACTGCCTGTAGCAAACTGACGACGGGGTACTGGATAGAGCGAATCCGATCGGTGGCATATTTACTCTGTCTGTGCAGTTCCGCTGCCTGCTGAAATCTGTGGGTTTCAAACTCTTCGGCGCCAAATGCCCGCACTAAGCGAATGCCACTAAAAATCTCCGCCAAAAAGGCAGAAAGGGTGGACACCTGGTCTTGACTGCGCCGTGCCAAATGCAGCATCCGATCGCCAAACCAGGCTACAATCACCGCCAGCAAAGGAGCAACAATTAAAACAGTGAGAGTGAGAATCCAATTGAGGTAAAACATATACCCCAAAATCAAAATTAACTGCAACACCGAGGGCAAAAACTGATAGAAAAACTTGGCCATCACTTCCCCAATGCGATCGATGTCTTCCGTTAAGCGATAGGACAAATCCCCCGCCCGCGCCTCGGCAAAATAACTCAAATCCAGGGATTGTAAGTGGGCAAAGGCATCTACCCGCAAACTTTTGGTCACCTGCAAAGCTGCCTCTGCCATCATCACATCCTGCCCGTACTGACAAAAGCCCTGCACTGTAAATAGCAAGACTGTGTACCCCGATACGGTGGTAATTTTGCTAATACTGCCCTCCCCCACTGCCTCTGACACCAGCCCAAACACCATCGCCAAAATGGGCATCCCACCAATGTAGACGATCGTGCAAAGGAGGGCTTTAGCTAACAGCCACCATTGGGTTTTAATGTAGGGTAGGAGGGCAAGGTAAGAACTACGCAATACACCCACAGGAAAACAACAGACCCTATTCTAACCTTCCCCCCAAAACCATGCTAACAGACTTGACTGCTTTGACTGCAAGGGGAGTAGGGAAAAACCCCTCCGCTGCGCCGTTTTACCGCAGTTTTTGACCCCGGTTACACCAGGTGGGCACCGTCACTCTGACTTAAAGTTTCCAATTACTAGGATTGGTCTACTGCCGTCAGATTAAGATAGTCCCCTTACAAAATTGTCATAGATCAACAAACATTATAGGTAGGCACGCACGCCGCAGAGGGGCTTAGATAATATAAATGCTAGCACTTTTGGGGTCAAGTGGTTTTTGGCTAAAACGGTGATTGACGACTTCCCAGTTGACCACATTCCACCAGGCTTTTAAGTAATCGCCGCGGCGGTTTTGGTACTTGAGATAGTAGGCGTGTTCCCACACATCATTGCCCAGCAAGGGATATTTCCCCTGCATGAGGGGGCTGTCCTGATTGGGAGTAGTGAGAATTTCTAAGCGATCGCCGTTTTTAACTAGCCATACCCAGCCGCTGCCAAATACACTCAACCCCGCCTGCTCAAAGGCTTCTTGAAACTGAGCAAAGGAACCAAACTCCGCTGTAATCGCCTCTCCTATTGCTCCGGCGGGGGTGCCTCCCCCGTTGGGAGTCATGATTGCCCAGAACAGGGTGTGATTGAGGTGTCCGCCGCCATTGTTTCTCACAGCAGTACGAATGGGGGCAGGGATTTGGTCAAGGTTCTGGATCAGGTCCGTCAAACAGAGGTTGTGCAGCTCAGGGTAGGGGGTCAAGGCTTTGTTAAGGTTGTTAACATAGGCGGCATGGTGCCGATCGTGGTGGAAGCGCATAGTGCCCTCGTCGATATAGGGTTCCAGGGCATCGTAGGGATAGGGGAGGGGGGGCAAGGTATAGAGGGACTTAATTTCCTGGGCTTCTGCCAGGGGGGGCAATAGGGCTACACTAGCGATCGTGGAGAGGAGAAAACTGCGACGATTCATAACTGATTGCCACGCTTGCCTGCATTATAGAGGCTATTTGCCCAAGAGTTTTACCATGCCGATGCCGGCAAAATAGAGACCACCTACCGCCCCTGCCAGGAGTGCCTGCGTTGTGGGGTCAGTGGAAGGAGTAAGGACACCGCCCAAAACTGCCGCCCCCAACACCACATAGCGCCAACCCGTGAGCATCTGTTGGGAACTGACTACCCCCAGTAAGCCCAGCAGGGTCTGAATCACAGGAATCTGGAAGGCTAAACCCGTCCCAAACAGCAGAATGAGGACAAATTCAAAGTAACGATCGATGGACCACAACTGCTCTACCACATCCCCCCCGTAGCTGACAAAAAAGCGTAGAGCAGCAGGAATGAGGACAAAGTAGGCAAAGAAAATCCCTGCCACAAAGAGGGTACTAGAGCCAATGAGGATGGGGGTGACAATCTGCTTTTCGCGGCGGGTGAGACCAGGCAACACGAACTTGACAATCTGGTAGACAATCATCGGTGCCGCCAGCAGCAATCCACTGTAACCCGCTACCTTGAGGGAGACAAAAAAGTATTCCCCTGGGGCAAGCTGCAAAAATTTAATCCCCTGGGCGGGTATCTCCAACCAAGCCACAATGTGGCGGGCAAAGACAAAGCAGCCGATGGCACACACCACCACTGTCCCTAGGGCAACAAAAATGCGCTGCCGCAGTTCTTCCAAATGGTCAAAGAGGGACATCTCTACATCGTTCTCCCCCCTGCCGACCCAAAAACCCCCCTCTGCTAATCCACTGCTATTTTCTTTGCTCTCGGTGGGCACGATCGTTTCTAGTTCCGTAGTCATAGGGCATTTACTAGGGCTTTTGCCATTCTAGCGCGATCATCTGGGGTTGCAGTGTCTCTAAGGTGGTACCACGGAAGTAAAAGGCTAAAATGCGCTCATAGCTCCACCCCATCCTGCTTAAACGGTAGGCACCGGTCTGACTCATACCCACCCCATGGCCCAAGCCCCCCCCTACAAATTTGTAGCCCACTAGCTCCTGGGCAGCGTTAAACTGCGGCTCTAGATAAAACAGGGTGCTGCCTGGGGCATGAAAAGCATCGCGGATTTCGTCCTTCTCGATCGTGATTGTCCCCCCGTCCGTCTGTACCACCATTTTCAACACCCGCCCTGAACGGGAACGCTCTGTAATTGCCACCGATCGGATACGTTGAAAGTTAGTGCGATTATCCCCCGCCTTGCGCAGGAACTCCCGCAGGGTAGTAGCCATTTCCTCCAAGGAACTAAATTTTTCCCAGCGGAAAGTCCGCCAGCCCTCTTCATTAAAACCACGGCGCAAATTGATAAAACGGCGGAAGTCCTGTTCCCTAGACAGGTCTAGGTTGGGGGGCGGTGTGACTGTATCAAACACAGCGCGTAAATAGGGGCGGTCATTCCCATCCCAGAGGTCATGGAAGTTGGCGGTTATCCCCCCTGTTGTGGAGGAGTAGAGGGCATCCACCACTTTGCCGCCGTAGGTGAGGACTTTGCCCCTGGTTTCCTGGATAGCCCGATCGGCAAGGGGGCTGGTATTTTTTAACCCCTCATAGACTTGGCAGTGGGTCGTGGCACAGATTTCGTAGTCATCTACCGTAAAGCGGTGGCGATTGGCAAGGGCATAGGTACGGGCAAGGACAGCCTGAGCTTGTACAGCGCTATAGGGAGCCTGATAGCCAATTTCATGGGGCACAACTCCCCGCAGGTAGGTCTCCAGGGGCACAAAATTGACCAGGGTAAAACTGCCGAAGGCATTGGGCTGCAGACGGAAGCTGCCAGGATAGGGGTCACGGTTGACCAAGACAATGCCATTCCTAGTGCTGATGTCGACCGTCGTTCCCCTGTAGGTAGTGCCATTTACTTCCCACTGCAAAACAGGCTTGCTAGTCAGCCACCGACTCTCCAACTGCGCCACATTGTTACCAAGGAAGCGCAATTTCTGCAGCAGCAGGCGGCGCGCCACAGGGTTGTCATAGTCCGATCGTTTTGCCCACACCTGCCACCGATCGGGTTGCACAATCTCCGTATTGATGCCGAGGGACTGCCAGCGATGGGCACTGGCTTGGGCATTTTCAAAACTGCGGTGATAGCTCAAAACTACCCTTTCCTCTAGTTGGGGCTGGGGCAAAAGTTCTGGCACCACAGTAAAATTCACCTGTTGGGTGGGGATTGTCCTGCCCCCAAAGCGCAGTTGTAGTTGCTCCCCTGGGGGAGCTTCTAAAAGGAGCCGATCCCCCCCCTGTCTGCCAAAGCGTTGTACAATGCCCACTTTGAGAATGGGATTAATTTCTGCCAGGGCAGGGGAGAATGTCAATGCCAGACTCAGAGCCAGGAGTGTTGTCTTCACCATAGGCTAGAAATCGTAGCGGCTGCCGTAGGAGTGGAGAATTTCCCGTCCCCGCCGAATTACTGCCTCTGACCCCTCCAACAGCAACAGATATTGCCCCTGGTTGAGATATTGCCGGCATTTTGCTGACAGATGACTGCGATGCAACCAACCAAATAGCCAGCCTAGGGTTGCCCCCACCGCTCCCAAGGTGAGAATGATCCCCGCCGCCACTGCCACTACCAAGTACCACAGCAACAACCGCAGATATAACAGTCCCCCCGCCACCACTAACGCCAAGATAAGACCAATACGTAGCCCCGCCACCATACCCCCGATCGCCGTCTGGCGGGCAATTCTATGGGGAGGCATGAGGCAGCCAAGGTACTCCGGACTACTAAACCCTTTTCCCACTAGCACCATATTTTCGGGGGAGATACCGTTAATCTGCAGAAAGCGGTAGGCATCAAAAGCCAGCTCTCCGTCGGGGAAGATGACAATCATCTGGGGAGGAGACTTAGGCATGGACAAGGTCATAGCACAGACTGTGGCTATTTTAAGACTTGCGCTAGTATTTTAGGTGATTTTGTTTGCTTTCCACCTGGGCTGCCAACTGGCGGCGGTAGTCTAGTACCTTTTGCAACAAGTCCGATCGTTCTGTCGCCAAAATTTGCACCGCCAGCAAGCCGGCATTGGTACTATTGTCAATGGCAACGGTGGCAACGGGAATACCTTTGGGCATCTGCACAATGGAGTAGAGGGCATCCACGCCCTGCAACTTTGTGGCAGCAACGGGGACACCAATTACTGGCAGAGGTGTAAGGGAAGCTACCATACCTGGCAAATGGGCTGCTCCCCCTGCCCCGGCGATAATCACCCTAATTCCTCTGGTATGGGCAGTTTGGGCAAATTCCACCATGCGCTGCGGTGTACGGTGGGCAGAGACAATCTGGACTTCAAAGGGGACAGCAAATTCGCGACAGATACTAATAGCCCCCTCCATCGTGGGCAGGTCGGAATCACTCCCCATGATAATACTGACTAGGGGTGACTGGCTCATCTAGCGGCAGAAGGTAGTGACCAACCACAGACAAAAGAGAATTGCCAGCAGCAGGTTGACCTGTAGCGCACCCCCTACCTGGGTTAAACTGTAACCCATCCCTATGCCCACTGCCAGGGCAACTGCCAACCACAACAACGTCCGCCCAAAGCGATTTGCCTTGCGATGCAGTAAATAAAACCCTGCGATCAAACCCAAAGACAGGCTGAGACTGATATTGGCAGGCACTAGGTAACCCACAACTCCCAACCCGCTGTAGACTAACACTGTGGTTAGTACATCTCCCCAACGGGGGCGTTCCCAAAAGTTAGCCAGCCAGGAAGGTGATGGTAAGGGCTGGAAGTCGGTAGTTGGCTCCCCTAGGAGGTCATTGAGGGAGCGCTCTGCATAGCGAATTCGATCGGGGACAGCAATCTTACCTTCAATTCTTGCCCGTAAACGATCGCGCAAAATGGCATCGTAGGCAGCCTCTATCCTTTCCAACTCCACTGGGTCATCTGCTGCCGCCTGCAGTAGGCGGTCTCGTACCGCTGTCACCTCTTCAAAAGCGGCATCTTCATCTATACCTAGCAGCTCATAAGGGTTAAAGCCTTCCATTGCCGACCCCACAATCCTTACCTTCCACTTTAGCCTAAATTTCTAATCTAAGTACCAAGATAGTTCCCCCCTATCCCCATCCAGTATACATCTTGCCCCCACCACCAACGGGAAATTCCCCGCAATATGACCAAAGGATAGGTGTGCCACTACAGGTATGCCTAAGTTTTGTAAACGCTCCTCCAGAATGGTGTCCATGAGGGGGTGACTGCCAAAGTCCCCTAAGGCAATGCCTTTTACCTGCTGCAGATAGCCGCTCAAGTGCCATTGGGTTAACATGCGATCGATTTTATAGGGGGGTTCAGCCACATCCTCCAGGGCGAGAATGATGTCCTGCCAGGGGGGGATAAAAGGGGTGCCCAACAGGTGGGTTGCCACTGTCAGATTGCCGGGGAGGAGCCTGCCCTCTGCTCTGCCCTGGTGCCAAGGTAAGCCCTGGAGAGTGAAATTTTTTAATCTGCCCCCTAGCAGGTCAAACAATACCGCCTGGGCAGCTGCAGTTGTCTCTGCTAAGGTGAGGAGGACGGGGGCATGGATAGACATGATTTGCTTGTGGGTAGCTAAAGACCACAGGAGGGCTGTGGCATCGGAAAAGCCAATCACCCAGGGACATCCTTCCCCCAGTTCCCCCAGGTGGGAGAGTAGCCGCATGGTGCCGTAGCCCCCCCTTGCCACTACGAGGGCGGGATATTGCCCCCAACTCTCTGCTAATTCCTGCCATCTCTCCCCATCCCTGCCTGCCAAATAATGCCAAGGAGTCCGTGTGCCGGGCAACTCTAATCTGTAACCCTGGGCTTGCCAAATTTCCACGCCTTGTGCTAACGCTGGTTCTGCAGTCACTACTCCGGCAGGGGCAATTGCTTTGATTACTTGGGGCGGCGCTAAAAAGGGGGGTTGCTTCACGTTAGATATTTGAATACCCCCGTCGGATAGAGGATTAGATCCCCCATCGTAAAGTCGCTGATCGGTAGCCACAGTGCCCGTTTCTGGCGCTCCCCCTCCTTGAAAGTCACTTCCTCCAATTGATAAAACCGATCGTCGGCAAAGTCGCAGCGGTAGAGTTGGATAATTTCGTGCCCCTTCCTGCCCTCATAGGTGAAAATGTTTTCCAGACAGCCGAGATAGGTGATGTTTTTCAGAGCCGCCCCCAGCTCCTCCTGGAATTCCCGCTCTAGGGTGACGGCACTTGGTTCGCCAAAATCTACACCCCCCCCCAAAAAGCGATAAAATTTCTGGTTTTTCTGCCGATCGATGCCCTCGGATACAAATAAACGATCGTGGTCCCGAATCAGACCCAACGCCAAAACCCGAATAGTTTCTGTAAACGCCATGCTCTACTACATCCTTCCGTCCTAAAATTGTAGGAGGTAAAGGGGGAAACTATGAGCATTTCTTTTGAGGAAGCCATTGCCCAGACAGAAAACCTACTCCAGCGATCGGAGGTCACCCCTACCGACCTAGAGCAAGCGGTGCAGGAATTGCTGGCGACAGAAAACGGGGCACGGGGTTTCTTTGTGTCATTTTTAACGGGGGATTGGCACCTAGCAGACCACCCCACCCCTGCAATTCTGCGGGCACTAGAGCAGGCACCCCCCCACACCGCCGAACTCTTGGTAAAAAACCTAGTC
This sequence comes from uncultured Pseudanabaenaceae cyanobacterium, assembly GCA_937927915.1. Taxonomy (GTDB): domain Bacteria; phylum Cyanobacteriota; class Cyanobacteriia; order Pseudanabaenales; family Pseudanabaenaceae; genus M5B4. The sequence continues at coordinate 4,544 of CALGKB010000011.1, read as the reverse complement.
ATGTCTACAGCAATGGCGATTACCCATCGGCGCAACGGCCATTTGGATATGGCAAACAGTTCCGATCGGGTACAAAGACGCTGTCGCTACCTCCTACAGCAGGTACATCACCCTGACACCGTTCCCATCCTGGAGAGAATGCTCAACGGGGAGTACGAATCCTTCTACCAAAAGTGGGGCTATGACGAAGAACAAAGGCAAGCGATCGCGGCGGCACTACAGACTTGCCTGCAGCCACCAGTCTAAAATTTGACTGAACTGCTGGATGTTAATAAAGCTCAACTGATAGAGCACCATCAGGAGGGGTGCCTCCTGTCTGATTTGCATTCGCTTTGCCACGTCTAACTGTTCCCGATTGATGATGCGGGAAGCTAGTAAGTACTCTTCCAGCTTACCTTGGTGAGGAGGGAGAACCAAACTCATAATCTGCTATTTACCACAGAGGCAGAAAGATAGACTATCTTCCCGCCAAAAGCAAGCCCAGGAGTAGAGAAATTTTTAGACAGAGCGATACTTGACAAAGGCAACGGCGGTCAGCCAGATCACCATACTCTGTCCCTTCTCTTCCCCCACCAGATCAATGCATAGACAGTGGGGGTCAATCCATTTAACTGTGCCTTTGTAACTATCCCCTGTCACCAACTTTACTTCAATTTCCTGCTTGTCTTTGATCAGGTTGTGGATGCGCTTGACACTAGGAACTGTAGTATCAAAGGTGGGGGCAGCAGCTGGGGCAACTACAGGCGCACTAGACATAGACCTATCCTCTCTACCAGTTCCTATTCTAGGGGCAAAAATCCCCCCGCGGCAGGGGGAAGAAGAGATTACCTAGATACGGTTGGGACGGTGGACAATGAACATAGCCACCTGGCACTGCTTGATGTTGTCAAAGCCAATTACGCGGATAAAGCAGTTGGGATAGGTCGATCGGCAGGCTTGTACTTCACTGAGGACTTCTTGAGCAGAAGTAGCATTGAACATAGGAAGCTTCCACATCGTCCAGTAGTAGTCGGTGGGTTCTGCCGTTTCGTTGAATTCAATACAGGGGAAGTAGCCCTGGTCGAGGATGTACTGAATTTGCTTGGCAATCTGCACATCGCTCATGGGGGGCAAATAGGACAGAGTTTCGTAACGACGCTCCTTGGGTAGTGTTTGCATAGTTATCTCCTTATTCTTGGTCTAGTTTCTCCCACTCAGGGATGTTATCAGCAGTTGTGTTAACTAACCGATCGAGATGGGCGCATCTGAGTTTGGTATTAGATTGCTCTACCCCCGATCGGAGCATTTCTGGCAAAAAGTCAGCAATTTCCTGGGCGAGGTGTTGCCGCACCACCATCAACCGAAAGGCAATTTCCTGGTTTGCCTGCAGCATTTCCTCGAGGTAGGCATCCCCATCCTGGAGTTTCCCCGTCGAAGAAAAGCGGCGTAACCAGTAGGCAAGGGGGGGATTAGTTTGGTCCAGTTGCATTGCCACAATCCGCATCGCCTCGTAGGTCAGATAACTGATGAGCGTTTTAGTTGTCGCTTTGGCAACTTGGTTGATGTCCATAACCCACCCCCTAGCAGGGTCTTACAGCGTATCCACAGTGGCGAACTCGAACTTGATTTCCTTCCACACTTCGCAAGCCACAGCCAGTTCAGGGCACCAGCGCGCTGCTTCGCGGATGATTTCATTCCCTTCCCGTGCCAGACTGCGCCCTTCATTGCGGGCTTGGATGCAGGCTTCCAGCGCCACCCGGTTAGCCGTAGCTCCTGGTGCATTCCCCCAGGGGTGACCCAAAGTACCACCGCCGAATTGGAGGACAGCATCATCACCGAAGATTTCCACCAGGGCAGGCATATGCCAGACGTGAATCCCACCGGAAGCTACTGCCATTACCCCAGGCATAGAAGCCCAGTCTTGGGTGAAGTAAATACCGCGGGATTTATCCTGCTCAATGTAGTTTTCCCGCAACAGGTCAACAAAACCAAGGGTAGCAGCGCGGTCCCCCTCTAGCTTCCCAACCACCGTACCAGTATGGATATGGTCACCGCCGGACATCCGCAGTGCCTTCGCCAACACCCGGAAGTGGATACCGTGATTCTTCTGGCGGTCGATTACCGCGTGCATAGCGCGGTGGATGTGCAGGAGCATACCGTTATCACGGCACCAGCGCGCCAAAGTGGTATTAGCCGTAAACCCAGCAGTCAGGTAGTCGTGCATGATGATGGGGGCACCAATTTCCTTGGCAAACTCCGCCCGCTTTAGCATTTCTTCACAGGTGGGAGCCGTCACATTCAAATAGTGACCCTTGATTTCCCCCGTCTCTGCCTGCGCCTTCATACAAGCCTCTTGTACAAACAAGAACCGATCGCGCCAGCGCATGAAGGGCTGGGAGTTAATATTTTCATCATCCTTAGTGAAGTCCAGACCCCCCCGCAGACACTCATACACAGCCCGACCGTAGTTCTTTGCTGACAGACCCAGCTTCGGCTTGATCGTGCAACCCAGGAGAGGACGACCATACTTGTTCAACTTATCCCGCTCTACCTGAATCCCGTGGGGCGGACCCTGGAACGTCTTGAGGTAAGCCACAGGAATCCGCAAATCCTCTAACCGCAGAGCTTTGAGCGCCTTAAAACCAAATACGTTCCCCACAATGGAGGTAAACATATTGGTCACTGACCCCTCCTCAAACAGATCGAGGGGATAAGCTACATAGCAGATGTACTGGTTATCCTCCCCAGGCACAGGCTCAATGTCGTAGCAACGCCCCTTATAGCGATCGAGGTCCGTGAGCAAATCCGTCCACACCGTCGTCCAAGTACCCGTAGAGGACTCCGCCGCCACCGCTGCCCCTGCTTCTTCTGGGGGTACACCAGGCTGGGGAGTGACACGGAAAGCCGCCAAAATATCTGTATCCTTGGGAGTGTAGTCAGGGGTATAGTAGGTCAATCGATAGTCCTTTACCCCAGCTTGATAGCCCGCCTTGGGCTTGGATGCAGTTTGTGAATACGCCATAGCAACGCTCCTTGACTAAAAAAATTGCGGACAAAAATATAACAATTGTAAGATGAGACGGTTGCCAACGCTTATTGCATCTATAACGATCGATAATAAGTACACCGCCTTCATCCCTAGTCCGTGTCGTTAATCTTACCAGTTATACATGAATTTATAGTTTGGCAAATGTTTATATTTATATAGGAAATACTTATGTGATTACTAACTATAACTTTTACCTATTGTAAATAGGAAAGATTACTTAAGATTTCCTGCATCGGATAGGTGCACCCTGCCCCCCCTCCTTTTACAGTCCTCCTAACATTGGTACTAGCTATGAATCTAGACGAGATCAAGAGTAAAATTCGCAGTCCCTACACCCGCGATCGTTTACTGGGGCTAGCTTTTCTCAAAGATGTACCCGCCGAGACAGCTGCCCCCTTAATTTTAGAACTCATCAATGATGAGAGTTTGCAGGTACGCGCAATGGCAGTTTTTGCCCTGGGGATCAAACCTACACCCCAATCCCTCCCCACCCTCGTCAAAATCCTGGAGACTGACCCCGACTACAGCATTCGGGCTGATGCCGCCGGTGCCCTCGGCTATCTACAAGACCCGCGAGCCTTTACCCCCCTCCTGCGCGCCTTCTATGAAGACACCGAATGGCTAGTCCGTTTTAGCGCCGCCGTATCCCTAGGCAACCTAGGGGACGATCGAGCTGTAGAAGCACTCCTGACCGCTCTCAAAAGCGACGAAACCCTCCTCCATCAAGCCGCCATCGCCGCCCTAGGAGAGATAGGAAACCCTGCAGCGATCGAAGCCATACTACCCTTCGCCCAATCCCCCGACTGGTTAACCCGCCAACGCCTAGCAGAAGCCCTGGGCAACCTTCCCTCCCCCAAAAGCCTTGCCGCCCTCAAATACTTAGCAAAAGACCCCCATCCCCAAGTCGCCCTCGCCGCCAACCTCTCCCTCGCCAAGCACCCTAGATCGTAAACTCCCCCTCCCCCCGTTGCTGCGCCTGCCAGCTCTGCCAATCACAATACAAATCCGCCAGCGTCAGCCCCGCCACATATCGCCGCACCACCTCTGCCATCCGTCTCTCCACCAGTCCCATAAAAGACCCCTCCCCTGGCACCTGCCACTCCTCCCCCAGGGCAAGCAAAATTTGTTCCACCGTTATCTCCCGCGCCGGCACTGCCAGACGATACCCCCCCTTTGCCCCCCGCACCGCCTCCACCAGACCCGCTCGCCGTAAATCCAGCAGAATCTTCTCCAGAAAAGCCCTCGGCATTCCCTTTGCCAGCGTCCCCACCGACAACACCCCCCCCTCCGCCAAAGCCAACATTGCCTGCAGAGCATAAACCGATCGACGGGAAAAGCGCACAAAAAATTTTCTCGGACCTCTTGACAATTGTTTTAAGGATATTAGATATTAGTAAAGCGCGATTTGGCGCAGCACCCGGGACCAAGACAAAGGAATACACACCCACCCTGTCAAGGAAATTTGAGAGAACTTCATTAGCCCTAGTGGGGCACAATGGAGAGTTTGATCCTGGCT
>CALGKB010000010.1 GCA_937927915.1 uncultured Pseudanabaenaceae cyanobacterium | reverse complement strand
ATTACTTTGTAGTCCTGCTACTCCCTGCTCTGTCTGGATAACAATAGGCACTCTGTTTATTTTAGGAAAGCTTAATTTTTAGCCTAGGGACTACCCCTTAAAATATAGGCGGTAGGGAGGGTAGGGGGTTAGTTATGACCAGGATTGAAAGAGAGCCAGGGCAGATCAGTTTTGTTACTACACCAAATTTCAATTTTGAATTTATTTTTTCTCCGTTTTTCGTCTTTTCAGTCATTGTGTATCTGTCTAGTCTGTTTAGTTTCGAAACTACGGAAATTACCTGTCGTAAGTTAGAACCCCGTTTAGCTAATTGTCAGCTGACAACAACCCCTAAGTTACCTATCTTCCCCAGTCGGACACAAGAATTGAATGGTATCAAGGGAGCAGAATACATAACAAAAACGGAAACAAACAGCGAGGGAGATGAATACACAGTTCATTTCGTGGTCTTCCAAAAATTAGGAGGGCAAAAGGAGGTGAGAATGAGAATGAATGCTGAGCTAGCGCCACGTGTAGCGGTATCTGTAAATAACTTCTTAGAATCTCCAGAACAAACTCTCACCCTAACAGGGGAGGAAAATTTCAATTTCTCAGTTCTAGTTATCATTTTGTTTCCAGGCTTGTTTTTGGCCATCTGTGCGGCGGAAAAATACACAGAGTTGTACCGATTTGTTTCTTCTGCTAATATGTTTAGGGAACAGGTGAGTATTAACCGTAATTTGGGTAAAGTCACCCACCTCCGCACAGTCATAGGTACTCCCTACTTCGAAAGGACTTGCCGCTTTGGTGAGATTCAAGCCGTGCAAATTCACACCATCAAGGGTACCTACAAATTAAAAATCTTGCTTTCCCAGGGCACACCGATCGATGTCTATTCCACTACGGATCACAATGAAGCTTTGGAGCTAATGAGGGAAATTGCCAACTTAATTGGCTGTCAAAACATAGAAGTAATAGAAGTAGATGAGCTTTAGTTGACTTGTCCCCCTCGATCGTTTTTACTGCTCTTTTGTTTCGCTGATAGTAGTTACTGTTTTAGAGGGCAGATAGTTGTGCAGTTTTAATAGCTGAATGAGAGTCGATCGGAGTTTTAACCGCGGTACTACCATATCGACAAAACCGTGCTCTAGCAGATATTCCGCTGTCTGAAAGTTATCGGGGATTTTTTGTTTCAAGGTTTGTTCAATCACTCTTCTGCCTGTAAATCCGATCAGTGCCTTCGGTTCCGCAATGATAATATCTCCCAACATGGCAAAGCTGGCAGTTACTCCCCCAGTGGTGGGATTAGTCAAAATAGCAATGTAGAGTTGACGGGCACGACGGTGGCGATCGAGGGCAGCAGCAGTCTTAGCCATCTGCATCAAACTTAAAATCCCCTCCTGCATTCTGGCTCCCCCCGAAGCACACACCAGTAATAGGGGCAAACCCCGATCGGTAGCGGTCTCCGTCAAGCGGGCAATCTTTTCCCCCACTACTGACCCCATGCTCCCCCCCATAAAGCGAAAATCCATCACCCCCAATGCCACAGGGATACCCTCCATCCTGCCTAAAACAGTCACGACAGCATCGGTTAAGTTGGTGGTGCTGCGATATTCCTGTAACCGATCGGGATAGGGCTTGCGGTCACAGAAGTTGAGGGGGTCGGTGGAGATAAGATGGCTGTTGATCTCTGTCCAGGAGTCAGGGTCGAGGAGTTGGGCAATGCGATCGGGGGCGGGTACCTGGTTATGGAATTGGCAATGGGGACAGACCAGTAAATTGTTCTGCAAGTCCTTGACGTAGGTGAGATGATGACACTGAGCGCACTTGTGCCACAGACCATCGGGAATTTCCCGCTCTTGGTAGGCAGGGGGGGCTAGCTTCTCCTTCTTGTGGGAACGCGCCTCCGCAAACCAGTCAAATATTGTCATGCCACTAACTCCGCCACACTGGGAATCGATCGGTACAACTCTATGTATTTTTCCGCCGCTGTGTCCCAACTAAAGTCCATAGCCATCCCCCGCTGTTGCAATTTACGCCAGGTGTCAGGATAGCGATAAGCCTCATAGGCACAGACCAACGCCGTGTACATATCCATCGGGTCATAGCGATCGAAACAATAGCCGTTACCCCGTCCCGCCACAGGGTCATGGTGTTGTACCGTATCCACTAGGCCCCCCGTACTGCGCACCACTGGCACACAGCCGTATTTGAGGGCAATCATCTGGCTAATGCCGCAGGGTTCAAAGCGACTGGGCATCAAAAAGGCATCACAACTGCCGTACACCCGCTGGGACAAAGGAGAACTAAACAAAATCTGGGCAGACATTTTACCAGGGAAACGGGCTGCCAATTGCCACAACTGCGACTCGTAGTAGCGCTCCCCTGCGCCAATCACCACAAACTGGGAGTTGGTAAAGGACAGAAAATTGCCGATCGCTTGAATGACTAGGTCAATCCCCTTCTGCTCCACTAGGCGGGTGACCATCCCTACCAAAAAGGCATCCCGGTTGATCTGTAACCCCACTTCCTGCTGCAGGGCGACTTTGTTCTGTTGTCGTAGTTCTAAGGTGTCACTGTCGTAGTTTTTCACTAGGTAGGGGTCAATGCGGGGGTCAAATTTGTCATCAATGCCGTTCAAAATGCCCCAGGGCACTAGCTGTGCCAATAGTCCCTCTAAGCCTTCCCCATAGGCGGGGGTGCAAATCTGACGGGCATAGGTAGGAGAAACCGTGTTCACCCGATCGGCAAAAATGATCGCCGCTGCCATCGTGGTATCGCCACGGAAATACCAGGGCACCCAGGTCATCTGTTCCAAACGCCAGCGCCAGGGACCTTGGTATGCCAAATTGTGGATGGTAAAGACAGTAGCAATATCGGGGGTTTGGTGCATCCACACAGGAATCATGCCGGTATGCCAGTCGTGGCAGTGGATGAGATGGGGTTTCCAGTAGTTCCAGGCAAATTCCGCACAGGCGTTGGCAAACAGGGTAAACCGCCAGTCCTCGTCATCCCCGTAATAAATGCGATTCGCCATAAATGCCCCGTGCCCCACCAGATAGAGGGGTACCTCAGAGTCCGGCAGGCGGGTTTCAAACACGTCAAAATTCTGGTACATACAGTGCCCCCGCCATACCAATTCCACTGGGTCTGTGAGGCGATTGTTGACCACGCCGTAGTAGGGCAGGATGACACGGACATCAAACCCTTTTTTGTGCAGGACCTTGGGCAGACTCCCAACCACATCCGCCATACCCCCCACCTTGGCAATGGGAGCAGCTTCGGCAGCGGCAAATAAAATTTTCATGGAGACGACTATCTACTACTTCTGGTTATTTTCAACCGTCGGGGAAACTTTGGCAACTTCTGGTTCGGGGGGAGGGAGTTCTAGGCAGTAGCCTGCTCCGTAGACGGTCTTGATGTATTTGGGGTGGCGGGGGTCAGGTTCCATTTTGGTACGCAGGTGGCGAATATGGACGCGGATGGTCTCAATGTCGTCGTCCGGCTCATAGCCCCACACTTCCCTGAGGATTTCACTAGGGGAAACGGTCTGTCCGTGTCGCTGCAGAAGACAGTGCAGTAGCTCAAATTCCAGATGGGTAAGTTTGATTTTTTCCCCCTGCCACACAGCTTCAAACCGTTCAGGAATTAAGGTGAGGGCACCATAGCTGAGGATTTCGTTGTGTTTTGCCGCCTGGGGAATCCTATCCGTCCGCCGCAGGAGAGCGCGAATCCGTGCCAGCATCTCTTCCATCTCAAAGGGCTTGGTCAGGTAGTCATCTGCCCCGGCATTAAAGCCCTCTACCTTGTCTTGGGTCTGGCTCATGGCTGTCAGCATCAAGATGGGAATGTCCTTGGTGCGTTCATCGCGGCGCAAGCGCTGACAAATGGTGGTACCGAAAACCCCTGGCAGCATAAGGTCGAGGATAATCAAATCAGGCAGTAGCTGGATTGCTAACGCTTGCCCCCGAATGCCGTCCTCAGCTTGCTCGACTTGGTAGCCTGCTAACTCTAGGTTGACCTTTACGACTTCGGCGATGGCACTGTCATCTTCTATTACTAGTATGCGCGGCATCTCTCCCCTCTGTCTGAGTTAGCTGCAGTCTATTTGAATTTTAGTAAATTTATACGGGGCTGTCTTCACCTTCTGATACATTTTTTAACACTACAGTTCTGCCCGATCGTAGGCAGCGATAATTTTTTGCACGAGGGGATGGCGCACTACATCGGAGCGGGTAAATTCCACAAAGCCAATACCTTCTACGTGCCGCAGGATATTGCGGGCGATAATGAGACCGGAGGTTTGGTGGGGGGGGAGGTCGGTTTGGGAGATGTCCCCAGTTACTACCATTTTGGAGTGGGAGCCAAGGCGGGTGAGGAGCATTTTCATCTGGGCGGGGGTAGTGTTCTGGGCTTCGTCCACGATGATAAAGGAGCGGTTGAGGGTACGTCCACGCATATAGGCAAGGGGGGCAATTTCAATGATCCCTTTCTCGATCAGCTGGGGGACGCGCTCTACTTCCATCAGTTCGTAGAGGGCATCGTAGAGGGGACGGAGGTAGGGGCTAATTTTTTGTTGTAAATCCCCTGGTAAAAAGCCCAGCTTTTCCCCTGCTTCTACTGCAGGACGGGTGAGGATTAGCCGATCGTAGACATTTTCCTGCAGTGCCTTGACCGCTAAAACTGCCGCAAGAAAGGTCTTGCCTGTCCCCGCCGGTCCAATGCCAAAGGTGAGGTCGTGGGTTTGGATGGTGTTGACGTAGAGCTGTTGCCGCCAGGTACGGGTCTGGATGATTTGCCCTTGCCTTGTCCGCGCTAGGGGGGGGCGCCGCTTCCATTCCTCCACCAGGGAACGATCGAGGGCGGTTTGGGCGCTGATTAAATCTGCTTCCCCAATGGTGTTGCCCTTGCTCCACAGGGGTTCCAATGCCTCAATGAGCTTGAGGGCGCGGTGGGTGGCTTCCTCTTCCCCTTCGATCCACAGTTCCTGTCCCCGTAGCACGATCGTTGTCTGGGTAAAGGCTTGAATCTGCTCTAGGGCACGATCGAGGGTGAGGGCGGCAGTCAGGGTAGGGATAGGAAATATGAGCCGATCGGTCATCCAGTTAAAGGGGCGGGCTTTCCAGGGGGGTAAGGCTGGGGGGGAGTTCCAAATTTTCTGCCCCCTCTATTAACTTAGCATGAAGAATCCTGTCCCCCAAGCGCAGGGAGCGCAACACTTCTTCCCCTTCGATCATGTAGCCAAAGACGCTGTAGTTGCCGTCCATGAGGTTCAAACCAGCGGGGGTGAGGTCAGATTCAAACAGGTAGAGGAAAAACTGGGAGGAGCCACCGTTGGGATTGTCGTAGCTGTGGGCCATTGCCACCGTACCGTAGGCGGAAAAGGGCAGGACTGGTAACACCCGATCGTAGCCTGCTTCTGCCAGGGTCTTACCGTAGATGGGGAGGGTTTGTCCGGGAATCCTAATCTCCATGGGCACGGTGCGGATTTTACCTGTGCGGGGGTCAACGTAGCCATCCTCGGGACCAGGGGGGTCCCCTGCCTGCACATAAAAGCCCTCATCGGCGCGGTTGAATTCCAAGCCATCGTAGAAGCCCTGGCGCACAAGGTCAGCAAATTGTCCGGCGTTGACGGGGGCGTTATAACCATCTAAAACCAGCTTCATAGTGCCTTTGTTGGTCTCTAGCTCCACTACTGCTCTCCCTTTGAGTTGGGGCAAGTGGCGGTATTCCTGGGGCACGCTAAAGGGAAACCTCTGCACCATGTCCTCTTCAATGGTGGTCACATACTCTAACGCCTCTGCCACCAGGGGGGGGACATCCAGGCGCTTCTTCTTCTCGATCGCTTGTTCTAGCTGGGGCAGGAATGCCACTAACTGGTCATAGGCTTGGGTCGCCTCGTCCCGTTTTAGGGGGTTGACAGCGTTTAGGATCACCTCCCGTTTCTCCGTCAGGGTAGTTTCTACCTCCTTGATCCCCTTGCGCAGACTGCTCCAGCGTTTCATCTTGGCTTCCTTGGGCATCCCTTCCAGGGTGTGCTGGACAAGGCGTATTTCTGGGTTATCGATGGGGAGGGCATTGCGCAGGAGAATGCGGGGGTCTTTGATTGCCGTTGTAGAGGGGAGAGAAGCGTAACTTCCCTGGGGCAGCATTAGTAACCAGAGGAGAGAACACAGAAGAGCGACAACCTTACGCAGCATACCTAAATGATGGGCGACCGTTTGTATTATCCCACACCGAGGGATTTGGCTGAAAAATCCGCGACTACTTTAGCCAGGGGGGTGAGGATGACAATGGCAGAGGCACCTGTTACGATCGTGGTCACCAGGCGGATGAGGTCTTGACTGGCTTTCTGGTAGGTTTCTAGGCGTTCGTTCGATCGCTGTATCTCTGCTTCTAGCTTGTCTACCTTCTCCCGTAGGGCATCTAGACCGTCTAGGATTTTTTGTTCAGTTTCAGTAGTCATAGGTGTTCCCGTGCAACCTGGGTTTAATTTTTGGGTTTGAACCGATCGGCGGCAATTTCAAGCATGCGATCGATGGAGGTGGTCTCCAAAAACTTTCTGGTCTGCTGCAGGTAGGGCAGGTGGGGGCACTTATCACCCAAAATGCAGCCGTTGACGCAGGCTTCCTTGCAGTTAATTGGGGTGGGGTTCATGGCTGTTCCTAGAGTAGGTTTAACTATTACTTTAGTATTTTCGCACAGACAACCAGCGTGACCAAGTTACTAACTAGAACGATCGTGCCTCTTCTGCAACTATGGCTGCGGGCGCAGGTGGAACGGGTAGACAAGCTAGAAATTACTGTAGACAGTTCTGATGGGCAACTGCTGCAGGGCAACATCCCCTACGCCACAGTGACGGCAACCCAGGTGTGCTACCAGGGTTTAGAGGCGGACTACGTGCATTTGCAAGCCCAGGCTATCCATCTCAATCTGCCCCAAATGCTCAAGGGGGAATCTCTGCGGTTGCTCGACCCCATTGTTGTCCATCTCTGCGCCAGGGCTACCCGTGCTCAACTACGGCAGGCTTTGCAATCACCCCTGGTGGTGAGCTATGGCATCAATCCCGCCGGCACCGATGGGGAAATCCAGGCAATGTTGACAGAATTGCTGCAGTCTTTGGGAGTGACCATCGATCGTTTAGAAATTGATGCTGGGGGTATTTGGTGCCAAGTCCGGCTGCCAGTGCGGGCTACCTGAGGGAGGACGCAAGCCCAGGTGTTGATAGGCAAGGGGAGTGACAAGGCGTCCCCTGGCGGTGCGTTGCAGATAGCCAATTTGGAGTAAGTAGGGTTCATAGACTGCCTCGATCGTTTGGGCATCTTCCCCAGTGATGGCGGCAATGGTCTCTAACCCGACGGGACCGCCCTGGAAGTTCTCGATCATGGCAGTTAAAAGCTTACGGTCAGTCCAATCTAGACCCATAGGGTCAACTTCAAACAAGGTAAGGGCATCAATGGCAACCTGGCTAGTAATGGGTTGGACTTTTTGTACCTCGGCATAGTCCCGCACACGGCGCAAAAGGCGGTTGGCAATCCTCGGTGTCCCCCGCGATCGTTGGGCAATTGCCAGGGCAGCGGCTTCCTCTATCTCCAACTGCAGAATTTTGGCACTCCTTAACACAATCTGTCCCAGTTCCGCAACGGTGTAAAACCGCAGATGGTGTACTAAACCAAACCGATCGCGCAAAGGGGAGGACAAAGCCCCCACTCTGGTAGTGGCTCCTACAAGGGTAAAAGGGGGCAACGGCAAACTGCGGGTACGGGCGCTCTGCCCCTTACCGATCGTTATATCGAGGCGATAGTCCTCCATAGCACTATACAAAATTTCCTCCGTCACGCGAGGCAGGCGGTGAATTTCATCAATGAATAAAATATCCCCCCTTTGCAGGCTCACCAGCAGACCGGCAATATCCCTGGGGCGTTCGAGGGCAGGGGCAGCGGTAATCTGACACTTAGTCCCCATCTCGGCAGCAATAATCAAAGCCAGGGAAGTTTTGCCCAAACCCGGCGGTCCGTATAACAACAGGTGATCGAGGGCAGTCCCCCGCGCCTTGGCAGCCTGGATGGCAATCCGCAGTTGTGCCTTTAACTCTTCCTGTCCAATGTAATCCCCTAAGTTCTGGGGACGAATGTGGTCGCTACTGACTGACTCCGCAGCATGGGCTTGGGGGGCGACCAGACGGGAAGACACTGGCTTTTTAGCCTCGTCGAAGGAAGAGATGATTGCCATAGCTGGGTCTGGGGTGCTACTAAATTTAGAATAGTCTAATGGCAATTGAGGTGCCCTTTTGCTTAGCCTAGAAACCGTACAAGAGATTTACCACCGTCCCCTGCTGTCTCTCATCTTTACAGCCCAAGGGGTGCATCGGCAGTACCATCCCCCCGATCGGGTGCAGTTGTGTACCCTTGCCAACATTAAATCCGGCCACTGCCCAGAGGACTGCAAATACTGCCCCCAAAGTCGCCGCTATACCACTGGCATTGATGTCTATCCCCTCCTCCCTGTAGCAGAAGTTTTACGGCAGGCAGAAAGGGCAAAGGCAAATGGTGCCACTCGCTTTTGTATGGGTGCCGCCTGGCGGCAGGTACCTGACGGAGAAGAGTTCGCCGCTATCCTGGAGATGGTGAGGGGAGTACGTGCCCTTGGTCTGGAAGCCTGTATGACTCTGGGCATGGTCAAGCCCCACCAGGCCCAAGCCCTTGCCGCAGCAGGCCTCACTGCCTATAACCACAACTTAGACACCTCAGCCCATTTTTACCCCGCCATCATCACCACCCGTACCTACACCGATCGCTTAGAAACAATCAAAAATATTGCCGCTGCCGGCATAGAAGTCTGCTGTGGAGGGATTATTGGCATGGGGGAAACAGATCACGATCGCGTCCTGTTATTGCACACCTTGGCTAACCTGAACCCTCCTCCCCGGTCCGTACCCATCAACGCCCTTGTGCCCGTCCCTGGTACCCCCCTAGAAGACCAACCCCCCGTCTCAGCCCTGGAATTAGCGCGGGTGATTGCCACTGCCCGTATTATTATGCCCCAGGCAATAATTCGTCTCTCCGCTGGCAGAAAGCAAATGAGTCCCAGTGACCAAGCCCTCTGTTTCTTGGCGGGGGCAAATTCCATCTTCACAGGAGAAAAACTCCTGACTACCCCCAACCCTGGTACAGATGCCGATCGCAGTCTCTTGGCGCAGTTAGGGCTAACCCCTTTGTGCTAGGGTAATAAGAATGCGGATGCGACGAAGAAGCTACTACTACCGATCGGGTCCACCCACCTGGCGACGCTTATTACTTCTGGTTGTGGGGGGCAGCATTGCCCTTTTTTTGGGGCTAGAGATTCTCCTAAGGCTGGTAGGGGGACAATTTTTGCAGACTAATCCCTCCCTGGCGGAATACTATCAGTTGCGCTTAGCTACCTCCCAAGGGGAACCCCTCCTCAACAGTTCTACCTATGGTCTCAAAGTCAAGTTTAGCTCTCCCTTGCCCTACACCTTAGTTCCCAATCAAAGCAGCCCCCACTGGCAAATTAACCCCCAGGGACTGCGGGACAAAGACCCCCTCCCCCAGGCAAAACCCCCCAATGAATTCCGCATTTTTTTGGTGGGCGGGTCAACTGCCTTTGGACAATATGCCCCTGACAACGACAGCACGATCGGGGAAATCCTGGAGAGGAAGCTCCAAGCAAGGGTGAGCCAGCAACGCCAATCCCCCCAAAAATTTCAGCCCCCTACGCTTCCCTTTTTTGCCGAACAGGTGGAAGCCGCCCTCGCACTGCCCCCCCGCATACCTGATCGGAATTACCGCGTCATCAACAGTGCTGTCCCTGGCTATACCTCCCAGGAGGAATTGACCCTCCTTGCCCATGAAATTCTGCGCCTACAACCTGACTACATCATTCTTTTGGATGGCTATGCCGACCTTTTGCCCCCCCAACCCCTCTCCTCCCAACTAGACCTGTGGCTGCGCAAACCTGGTTTACATTTTCGCCAGAGCCTCGGCTACCGTCTGCAGCGTCTGTGGAATCAGTTAGCGATCGTGCGTCTTTTTAAGAAATTGTCTCCTCCGTCCCCCCTCCCCCCAACCCCCTATCAACTAGCCCCCAACTGGGCAGAACGGTGGCAAAGGTATCGCTATAATCTCAAACAGATGGGCAAATTGGCAGCCGGCAAGCCCTTCCTCGTCATTGTGCAGCCGGAAATTACAGGCAGCGGTAAGCGATCGGACCCCCAAGAACAGCGCATCCTCGCCCAGCTCGACCAGAACTATCAAGAAACTATCAAACAGTCCCTGGGAACGCTCACCCCTGAGAGCTTGAAACCGGATTTACCAGGCGCTACCCTGCGTAACTACTACAGAATTTTTAGCCAATTTCCCCAAGCCGCCTTTGTTGACCCCGTTCATCTGACGGTGGCAGGCACGGAATTTCTGGCAGAACAAATCCTCAATGACCTGATTCGCACTATCCAGATTGTCCCCAACGCGCCGCCAGAGGCACCACAGTAATCACCTTTATAAAAATTTTTTTAGGGAACAAGCAGAAAACAGCCCAGAATCCTTCTACTAATTCATAAAATTTTTAGAAACGAGAGGGGACAGTCCAATGCAGTTCATTGTATTTTCCTTGGGGGTGGGGCTTGGTTTGGGCATAGGTTTATTATTTCATCGTCGCTATTACAGCAGCAGTCTGCGCCAGCGATGGCACCGTCAGTTGGAGGAAAATATAGCTGCCGTCCTAGAAACCAAGTTAGAGGACTTCTACAACAGAATCACTGACACCCTACGCCAGGAATTACACAGTCAAGCCCCAGAGTTAGCAGGCAGTATTTCCCAGCCAGACAAGCCGCGGGAGAGAAGGGCAGTAAAAAAAGAAAATAAAGAAGACAGTGTAATTGTAACTGATAACTATGACAGTGGGAACAGTTTAGAAGTAAATTTGCTCCCCGATCGGTGTGACATTCCCTACAATGACACAGCAAAACTAGAAGGATTTCTGGGTAGGCGAAACATTGCCATTAAACATATTCCCCCCATCAATCACACGACAACCGATAAAGATATTGTCCTCGATGACATAGCGCTTTTTATGGGAGATAAATACCCTGCAATTCAGAAGCTCTACGATCGGATTAAATCCAGCATGAATTTAGGGCATTCAGTCTGCCTCAACTTGCAAAATGAACCGCAAGCACATATCTCTGCCATGTGTCAAATGAGCCAGTTTCTCTATGAAATTGCCTTCCTAGAGGAATACAGATACCAAAAATCCCCCAAATATATCCTATCCGTCAAGCCCAGTCGCATTCCAGAAGCCCTGAATTTTTTTGCCGGTCGGTGGCTAGAGAGATATATGAAGGCAAAATTTGTGCGACTACTGCAAGAACAACTAGGGACAGAGCAATATTCCTTCTTGATGAATCCTCAGATAATTTTACCCAATGGCGATGATTTTGAGTTAGACCTCCTACTAGAGATCAATGAAACAATATACTGGTTTGAGGGTAAAACAGGGAACTATCAAAAGCACATTGAGAAATATGCCCGCATGCTGCCCATACTGGGGTTAGACGCTGACCACGCCTTCATCCTCCTCCCCGACATCAGTACAGAAACTGCCCGCACCCTCACGGCTATTTTTCATCTCACTGCCCTCAACCTCCCTGACTTCCAAGATACCCTAGTGAGAATCATCGCTAGGCATGGACATTCTGTCACTGCCGATGCAGAGGATAATTAGCTATGTCAATTCACACCTGTTGATGATCAACTTCCACCACATCCGGTAGGCTTAGGTCACATTTGTCCTGATAGACACTGAGATCAAACCAAAAAGTAGTCCCCACCCCCACTTCACTTTTGAGATGTACAGAACTGTGATGTTTTTCAATGATGTTGCGCACGATCGATAAACCCAAGCCTGTTCCTTCTAGGGTATGCACGCGGTTTTCCACACGGAAGAAACGATCGAATATGCGTTTTTGGTGTTCGGGTTCAATGCCAATGCCTGTGTCTTCTACTTCTACCCGCACTCGCTGTACCGATCGTTGGGGGTCATTCATGTTTTGTTCCGACCAACTGTAGGCACGGATATAGACTTTCCCGCCAGCGGGGGTAAATTTGAGGGCATTGCCGACCAGATTAGCCATCACCTGCAACAACATATCGTAGTTACCCCAGACCTTGGGCAAGTTAGGCGAGGTTTCCTTAATTAGTGTGATGCCTTTGTCGCGGGCGTTGAGCTGATAGGTGCGCAGGGTTTGGTCAATAACCAAGTTGATGTCGGTGGGGTCAAAGCGGTACTTCCGTCCCGATTCCAGGCGGGATAGATCGAGGACATCGTTGACTAGGCGAGCTAAACGATCGGTTTCGCGGTTGGCAGTTTCTAGGAACTCGTGTTTTTGTTCGGGGGTGAGTTGGTCATCGTACTCGTAAAGCGTCTCAATGAAGGACTTGATGTTGAACAGGGGGGTGCGCAGCTCATGGGAAACATTGCTGATGAAGCGACTTTGGGCGGCATTGAGTTCCACTTCCCTGGTAATGTCCTGTACAGTGATGGCAATGCCCTTGAGGGTGTTACTGGTACTTAAAACCCGATTGATCCAAAAGCGCAGGGAGCGATTGCTCTCCCCCTCTCCTTGGATTGTCACCCGGAATTCCCCACCCCCCCTCTCGCCGGTGGCAATCTCCATCAGAGGACGACCAATTTCTTCTTTTACCGCTGGATGGAGCAGATTGAGAATGTTTTGTCCCACGGCTTCTTGCCAGCCCAAAATATTGAGGGCAGCGGGATTGACTAATACCACTCGCAACTCTAAATCCAACAAAATGGCACCGTCAGCGATCGTGGCAACCAGGGTTTCTAGCTTTGCCTTTTCGGCAGCCAATTCTTCAATGTTTTGTTCCTCATAGCGGGCGAGGCGTTCTGCCATTTCATTAAAACTGCGAATCAACTCCCCCAACTCCCCACCAAAGGGCAGGTCAATCCTCTGTTGGAAATTCCCTGCCGCAATGTTTTGTACCCCAGCGGCTAATTCGCGGATAGGTCTAGTAATAGTGACGGCATTGGAAGCTGCCCCCAGGATGACCATCGCCCAAATGGAGACAAAGACAGCCGTTGTGACATCCATCGTCAAGCTAGAAGACACTACCACCGCCGGGTTGGGGTTGATGCCCATCGCCAAAATACCCACTGCCTTGTCTTGCTCCCGCAGGGGGACAAACACATCGGTCACCTGTCCCTGGGGAGTCTCGTGCTGGCGGACAAAGGGCTGGTCAGAGTCCAACAGATTTTCTGGTAACTGCAGTCGCCGCGGTAGGGTCAACCCTGTTTGTTCATCGACGGCATCAAAGGGAATGCCAAAATAGACTTCCCCTTGGGGATTGGCGTAGAAAATGTAGCGGATACTAGAACTGCTCTCAAAGAAGTTTTTGGTCACCCGCGCTAACTCCTGCCGATTATCGGTTGCCACCAGATGGGAGACGTTCGCCGCCAGGAGCAAACCCAAATCTTTGCCAAAGCGGGTGTCGTTGAGGCGGGCATCGGTCTGGATGTCATTGACTGCCCAAAAGGTAATGGCGCTCATCACTAGGGATATACCGATCGTCAACACCGCCATCAGCTTCGTCTGTAGGGTAAAACCCGCCCACCAGCGGCGGAGAGTTAGGAAGAAGGAGTGCATGGCTGTCGACTAGCAAGAGGGTCAGGAATACTAGTAGAGGGAGCGACAAACTCCCCCCTAGCTACAAATTCTAAGCGCAGTTTCAACCAAGTAATTAGTTTGGGGTCGGTGGAAATGACGGCAGCGGCAGGGGTGGGAATCTTTGCCTTGAGGGCAGCAAATTCGGGGGCATCCAAGAAGGCAGGACACTCCACTAACCAAAAATCGATCGGTTTATGGCGAACCTGGTAGTTACGCCGCCGTTCCTCTAGGGATTCCTGCAGGGGTTCCGTTTCCAGGAGATATTTGCGACTGGCGGCAACGAAGTAATAGGTCTGGGGTTGGGACATCACGTTTTGCTGACAAAATCACTACATAGGGCATTGTACTGGCTTTTTGGGGCTTGGACTGATTGCGCCGCCATAGAAACCATCCGATCGTGCCCAGTAGGACCACTACCGCTCCCGCTATCAGCACCGATTGCCAGGGAAAAGGAGGGGAAGAGACAGGCTGACTAACAGGTTGGGGGGGTTTGGGCTGGGGGCGGGGGGGAGGAGCAGCAATTTGGGTTTCCGCTGCCACTTCTTCTTCCACCTTTTCTTCCACCTTCTTAGACTGGGGTATTGGTGCCATCATAGTTGGCGCTGCTACTTCCTGGAGGTCCTCTTGCTCCACTGGGGGTTTGGGCTTACGGGGTTGACGGGAGGGCAGCTGGGGTTTGGGCAGGTTGAATTCTTCCTCTATTTCCTCTATGTCAGTCTCTTCGTTATCGATGACCTGGGTTTTACTGCTGTCTGCAGTAGGAGCAGGCGATTCCTCTATGGGAGTAGGTGCCGAGGGAGTAGAGGAGATAATGACAGTGGCGCTACCCTGCTGTTGCCCCAGGGGAATGGTGCGAGTCCAGTCGGGTTCCTCTTCCCCCAGGAGGCGGCTATAAAACTGCACCGATCGGTAGGGGAGGAGACTGATTTCTACCTCTTCTATGACCCGATCGACAATACTCACATAGTCGAGGTGGGAGGGGTGGGGGCGATTGAGGACGACGACAAGGCTATCTCCCTCTTCCGTCAGCTGTAAGACTAAGCCTGGTATATTGAGTAGGGCTTCTAAGCGTTCTTTGAACTGCAATTCCATTTTGCCTACCTCCCCTGCCATACTGCCTATCTTAAGGGAACATACCCCTATTTTCAATGCGACTATATGGTAGATTGCAAATGTCTGGGAGGGGAATATGACAGAACGTCCTATTTTCAATGGGGTGGCAATAGTCACGATCGCTGTCAACGGCAGACCGATCGAGGTGGAGATCAACGGCATCGATGCCCCCATTACGGCTGGTAATTTTATCGACTTGGTGGAGCGGGGGTTCTACGACGGTATTACCTTCCATCGCGTGGTGCCCAATTTTGTGGTGCAGGCGGGGGACCCCAACAGCAAAGACCCCAATTTCCCCCCTAACTTGCTGGGGCGGGCTGGTTTTGTTGACCCCCTCACAGGACGGGAACGGACTATACCCCTAGAGATCAAAGCGAAGGGCGCTCCCCAACCTACCCTCAGTCAAATTGTGCCGCCGCCGGTGGAACTGCCCCACAAACAGGGAGTGATTTCTATGGCGCGTACCCCTGTCTTGGATTCTGCCTCTTCCCAATTTTTTATTACTCTCACCCCCCAGCCCAGTTTGGATGGGAGCTATGCCGTCTTTGGCGAGGTGATCAACGGCTTTGCCAATGTGCAGCAGATTAGGCAAGGCGATCGGATTACAGCCGCGAAGGTGACAGGAGGCATTATTCCCTCCCGCCAGAGCAACATCATTTTGGAAAATCAGGTGGGTTTGTTGAATGATTTTATTAACTTTGTCAACCGTGCCAACTTGGGACTGCCCTTTGCTGATGCTGACAACAACAACAACCGTCTGGATTTGAATGACTCCAACAACCGCCAGATTGCTGCTAATGCCTTCTCCGGTGTGCGCCTTTTGGGGGGCAATGACACTCTAATTGGCAGCCCCGATCGGGATGTGGTCAACGGCAACGAAGGCAATGATCTCTTGCTGGGAGAAGCAGGGGCGGATTATCTGCGGGGCGGGCAGGGGGATGACACCATTGTCGGTGGCGAGGGCAATGACATCCTCAACGGCAACAAGGGCAATGACAGCGTCGAGGGAGGTAACGGCAACGACTTTGTGCGCGGTGGACAGGGGAATGACACTCTCCTTGGTGGCAATGGCGATGATACCTTGATCGGGGATTTGGGCTTTGACATTCTCGTCGGGGGGGCAGGCAAAGATACTTTTGTGCTGCGCGCCGATGACAGCAACAGCGATCGGATTGCCGACTTCAATCTTGCCCAGGGGGATGAAATTGTGATTGTGGGAGACAACATCACCCTTGCCGATGTGCGCCTAGAGGCAGTGGGGGGCAATACTGTCCTTCGCCTTGGCAACAACAACCCAATCGGGGAAGTCGTGGGTGTTCTACCCAATGCCCTGTCTGCCGCCATATTTATCACCACCACAGCGGATGCTGCCTTTGCCCGTATTGGCTAACTACCTGCCAGTAAAAATATAGCGCCTGTCTCCTCCCCCACCAGGGTTGCAACCCGATCGGGAGGAATGTGGTGATAGACAGCGAAATAGTCCTTCACTAAAGACTGTAGCTGGGGGTCATTGGCAGGGAGAGACAACTGGAGACGGAGGCGCGGATAGTCAGCCAGCAAAGACGCTAGGCGATCGAGGTGTAGCTGGGTGAGGGGGGCAAGTTCACTTCCCGCCCTTGCCAGGGGAAGGGGTTGGAATTGGCGATCGATAAATCGCAGTTTGACAGTTATATTACTCAAGGGCAGAGTGCGGGCATAATCCCTTTGCAAAAGGACAGCAGCATCTCTACTAAGGGGTTGATCAGCGAGGTAGGCAATTTCTATGCCTGTCTGCAAAACTTTGTAGCCCACCAACTGTTGCTCCCCCGGCAACTGCACTTGGCGAATATTTTGTTCTATCGCCCCCAGGACACTGTTATACATATCCCCCCAATTGAGTTCGCCTATCTCTGGCAAGGGTTTAGCCACTTGCGTAGTGGGAATCTCAATTAGATTGACCAAAATCTGATCGGGGGATTTCTGCAGTTTTTGTGCCAGCACCTGCACATACTGTTGTCTTTCCTGCCGCGTTAGAGGACTGTTGGTCACGATCGTCAAGCCCAGGACTAATTCCTGCCCCTGCTGCTGTACAGTCAGCTGCTGTAAGGAAGACCGCAGTTCCCCATTAGCATAGCGACCTAACTGTTGATTCCACACCTCCCGCACCACCCGCCGAATGCGGTTCTCTTCATTTCTAGTAGAAACTTCCTGCGTCAGACGATCGATAGCACGACTGAGAGGAATAAATAGCAAACCGACAATACTGAGGACTATGAGTAATCGCCCAGGTAAACTCCCGATCGGTCGTAATTTTTGTAAGAAACGATTGTTACTTAAAAGCATCTGGATAAATTGACTTTCCCTGTTTTGCTGATGCCACTCTTTAACTTGCAGTTTGACATTGTCCGTATCTATGTATAAGAGCAAAAACACAATCATAGCGGTAAAAGTAATCGCCACCAGGTTAGTTAGAAATAATAAAAACCCCCCCTGCGCCACGCGTAAACCATCGATCACACTATGACTAGTGGCAATGCCAATACCGTGACCCACAACACACAAAGGCGGCATCAAGGCAACAGCAATAGCCACCCCAGGAATACTAGTTACAATGCCGCGCATTGGCTTACAGGTAGAAATAGACCCGATCGCTCCCGAAAATAATGCCACAAACAAATCTAAGACATTAGGCTGGGTTCTGGCAGCAATTTCACTGGTAATTTCCTTAAAGGGTAAGTAATAGACTAAAAGAGTAGCCAAGGCAATTGCAGCAGTACAACTGAGAAACAGTTTGACAGCGGAGAGAACAGCGAGGACAAAATCCCCACTGGCAAGGGATAAACCCATCGACAGAATAGGAGACATAAGGGGGGAAATTAACATGGCACCAATGATGACCGCCGGGCTATTCAAAGCTAGACCGAGAGTGGCAATGCCCGCCGCAAAAATCAGTTCCAACCAGTAATTTAGTTGCAGCAAACTAGCCCCTTGTGCCACATCTATGTACAGATTCATCTTGTGGGGTTCATCAATTTCCATACGGTCCGCTAGCCAATCGCGTAGACGTTGTAAACGGTGGCGCATATACTTATCTACCTTGCTGCCCAAATTCTCTGCTTATGTTAGCTCATCCCTATTGCACTATGCTAAATTGCTAGCTTGGGGAAGAGAGAGGGTAAAATCTATCCTGTAAGATTTAAAGTGGCACTATGGCGGATATTTACCAGGTAGGTAATCGCATCATTAAATCCTCCGAGTTGATGGACTTGCTGGGGAAGTATCAACTGCTGCCCCAGTTGGTGCGGGGTATGATCATCGATGATGCGATCGCGGAATATCCCCTGACGGAGGAGGAAGCCACTAACTACGTGCAACAGTTTTACACCCAGAATCAACTGACAACCCCTGAAGCCCGCCAAGCATGGTTAGCCAGCCAGGGCATGGATGAAACTCAACTCAAGGCACTAATCGAGCGCCCCGCGCGCCTGGAGAAATTCAAACAAGCAGTCTTTGGCAAAAAGGTAGAGGCTTATTTCCTCACCCGCAAACCAGCCCTCGATCGGGTTTTGTACTCCCTCATCCGCACCAAGGATTTAGGTATCGCCCAGGAACTTTATTTCCGCATCAGTGAGGGAGAACAATCCTTTTCCGACTTGGCAAAACAGTATTCCCAGGGAGCGGAGGCAGCCACCGGGGGCTTAGTGGGACCTTCCCCTTTGACAGCGCCCCATCCCGTCATTGCCCGCACGCTACAGGTGAGTCAGCCAGGACAAGTGTGGCCCCCTATGCGTCTGGAGGATTGGTATGTGATTGTGCGGTTAGAAAAATTCTTCCCTGCCCAGCTAGATGAATCGACACGCCGCCAACTGATTGAAGAGATGTTTGAAAATTGGATGCGGGAGCAGCTGAAGGCAATGGGACCCTTGCAAGCGCGTTTGTTAACAGCACAATGAAGGACTTGTTTGTGGCGGGGGGGATCGTCATGTATCCCCTGTCGTTTCTCTCTATCCTTTCCCTGGCAACAATTCTGCAACAGGCCTGGTTTTGGACCCAGCTGTTGGCAAAGGAAAATCTCCACATCCAGCAAATCCTCGAGGCAGCGGCGGTGGACTGGCACCAAGCACGGGACTTGGCGGCAAAGTGTCAAGACCATCCCGTCGGTCGTTTTTTGTACAGTGCTTTAGCCTTGGAAAAGCCTGACCCGGAGCTATTGCGCTTGGCGTTGGAAAGTGCCGCCGATCGGGAGTTAGCCCTCATGCTGCGAGGAGAAAAGGTATTGGAAGCGGTGATTGCCATTGCGCCTCTGTTGGGTCTCTTGGGCACGGTGACGGGTTTGATCACTTCCTTTAGTAACATTACGATTGGGGATGTCGCCAGCAACATTCAATCGGGGAATTTGACCAAGGGGATTGCGGAGGCATTGATCTCTACCGCTGCGGGGTTAATTATCGCCATTTTTACCTTGGGGTTTCAGCGCCTATTTTTGGCGTGGCATTGGGAACAGGTGAACATCTTTCGCCGATCGGGGAACACCCTAGAATTGCTCTACCGCCAGCGCTGGTTGGAGGGGGGAACGATTGCGGGGGCTTAGATTTTGGCTAGGCTTAGTGGCTGTGGCGGCAGGGGTTAGCCTCCTAATTGTCCTCCTGGATGTTGTAGTAAAGCTAATGCAGGTGTCTCCCCTTGCCCTGGTGGTACTGCTGCTCATTGTTGTTTTTATCTGCCTCCGTTGGCGATTTTTCCGTCCTCCCTCCCCTGCCCCCTCTATCCCGCAATTTCCCGATAAGCTGACGGCTGCCCAGGCAAACCTAACAGCACTAGAGGAACAATTGCAAAAAATTCGCGACCAGGTGACCCAGGGGGCATTACAAGAACAGACAGAGAAATTAAGGACAACGATCGAGCGGCAGGAACTGCAGGTAGTGGTGTTTGGAGTGGGTTCAGCGGGCAAGACCTCTTTAGTCAACGCTTTGTTGGGGCGGGCACAGGGTAAAATTGCTGCCACGATGGGCACAACGGAAATTGGTGTGAAGTACCGTCCGGTCCAGATTGGCAAGAGCACCGTCAGCCTGGTGGACTGTCCCGGTATTTTAGAAGCAGGGGAAGGGGGAAAAGAACGGGAAGAGTTAGCGCGCAGGATTGCCACTAGGGCTGACTTACTCCTGTTTGTCATTGCAGAAGACCTTAAGCAGGCAGAATTTCAACTCTTGCAAGAACTGTATCACCTAGGCAAAAAGATTGTCCTCGTCTGGAATAAGATTGACCTCTACACCAAGAGCGACCAAGCAGCTATCCTTGCTAAAATCCAAGAGCGCCTACAGCAAGCCCACCTAGCCATAGAGACAGTCCCCATTGCTGCCCATCCCGCCCCTGTGTCTTTGCCGACGGGGGAAATCTATCAGCCGCCCCCCAAGCTGGCTCCTTTGTTGGCAACTCTGGCAGACATCCTCACCGCCCAGACAAAAGACCTCATAGCTGATAATGTCTTACTCCAATGTCAAACCCTGACTACAGAAGCCCGATCGGTGATTACTGCCGAAAGAGAACAACAAACGCAGGCAATTATCGATCGTTATCAATGGCTAGTGGCAGCAGCAGTAGTAGCTAACCCCTTACCCCTGGTGGATTTTCTCGCCACCGCAGCAGTACATACCCAGATGGTGCTAGACATTGCCCAGGTCTATGACTGTCAAATCAGTTGGGAAGACGGACAAAACTTAGTAAAATCCTTGGTACAAACGATGACGGGTCTGGGATTGACAAAAACAGCGATGCAAATTCTGAATGCCACTTTGACAGTGAATCCCCTGGGGGTAGTGGTGAAAAATGCCCTGGGGGGGATCACAGCCGCCTATCTGACCCGTATTGCCGGCAGAAGTTTTCAAGCCTATTTTGCCCAGCAGGGACAATGGGGAGACGGGGGCATCACCGCTGTCGTACAGCAACAATTTGCCCTGGCACAGAAAGAAGAACTCCTGCAAAAATTTTTACAACAGACAATTGCTCACCTAGAATTAAACTAACCAAAGCGTGCCACTTCTTTGCCGTCTTCTACAATCACTAACTCGATGGGTGCCAACTGGCGGGAGAGAGAACTAGCGCGGAAAATATTAGTCTTAGCAATGGCGCGAATTTCCACCGGTTGTTGTCTTTGTTTTACTTCCTTGACCAACTGCACCAAGCTAGCACTGGATTCCAGCAGAGAACCACCGAACCGCCCAATCTCCCCCGTTTCGGGATTGGGGATTACCCCCTCCTGCACCACCCGAAAGCGCACTAAACTAAACAACTTATTAAACTGTTCTTCCAACTCCGCATCTGTCATCGTGGGATTGAAGGGTAAAGACACGATCGTTGTACCCTGGGCAAAAATCAGACGGTTGTGGTCAATGTCAGCATTGATAGCAATATTTCTCTCCTTGCGCAGATAGTTCCCCGCCGAGCGAATGCGGACGATAAAACTATCACTCTGTTGGGAGGGGGGCAGTTGGCGGTTTTTATCTTTTTCTACCTGCAAACGGGCAATAATACGATCGATGTCTGCAGCAGTGACGTTGAGAATGATGGGGGTGTTATCGGGGAAATCCAATTCCCGTCGCGCACTTTGGTCTGCCAATTGTAAGAGTTGCAAGATAGACTGGCGTTGGGCATCGATTGAGAGATTGGCGGGAATGACCACCGCTGCTAACACCTGGTCTCTAGTAATGCGTACTCCCCCCTGTCTGAGAGTGCCAATACTTTGGGTGAGAATATCTTTTGTTGTTTCCAACGCTCGAATTTCCTGCTTCAGGCGCTCCTGTTGTTGCGTTAAATCCTTGAGGGTTTGCTGGGAAACCTGTACCTGCGTCCTCAATGTTTCGGTTTCGGCGGTAATTTTTTGCAATTCCTGCGCCAGTTGATTCCGTTCCGCTGTCAATCTATCCCGCTCCTGTGCCAGTTGTTGCACCCGATCGTTTAACTGTGCCTCTTGCTCCTGCACTTGGCGAAATTCTACTTGTAGGGAGGATAGATTAGCCTCTGCCTGTTGCAACTGTGCCGCTGTTTCTGCCTGGCGGGTGAGGGCTTCTTGCAAAGAGCGATTGATGGCATTGAGTTCCCTCTGAGCCACTTGTTTTTGCCGCTGTGCTAAGGCTAATTCTGACTCCACTGCCTGTTTTTGTGCCTGGGTTATATCCAATTCTTTGCGAATTTCCCCTAGACGAAACAAGCCATCCCGCAATTGACTGTTTGTTGCCAATAAAATTGCCACCGTCGCCGAAGAAATCACACTCCCTGTTACAATTGTTACAAGGGTTGCCGTATTGCGGGGGCGTAAATTAAACACACTCAAACGCGCTTTGCCCACCTTAGAACCAATGCGGTCGCCCACGGTGGCAATCACGCCACCCAAGACCAAAATCGCCAGGATCAAAACATAGCCTGCCATCCCTACTCTGCAGTCTGAATTTCAATGATTTTGTGGCGCGCCGTTAAACCCGATCGGATGACCACATCCTGTTGTCGGACGCCATAGGTTTTAGCCAATAGTTTAATTAGGGCATGATTGGCTTTGCCATCCACAGCAGGGGCAGTTAAAGAGACAATTAGAGTACCATCTGTCCCTTCCACTAGCCCATCTTGCTTAGCATTGGGTTTAACCCTCACTCTCTTCTGGATAATCATTAGGCTGAGGCTCCACTAGACGCAAATCCCGTTTCAAAAAGCTGCGTTCCCCTTCCCTGGTTGCCACATAGGCACGAATGATCCCCACCTTAGTAATGGGCAATTTCTCTAGGTAGTAGGGGCTACCCGCTTCCCGAATTTGCACAATATCGCCCACCTGCAGGGGACGAAGGGGGTGATAGGGGGGCACAACACTAGGTTTGCTTTCCGTGACGCCCAAAAATTCCGCCCGCAGCGCTGCAATGCGCCGATCGATCAAGTTCTCTAAGCGTTTTTCCAAACTTACCAACCCCTGGGGGTCAAGCCAGGACTGCACTGCTTCCAGAACAGCCCCTTCAGGGGACTGCCCTAGAGCCTGCGCCCGCTGACAGAGGAGCTGGTAGAGTTCAGGCGGGAGACCAATTTGCAAGTAGTGCAGGGGAGTAGTCATAGGAGTACAATAATCTTAACTTGTAGCTTAGCTTAAATTTTATGGCGCGTTCACAACGGAATGACAACTTTGTTGACCAAACCTTTACAGTTATTGCCGACACAATTTTGAAGCTCCTCCCTGCCAGCAAAAAGGAGAAGGAAGCCTTTGCCTACTACCGCGATGGTATGGCAGCCCAAGCGGACGGAGACTACGCCGAGGCACTGCAGAACTACGAAGAAGCCCTCAAATTGGAGGAAAACGACTACGACCGCAGTTATATCCTCTACAACATGGGGTTGATTCATCAAAGTAACGGCGACCATCAAAAAGCCCTGGAACTCTACGCCCAAGCGATCGAACTCAATCCCCGTCTGCCCCAAGCCCTCAACAACACTGCTGTCATTTATCATTTTTTGGGGGACAAAGAAGATGACCCTGAAAAGGCAGAAGAATATTTCTCCCTGGCAGCGGAGTACTGGATTCGGGCAATCCGCCTTGCCCCCAACAACTACATTGAAGCGCAAAACTGGCTCAAGACCACAGGCAGAGCAGACATCAACGCCTTCTTCTAGTCTTTTATGATCAACCGTCAGGTGCGGCAAACAGTTGACCTGATGCTGCGGGCGCGCTATCCCCTGCTCTACATCGTCAGTGGGGAAGAGGAACCGATCGAGGCACTCTTAGATGCCGTCACCAGAGAGAGTAATCCCCCCCGTGCCCTCAAATACTGGGATATAGCGCGGGGGTGGCAGGATAACGGCACTGCCAAGGGTCGCATTGAGGATGCCCTCGCTAGAATTAGCCAATCCTATAGCAAAGAAAACTCTGTTTTTGTCCTCAAGGATGTCTCTCCTTTCTTAGAGACCCCCACCAACCCCACCAATCTAGCGATCATCAGGGAATTACGGCATCTGGCAAGGGAATTAAGTCGTTCCCGTTCCACAATTGTTTTGTTGAGTCACACCCTTGTTTTACCCGAGGAATTAAAACAACAAACCCACGTCATTTATTATCCTCTGCCCACAGCGGCTGAAATTGACCATCTCATTCGCCAAACCGTAGCACCGGAGAAGATAAAACTGCGGGGATTGGCATGGGAGCAACTGATCAAAGCCTGCCAGGGATTGAGTCTCACCCGTATTCAGCGGGTATTAGCCCGTTCCTTAGCTGCCAAACAACAGATTGATGAGACAGACATTGAAGAAATGCTCACAGAAAAACAGGCAGCCATCCGCCAGACGCAGTTTTTAGAGTTTCATACAGCCAAAGAATCCTTGAAAAATGTGGGAGGACTAGCTAATCTCAAACAGTGGGTACGCACCCGCCGAGATGCTTTCACAGAAGAAGCCCGCAGCTATGGCATTCCTCACCCCAAGGGGCTGTTACTAGTGGGCATCCAGGGGACGGGCAAATCTCTGTCTGCCAAAACCATTGCCTATGAATGGCGGTTACCGCTTTTACGTTTGGATGTCGGTCGTCTGTTCGGTAGCTATATTGGCGAAAGTGAAGAACGCACGCGTCAGATGATGCAATTGGCAGAGGCAGTTGCCCCCTGTGTCCTCTGGATTGATGAGATTGATAAGGGATTTGGCAATATGACAGGGGGGGTAGACAGCGACAGTGGCACTAGTAGAAGGGTATTTGGTACTCTGTTGACCTGGATGCAGGAGAAAGAGAGTCCTGTGTTTATTGTGGCTACGGCTAATAATGTCCATATCCTGCCAGCAGAATTACTGCGCAAAGGGCGTTTTGACGAGATTTTCTTTTTAAGTCTCCCCACTGAAACAGAAAGAGAAGAGATATTTCGCGTCCATTTACAACGGCTGCGCCCTAGTCGCCTGCGGGAATTTGACCTCCCCCTCCTTGCCCAACGCACTGCTAACTTTAGTGGTGCAGAAATTGCCCAAGTCATTCTCGATGCTATGCACATTGCCTTTGGTCGTGGCACCCCCGGTCAGCGCCAGGATTTTACAACGGCGGACATACTGACAGCGATCGAGGAAACCGTACCCCTAGCCCGCATTGCTGCTCCGCAAATTACTGCCCTTAAGGCTTGGGCGGCACAAACAGGTGCACGCTTGGCATCCAATGACCCCATCTTACAGGAAGAACTCAGGCGCTATCGTCTGGAACAAATTGGCTATTATTAAATAATTTTGCGGTCATTCATTTTTACCAAAAGCCGCCCGATCGACCAACCACAGCACATTCCCTTTGATCAATCGTGCAGGATACTGATAGTTATCGCCTGTAGGAGCAAGGACAGCTTGTAATGCCTGTTGTTTGCTGGCACCACTGACCAGAAAGACAATTTGTTTAGCATTGTTAAGCACAGGTACAGTCAAAGTCAGACGGGGTTGGTTATCTTTTTGCCCTACAGTTACCCACCGATCGGTCACCCGCAAGGCTTCTGTGTGGGGAAATAAAGAGGCAGTATGTCCGTCATCACCCATTCCCAGGAGGACAAAATCAAAGACAGGAAAAGCAGGGGGTGTCAGAGCAAAGAAAGACTCTAAATGCCGTTGGTATTCCATAGCTGCCTCTGCAGGAGAGGCAAAATAGGTGGGCATGGGGTGAATATTTGCGGCTGGCAAATTTACCCGATCGAGCCAGGCTTCTTTCACCATCTTTTGATTACTTTGGGGGTCAGTGGGGGGCACATAGCGTTCGTCTCCCCAAAAAATATGCAACTGAGAGCCATCTAACTTTTCCTTTGCCAGTGCCTCGTAGAGAGGTTTGGGCGTGCTACCCCCCGCCACTACTAGAGAAAATATATCTCCTTTTTTCTGCTTGATTGCCTGCAAGAGGAGCAGTTTTGCCCGCTCTACAATCTCTTCTAAGTTTGCCAAAACTTCCATAGTCATAGACGTTAACTAGTCCCTCTATTATTTCATAGTTTTAGCCTGAGTCACACTTCTGTTTGAAGACAATGAGGGTAATATCATCTAATACTTTGGCATTGCCTATATGGCTTTTAATATCAGCCACAATCTCATCTAGTATCTGCTGACTAGTGCGGTGTCTGTGTTTGAGAGCAACTTCACATAACCGATCGATGCCATAGAGTTCCCCTGTGGGGCTTTCTGCTTCTGTCACCCCGTCAGTATATATAACCACAGCTTCCCCTGGTAACAATTCAGTGCAGTAATAATGCAGGTAGGGAGAAATATCAGCTTCCAAACCCAAGGGGAATCCCAACTCAAAGGTGTCAATTATTTCCAGGGTGCCGTCAGTGCGCAGAATTAAAATATCTTCATGTTGACCAATCACTTCTAACTTCCCTTCTAGCCAGCGAAGGAGCGCAAAAGTCAAGATTTTGTCGGAGTCAATGCGGTCCAAATTTTTCCTAAGGGTGGCATTCAAATAGGTAATTAGTTGATCAGGGGATAGGAGCAGTTCCATGTAAGCGGTCACAATTGTTTGCACCATTAACATAATAATACCACTGTCTAAACCATGCCCCGTCACATCCCCAATAGCAATGTAGACTGCCCGATCGATGCAAAACACATCGTAGTAATCTCCCCCCACTTCCTCAGCTGGTTGCATGAAAGCCACCACATCTACGCCTAGGAGTTTATGTAAATCAGTGGGATGGGGTAATAGCCTTTCTTGCAGGCGACGGGCTACATCTAATTCCGCACCCATGCGCAAATTTTCTGCCATCAACTGTTGGTTTAGTTTAGCGATTTCAGCATTAGCTATTTCTAGTTTCTTGTACTGCTCCCGTAATTTGTTTTCTATTTCCACCAGGGGAGTAATATCACGAAAATACCAAATTTGCCCATAGTATTTTTTGTCTATACCGTTGATTGGCTGTGCCCGTACATCAAATACTCGCTCATCTGGCAGGGGAATTTCATCGCAATATTCTCCCCCCTCAACATCGTAGGCACGCTCGATCGCTTCTCGGAAGCCATGGGTCAGTTCTATTTTGTTTAGGAGTTCGTGGATTAACTTGTTGCCACTGAGTTGAGCAGGCTTGAGGTGCCACATCTTACATAATCTGGTGTTGAAGGACACAATCCTTCCCTGTTCATCTACGGCTAAAATGCCTTCGATCGAGGTCTCCTGTTGTGCCCGCAGCAGAGAGTTAGCCCGACTGATCGCTGCATTTAGTTCTTGAATATCGGAAATATCAAATATATTATAGAGTAGGCAAATCTCTTGACCAATTTCAATAACTTCTACACAAATTCTGCAGGCAATTTCCCGGCCGTAGCGGTCTTTTATTTCTACTTCAATGTTGCGCAGATAATCACATTTTCCCTGACTAACTAAAAATTTACCAATATCATGACCAAAACACCATCCCCCCAACTCGGCAATATTTTTGCCAATTAGTTCCTCTGAACTGTAACCGAACAAATTCTCAATGCCAGGGTTAGCATCTAGTATAGTGCCGTCCTTAGCCCGCACAATCATAATTCCAGTGGGACTGGCGCGGAAGATTTTACGAAACTTCTCATTGCTGCGATAATTAGCCTCTAGGAGTTGGTTAAAAGTTCGGGCAAGGTAGGCAATTTCATCATTTCCTAACACTGGCAACTGGTGGGGGAAACCATCATCTTTTGGCTCCTGTAAGTTATCCACTAAGGCTAACAATCTACGCGTAACTATGCGCTGCAGAATCAGGAGGTTGGTAACTAGAATGACTAGACCAAAGCTAATAAATCCCACCAACAGCGTTGTACTGATGACATTTCGTCCCGTCAGGGATATCTCCCGCTTTTTCACCAGGCGGACTAGCGCTACAGGCTGGTCTTTTATATCCCGTAAAACAGTGTAGCCATAGGTAAAGTTTTTCGTCTTAGGCACAATCACATCTTTGCCTGTTTCTCGCAGTTCTCTTATGATAGGTTCTAGGGATTTGATGACAGCTGCATCTTTGAGATTCTGTACGCGTAAATCTAAGTTTTGACGCCGACCAATGCGATTGATAAAAGCTTGATCAATTGCCCTAGCTATCACAAAGTAACCCTTGGGTTCACCACTTAAATCAGAACGCACCACTGGATAAATTGCTAATAGGAAAATACTATCCCCTACCTCGACTAAACCAACATTGCTCTTGCGGGCTGTGGTTTGCTTAAACACTAACAGCTCTGGGTGACTATGAATATAATCCCTAAATTGCCATAGTAAACTCTCATCTCTAGCAATGCCACCGATCAATTCTTGGTCTAGTCCTAAATACATCACGAGGGAGAGATCTAAGCTAACTAAACTATCAGGTACAAGATTAGATTTTTGAAAGTTAGTATTTCTATCCTGTACAAATTGATAGGCATCATCCCAAGCTGACCAATCAGCATAGCGGCTGGCAAGATAATAACTCTCTTCTCTAATTGCCTGCTGTAACCGATCGATGTCCGCCTGGATTTCCCGTTTTTCTAATTTTTCATAGTTGGTGTAGAGAATAAGCCTGGCGTAAAGATAGAAACTAAAGATAAAAATAACGATCGCGCTGCTGCTGATGAGGGCAGTTTTGCAAAATAGAGATTGCCCAATTGGTCTGACTTCCGCTGCTGGCAGGACTGCCAAGACATGACCAAAGTACCGTTCCCAAATCCTCAAACCCAAGATATAAATTCCCACTGCCCCCACCGCTAATGTCAGGGTGAGCAATTCCTGCAGCCAAATTCGTTTTTGCTCCTGTTCAGCAGCAAATACTATCAGGTTTTGATGCCGATCGTATTCCGAAAAAAAGAGGGAGTAGAAAGAGCGATAGGCGTCGCTGTAAGAGAGGGTAATCTGACCTGGTAAATCAAACAAAGGCAGGATTTGAGATGGGACCCTCCAGTAGGAAGTAGCTAGACCCCCCTGGGCAGCGGTGGGAAGACCTCTATCAATGACCAAGACAACCCGATCGTTAATTTTGCGTAGAGCATAGACATAGGTAATATCAATACGCTGGGCAAATTGGCTAAGAAGATGGAGAGTGTCGGCATATTCCTGGCTGGAAATGCCCCCTGG
Source organism: uncultured Pseudanabaenaceae cyanobacterium (assembly GCA_937927915.1). Lineage (GTDB taxonomy): Bacteria > Cyanobacteriota > Cyanobacteriia > Pseudanabaenales > Pseudanabaenaceae > M5B4. The sequence continues at coordinate 57,884 of CALGKB010000010.1, read as the reverse complement.
TTTGCTAGTGCGGGCAATGTAGTCATCCCCCAGGATAGCGGGTAGGGCGCGGGCTGCCATAAAGAAAGAGTCATGCCAGTATTTCTGTCTTTCTAAGCGAATGACGGTGTAAAGAATAACTAAGGTAACCAGACCTAGGAAAGGCAGCAGTAAACGTCTCTGCCAAACATTATGCACCCTGCTGATCAGGAAGATATAGCTGACCATAGAAACGATCGCCATTGCCGCACTGAGGAGGAATAATTGTTGTAATCTGCGGCGGTACTGCTTGACTTCTATGTCTGCCCCCAAAACAAAACGCTTGCCCTGCTTGTTTTCGTAAACTTCTAAATAACTAAAAAAATCACCAAACTCATCCCCACCCGCTGCTAAAACCGATCGTTTATTCGTCGTCCCCTGCAACATAGCCACGATCGTGGGGGTAGCGGACTGAAACTCTGTAAAAAAGCCACTTTTGCCGACACGCTGATTGAGGGGTAGGGAATCCACAACCTCCACCACCCGTCCCTCCTCGTCCAGGGTATAGGCATAGATATAAACAACCTCCCCGATCGCTTGTCGATAAGCGTCTAGGCGGTGAACCAGTTCAGCATATTCTGCTGGGGTGACAGAATGGGCATCCTGGATTTTGTCAAGGTAGCCCTGTCCCAAGATGTAGGGCAAGGTTCTGGTTACCTGGGTGAGCTTGCGGTTAATGCGGCTCTGATAACTGGCAGATAGACGCCAGTAGAACAAACTTATCCCTCCCATCGCAACTAAAAAGAGAGACAGCAATGGCACAGCCAACTTGCGGAGGGACATAAACAGGTCTATTGATCAATTTGACGGGCTAACTCTACATCCTTAGCTGTGATGCCACCAGCGTCATGGGTAGTGAGATTGATAGTCACACGGTTGTAGACGTTAGACCATTCAGGGTGATGGTCCATCTTTTCTGCCAGGAGCGCTACTTTGGTCATAAAGGCAAAGGCAGAAACAAAGTTAGGGAACTGGTAGACCTTGTGCAGTTTACCTTCTACCAACTGCCATCCCGTCAGAGTAGTAAGCGCGGCTTGAATTTCCCCTTCCGTCAGCTTTGGCGTGCTCATAGATGCCCCTCCTCTTAGTCTTCCCCTGATTATACCCAACTGCCCTGCTTTTCCGTTAAGATTTGGATGGTTCTGTAGCATATTTTGCTATGCAGCTCTTGCCCTCTCGTAAGTCTATCTGGCGACAGTTACAAACCAATGAGATTACTTCCTGCCAAGAGGCACTGAGCCTGCTGGTAGATGGGGAAGGTCGGGTCAATATTGATGCCCTAGACAGTGAGCTAAATCAGCGCTTCTTCCGCTCCTTTGAAGACCGTAGCCTCCTCCCCCCTGTTATCCCCCTGCTGCTGTGGCGGAATTGTTACTACCTCGGCTGCCCCACGAAATTGCCGGACCATGTGGTGCGGATGCTTGCTGATCGGACGTTGACGGAAATTAAAATCATCCCCATCTCCTCGGAGAGCTACAAGGCATGGTTTCGCACCCAGAATGTCCCTGACCCCAGTCGCATTACCTCTGCTCCCTTGATCAATCCTCTGACGGGGGAAGCGGAACAGGCGGATATTGCTGAAGTCACCAATCTCTATCTCTCCCAGGCAGCAGACCAGACGCGGCGGATCAATGCTCTAATTTCCGTGGCGCTGCAGAACCGTGCCAGTGATATTCACCTGGAACCGACACCCCAGGGCTTACGGGTGCGCTATCGCATTGACGGGATTTTACGGGATGTGAAAGTTCTGCCCCTGGAGTTGAGCCGCAAGATTATCGTTGCCCTCAAGGTGATGTGCGACATGGACATTGCGGAGAGTCGTCGTCCCCAGGATGGACGCATCAACCGGGAATATACCAGTGGTGATAGCATGGCGGCGGGGCTGGATATGCGGGTGAGTACGTTGCCCTGTGTGGGGGGAGAAAAGGCGGTGATCCGTCTCTTGCCCAGGGAAAATCCCTTCTCCCAGGAGATGTTAGATGGCTTGGGCTTTAGTAAGAGGACGTTAGAGATTTACAAGCGATGGCTCTATCAGCCCCAGGGTTTGATTATCATCACAGGTCCGACGGGTTCGGGGAAGACCAGTACCCTCTACACTAGCCTGCAGTTGATTGCCAAGGAACAAGTGAATGTGGTGACGGTAGAAGACCCCGTCGAGTATGTGTTGCCCAATATCACCCAGACCCAGGTGAATGAAGCGGCGGGCATGACCTTTGCGGCGGGACTGCGGGCAATTCTACGCCAAGACCCCGATATTGTCATGGTGGGGGAGGTGCGAGACCCAGAAACGGCAGAAACGGTAGTCAGGGCAGCTTTGACGGGTCACCTGGTTTTGACTACTATGCACACGAACGATGCCCCCAGTGCCATTCCCCGCTTGAAGGATTTGGGACCTGACCCTGGTCTAATTAGTGATGCTCTCTTGGGGATCGTGGCACAACGCCTGGTGCGCAAGGTCTGTCCCTACTGCGCCGTTCCCTATACCCCTACTCCAGAGGAGTTGGACAGGTTGGGCATCCCCCCCATTCCCGAAAATATGCAGTGGCGCAAAGGTAAGGGCTGCGATAAGTGTTTTGGCAGTGGTTTCCTGGGGCGGGAGGCAGTGGTGGAAATTGTCGATGTGGATGATCACATCCGCGAGTTGATCTATGAGGGGACGCCCAGTCAGTTAATGCGCTATCTTCGTAAGATTGACTATCCCTCCTTTCGGTTGGCAGCGATCGAGAAGGTCTGCAAAGGCATTACTACCTATGAGGAGTTGGTGCGGGTATTGCCCTACAGTGCCCTGACGCGCAAATCTTAGTTTTTCCTTCCCCTTTGGCAATTAGGGGGAGGGGGTACTATGATAGGGGTGTAGCGAGTGAAGATAGGTACTTCTCCCGTGCATTACCCTGCTTTCGGTCCAGAAATTGCCTGCCCCCACTGCCGTCAAACCATCCCCGCGCTGGTCCTAACGGATACTTATCTCTGCCCCCGCCATGGTGCTTTTGAAGTGGACCCCGATCGACAGGAGTTGGTACATTTACAGTCAGGGCGGCGCTGGCGGCTGTGGAATGGAGTTTGGTATCGGCAACACACCCATCCTGACAGTATTCGCTTTGAAATTCACGAACAGTTGGACTATCTCTACACTCAGGGTTATCGGGCGCTGAAGGTGATCATTGCCCAACGCTACAAGGATTTGTTGATGCCCTTCCTAGAGCGATTCCCTGACTACAGTACACCGCGGCTGTTTGGTCTGCAGGTGGAGTTCAATGAGGAGGAGGACGAACGCTGGCAATGTATCAATTTTGAGTTGACTAAAGAACCAGGTATTCCCATCAGGTATCCTTATTTACATCAGTTGTAGGAGGTGTTATGGGGGACTCAAAGCGGCGCAAGGAGATTTTGGGGGAGAACTATGGTAAGCCCCAACCGATCCTCTCCTGGTTGCCCTGGCTAACCAAGGATAAGGCAGAGCAGTTTGTTAAAATCACTACGACAGGAGCGTGGATTGGCATTGCTGCGATGGTGGTGATATGGGTAACGGTACGCTTTATCGGTCCTAGCTTGGGCTGGTGGACGTTGGTGAATCAATAATGACCTATCCCCATTTGGCGGACCTGCCTCTTTACCCCTATCTGACGCAAGCGGGATTGATTGATGGAACCCTGGAAGGCAAGAGGGGGGTCTACGCTATCTTTGATGGGGAAGTTAGCCTGGCTTATGTGGGTATTTCTCGCAATATCGCTACTAGTTTGCAGCAACATTTGGTGCGTGTCCCCGATCGTTGTCATTTCTACAAGGTGTGGACGATGGACACTTGGGACAGGGATTTACTAGAGCAGATACAGAATCATTGGCAGGGGGACTTGGTGATCGACAGAGATAAGTGGGAAAAACCGATCGATTGTCGTCTGTTGCTGACGCCAGAAGAGCAAGAGAATTTACAGCGAGCAGAGGATGAAATCGCAGTCAATCGGGTTCTCAAGGGAGCGGCACGGCGGGTAGAACAAGAGATTCTACAGAAGTTGGCAGCACGGGGGGTGAAGTTTGCAGTGTGCTTTCATCCCAAACGGAAAGAAGAGGGTTTACTGGATTTGAAGTTGTACTAGTTATGGTGGCTTGTCATTTTTTAATTGCTGCAGCGGGCAAGGGGAAGCGCATGGGCTTGGACTACAACAAACTCCTGATTCCTTTGCAGGGCAAGACGGTTTTGGAATGGACGTTGCAAGCGGCGGAACAGGCGAGGACGGTGGTGTGGATTGGCGTGATTGGACAGGAATGCGATCGGGCTGTTATTTTGCCTATGCTGCAGCGGTTGTCGAAACCTTGGCAGTGGATTGAGGGGGGGGAAACGCGCCAGGACTCGGTGTTTAACGGTCTGCAGGCATTGCCCCCAGAGGCGTCCTATGTGCTAATCCATGATGGCGCTCGCTGTCTTATTTCTCCGGCTTTAATCGATCGGTGTGCCCTTACTTTGCTAGAACATCCTGCCCTCATCTGTGCGGTGCCTGTGAAAGACACGATCAAAGTAGTGCAAGACAGACAGGTGGTGGATACGCCCGATCGCTCTTTGTTGTGGAGTGCTCAAACACCCCAGGGGTTTCATGTGCAGATGATCAAAGATGCCCATCTGCAGGCAAAACAACATCATTGGACTGTGACAGATGACAGTGCCCTGGCGGAAAAACTAGGCATAGCAGTAGCGATCGTAGAGGGGGAAGAGACAAATATCAAAATTACCACCCCCCAGGATTTAGTCTTTGCCGCAACTATATTGCAACAGAGAAAAGCAAAGGGGGATATGGCATAATGAGTGTATTATGGTGGCTGCTGACATCCTTAAATTACAAGAGGCTTTGGAAGTAGAAACCCGCTACGGCTGTCCCAATTTGCGGGGGAAAACTGCCTATTTTGCTGATTTTTTAGCCCACAATCTGCTAGCACAATTTGCCAACTTAGATAACCTCAGTAAAACCGATCGGGAACAAGCCCGCAAGTTAGCACAAAACTATCAGCAATACAATGCCTTTTCCCTGGCGCAAAGACAGAATTTAATTGCAGAAACCAAACAATTTTTATACACGATCCGCCGCCAGCAATTGACCCATCCTTCTGTCTTAGAGAAACCTAAAACTCCCCCCGCCCCACCTGATAGTTTGAGTCTGCACACTACCCTAGAAGCATGGCAGGGACAAAGGGGGAAAAAATGGCAAAGATTGGGACTAAAAACGATCGGGGATGTCCTCCATTACTACCCCCGCGACCATGTGGACTACGCCAAACAAATCCCCATCAGGGAATTGCGGGAACACGATACTGTAACTATTATTGGCAAAATTCGTCGTTTTTCCTGTTTCACTAGCCCCAAAAATCCCAATCTGACAATTATGGAGGTGTGGGTGTGGGATAATACGGGACAAATTAAATTACAACGCTTTTGGACGGGGAAACGCTATAGTTCTCACGCCTGGCAAGGACAACTGCGGAAAATGTATCCCATTGGTGCCACAGTGGCGGCTTCCGGGGTAGTGAAAAAAGGGAAATACGGCTTAAGTTTGGAAGATTTTGAGGTGGAAATTCTTGACCACAGTCACGATCAAATTGAGTCCAATCGTATTGGTCGCCTAGTCCCTATTTATCCCCTTACAGAGGGCATCAGTCCTGCCCAAATTCGCCAATTGGTGATTGATTGTCTGCCCCTCGCTGACCAAATTGTTGACCCCTTGCCCCCCGCCATCCGCAGTCAATATCAACTCCTTGCCCTGCCCAGTGCCATCAAATTTATTCACTATCCTCCCGATCGGGAAAAGTTAGAAGCAGCCATCTACCGTCTCACCTTTGATAAATATTTCTTCCGCCGTTTGATTGCCCTTTACCGCCAACAGCAGCAGAGTTCCCCCGCCCTCATCGCCACAGGCAAACTCATAGCCCAATTCGATCGGGTTGTACCCTTTTCCCTCACCAATGCCCAAAAACGCGTAATTCAAGAAATTCACCAAGACCTGCAAAAAAACAAACCTATGAACCGTCTAGTACAGGGAGATGTGGGGTCAGGCAAAACGATCGTGGCAGTCTATGCCATTTTGTTAGCGATCGAAAACGGTTGGCAGACAGCATTAATGGCTCCCACAGAGGTTCTGGCGGAACAACACTACAGAAAGATTGTGCATTGGTTTGCCCAGTTAGCTTTACCAGTGGAGCTGTTGACCAGTTCTACGAAAGCCAGCAAAAGAAAAGAGATTTTACGCCAACTCAGCACAGGGGAATTGCCCTTGGTCATTGGCACCCATGCCCTCATTCAGGCGGATGTGGAATTTCAACGCTTGGGTTTAGTCATCATTGACGAACAACACCGCTTTGGTACAGACCAACGGCTACAACTTGTGAAAAAAGGAGAGAGTCCCCATGTCTTAATTATGACTGCTACTCCCATTCCCCGCACTCTCTATCTCACCAACTCCGAAATTGATGTCAGTATCATTGATGAATTGCCCCCTGGCAGAAAACCCATTCAAACTGTCCTCATTCGCCCCAGTCAGCGCCGTTATGCCTATGATTTGATCAAAAGGGAAGTAGTGCAGGGCAGACAGTGTTATGTTGTTCTACCTTTGGTGGCAGAGTCAGAGAAGTTAGAAGATGTCAAAGCGGCAGTGCAGGAGTGGGAGCGCTTACGGCAGCAGGTATTTCCCAACTTTCGCATCGGTCTTTTGCATGGACAGATGACAGCGGCGGAGAAAGACCAGGCTATTAGTGACTTCCGTGAGCATAAAACTGATATTCTGGTTGCCACAACTGTGGTGGAAGTGGGAGTGGATGTGCCTAATGCCTCAGTGATGCTGATCGAACACAGCGATCGGTTTGGTCTTGCCCAACTACATCAATTGCGGGGGCGGGTGGGCAGGGGTGCCCATCAAGCCTACTGTCTTCTCTGTACAGACACCAACTCAGAGACAGCATTAGAAAGACTGCAGGTACTAGTGCAATCCCAGGATGGTTTTTACATTGCCGAACGGGACTACGAAATGCGGGGGAAGGGAAAAGACGAAGGGAAAGAACAATCTGGTCATGGGGGTTTTACGATCGATGACCGCATCAAAGACAGTGCCCTCCGTCAACAAATTTACACCCGCAGCCGCGAAGCTGCCCAACAAGTCTTGCACGCCGACCCCACCCTTGCCACCTTTCCGGCCCTCCAAGAGGCGTTTGCCTATCACTACGATCGGTTACAGGGGGGAGCGATTTTCACTTAACTTCCTGCACCTGGTCTTTGTGGAGCCAGATGGGGGGGGTAGGCACCTGACCGAACAAAATTTGCACGTAGTCGCCCCGCAGTTCGATGATCTCCCCGTCTGTATTGAAGATGTAGTCAGGGAAACGGGGGTCGTTAGCCTGTGCCTCCAAGCTCCCCTCTAACTTTTCCCGCACTGCCCGTACCTTCGTGCCTTTTTTGATCGCCATATGTCATATCTTCCAAATCTCTCTTCATTGTATCGGCTCAGCAGGCTAAAATGCCTTCAGTTTTTGGCTCTTTTGTTATGCGTCTGCCCTCCTTCTTGCTGTTTGTCATCATGGTCATCGCTATCGTGTCCTGTGGCGAAACTAGAGTCTCCCAGTGCAACCGCCTTAACCAAGTGGTGAACAAAATCAGCGCTCTCCCTACTCCCCAAACGGCGCAAGAATGGATACAGCTATCTAGCCAGATGGAAGCGATCGGGGCAGAACTAAAGGGACTAAAGCTACAAGACCCCCTACTGGTAGAAGGCAGACAGAAGCTGGTGGAGCTGACCACAGAAGCAGCCCGATCGGCGGCGGCACTAGGACAGGCAATTCAGACCCAAAATAATCGCGCGCGTAACCAAGCCATCGCTAAAATAGAACAGCTACGTCAACGGGAAGAACCGATCGTCAATGCCATCAACCAACACTGCAGTCAACAGGCATAGCATCGCCCAGCGGGCACAACTCACCCAAGAATCGCAAATACGGGAAGCCTCTCGCTATTGTGACCAATTTGGTGCGATCAATCTAGCCCAGGGTTTACCTGATTTCCCTGCCCCCGAAGCCCTGAAGCAGGCAGCAGTGGAGGCTATTTTAGCTGACCACAATCAGTACTGTGACCCCTGGGGTTTGGCAGATTTACGCCAAGGGATCGCGCAAAAAATGGCAAGGGAACAGAATGTAGTAGTTGACCCCGATCGGGAGGTGACGGTTTGCTGTGGTGCCACGGAGGGCTTGAACCTAGCTCTGCTCAGCTTGATTGACCCCGGCGATCGGGTGTTGGTGTTTGAACCCTTTTATGAAAATTATTTGCCCAATTTGATCACCTGCGGCGGCATACCTGAATTTTTCCTGCTGGAACCTCCCCACTGGCAAATTGATGAAAATATTTTGCAACAAGTTTTTAGGAAGGGCATTAAAGCAGTGATTCTCAATAGCCCTGCCAATCCCACTGGTAAGGTGTGGCGCTACGAGGAACTGGAGGTACTGGCACGCTATTGCCAAAAATATGATGCCTACGTGATCACCGATGAGATTTACGAGTATATCATTTATGAGGGCAAGCACATCTCCATGCTGTCGGTGCCAGGAATGCGGGAACGCACCATTGTTGTCGGTGGCTTTTCTAAAACCTTCTGTGTGACGGGCTGGCGGTTAGGTTATACGATCGCTTGTGCAACCCTTACGACTGCTATGCGCAAACTGCACGATTTCCTGACGATCTGCGCTCCTGCTCCCCTACAAATAGCTGCTCTGACTGCCCTGCAATTTAGTCCCGATTACTTTACAAACCTAGGTAAGGAATACCGCCACAAACGGGATTTACTCTTTCCCGCCCTTGCAGAAATCGGCTTAAAACCTGTTCTACCCCAGGGTGCCTACTACATTTGGGCGGAGACCAGTGCTATTGCCCCCGATGGTGACCAAGCCGCCCGCTACCTAGCAGAACAGGCACGCATTGCTGCTGTACCAGGGAAGTGTTTTGCCAATCCCGATCGGTCTGTTGTGCCCTATATCCGCTTCTGTTTTGCCAAAAAAGAGAGTACATTAATTGCTGCTATCCACAACCTTTTGCAGTTGAAGGAAAATGGAGATACTCCACTGCTCTGAAGGGTCGTCGGCAAGGAGTTTGTATATCCGCTCCCATCAGGACAATATTTCATAGCCTGGCTCCCAAGATGTTTTGAATTCCTGCAGGATGAGGGGAGATTTTGCCTGAACATAAAGCTTAGGGGCTGATATTACAACGATCGCTAGGGAAGTTGGCTTTCAGTATCACTCCACGATCCTATAGAAAGAAGGAAATATGTCGCGCCCTAGGGCATGGGGTTCTCGGATGATTGGGAGCAGAAAGTCAGATATAACTAGATTGGGATTTATGAGTTGGACAAATCGGCTTTGGACTTTTAGCAGTGAGACATCCAACGTCATTTCCCCTTGGGTTACCGCACCCTATTAGACCCGTTTGCTGGTAGTGGCACTACTTTGATCGCCGCAGCAATATTAAACAGAATTGGGATAGGATTTGAAATTGACCCTTAGTATTGTGAACTAGCTAAAAAGCGAATTCTCTCCGCTCCAGAACTATTACAGCAGAGTTTATTACTGCAACAAATGCACATTGGAAAATTGCACCAAAAGACAAGTATTGCCGTCTAATCTGTGGACGTGGCAGGGAAGATGGCTATGACATCATTATTATTCCGAAAAATGGGGCTGGAAGTAAGTAATCTGCAGCCTTTTAGAACTTGAGGAAGAAGAACTGCAAACAGACTGAAACTGGCAAAAAGATGTTTATTTCCCCATAGGAGCTATGTGTTTCTGTGCAGACATCCTGGCAATATTTGCAAAACATCGTATTAACGATCATATCGAATGGAAACAGTAATGTATCCCTCCTTGAAAACAACATAAATATTAGTAGTTAACCGATCGTTCCCCCTAGTTGGGTGTTGATAAGAGGTTCTGGGGCAGGCTAGAATAAGCCTAGCTTTGTGGCTACAGGGGTACAAATATGGCTAAGCAACGATCGGTGTTCTCCGAAATACTGGCGGAAATAAAAGAACAGGTCAATATTCTGGGGGGCTTTTTAGTCTTGATGTGGTTAATTGAGATTGTAGACCAAACAGTTTTTCGTCAGAGATTAGATCAATTCGGCATCTATCCCAGGGAAATAATAGGTTTAAGAGGAATTCTCTTTGCTCCTTTCTTACATGCCAATTTTATCCATCTTGCTGCTAACACTGTTTCTTTTTTAATACTGGGCTGGCTGGTAATGTTGCGCAACACCAAAGATTTCTGGGCAGTTTCTCTTATTTCTGGGTTTGTCAGTGGTTTGGGGACATGGCTATTTGGCAGACCCGCTCTCCATATCGGCGCTAGCGGCATGATCTTCGGCTACTTCGGTTATTTATTACTAAGTGGTTATTTTGAGCGCAGTATTCCATCAATTTTCATTTCCTTGTTTGTAGGTCTTAGTTACGGCGGCATGATCTGGGGTATTTTCCCAAACCAACCTTACATTTCCTGGGAAGGGCATCTATTTGGCTTCATTGGCGGAGCGATCGCTGCTAAGTTACTAGCAAAAAAAACCTCACAACCACCGTCAGACTAAACTATGGCAAGTTACGGCGTGTCGCACTCATTTTTGACTGCACAATCTGGCGATATTCTGCTTCAGAAACTAGGGATTGAGGAGGGACTTTGTCAATAAACAACTGACCTTGCAGATGGTCAAATTCATGCTGGAAAATCCTGGCAATGAAGTCAGAAAATACCTCCTTCTTCTCTCTGCCTTGTATATCCAAATAATGCACTTCTACTTGACGATAGCGGTCTACTTGTCCTCTTTTGTTCGGCACTGACAGACAGCCTTCCCAATCAGTTTCCACCTCTGATGTATGGGAGATGAGTTGCGGATTAATGATCACAAAAGGTTCTCGTAAGGGTGCATAGGGATACCGATCGTTGGGATGGGAAGCAATTACTATTATTTGCCAAGGATAGCCTACCTGGGGAGATGCCAAGCCCATACCCCCCTTTTTTTTGACGATTTGCAACATTTCCTGCGCCAATTTCTGCACAGCAGGCTCACTGGGATCAACAGGCTGTGCCACTTGTCTAAGAATGGGTGCACCGACTTGATAAATCAACATACTAAACTTGACAAAGACTCAGTATTTATTTTAACTTTAATTTGATAATCGGGCATCTTGACGGCTGTTATTGTTTTACAGTTTGCGTTTTGCCATTTTCCCACCAATCCAGGAATATCGCATTAACTAAATTCCCCTGTAAGTTCAAGATAGTATGAAAACTGTCCATCAACCGATCGACTCCTGCTAACAGAGCTACTCCTTCCAAAGGCAGTCCAGCGGCACTGAAAATAGTAGTCATCATCACAATACCTGCTCCTGGTACACCAGCAGTGCTAAAAGATACTAACAGGGTACTGAGGGAAACGCTAACTAGGAGAGTAGTATCAACAGGAATTTGATAAAGCTGGGCAATGAATAGGGCATTTACTATCTGACCAACTGCCATGCCATCCCGCTTGAGGGCTGTACCAAGGGGAATAGCAAAGTTAGCAATTTCAGGGGGAAGATTAAAGCTCATAGCATCATTGAGAGCAATGGGCAGAGCGGCGTTGGAACTAGCAGTAGCAAAGGCAAGAGATAGACTGGGGAAAAATTTTTGCAGAAAATCAATAGGGGGCCGCCGAATTAAAAATAACACCACAAGATAGAAGCTAAACATACACCCGATCGCAAGAATAACCACCGCCATATAGTTAAATAGTTGCAGCAGGATATGAATACCTTGGTTAGCAATAATGGAGCCAATGAGACCAAACACGCCGAAGGGAGCAAGATAGAGAATAAAGGAAAGTATGTTTTCACTGATAGCATAGATACTTTCTATGAGGGCGACAAAGCTGTTCGCCTTAGCTCCACTTTTTTGAATGCCGATCGCTACTAATGCCCCGCAGATAATTACCTGCAACAAATTACTTTCACTAAGAGCTTGAAAAGGATTCGTTGGCACCAGACTAACTAACCAATCCAGTAAATTTGTATTAGCTGTAACAGGGGCTGTTTCTGTTCCCTGTAGACCAACTAACCCCAAACCCGGCTGAGTAAGCAGGACAATTACTAAACTCAAACTGATAGCGACAAAACTGCTAGCTAGATAGGTGGAAAATAATTTAATCAAATAGCGACCGACCTGCTGGGCATTCTTGATGCGTGTAAGACCAATTAACAGAGAACAAAAAACGATCGGTACCACAACAAATTGAATCAATCGCAGAAATATTTGCCCTAGGGGAGTGAGTAGATAACGATCGAGGGGGTATATCCAAGTCGGTAAAAACTCATGCACCACTCCCCCAAACACAATCCCTGCCACCAGGGACAGCAAAATCAGAACTGATAAATCCAACCCTCATCTCCACCGCTACAACTAAATTTTACGCTACAAGATGCCCCTGAACATAAATGTAACGATCGTTACCATAAGCAAGGCTTCAGTTTCCCGTCTGTATTAAGCGGGATGTCTTACTCTTCTAACAAAAGCTGACTATTGAGAGTAAAAGGACGTTCATCGGGGAAGTAGTCACTGTACTCCGACCTCACAATTTCTAGGGTATCTCTGTAATATTCCTCTGCTACATTATCAAAATAACTCCCCAAGCTGGGAGACTGCTTTAACAAAGCTTTCAGTTCAATTTTTGATCCCAGGATCGTACTCTCCCAACCCCTAAAACATTCTGGCATATTGACAAATTCGCGTTTTAGTAAATGTTCATACAAAGTAATTAAACAACTGCACAGTTCCCCTCTATCTCTACCCGCCACTGTCTCAGCTAGCCACAAATGCAATCTTCTTCGTAAAGAAAAGCCATAGATTTCAACCTACTACCACCCTCTACCTAACTTTACCCAGACAGAGTAAAATTTAAGCACCCTCTCAAATCATTACCTGTCTATGACCACATTCCCCACTATTACTTACACCCTGGCAGAATTCTTGATACGGTTTCAGCAAAAGATCGATCGACAGTTCAGCGAACTGAGAATAGAACTCAAACAGGACATTGCCGACCTGAGAACACAATTCAAACAGGAAACTGCTAAGCTTGACCAAAAGGTAGACAGACAGTATGCTGAACGAGAAAGTTTCTAGCTTGTCGGGGGATGTTAAAGCTCTGAGCGAAAAAGTAGCTGGTGTGAAAAATACTGTGAGCGGCAAGATACGCCTGTAAAATCTGAAATTTATTCTACACAGCCTGTCGTTCGGCGGTGCTCACGAGTTACAGGTCTTGGGTGTCATCCTCAATATCAAGACTTCCTAGCATCAGAGTAGCCACCACATGAGGAAAATGCCCACGATCGCTCCCACTATGACCTGGACAGGTGTGTGTCCTAGCAATTCTTTGAGGGGATCAGGGGGAGAGTTCTCGTATATTTCCACCACAATCTGATTGAGGAGTTGTGCCTGTTGCCCCGCCGCCCGCCGAATGCCTGTGGCATCATACATAACGATCACAGCAAACACACAGGCGATCGCAAATAGTCCACTGTCCCAGCCCTGGGTCAAACCAATTCCCGTTGCCAAAGCTGATACTAACGCCGCATGGGAACTGGGCATTCCCCCTGTTTCAAAAAAGACCTGCAATTTCAAACAACGGTGGCGAATACTTTCAATGATGACTTTGATCAACTGTGCCACCAAACTGGCACCCAGAGCTATCAATAACACACGGTTATCGAGGAGATGTTCCATATTCTGTTAGTTGGTACGCTCTACAATGTAGTCTGCTAGTGCCTGCAAGGGGGTTGCCCGATCGCCAAAGGCTGCCAGGAGTTGCTTTGCCTCTTGCACCAGGGCTTTTGCCTTTTGTTGGGAAGTTGCAATGCCCCATAGTTTAGGGTAGGTCAGTTTTTGCGCCTTCTCATCTTTGCCCACACTTTTGCCTAGTTCTTCAGGGGTAGAGGTGATATCTAAAATGTCGTCAATGATTTGAAAGGCTAAACCGATATTCTGGGAATACTGTCGCAACCCTTCTATCTGTTCCTCATTTGCCCCCGCCACGATCGCTCCCCCTACTACTGCCGCTTCTAACAGCGCGGCGGTTTTGTGTTTGTGAATATAGTCCAGCATTGCCTCTGTGGCATGGGGATTGCCCTCCATCTCTAAATCTACTACCTGACCTCCCACCAAACCTTCGGCGGAAACCGATCGGGCAACTAGGGCAATCACGCGCACGACTCTCTCCCTTGGTACCTCCAGGGGTGTACGATCGGCAATCACCTGAAAAGCATAGGCAAGCAGTCCGTCCCCCGCTAAAATGGCGATGTCTTCCCCAAAGACCTTGTGATTGGTGGGCTTACCGCGACGGTAGTCATCGTTGTCCATAGCCGGCAGGTCGTCGTGAATTAAAGACATGGTGTGGATCATCTCTACTGCCACTGCGGTCGGCATTGCCCAATCTGGGTTCCCCCCACAGAGTTCACAGCTAGCCAGGACTAGAATGGGACGCAAACGTTTCCCCCCTGCCAATAGGGAATAGCGCATGGCTTCATAGATTTTGGGGGGATAGCCCAGGGGTAAATAGGCATCCAGGGCAGCTTCTACCTGCTGGCGGTAACGATCGAGATAGGTTTTGAGGTCAAAGGTGAGTGTCATAGCGCCGGCAGTAACTCCATAATGTATTTTGCAACAAAAGGGTAACGGTCATTGGTCCAACTCCGCCAGGGACGGGGGTAATGTAGCTCGCCACCTGGGAAACGGCAGCAAAATCTACATCTCCTACTAATTTATCGCCTAGGCGGTTAATTCCCACATCAATCACCACTGCCCCTGCCTTGACCATCTCTCCCTTGATTAAATTGGGCTGCCCCGCTGCTACCACCAAAATATCCGCCGCCTTGGTGATCTCTTGGGGCTGGACAGTGCGGGAATGCACGATCGTGACGGTAGCGTTAGCCTCCAGGAGCATAAGGGCGAGGGGTTTCCCCACTAGGATACTCCGCCCCACCACTACTGCCCGTTTGCCAGCTAGATCAAGGGGGATAGTTTTTAACAGCTCCATGACCGCAGCGGGAGTACAGCTTCTTAGCCCTGCTTCCCCTCTCACCAACCTGCCGAGATTGACAGGATGTAAACCATCTACGTCCTTGCTGGGCGTGATCGTGTTAATGAGTTCACTGCTGTCGAGGTGGGGGGGCACAGGTAGCTGTAGGAGAATGCCGTCCACCAAAGGGTTGTCGTTTAGTTCCTCGATGATTGCCTTTAACTCTGACTGGGTGGTATTTCCCGGCAGATGTTTGCCGTAGGAAGTAATCCCTACTCTGAGACAGGCTTTTTCTTTGTTAGCGACATAAGCCGCACTGGCAGGATTGTTCCCCACCATAATCACCGCTAACCCCGGTGGACGACCATACTCTGGGGTTAACTCCTGGATACGCTGGGCAATTTTTGCCTGTAGCGATCGGGCAATGCCTTTACCATCGATGATCTGGGCGGTCATTTTATCCCCTCTTGCACTGTTTGTAGCCCCATCCCACCAGGGCAGTGACTATTTTATCGACATGCTCCCCTTGGATTTCGATCGTGTCGTCTTTTACTGTCCCCCCTGCCCCACAGAGAGTTTTAAGTTTTTTCAACAGGTCTTTGTAGGTGTCTTCTGTCCCTTGCAAGCCTGCAATCACTGTCACAGTTTTCCCCCCCCTCCCTTTGCGGGAAATTTGTACCCTCACTTTTTGCTGGGCGATCGGTAACAGACTTGGCTCCGGTGTAGGTTCTGGCTCTTCCCCAAATTCACGATAAACTACCCGCTTGCTCATGGACAGAGATATTACTTCTAAATACTGCGCAAATTATATCAATTTTTAACGACCTATAACCTCTTCTTAGACACAAACTTACTGCATTTACCAAAATCTAGTCAGCAATTATTAGCTGCAATACCCAGGACCCACTTACTTGTTGCATTTTTACAAAACTTGTGGTACTATACTTAGGGACTAGCATAGAATCAATTATATGCTTCACTTCTTTTATACTTTAGATGGTTATTTTTTATGCGAACACAGCTATGAAGTTTATGAACTCTCAAACAGAGAGATAAATAAGTGGGCAGAGTTTTATCTGGGTAAGCGAGAAAACTTTCATATGTCTAATTGCTGTGCTGGTAAAGTGACTGAACATCCTGACGATATTCTTTTAGGTCATCCCACGTACATTGACAAGGTTGATAAGCCAAACCTAGGTAAATTTATTCGTAACTGGGTAAAGGATAATGCTTTAACGCCTCATAACATATGTCATCCTAACACTTACATTTTTATGCCTTGGGTGCCATCTTTTCCGTTAGAATGGACATCGAGGATGCCTTTTTGGGAGTCACAGTTATTATCAGCTCAGAAAATTTTTGGCATTTGTGGCAAAATTTGGTACGATCGTACTATGGCTTTAGAGGATGATTCCATTCAATCTCAAGTTAAGCATAAGTTAGTACATATCAACATGGGCGTAGCGGCACAGAACATTTCTCCCTATAAGACCGCCTTTAACCCGATTGGTCAGCGAGGAATTTTACACATCAGCAACTTAGGTACTTACAAAGGTTTTGATATTACCTGTGCTAGTTTAATGGGCTTAGATGTACTTTTGCACGTAGGGACTATGGAAAGACTTGCTGAAGGTTTAATAAAGATATCTATCCAGGGAGAAGAGTTTGTTTTCAATAACTTAGGGTACATTGACAATAGTGATCCATTTACTAATCAGTGGATTGTAGACAATTATGACTTTTACATCCACACAGCTACTATGGATGCCCAGGCTACGGTAATTCTGGAAAATTGTGCTAGGGGTTTAATTCCTCTAGTTACTCCTGAGAGTGGATTTGCTAGTGATCATGCTATCTATTTAACCAATGACCCTAATGAAAATCGAAAAATTATCCAGTGGGCACTAAATCTACCAGAGTCTGAGTTACTGAAGAGGAGTCAGTTAATAAGAGAGCAAATCTTGCGCGAACACAGCTGGGAGACTATTTTTAACAAAGTGTGGGATGAAATTTGTGCAGATATAGAAATTCGTAGACAAAAAGGAGGAAACGTGTGAGTACGACTGGTAAAGATAGTTCCAAGAAAGTCGAGAAACATATCTTCTTAACCAAGCCGGAGCTACTGGAAATTGAGAATCGCATTCGGATTCAACGTCACGTAGAACGCTATGCTCTATTAAGGCAGTTTGCTAAGGGAGTAGTCTGTGATGCAGCTTGTGGTTGTGGCTATGGTAGTTACTTGTTAGCAACCAATCCTGATGTACATTCTGTGATTGGTATTGATTCTGACCGAGAAGTTATTGATTTCGCTAATCAAGAATATGCTAACTCCAAAGTAAGTTTTGTACAGGGTGATCTGAACAAATGGACTAGCGATCGCCCAATAGATATGTTGATTTCTGTAGAAACCATTGAGCACATCCCTGAAACTCAGGTTTTACCTAATTTTTGTGATAGGAATAAGATTAATCACGTAATCCTGACATACCCTTCTAAAAAAACCACCCACTACAATCCTTTTCATTTCCATGATTTTAAGTTGCAAGATATTTTAGATATATTCCCCAAATTTATCTGCTACAGACACTTTAATTGGGAATATGAGTTCGATGTGGTATTTCTATTGAGAGAATCAGCTTAGTGCAAGTGCTCAGATTTTCCTTTAGTTAGGATAGGACTGCAACCAACTGACTAGCTCACTGTCGGGGCGGGCAACCCCAGCAAATAATCCAGGCAGATTAGTACGGGGTTCTGTCTCCCCCCAGTATAACCAACAACTGCCAGGGGGTAAGTTATGCCAGTCTTCCGTTTGATGGGTCAACCATACAAGGGGGAGATTGGGTAATTCTTCCTCCCTGTCGTCAACGGTGATCCCCGCTAAAGTTTCATAGACAGCAGCCGCATCCGTGAGTAAACCACTGGGAGGAGACCAAAAGGAGACCGCCAAATTGTGTTTGAGGGCGTAGTTATAGAGAGAAGCAGCGGCAATCACTGCCTGTTCAAAACAGTGCTCCAGCCAACCCGATCGGGTATCCAGGGCAATTA
Source organism: uncultured Pseudanabaenaceae cyanobacterium (assembly GCA_937927915.1). Lineage (GTDB taxonomy): Bacteria > Cyanobacteriota > Cyanobacteriia > Pseudanabaenales > Pseudanabaenaceae > M5B4. The sequence goes on along the minus strand of CALGKB010000010.1, from coordinate 39,763 downwards.
CAAACTGCTGTCCCCCTGTGGTCACCTCCAACTCCCGCACCCGCAATTCTCCGTACCGCGCACTGGTACGCCAATGGACTAATCGAATAGGGTCACCCCAACGGTAGGGGCGCAAATTTTTCGTCAAACCTTCGGTGGCATGGCTGAAATTTACTTCCGCTGTGTGGGGACGGGGACTGGTGTCTGTACCTAAACGGTCTAAAATGGGGCAATAACTAAGGGGCAGAATCAAGGGATAAATTACTACAGGACGGGGCACCGATCGCTTGCGGCGACTGCGGAATAGCCCTAAAGGACTGGCAGTGATAATATCCACCCGATCGAATTGATAAATTCCCCGTTTAGTTGTGGGTACGCTGTAGCGCCATGTCCAGGTGTGCTTAGGGAGCAATACCTCGATCGTAGTTTGGGGCTGCACCGTAAAACCAGCAGGGAGGAGGTCCCACACTTGAATTAGCTTGCGGCTAACCTTGCCCCGATTTTCCACCAGTAATACCCCCTCTAGGAAGTCCCCTGCGCTGACGGGTTCTAATTTGGGGCGGCTAATGACAATATCCGCGAGGGAGCGCGGTGGTAGAGTTGCTCCCGTAATCAGGAGACCAATACTGATGCCACTGATGACGTAGAGCCAGCCGGAGAGAGTATTAGTAGCAGCAGCGAAGAAGAAGATACTCAACCAAAACAGCAAGCCACCACTGTATTCAGGCGTACTAAAGTGGAACTCCAGCCAGCGCCACATAACTCAGTAGGTCGGGATAAACTTCATAGCCCGCTCCTCCGGCGTCAGGTCAGACTCCTGGATGTCTAGGCGGTAAATTTGTCCTGTGGGAGTGGCAATGAGGCGGGGCAACTCCTGTAACTCTACTACCCGGAGAGTGTTCATGTTGTAAGTAGTGTAGGTCACAGTCTCAGAGTCCGTTTTCACATCAATAATCGTCATTGCCTTAAACAGGGGCGTATTGCCATTGAGCAACTGCCGTACCCCACTCCCCAAAATTCCCATATTCAACAATTCCAGCTTGCCCTTGTGGGCAGGATAGTAGGCATGGTCATGGCCACTGATGTAGGTGTGCACGCGATACTTTTCCATCAGTGCCCGTAACTCCTCCGCCCGATCGAGGTACTCCCCTGGAAATTCCCGCCCGTAGGTAATGGCGTAGAGGGGTAAATGCCCCACCACAATCCGCACCTTTGCCTTCTGGGCAATCTCACTGGCAAGACTGCGCTCCGCCCACTCAATCTGCTCCTGGGGCACAATATTGCCTGAGGCATCCCAAGTCAGGAAGAATCCCTCCTTCACCATGAAAGAGTAGTAGAAGGGGAAGTCTCCCCGATCGATAAAATTTAACCCCGTCGGATGGCTGGGATCACGCCAGTAGGCAGCCGCCAAGTCCCGTTCCTTCTGAAACAGAAACCCCCCACTCAAACTGCGGGCACTGGAGGCATCGTGGTTCCCCAGGGTAAATCCGTAGGGTAACTTTGCTTTGCGCAGGGGAGCCGCCACATTGGCATCAAAGGCATCCCACATCGCCTTGATCTCTGGCTCTGTCAAACTAGGGTATTGTCCCGCCACCATGTCCCCGCTGCACAACACCAGGTCAGGCTCCCAGTAGGGAATTAACTCCACCGCTTTGAGTACCTCTGGCTCATAGGTAGTAGAACCGTACTGACTGTTAAGGTCGCTAATTACGGCAATGCGCAGGTCTCCCCTAGGGGGGGCATACATCCCCGGCGGTGCAGGGTTGGGAGAGGTGACTCTTGTGGGACTGGGAGTTTGCCCAGGCAAAGGAGAACCAGGATTAGTAATTGTAGGCTTGGTCTGGAAGCGCCTTGCTACCCCTGCCCCCAGGGCTACTCCTCCGCAGGCTACACCAGCTAGAAACAGAAACCGCCGCCGTCGCATTAGGAATTACGGGTCAACTCCAAGCCATTTTCCGCCGCAAAGCGCTCCATGAAGCGTAAAAAGCGCTGAAATTCTGCTTCTCCTCGCATCTTGTACTCTGCCTCAATGCCCGTTGCCTCGCCGTTGAGAAACTTGGCATTGACCGATCGGGAGATCAGTTCCCCCTCCTCGTCGATGAGATACAAACCTGTAATGTTTTGCTCGCCATTTTCTAGACACTTGGGCTTTTGGAAATAAAATTTCGCCACGCTAAATGCCCCGTCCCGCGAGCGGGTAATTCTTACATCGGATACGTCTTCGTCAATACCCCGTGCTAATTGAATTCTAGCTGTCATCAACTCTTTTCCTCAGCAATAAAATACATCCTGCCACAACTAAGCTGACATTGGTAAAAGTTTCTCAGCCCTGAGGGCTAAAATTGTCTGTCCTTCGGGGGAAATCCAGGCTCCCTGCCCAAATTTGACCAGTTCGGGGGTGTCAGACCGCAGTTCCTGGGGTTCACACCACACCATTTTGCCCACTGCCACCACTGCTAGTCCGATCGGGTTCTGCCCATAGGTACTGATCACCACGGGAAAGCGGCGCAGGTGGGCTGGCTGATTGTAGAGGGGTTCCAAGCCCAGGAGAGCGGACAAATCTACTACCCACAGGACTTCCCCCCGCCAGTTGGTCACCCCCATCGTGTAGTGGGGAGTGTCGGGAATGGGGGACAAGCGATCGGCAGATAGAAAGACTACCTCCAGGAGTTGCTGCGTGGGCAACATCACCCGCTGGCTGGGTAAAACCAGAGTGAGAAACTGCTCTGCCATCCTACTTAATCAGCAGCTTGACGGTGCGCAACAGTTCTTCGGTATCCACTGGCTTAGTGAGATAGGCGGCTGCCCCCTGTTTCATGCCCCAGAATTTGTCCATCTCGCCGCTTTTGGTGGAGCACATCACCACGGGAATATCCTTGGTATCAGCGTTTTCCTTTAGCTCGCGGCAGAATTCAAACCCGCTCTCCCCCGGCAACACCACATCCAAGATTAGGAGGTTAGGCTTTTGCTGCGCTAATTTACTCTTAGCATCTTCGCTACTGGTGGCAATGATGACTGTATAGCCAGCCTCTCGCAGCGTCCCCGCAATCAGTTCTGCCTGGGTGAGGGTATCTTCCACTACCAAAATTGTCGCCATAGCCAAACTCCTCAGTCATTTCTTGATATATTTTTGAACAATTTGCAGCACTTTTTCCTCTTCAGGGGGCTTACTCATAAAATCTGTTGAGCCAGCCAACTTTGCTCGTACCCGATCGACTACGCCATCATGCCCTGTCAAGATCACGATCGGTATTTCCTGGAACTGGGAAGTTTTGCGCAGAAAAGTACACAGCTCGTAGCCATTGGTATTGGGCATCACCAGGTCGAGGAAAATAAGGTCAGGTTTTTTCTGCAGCAGGGTGCTCACTCCCTGTAGAGGGTCGGTGATGACAATAGTTTCGTAGCCGTGGGGGTTTAAGATAGCTGCCAGAGTTTGCCCAATTTGGGGGCTGTCGTCGATGCAAGCTATTACTCCCCTTTTCGCCATCTTAGTGGCAGTCTTGGTCAAGAAGGGCAGGGGAATGTCCGGTACCTCCCGAAATTCCACAATGCCATCTAGCACTAGGGGCAGCAGGGAACGCATGACCGCAATCATGGACTTTTGCATGAGGAAGGACAGGTCCCACAGGGTATTTTTCCCCGTCACCAGTTTGTCCAGGTTGGGGTAGGCACCGGTGGTGATCACCTGCTGAAACCGATCGTTATCCACCACCACTGGCGCTAATTCAAAGCTGAACCCTGGAATCATATTTTGTACATGGGATAGCCCTGCTTCCTGCCACTTTGCCTTGGCAGCGGCGATATTCTGCAACACCTGGTCAGCGGAAATAACCACAAGGGGGCGAAAACTAGTTTCCTTTTCCTCCCAGTGCGTCTCCGTAATTTTTTGGTCGACAATGGTTAAAAAGACTTCCCGAATGGAGGACTGAATGACCTGCTTTGCCTGCTCAGAAGTGATCTTGTTTTGGATCACCGCCCTTGTTAACACATCTATTTCCCAGGGGGACTGCAGGTCAGTGATAGTGGCAAACCAGTCCTTGCTCAGTTTATTGATGTCACAGTGCAGGCGGACTGCCCGAATCCAGCGGCGTGCGCGATGCCCTCCCCCCGTAGCATAGGTCAAACGCCCCAGATAGACGTAGAGTTCCCACTCTGGATAGTTGGGTTTTTCGTGCTTCACCCGCAGGATGCCTGAGACATTTCGATTCTGCAGCTCGCGTAGTTCACTCGCTACCTTTAGTTGGCTGAGTTCAGTGGTCATGCTCTGGGCATTTGGTTAATCTTAGGGCTAATCTTAACACAGATGGACCAACTCTGGCGGAAACCTCTCGATCGGGAGTTAAATTCCGCTACAATGGCTCTGTCTTGGAGATGAAAATATTGTGAGATACCTCTGGCTATTTTTACTGAGTGGTGTGTGGACACTGGGGGTGATGGCACAGCCCCTAAAAACGCCGGATGACATCGATCGGGATGTGTTGGGCGATCCCCCCCCTGTAACTGCCCTGCCCATCAATACCCTAGAGGCGATCGCTATGCGCCAGGAACTGCAGGATCTAATTGGCAGGGTGGAGAGCGCACTGCTTACGGGGGGCAACCAGGGGGAAAATGTCCTTCTATCAGAGGCAAAGAATTTCCTGAAACAGATGCCTAGCTTGATTGCCCAGGGCAAAGACCTGCAGGTGCGTACCCAATGGGAACAACTACGCCAAAATCTGTGGCGGGCTTATCCCACTGATACACTAGCTTCTCTGCCAGAGGTGCGGGCAATTTGGCTCGATCGGGGCACGATCGTGGCGGCAAAGTCTCCTGCAGGGCTAAGGGTGATTTTTGACCGCCTGGCGGCAGCAGGGGTAAACACTGTTTTCATTGAGACTGTCAATGCTGGCTATCCCATCTACCCCAGTACTGTTGCCCCGGAACAAAACCCCCTTACTAAGGGTTGGGACCCCCTGGAGGCAGCAGTTAAACTAGCCCAGGAGCGCAAGATGGAGATTCATGCCTGGGTGTGGGTATTTGCAGCGGGGAATCGTCGTCACAATGCCCTAGTAGGAAAAGATGCCAACTACCCTGGTCCCATTTTAAGTCTGTATCCCCAGTGGGGGGATGCCAGTGCCAAGGGGGATATTTTCCCGCCGGAGAACAAACCCTTCCTCGACCCTGCTAACCCCCAGGTACAGGACTATCTCCTCAGGCTCTATCGCGAAATCATCACCCGCTACGAGGTGGACGGTCTACATTTGGACTATATCCGCTATCCCCGGCAGAGTGGTTGGCATAGTGCCAGCTATGGGCAGGCTTCCCGCGAAGGCTTCAAGCAACTGACTGGGGTTGATCCCGTCAATATTACTCCTAGCGATCGTTCCCTGTGGTGGCTGTGGACTCAGTACCGCGCCCAGCAGGTCAATCAATTTGTTGCCAGAGTGGCTAGGGAGTTGCGCCCCCTGCGCCCTAACTTAGTCATTTCCGCTGCTGTTTTTCCCTGGAAGCAGATCGATCGGCTCAATCGCATTCAGCAAAACTGGGAGACCTGGGTAGCAGAAGGGCACGTGGATTGGCTTGTCCCCATGACCTATGCCCCGGAAACCAGCCGCTTTTTGCAGGAAAAGGTGCAGCCTGCTTTAACGGGTATGGGTTCTGCCCCAGGGCTATTTTTGCCAGGGGTCTTGATCAAAAACGTCAGTGAAGGAGAACTCCTAGACAAACTGCAGGCAGTGCGAGATTTACCGGCGGGGGGCTTTTCCCTGTTTGCGGCGGAGTATCTCAACACGAAACATGAAGAACTGCTGAAGTACACCCGATCGAGTGCAGCAGGCAAAATCCTACCCCATCGCAGTCCTTTTCAAGCGGCTCTGATGCGCTACGAATTGCTGTTAAAAGAATGGCAGCCCTTTTTAGCGGGAGAACGCCTGTGGCTGCGGGGAGCGACTTTACAAGCCATGCAGAGCAAAACCCAAGCTGTGCAGACTGCCCTCGTGAATTTGCAAAATAATCCCAACAATAGCACTTATCAAACCGCCGTTATCGCTCTGCGCAGTCTCAGTCAGGATTTACCGCAGTGGCTGCGCCTGGAAGCCCTGGAACGCCCTTACCGTGTCAACACCTGGAGTAACCGCTTACTGGCGATCGAGCGGATATTACAGTACGGGGAGCGCACCATCATTGCTAGTAAAAATGGCAAACTGCAAGCTAGCAACCTGGCGACAGAGAGATAATATAGGGGACTCCCAAATAACAAATGTTTACAGATAGGGAGCGGGATCGATCGGTTCACCTTGCACCCGCAGTTCAAAGTGGAGGTGGGGTCCAGTGGAAAAGCCTGTCGATCCCACTTCGCCAATTACCTGCCCTTTCTCTACCCTATCGCCTGCTTGCACATAAAAGTTTTGCAAATGAGCATAGAGGGTAGCAATGCCATTGCCGTGATCGATAACGATCGTATTGCCGTAGCCCCCGTACCAGTCTGCCCACATCACAGTACCTGCCTGGGCGGCGTAAATGGGAGTGCCGTAGTCGGCGCCAAAATCAATGCCCGTGTGGAATTTTTCATAGCCCAGGATGGGGTGGATGCGCCAACCGTAGGGACTTGTAACAATGCCATAGGTGGGATAGCCAAGGTAGCCATTGCCAGGGGGTAGGGTATAGCTATCGCCACTGCGGGCACGAATCCAACCTGCCAAACGCCGCGAGTCTTCCAGGAGTCGTTCTTCTGCTCTTTCTAGGGCAGCACGGTCTTTCTGCAACCGATCGATAATCTGTTTTTGTGTCTCTGCCTCAGCGGTGTAGAGTTGTTTTTGGTAGTTGAGTTGTTGTTGCACTAACAGAGCCTCATTTTCCAGGGATTTCATCCTGTCCCACTCCATAAGCACTTGGTCAGCAGTGGCTTTTAGTTGTGCTAGTAAGTCTTTGTCTTTTTTGTGCAAATAAAGGAGTTGATGACGACGATCGAGAAATTCCTGCAAGTTATCACTACCCAAGAGGGCAAGCCACCAAGTACCAGGAGGTTGGCGTTGCAGAAACCGCAGACGCGCGATCGTTCTCGCTTTTGCCCTTTGAAATACACCTTTGAGATTCTGATAACGCTCTGTCACCTCTTGCAGCTCAGCCCGAATTTGGGATAAGCGTTGTTCATTGGCTGCTAGATAAGTCTCCGTTTTGCGGATGTTAGACTGCAGTTCCTCTAGACGTTTTTGGGCAGGGGCGGTCAAGCGATCGAGGCGGTCTCGGCGTTGCTGAATCTGTTGCCGTTGGTATTGTAAAAAACGTTGGTATTGCTCTAAGTCAGTGATCGCTGCCACCGATGGCACCAGACAGAAGATCACCAAACAGACCACCAGCAGTTTGAGCCAGTACTTCTTCATCGCCGATGGGCAAAAAATAACTGCACAGCACAGTGCTGACACAGTCGCCATCTAGCAATTTCCCAGGCAGCAGCAGGAGCACCACAGCGAGGACAACGATGTTTGTTCTTATGCTGTTGAACTACAGAACGACAGCGATCAAGGGCTTCTTGGGGGGTAGTGGGAATAATATTATCCGTCGGCATTAACACCTTTGTTATCTTTCTATCACTGTTAATCTTTTCCCAACGGGCAGTGGAAAAATGAATATCGACAATGAGGTCCTCTTCTATGAGCTGGTTCAGTTTCTGCAGAATCGATCGGCGTTGGAAGGACAGAGTTTGTGCCCACACAGGACTGGAGACCGCCACCTGCAAAATCCGTCGCTGCAGACCCGTAGGGCGAGTATGGGGAGCGACCAAATCCCCCACAGCTTGCTCCCAGTAACGAAAAATTTTGCGCCATAGCCTCCCCTGTGCCCACTTTTCCTGGGATTGCAGGCAGTCAAGGACACTGTCAATGGAGACAAAAGACATACAAAGTAGCAAGCTCCCATGATTCTGTAGCACAATTTTTCACCAAATACAAGCCTGGACAATCCCCTCCCTTTTGCGCCCAAAGGAGATATACTGTATATTGACCACAGCTCCTTGTGCCGTTAAGCTACCCTATAGTAGCAGTACCCTTGCGGAGTTTTGAATGGCAAAAGCCGAGTACCTGCAGCTACTGGAACAAGGACTAGATGAATGGAATCGCTGGCGGCAGGAGCATCCCGATACCCCTGTTGACCTCAGAAGCGCCGACCTCAGTGACAGGGATTTAAGTTACATTGATTTGATTGACGTCGACCTGTCAGGGGCAGACCTAAGTGGTGCCAATCTCCGCAGCGCCAATTTAAGTACTGCCAATCTCAGCCATGCTAACCTAAACGGCTGTTTTTTGGGGGAAGCGGACCTCAGTGGCACTAATTTGTTTGGCGCTTCCCTCCATGGTGCCTATCTGCGGGGTGCCTATATGTTTGGGGCAGATCTAAGCGAGGCTGACCTCTCGGAAGCAGATTTAAGCGAAGCACACCTCCGCAATGCCCACTTTCCCAAGGCTAATCTCGCCAATGCCAATCTGTTTGGGTCTAACCTCTACAATGCCGACCTAGGGAGCGCCAATCTCACCCAGGCTGACCTCAGTATTTGCAATCTCATCCGCAGTAACCTCTACGGCGCTGACCTCAATGAAGCTATCCTGCGGGCGGCGGACCTCACCCGTGCCAATTTAATGCGGGCAAATTTATTTAAGAGCAATCTCTCCAGCGCTACCCTGGTGCGGGCAAGGTTGAGTCGCGCTTACCTGGGCAGTGTGGATTTTAGCCATGCCGACCTGCGCTTTGCTGACCTCAGTTATACGGATATGACGGGGGCAAATTTCCTCGATGCCGACCTGCGCTACGCCGACCTCAGCTACTGTGACCTGATGAAGGCTTACATCTGTGGTACCCAGGCAATGGGAACCAACTTCACGGGCACCCAATTTACAGGCGTCTGCCTAGAAAACTGGGACATTGATAGCGATACCCGCCTTAAGGATGTGGAATGTGAGTATATTTACTTAAAATCTAAGGTAGAGCGCCCCCAGGGTTTGCTCACCCGTCTGTACGAAGACCGCTATCCCCCCAATGACAAGTTCAAGCCAGAGGAATTTGTGCTCATGTTCCAAAAGACGATGAGCTATGTGTCCCTGGTGTTTCAGCAGGGGGTAGACTGGGAGGCATTTTCCCAGACCTTTCAGGATATGCGGGACTACAACCCCGAAGCTAAGATGTCTATTACCAGTATTAAAAACAAAGGCAACGGCACGGTCGTAGTGAAAATGACGGTAGCGGCAGAAACCGATCGGTCGCGGCTACACGATGAATTTATGCTCTCCTACGAACTACTGCGGAAGGCTTTAGAGGAGGAGTACCAGGCAAGGGCTAACCAAGATTGGATTGAGGTGGTGGGATTTTCCCGTGAACCCCTACCCTACAGTGAGTACATTAATACCCTATTTTTGGGGATCAATCGCCTCAATTCTGTCAACCGTGCCCTCAACCGCACCAATGAATTTGTCAAACAACGCCGTACTGTTGCTAGTATGGTGGAGGCGACTCCCCAAGCCACAGTGATTGAACAGGTGACTACCCTCCAACCTGAGGACGACATAACGATCGCTATCACTGAGGTCAAACACATTTTGGATGAGGTGCTTGCCGTCTATAGTGAACAGCCTATAGCCGATCGGATGGCGGCGATCGCAAAGGCAGTGGAGCTGGTACAACGGCATCCCTCCCTCCGCAAGACCCTAGCAACAGCGGTGGAAAACGGGGACTGCCCTGAGTTACAACCCCTCCTAGAACACCCTCTCTTCCATCTCCTCTTAGACGCTCTGCAGGGCTGACGGGACTGACGGGGCTCGAACCCGCAACTTCCGCCGTGACAGGGCGGTGCTCTAACCGATTGAACTACAGTCCCTTGCGTTTTGTAGCTTTGTTATTTTAGGTCGTACTCCCCAGCTTGTCAAGGGATTCTAGAAAATTTTGTTCCAGCCCAGGGGGGATGCACCTCAGGACAGCTTGGCGACCTCTTTATCGGGGTCAATCCCCATATTTCTCAGGTACTGGGCTAATCTTTCTTTTTCTTGTAGAGCTTGCAATGCCTCTGCGAGGGCTTTTTCTTTCTCCAGGCGTTCCTGTGCTAGCAATTGATCGGGGGTCAGAAAGCGTTGCCCATTGCGATCGAACCAAGCCAGTTGTTCCTCCCCTCCAACTACACAACGCCCTATCCCTAACTCTACCTCCTCCAGCCAGTAGGGTTCACCTACCTGGAGCTTATACACCTCAAAGGGCTGATGGCGGTCCCCCTGCCAATACTCAGGGTTATAGATTGTGTAGTAGAGAACGCCCAGACGTTGATAGATTGCCATTTTAGGGGTATGGGAAACCATCTCCAGCACCAGAATAGGTGGTATATAGTTCTCCTCCCACAGAACATAACTGAGACGGGTCTTGCCCCCCTTTTTGCGAGGAACGCCTAAACTTAGGAAAGCATCGGGGACAACGGGGATGCGGGGGTTAGCGCCGGTGGTGTGGTAAATTGCCATGTCTACACCAAAGAACCAATCCTGCCGATCGTGCCAGATAGTGCGTAGGACAAACAGGAGAATGTTGGGAAGCAAATTTTGCGCCTCGTTATCCACAGGGGTATCGTCGGAACTAGAGGGCAGGCTAGTAGTGTCCAGCATAGGTCACAGGAGGGAGGCAATGAGGGCTTTCTGCACGTGCATACGGTTTTCTGCCTGGTCCCAGACACGGGAGTGGGAGCCTTCCAAGACTTCAGCAGTAATTTCTTCGCCGCGGTGGGCGGGGAGACAGTGCAGGACTATACTATCGGGGCGCGCTAGGTCCAGGAGTTGCTGATTGAGTTGGTAGGGCATAAAAATTGGCATCCGATCGCTCTGCTCCTGCTCCTTCCCCATACTAGCCCAAACATCGGTATAGAGGACATGGGCATCCTTCACCGCTACCTGGGGGTCTGGGGTAAGTGTAATTTCCGTGCCCTTGGCATAACCTTGTGCTAATTCCACAATCTCTTGTAGGGGGTAAAATCGCGGGGGACAAGCTAAACGAATGTTAATCCCCACCAGGGCACAAGCTAGCAACAAAGAGTGCGCCACATTATTCCCATCTCCCAAATAGGCGACCGTCAATCCCTGGAAGCTGCCAAAATTTTCCTCCATGGTGAGCAAGTCCGCCAAAATTTGACAGGGATGTTCCCGATCGGTAAGGGCGTTAATCACAGGAATACGGCAGTAATGGGCAAAAGTGACGAGTTCTTCCTGGTCGAAGGTGCGAATGGCGAGAATATCAACATAGCGATCGAGGACTCTGGCGGTATCAGCGATCGGTTCCCCGCGGCTGACTTGGGTGACATTGGGATCGAGGTCAATCACTTGCCCCCCCAGATGGTACATCGCCACAGAAAAACTAACCCGCGTACGTGTTGAGGCTTTGCGGAACAATAGACCTAGGGTTTTCCCCCTGTAATTAGGAGTCTCCCCTCCCCCTTTGTAGGACTTTGCCCGCTGCAGTAGCCCCAGGATTTCCTCGCGGTTGAGGTCAGCAATACTTAGCAAATCTCTACCTTTTAGTTGCTCCATAGTCATCTTCCTGCCAAAATTCTAAAATACCCCATTTATTCGCCATCCCGATGTACTCTGTGCCGCAACTTGGTATTCTCGCTTCTGGTAAGGGCAGTAACTTGGTGGCGATCGCTGACGCCATCGCTGCTGGTGAACTCAACGCCCAAATTGCTGTGGTCATCTACAACAACCCCGATGCCCCTGTGCGGGAGAGATGCCAAGAACGTGGTATTCCCCATGTCCTCCTCAACCATCGGGAATTTGCCAGCAGGGAATTATTAGACGATCGCCTTGCCCATACCCTAGAACAGTACCAGGTTGACCTTGTAGTTATGGCGGGCTGGATGCGCATTGTCACCCAGGTTTTAATCGATCGCTTTCCCCATCGCATTCTCAACATTCATCCCAGTTTGTTGCCTAGTTTTCCCGGTCATCGTGCCGTCCAACAAGCCCTGGAGTATGGCGTAAAAATCACGGGATGTACTGTGCACATTGTCACTCTGGAAGTCGATCGGGGACCCATTCTCGCCCAAGTCCCCGTGCCGGTTCTACCAGGAGATACGGTAGAAACCCTACATCAGCGCATTCAACAGGCAGAGCATAAGATATATCCTAAAACGATCGGTGCATATCTGCAACGGTTGAGGCAGTTAAATGAATAAGCAAGATTTTTTGACCGTACCCCAGACAGAAATAGGAAGTTTCAATACAAGAGTTGCAACTCCAAGGGGTGACTGGATTATCAAAGGCTTTATTGATATATCTAAGAACATCTACACTATTTCTGTGGACACCAAAGTTATCTCAAAGATTATGGAACTTTGATTGTTCCCAGAACTGGCACCCTTCGCCGAAAAGCATCGCTTAAAGATGGTGTTATCGGAACAACAGAACTTTTACCCAGATATAAGTTTTGTAGACGACGATGGTCATCGTTTCGCGCTCGATTTGAAGAGCACCTATAGAATTGATGGCAACCGCGTGAATGGTATGATACTCGGCACTTTTACTGGATACTTTCGAGAAAGAAATAGCACCAAAAACATAACTTTTCCTTATGGCTCTTATAGCGGTCACTTTGTTCTTGGTGTAATCTACTCAAAGACAGATAAGGCAATTGATGAGCGAAGAAGATATACCCTCGATGAACTGGAGCGGATTACCTCTGTCATTAAGGACTTTCAATTCTTTGCGCAGGAAAAATATCGCATTGCATCTGATTGTCCAGGAAGTGGTAATACCAAGAATATTGGTTCGGTTACGGAGATTGATAAACTTGTAAGTGGTTCTGGTCCGTTCGGTTCTTTAGGAGAAGATATTTTTGATGACTACTAGATGTATTACCTGACCAAAGATATGGCAAGAGCATTGGAATTAAACTGACCACCGTACACTAATTTACGCAGTTACTTGAAATATAAAGGCTTGGCAAAGTGATTGTTCAGGTTTTACCTCGCACAGTAAAACAAGTTATTGTGCCCCCGATAAAATGTCAGGGGATCAAGACCAAACTTGTCAAATTCATTTTAAGCAATATTTCTTGGAAAGGAAAGGGGCGATGGATTGAGCCATTCCTTGGTTCAGGGGTAGTTTTGTTCAATGTACAGCCAGAACATGCATTAGTCAATGATATTAACCCCCATATCATCAGGCTATATCAGATGATTTACGATGGAAGTTTGTCACCTGAAGAAGTAAGGAAATATTTGACATCAGAAGGTAAAAATTGTTATCAAGGGGTGAAGATTACTATTATGAAGTAAGGGAGCGCTTCAATAAAAGTCGAAATCCGCTAGACTTTATCTTTCTTAACAGGTCGTGTTTCAACGGGGTGATGCGCTTTAACAGTAAAGGGGAGTTCAATGTGCCTTTTTGTCGCAAACCAGACCGCTTTCGTCAAGCTTATGTGACCAAGATAGTCAATCAAATTTCACAAATACGTAAAATAATGCATGACAAAGATTGGGAGTTTCGTGTTGGAGATTGGCGAAATGTTCTTGAAAACGTGACGGAAGATGATTTTGTGTATCTTGACCCGCCTTACATTGGCAGACATACAGATTATTATCAACAATGGTCAGAAGACGATGCAGCAGATTTGGTCAGAATTGCGCGCGATCTGCCCTGTAGCTTTGCAATGTCAATGTGGAAGGAAAATAAGTATCGTATAAATTATTATGTTACTAGATATTGTGATGGATTAATTGAAAGAACTTTTTCTCACTTTGATCATGTAGGTGCGACTGTAAATCACAGAAACTTGATGCAAGAAGCCTTGTTGATAAAACCTGGCTATGCAACTTCATCCTGTCACACGGAACAATGCCCCAAAGCTGTGCACTTGCAATTTAACCTCGATGAAGTTGAGCACACGGCAACCACAGGCAAAGCACATTCATACTGCAACAGCTGGCTGTATTAAGCTCTGTCCCAAGAACTCCCCCACATCCCATATTTGGTGGTATATTATTATCTACTAGTTGCGTCCCCAGAGTGCAATGCACACTGTACTCCAAATCAGTAAATCTATGAAGATTGATCGGGGTATTGCCCAGCAAGGTCTCGACGATCACTATGCTGTTTTGGGTGTGCCAATCACTGCAACGCCTTTACAGGTACGCGATCGCTATCTCACAATTGCCAAAAAACTTCACCCTGACGTATCTAACCTTAGCCCTGAAGAGCGAGAGGTGGGGAACCGCTACTTTGCCCGTATGGTCAACCCTGCCTACTTTGCTCTCAACAAGGCGAGGGAGCGGGCGGAGTACTCCAATGTGATGAAACTGGTGGCGAAGCGCATGATCAAGCGGGCGCAAAAAGTGGTGATCTATTCTGATATTGCCAAGGCACTGGCTAAAGCCCCCACCCAGGAGAACTACGAAAAAGCGGTACGGATGGTGGCAGCGGTGCAGTACCAAAAGATTGGACGCATCCTAGACCATGCGGGGGACATTAGCGAACTAAATTTGGTCTACCTGCTGGCGAAGGAGGGCTGTACCCACTTGATTGAGCGGGGAGATGAGGAGACAAAACTGCAGACTGCCCCACCCCAACAACAGTGGCAAACAGTGAAAAGTAAAGGTGATGATACTAGGGTTCAATTACCAGACACACGCATACAAAAGGCTATACCTGCCCCTGCTGCCCCTATCAATCGAGGAGACTTTGCTATGCATATGCAGAGGGCGGAAGTAGCAATCAAACGGCAGGAGTGGTCGATCGCTCTCAAGGAACTAAAGCAGGCTTTGAAGCTGAATAATCGCGATAGTCGCTGTCACGCTCTCATCGGTCTGGTGTACCTCAATCAAAAATTGCCTGGCATGGCAAAATCTGCCTTTGAAGAAGCTCTCAAGTGTAACCCCAGAGAACCGATCGCTTTGCAGTATCTACCCCAAGTCTCTCGCACGAAGGACACAAAGCCCCAGGAGCAGAAAAAGAATCTCCCTGGGTGGCTCAGCTGGTTAAGGGGTGGCAACTAGGATTTACTAGCTAAGTAGGTTTCCAAACGACTGAGGGCAGCCAGTAGGGCGGGTGTGGGGTCTTTGACGATCCACTGTTCTCCCTCCTTCTCCCATATTTCAAAGTGGAGGTGGGGACCAGTAGACATACCAGTACTTCCTACTAAACCGATCGGTTGTCCCTTGCTGACAGTCTGTCCTGGTTCTACCAAAATTTGGGAGAGATGACCATAGCGGGTTTCACGGCTACCGTTGTCGTGGGAGATGACCACAGCAAAACCTAATCCTCCTAACCACCCCGCAATTTCCACTCTACCTTCCCAGGCAGCCAAAACTGGTGTACCTTCGGGGGCAGCAATATCTGTACCCTGGTGGAACCGCTCTTCCCCTGTGATGGGATGGATGCGATAGCCAAACACAGAACTAATCCAAGCTGGCATGGGCAAGGGGAATTGCATTCCGCCTGGGACATTGAGTGCCTTGATTTCCTGTATTTCCTGGGGGGAAAGAGAACGCACAGCTACCTGGACGGCAGGGGTATACACCTCTTCATAGGTATAGGCGGTCTGGGGCACAGGCTCTAGGATTTCTTCTCCCCGCACGATCGTTGGGGCAGTGTAATCGTTAGTTTCAATCACCACTTCCACAGGGGGGGCATAGCTTGCCTCTACTGTAGCCGCCTGGGCGTACCACAGGGGTAATAAGAGGGGCAACAATAGTCCAGTTCGCCAAAGCATAAACTCCTCCGACACCAGCTATGTCATATTTAAGCATTTTATCGTCGTTTTGTCACACAACTACAGTATGTCCAGAGGATCAATGTCTATCATAACCTTGACGTTTTTATCTTGCACAAGATGCCGCAACTCTGTGTAGTTAGGGAAGAGACAAACAGAAGAAAGAGGACGCTTTAACAAAATTTGCCAACGATAACGATTTGCTAAACGAGGAATCTGGGCAGGGCTTGGTCCCAGTAATTCCCAACAGTCGGGCTTGTGTAGAGATTGCGCTAGCTCATGGGCTGTTTTTTCTACCCGATCGGGTTCTGTGCTGCTCAGATGAATGACCGCCATCTGACATTGGGGGGGATAGTTAAACTGCAGGCGATGTTCAATCTCTTCTGCTATGTAAGAACGATATGCGTATTGTAGGACAGCTTCCATGACGGGATGCTCAAGATTGTAAGTTTGCACGATTACATGACCAGGGTCTTCTCCTCTGCCTGCTCTACCCGCTACTTGTAAAAGCATTTGTAAAGTTCTTTCCCCTGCTCTGTAGTCAGACA
Organism: uncultured Pseudanabaenaceae cyanobacterium; assembly: GCA_937927915.1. Classification (GTDB taxonomy): domain Bacteria; phylum Cyanobacteriota; class Cyanobacteriia; order Pseudanabaenales; family Pseudanabaenaceae; genus M5B4. Next base: position 23,531 of record CALGKB010000010.1, on the reverse strand, counting down.
AGTATAATAGGCTATCTGCAGCTAGGACTCCTACTAAAGTCACATTGGCAATATCCAATCCCTTTGTTACCATTTGCGTTCCCACCAGTAAATCTGCTTCTCCCTGTTGAAATTTGGTTAAGAGATGCCGATGTTGGTCTTTATTTCTAGTGCTGTCACTGTCAAAACGAATGATACGGAGGGTAGGAAAAAGTTTGTTTACTTCTTCCACAACTCTTTGTGTACCTGCACCAAAATAACGGAAGGCTTTAGAGCCACACTGGGGGCATTCCTGGGGCTGCATTTGACGGTAGTTACAGTAATGACAGACTAACTGACCATTGGGAAATTCATGGTTAAGGTGATAAGATAGGGACACATCGCAGTGGGGACACATGACAACATAGCCACAATTGCGACAACTGACAAAGGTACTGTAACCCCGTCTTGGTACAAAAAGGATACCTTGTTTGTTATCCCCTTGCATGGTTTTTATTGCCTCTTGCAGAACATAACTGAAAACCGATCGGTTACCACTGCTAAATTCCTGGCGCATATCCACAATTCGTATGGGGGGCAAAGGACGATGGGCAATCCTATAGGGTAAGGACAAAACCAAGACATCGGAACGGGCAATAGTTTCTGCGGCGGGGGTGGCAGAACCTAAAACTAATGGGCAATTTTCTGTCTGACTTCGCCATTGAGCGATCGTGCGGGCATGGTAACAGGGTTGGGGTTGATTTTGTTTGAAACTAGGGTCATGCTCTTCATCTAAAACGATCATGCCCAGGTTAGCTATGGGGAGAAAAACTGCCGATCTTGTACCAATGATAACCTTTGGTTCACCTAGTAATAAATAGCGCCAAGTATCAAATCTCTCCCCCTCCGACAAATTACTGTGATACACCAAAACCTGATCCGTACTAAAACGCTGGGAAAACCGATCGGTGAGTTGGGGAGTTAAACCAATTTCGGGCACAAGGACAAGGGCAGATTTACCCATCGCTAGAACTTTAGCAATTGCCTGCAGATAGACTTCTGTTTTTCCTGAACCCGTCACTCCCTCTAATAAGATTGTTTGTGACTGCTGCAGATAGTAGCAAATTTTGTCTAGGGCTAGCTGTTGGGCTTCGTTTAGTTGTTTAGGGGAATCTCTATCCTGGCTAGGTAACTTATTAAATCGCAATACTTCCCTCTCTTCTACAGTAATGTAGCCTAGTTTTGCTAACTTAGCAATCATACCATTACTAGTTTGGGCAACTTTAATTAGATCATTTCTCCTAGCCTCTCCCCCCAATCTCTCCAGGATATGTATAACCTCTATTTGTCGGGGTGTTAAGTTTTCATCCGGTGACTTGCAGAGAATAACCAATGACTCTGTGCGGGGTTTTATGGGTTGGGACATAGTCGGCAGAAATCTAATAATTTGCTTTTTCTTTAACTCCTGTAAGCCTTGGGTAGCTTGGGGTAATTTCTGTTGTAAATAGCGTTTACTGACTCCCTGGGGATAGGACTGCAGAAAGATAAAAACTTCCCTAGCAGTTTCTGATAGGTTATTGGGGGGGGTGTTTGTCGTAAGAATTACCCGATCGGAAGGTGTCTGTAGGAGTTTGGGAGGGAGAGCAACACGTACTGTTTGCAGTAGGGGAGTGCAGTAATATTCACTGGTAAATTGCAATAGCTTCCAATAGGATTCAGGTAAAATTGAGGTACTAACACAGGCAGCGATCGGTTTCAAATTAGTTAATTTCTCATCTCTTTGTGCATCTATTGCCATGACTAAGCCATTGACAAACCGCTTGCCTAGGGGCACAGTGACAATATCCCCTACATCGACGGGTAAATCCACTGGTATCTCGTAACTTAGGCAGTCTTCAATGCCAGGACAGTCTACTAAAACCTGGGCTATTCTTATTGCCATAACTTCGCTGGTATGCCTATCACTTTGTCTGCCACTGACAACTTTAAGTAATCATAACCCGTAAGACCACAAGCCCGATCGATGTGATTAGCCCTCGCCAATTCATATACTCCCCATCTCCCAATTGTGCCCTCTAATGTACCAGTTAATACTACTACTAGTTTATGTTGCTTGGCTATCTCTATTCCCCGCTGGGCTGCTAACAGCCCCCCCCATAACATAGGCTTAATCACTACTATATCACAGCAATTATACTCGATCGCTTTGTAGAGGTCATCACTGCAGCTAACTGCTTCATCGATCGCTATTGGAATTTTGCTTTTCCCCTTTATTTGTGCCAGTTCTGCTATTGTTTTAACTGGTTGTTCGATATAACTAATATCAAATTCTGCCAAAAGTTCCAAATTTCTGATCGCCTGTTCTGCTGTCCACGCGCTGTTGGCATCTAAATGCAGACTGATATCCTTACCTGCTGTTTGTCTTACTGCTTGTACACGATCGAGGTCTGCTTGTATGTCAGGACTGCCAACTTTAACTTTGATAGCAACAAAAGAGCGATCGAGTAGTTGCTTTGTCATTTTTTCCGCTTCTGCTGCCGTCACTCTGGGGACTAGAGCATTTATCTCCACATCCCTTGTAGGTTGACCGCTACAACAAAGTAATTCAGCTAGGGCTTTGTGTTGCTGATTAGCCAAATGATGTAACAGAGCTTGTTCTATGCCGCATTTCACAGAGTTATTACAGCTCATATTAGCAATGCAATCCCCTATTTCCGAGAGAGAGAGATTGACAATTGGTTCTAGTATGTATCTACACTGTTGTAATTCTAGCTCTATACTCTGATAAATATTACTGTCCATTTGTAGGGGGGCAATTTCTCCCCAGCCCGTAGCAATATTGACTAAAAAAACTAACCGATCGTTGCTTAGCCTAACAGGGTAATACTCTAATTTCATGCTGTTAAAACTCCCAGGAATAACCAGAATAATAGACTAATACGGGGTTCGTAGAGGGTAATATCTAATATACAGGAAAGTAAGTAAAGTCCAACACTACAACGAAACATAAACCGCAGGGGTAATTCTTCTCGCTTGGGCAATAAAGGTAACAAAACAGATGCTAGAAATAAGCCTAGACCAATCAAACCACTGCCCGTAGCAATAGATAGATACAAATTATGTTCATGGGGTAATCCCATTAAATCTTTACCCTGCATTTTGGCGACTATAGGAAAGTTGCGTAATCCCCAACCTGTAATTGGACGCTGATTAATCAAGTCAACTGCTATCTGCCAAGCATTCCAGCGACTAGAAGTAGAGAAAAAGTCAGTTCTACTGGGGTCAAATGTACTAGCTAATCTTGCAACTAAACTCCTAGGAAATAACACCCTCAAGCCCTCAGCCCAGGGTAGCCATACTGCCGCTACAAGGGTAACTACTATACTTAAAATTGCTACTGTTCCTAACCAAAATCGGTAGTAGAGGCTAAGAATTAAACAACCTATTGTCGCCACAGCCCAAGCATTACGGGAACCACTGAAATATAGACAAATAAGACCGATCGGTAAAGCCACTAAGCCAATCCATCTGTCTTTGCCGCTGCTGTGGTTAATAAAGTAAACCATCAAAGGTAAAACCATCACCAGGAAAATACCTAGTTCGTTGAAGTGACCAAATAGGGAGAGAATTCTGCCATCAGAACTTTTACCGAGGGGGATAATGTAACTAGAAAAGAGGCGGGGTAGATGTAAATCAGGACGATTAAATATGACTTGGAATAAACCAAACAGGCTGATAGGAATGCTGCTGATGACTAAGTTTCTGGCTATTCTTTCTTGCCCTTCCTCTCCCTTGGCTAAATGGCTAACCACTATAGCAAAAACCATAAATGGGATAAAGTCTAGTAATCCCAACAAAGCAGTTAACCGATCGGGGGCAAATAATAAGGATAGCAATAGCCACAGAGCCAAAGCAATCCAGAGTCTGTGAACAAGTTTTTCAAGGGGGTAGAGTTTTATTTTACCTTGCCAATACAACCAAGCAGAGTAACCAATACCAATTAACCCCCAGGCAGTGGATAGAATATTGTTGAAGGGCAGACCTAAACAAATAAGTTCTAGCCACAAATGCAAATCAGACACTTTCCATTGCCTACCTATTCATCCTTCGCAGTAAAAGTCGGTCCTGTTAAGGATAACAGATTTGGCTCGGAAAACCAACCCTCACAGTCTAAACGGAAGACACCTCCATTTGATAAATGTATGTTTAGTGTTTCTGTTTTCTTGCTTTTCACTATAGAACTAGGGGTTATGGTGTAGCTGACACCTCCACTCTGGGGGCTAATATCTATGTCACAATCTTTACTAGCTTGATTTTTTACTTTCATAGCAAAAGAAGTCTTTATGTCTGTCGTGGACATACTAATACTACTATCTGTAACTATAACTTCAACTGTATCAACTCTCCAAGAGGGCATTAACTTCCCCCATTGTCTTTTCAGGGTCGTAACAATAGCGACTCAACCAGATAGATTGCGATCGGAATTCATCATCTTTGAGCTTTTTCAGGTCTTCAAACCAAGTGCGTAATTCGGGAGTAACAGAAACTAGAGAAGTCTTGTCGGGATTCTTGAAAAAGTCTTCTAAAACAGGCGCTAATTCTAGCTGGACTCTCTCACTCAGTTCATGGAAGAATTTAACGTTTTCTGCTACTTTTTTGGCGGGGGCTGGTAATTCTGCCTTGACTAAAGCCTTGTTGCGAGTGAAACAAAAGTCCGAAAGTTTAGGTGGTGTAGAAATAATTGGTTCTGGTTGTTGTGTCTCTACTTTGACGGGAGTGGGGTTTACTTTCTCTTGCGGTTTGGGATTCTTGCTCGTAATTACTTGTGTCGGTATTGGTTTCTCTTCTGCTTGCGCTACTGTTAGTTCTTCCTCTGTTGCCTTGGGTTTGGGTACACCTGCCTTTTTAACTTTGACAATTTTATCCCAATCTGGCTCTTCCTCTCCTAGGATGCGGGAATAGAAAACTACTTGTTGGGGGGGTGGTACTCTCAGGTCTTGTAATGCTTGGATTACACGTTTCGTCAGCTGGGTATATTCTAAATGGTCAACATCTGGTCGATTGAATACTACTACAAGGTCTTTCTCTTGCCATACTACTTGAATTTGCAGACCAGGAATGCCCAAAAAATCCTCTAGCTTGGCGGCAATTTCCATTTCCTCCATGAGCCACGTTCCCCAATTAGATATGTCCCCACCCTAACACTGTTCCACTGTGCTGTCAAGGCAGAGGTTGTGCTTTAAAGCTATAAAAACTATAAAAATAAGCTAAAGAAATCACTGGGTTTCTATCGCCATCGAGAGAAGTGGAAGCAATAGAATTAGGGTGCCTGGGAGGGGAAAATTCTATAATTCTTGGTATTTAGGCAAATTGTGGGGGATAATAGACCCGATCGCGCGGCAGAGGTCTGGTGTTGCTATCTAAAGGGTTTGAGGTAGAAGTCTACACGGGTACGCCCCAGGGACAGGTGGTGGGTTTTTCTAGTTTGATTGTCAGTCGTTTACCTGGTTTTGTGCGGGAGCCTGATAATCGCAACGTGGAGTACACAACACCCCCCCTAGGACGCTATGAACAACTTCTACCAGCTCTAGTGCTGCCTCGGCAACAGCTACGCCAGTTTTTAGCCACCCAAGGGGACTATACCCTCCTTCCTGGCAGTACAATGGCTTTGGGGGGCAGTGACCATTTTGAACGATCGGACCCGCAGAACCCCTACCATGCCTACATTGAACAGACCTACGGGACTAACGTGGTGACCACCAGTATTCATATCAACGTGGGGATTGAGGATGTGGAAACCCTGATGCGGGCAATTCGGGTAGTGCGGATGGAGGCGGCTCTCTATTTGGCTTTGAGTGCATCTTCGCCATTTTTAGACCAAAGGGTGACAGGGTTTCATTCCACGCGCTGGCAGATTTTCCCTAAGACTCCCGCCTATGTGCCTTTGTTTACCAGTCATGAGCATTTTATCACTTGGACGGAGGAACAACTGCGCCTGGGTACAATGCAAAATGTCCGCCATCTGTGGTGTGCCGTGCGCCCTAACGGCAATAGAAGACCCTATGACCTCAATCGCCTGGAACTGCGGATTACTGACCTCGTCGCTGACCCCATCGCTCTGTTGGCAATTACGACGTTTTTGGAGATGCGGCTGTGGATGGTGTTGACGGATAGCAGTCTTGACCCGCTGGGGGGCAAATTTACGCCGGCGGAGCTGGTGACGATCGCAGAGGAGAATGAAAGGGCGGCGGCTCACTCTAGTCTGACAGCGGAACTAATCCACTGGGAACGGGGGGGGAAAATGCGCGCAGAGGACTGGATTGGGGAACTCTACGAACAGGTCTATCCCTTAGCCTGCGATCGGGGGGTAAATTGTTTTCTGTCGCCGCTGTTGCAAATTTTGCGGGGGGGAAATGAGGCGCAGCGCTGGCTCAGGCAGTATGAAACAGGTAAATCAATGCCAGAAATTATGGGGGAGGCAATTGCTACATGGACGCAACAAGACCAGGAACTAGCACAGATGCTACTTTAGCTGCTCTGCAGGAGTTGATCACGATCGTTGCCCAGTTACGTCATCCGACCCAGGGTTGCCCTTGGGATTTAGCCCAAACGCCTCAAACTCTGATGCCCTATATCCTGGAGGAGGCGTACGAGACGGTGGATGCTCTGCAAGCGGGGGACAGTCGTGCTATATGCGAAGAATTGGGGGATTTATTGTTGCAGGTGGTTTTGCAGGCACAGATTGCCCAGGAGCGGGGGGATTTTTCTCTGGCAGATGTGGCAAAGGGTATTAGCGAAAAACTGATTCGTCGTCATCCCCACGTGTTTGCCGATGTGCAGGTAAATGATGCTCAAGAAGTAACGCAGAACTGGGAAAAGATCAAGGATGCCGAAAATCAAAATCCGCCCTTGGGGGAAAAGTTAAAGAAATACCATCGCAGTCTGCCCCCTTGGGAAGCAACGATGAAAATCTCCCAGAAGGTAGCGTCTCTTGGTTTTGATTGGGAAAACATTGAGGGGGTCTGGGCTAAGTATGAAGAGGAGATGGCAGAACTACGCTATGCCTTGGCACAGGAAAACTGCGATCGGCAGCAGGAAGAACTGGGGGATGTCCTTTTTACTTTGTTACAGATTGCTCGTTGGTATGCCTTAGACCCCACCCAAGCCCTCAGGGGGACAAACCAACGCTTTATCGATCGGTGGCAGTTACTAGAAAAATATGCCCCTAAACCTCTAGCGGAATGTACTTTAGCAGAGTTAGAACAACTGTGGCAAAATGCCAAAGAACAACTGAGAAGGCAAGATGGTTGATTCCCTGCTAGAGGCAATCAGAGGCTACTATCCCCAGGCTATGGTGCTCACCGATCGATCGGTGTTGTTGGCAGATGTTTTGCTACAGGGGGAAACAAGCTTAGCAGGCAAGGGGAGTTCTATCTTGGTCAATCCTGGCAATTTACCTGCTGGAACAGCGCAAAAGGAGCCTAATTCTTTGGTAGTTGTGCCTGCTTTGGTTGATCTGTTTAGTCGCTGTGGGGAGCCTGGTTTTGAGGCGCGGGAAACTTTAACTAGTCTGCAAAATTGCGCTCAGGGGGGGGGGTTTGCACAAGTGGCATTGCTGCCCTACCAAGCGATCGATCGTCTGGCGGCGGTGGATTATTTCCACAATTACGTGCCCTCTCCCTTTTTGTTGTGGGGTGCTCTTTTTAAGGAGGAACAGCTGTGTGAGTACGGGGATTTGGGGGAGAAAGTGGTGGGGTTTGCCTGTCCTGATCCCCTGGGGAATTTGTTGTTATTGCGCCGCGCTTTGACATATCTTGCTCCCTACCAAAAACCGGTGTTGCTGTTGCCCTTGCAGGCACAATTGGCGGAAGGGGTAGTTAGAGAGGGCTTTACTGCTCTCAAATTGGGGTTAGGGGGGACGCCTGATATAGCAGAAACGATCGGGGTTTTTAGCATAGTAGAATTGGTGCGTTTGACGGGCTGCCCTGTGCATTTAATGGGGATCACTTGTAAGGGGAGTATTGCTCTGTTAGAGCAGGCGAAAAATGACCACCTGCCGATTACAGCCAGCGTTATGTGGACACACTTAATTTGGCATACGGGTCACCTCCATTCTTTTAGTCCCTATCTTCGTTTGTTGCCCCCTTTACCCCATCCCGCTGACCAAGAAGACCTCATCAAAGCGGTAAAAAGTGGCACGATCGATGCCATTGTGATTAACCACTGCCCTTACACCTACGAAGAAACTATGATTCCCCTGGAAGTTGCTCCTACAGGTACGATCGGTTTGCAATTTGCCTTTCCCCTCCTGTGGCAGCACTTGGTGAGTACGAAGAAATTAACCCCCCTAGAATTGTTACAGGCAATGCGCCTACGACCCTGCCAAATTTTAGGTATCAATCCCCCCCCTGCTAACTTTGCTTTCCTTCCCCATCACACCTGGCAACTGAATAGTAGTACCTCCCTTTCTTTGGCACAAAACACAATTTTATGGGGTCACACAATTACAGGCTATACCACTCCCTTGACGACAAATTCATAGCAAGCCTGGGCAATTGCCCAATCCTCCTGGGTGGGAATCACTAATACTCTAACTTTGCTCCTATCCCTAGAAATGTCTATGGGACAAGGGCGACTGTGATTGCGATCGGGGTCAACGGCAATACCCCAAAATTCCCAATTGGCACACACATCCTCCCGCACTTGGGCACTGTTTTCCCCAATCCCCGCTGTAAAAACTAGAGCATCCAAGCCACCCAAATTCGCTAGGAGAGAACCAATCGCCCCCCTCAAGCGATGAATAAAAATCTGATAGGCTAATTGCGCCCGATCGTTATCTGCGGCAGCCAAAATCGTCCTTAGATCATTACTGATGCCTGATACCCCCAACAGACCGGACTCGCGGTTCAGTAAACGATCGAGGTCATCAGCAGTCAGCCCCTCCCGCAACAAATAGATGAGAATGCCGGGGTCAATGTCCCCCGATCGCGTCCCCATCATCACCCCCGCCAAGGGCGTAAATCCCATGGTAGTATTGACACTGATCCCGCCCCGCACTGCCGTCAGGGAACAACCGTTGCCTAGATGACAAGTGATTACCTTAAGGTCAGTTAAATCTCGCTGCAAAAACTTAGCCGCCTCCCCCGCCACGTACTGGTGACTGATGCCATGAAAGCCGTAGCGATAAATCCCCTGCTCAAAATAGCGATAGGGAAGGGGATACACCTTAGCAGGCAAAGGCATCTGACTGTGGAACGCCGTATCAAACACCGCCACCTGGGGCACCTGGGGCAACACCTCCTCCATTAACTCAATTCCCCCCAAATTAGCGGGATTGTGCACAGGGGCAAATTTAATCATTTCTCTGATCGTCGCTTTTACCTGCCCATCAATGGGGACTGGCTGTTGATAGACTTGCCCCCCATGCACTACTCGATGCCCCACCACCCTAATCTCCTCTGGCCGATCGAGTACCCGTCTTTCCCCCTGCCAGATGGTGGCTAAAAAATCCCGCAGTACGGAAGCACGATCGGTAACAGGCACTACTTCCTCCCATTTGCCTTGGGCTGTTTTGGTAGTGACTAGGGCTTTTCCCATTTCTTTTGTCCAGTCCACTACGCCTTGCCAGCGGGGGGTAGGGTCAGGTAGCTGATAGAGACAGACTTTGTGGCTACTGGAGCCAGCATTCATCACCAAAATTGTTACAGAACTTAGCATGGGGGGAAACCTCTTGTCTAAGGTACTCTTTGCTACTAGGCTAAAGGAAAGCGTTGTCAGGAATATGCTTACATCAGTTCAGTTTACCCCTACCTCCACCCTGGAGTCATTACCATCCTTCACCTTTGAAGTAGATGGCGCCAGTACCCAAGGGCGTACCGTTGTAGAAAGATTTACCAATAACCCTGACCTGCCTGGTGTTTTAATCACCCTTGATGGCGTACCTACCGCTGTTATCTCCCGCTTCCGCTTTGACGCCTTTATGAATCGTGCCTATAGTAAGGAAATCTACTCTAAGCGCCCCCTCACGGTTCTCCTAGAAACTGTCAAAGCAGGGGTTTTGATTTTCCCTTCCACCACTCTTCTTAAGGAAGCTACCGCTGAGGCACTGAAGCGGGAAGAGGAACTCTTCTTTGACCCCATAGTTATCCAACTCAGTGACGGTAGCCGCAAACTGGTAGACATCAAGGACCTCCTAAGGGGAACTTTCCAAGTCCTAAATGGATGACCTGGCGTTTTTAGGGCTGGCGGTTGCTTTTGTTGTTGGTATTCTTGCCAGTGGACTGACCAACCCAGAAGGGGGAGTATGTCTGCTGTTTTTAGGGGTAGTCCTCCCGATCGTTTTATTGCGCCTACAGGCAAAGAACTTCAAGCCCTGGGTATGGCTCTTGTTTGTCCTGGTGGCAGGGGGGGCTTATTTTTACAGTAGTTGGCGACTGCCCCGCCCCTCCTCCCAGGATGTGGCAAATAGGGCACCGATACAAAGAGCGATCGTCACAGGTAGAGTTTTGGATAGCCCCCGTCTTACCCGCAGTGGCAAAGCTCGCTTTATTCTCAAGGCAGAAACCCTCACCCCCCCCAAATCACAGGCAGGGGAAGCAGTGGAGGGGAAACTATACACCACGGTTGCTATCAATCAAGCCACAGGAGTCCGACCGGGGCAAGTTATCAAAGTACGGGGCAATTTGTACCGACCCAGTGCTCCTAGGAACCCCAATCAGTTTGATTTTCGCCAATTTTTACAACGCCAGGGTATCTTTGCAGGCTTAGCAGGGCGCAATCTCCAGATAGTCAAACCCGCTCCCTGGGGGGTATGGCAAATTCGCGATCGAATCATCAAAGCCCATGTCTTGGGGGCAGGCATGCCAGAGGGAGCACTCCTCAGTTCCTTGGTATTGGGCAGTCGGGCTGTGGATTTACCCCCCGCCGTCAAGGATGATTTTGTCAAGGTGGGACTAGCCCATGCCCTAGCAGCGTCCGGTTTCCATGTCTCCATTGTGTTAGCCTTTGTCCTGGTTTTGTATCAGGGGGTACCGCCTTTACAACGCTTTATTGTGGGGACAGGAGGCTTGCTGGGCTATTTGACTCTGACGGGGATCAGTCCCTCCATCCTACGGGCGGTGGTGATGGGCATTGGTCTGCTAGCAGGGGAATTGCTCGATCGGAAAAGTCGCCCCCTCAGTGGTTTAGCCTTGGCAGCTGTCTTGCTCCTCCTCTACAACCCCCTGTGGATATGGGATTTGGGCTTTCAGTTTAGTTTCCTAGCCACCCTGGGATTACAGACCTCAGCTACGGCGATTACCAATAGGATTTTGCAGGGTTTACCCCCCTTACTAGCCAGCAGTCTTGCCGTCCCCATCGCTGCTTTTATTTGGACTTTACCACTACAACTCTACGCCATGGGGGCATTTAGTGCTTACTCTCTTCTTGCCAACCTGGTGGCTTCCCCCCTATTTGTGGTGCTGATTTTGGGGGGCATTATCAGTGGTATCCTAGGTGTAATTTACATTCCAGGGGGGGCAGTCCTGGCTTGGTTTCTCAAACCCTTGACCATCCTAGTGTTAAAAATTGTGGCAATTGTGGGGGGCTTACCAGGCAGTTTCAGGACGACAGGCACGATCGCTCTTTGGCAGATGACCCTTGCCTACGGTTTAATCATTCTGGTGTGGTTATCCCCCTGGTGGCAGCGTCAACAACAGCTTTGGGAGAGACAGTTTCCCCGCTGGTTGCTAGTAGGCTTCCTGGTCGTAGGGATATTGTTTATCCCCCAGGTATGGCAGCGTTCTCGTCTGTTACAGGCGACGGTCCTTGAATCGGGGTCTGCTCCCGTCATGTTAATTGAGTCCCAGGGCAAAAACATCCTTATTAACACCGGCAGCCGCTCCCAAGCCTCTTTTAATCTGGTCAACTTTATGCAGCGGCAGGGCATAACCCGTCTCCATTGGGGCATTGCTACCCAAACCACCGCCGATGTCAGTGATGGCTGGCATGTTCTCCTCGATCGGGGCATCCAGATTGAACAGTTCGCCGATGTCCAGGACTTGAGCCTACCCCAGACCTATCGCCAATTTGTAGCTGACCTCAGCCGTGCGGGCATCTCCCCCCACAGTTTGGAACCAGGCAAAACTATCACCCTTGATAACAATGTCACGATCGAGGTTCTCCAGTCCAATCCCCCTGCCCTGGTGTTAACGATCGGGGATAAGCGGTGGCTGTTCATTGGCAATATGAATCTCCTCCAACAGCGACAACTACTGGGGCAAGGGGAGAAAATCAAGGCTGCTGTCCTCTGGTGGTCAGGGGGAGAACTCCTGCCAGAGCTAATCCAGAAAGCGGGGGTAAAAGTAGCAGTAGCCTCCACCTCTAAACCTCTCTCTCCCCTCCGCGACCAACTAGAGGCATTGGGTGTCACAGTCCTAGTGACAGGTAAAGACGGGGCGATCGGGTGGCGACCTGGGGATGAAGTCAAACCCCTGACTGACTTCGATGACAGCGGTGCTCCCCTCTAGTCAATGAACCCCATGAGGGTATAGGAGTCCTCCGAGGTGTTGGGGGCAACGGGGCGATTGCCGTAGTAAATTTCACTAATTTTTAAGCTCGTCGCCAGCACAGGACGATTGCCGCCAATATACTCTACTATTTGCAGATTCCCCGATGCCACAGGACGATCGGAGCCGGCAATATGATAGACATTCGCTATTTGCAGACCGTTTGCCCCGATCGGGCGATTGCCAGGCAATTTGTTGGAGGGTTTAAGGGCACCTTCCTTCTCCTTTTCCTCTACCTTAACAATCCCTGTAGTTTCTGCTTCGCTCATAGCATTCCCCCGTAACATCTCCCTCTATTTTATCCCCAAAGTCGACCAGCCACCTATTAGAAAAGCCAATGGGAGCGATCGGTGATAGTTATTAGAAACGGCAGGGACCAGGCTTGCCATTGGGACAGGTAGTAGTTTTATCACTGAGGGGGGGATTGCCCTGCGCCCACTTGCGTCCACCCAGCTTCGCCCCCGCGAGATTAGCGCCCCTAAAGTTTGTCTTACTCAGTTCTGCATTTTCTAAGTTAGCACCCTTAAGGTTAGCGCCATTGAGGTCAGCCAGATTAAGCCGTGCCCCCCTGAGATTAGTTTTTTCTAGCTTTGCTCCCTGCAGGTTAGCCTTGCGCAAATTAACTCCCCCCAAGTCAGAACCAGAGAGATCAGACTGAGCGAGGTTGGCATTTTCTAGGTTGGCGTTCTTCAACACCACCGATCGGAGGTTTCTACCTCTGGCATCCTTCCAAATCCCCGTGCGTAGCGTTGTGACAGTGATAGTTTTGTTGACCCTGGGATGGGAGAAGACCAACCAGAGAGACACCAGGGGGACAAGCACAACACCCAGCCGTTTGGCAATTTCTATAATCGTTGTACTGTTATTTTCCCAGAACTGTTGCAGACGTACCGAGGGAGAGAGACGTTCAGGGAAAGTAGGCGCTGTCTGGGAGACTGCCTGGGCAGAGTGGGAGGGATTTTTTACAGGCAAATTAGCTGGTTCCGTATCACCAGCAGCAAAACTACGAGTATCAAACTGGGGCGGTAAACTGGCATCCTGATAGCGGGCAGCCGTCTGTTCCGACACCCCAAAAATTTCGTCTGACACAGGGGGAATATCATCTAGCAATTCATCCCAGTCATCTTCCTCCACATCGGCAAAGGGGTCTTTGTAGCGTCCCTTGATTTGCGACCGATAGGAAATATCAGAATCATCCTCTAAAACAACGCCGTCTTTGCGCTTGGGCAGGGGCTGGATTTTGCCAGAGCGAGGTTGATACCTTTCCTCTTCAAACTCATCCGTAAATGTGGGCATACTGATACTGGGGGGCGGCTTGATCTCTGTCCGCAATTTTTTCACAGGTGGTAAAGGCGGTAAAGAGGTGTCCTGTTCTTCTTTGTCAAAATCTAACTTTTCCTTTATACTACTCTTACTCTGTTCCAGTACTTTTTTTGCCTTAATAGCGGTTTCCATGGGGTCATTAGTAGCCGTAAAGCTTTCAAAATCAGGCAGCGGTATATCTAGGGCAGACATCTTACCCGAAGCTGCTTTTTCCCAATCAATTAACTCTCCTACCCCACCTAAATCCTCTTCGTCGTGTTGCCACTTCGTCAACAGAGCATCCGCTTCTTCGTCTTCCACAAACTTAGTGGCGGTATTCTCATTGCTCATTTGAAAGGTAGTGATAATTTCGTCAATTATGGAGTCCTCATCCTCTTCATCGATGGGAAACTCATTGTTAGTAATTCCTGACTGCCATTCTGCATAGTCATCATCAACGGCAACTGCCTCTTCCTGATAGTCGTGGTTTTCTTCTAGGGCTGCTTCCCACTCTACCTCCTCTGTCTGGTATTCCTCATCATACTGGTACTGATATTCTGGTTCTTCTTCTGCATACTCCTCATCCTCATTCTCCATCTCCTCTGGGTAAGACTTGCCTTCCGTCTGAAAAGCGGTGAGAATTTCACTAATTGCCGACTCTTCATCTTCCTCGTAGTTGATCACATTATCCTCCTGTTCTGCGTTTGACATCACTGCTTCCTCCTCCCCCACTTCTGGTAATTCCTCTTCCTGTGCTAGCCAGTCTTCTGCTTCTTCTGCCTGGATTAGATTTTCTAACTCATCGATCGTTTTCTCTTCTACAGCATTCAAACTCGCCTCCGTATCATCTAAAATTTGCACTATGTCTGGGGGTAGGAATTCCTCCTCCGGTATAGCAGACTCAACTACAGGTTCGCCTTCTTCTTCTTGCAGCAGATTTTCTAACTCCTCAATACTTGCCGGTGTCTCTTCTGCAGTACCTTCTGATTGTAAAAGGGTTTCCAGTTCTGCCATCGTTTCTGATGGTGCTGCCTGAACGTCTGCCGTCAGCAATGGTTCTATGTCAGCATCTTCTTGCTCTATCCCTAGGACTGGTGGTTCCTCCTCTGCCATCCTCGCTGCCTCTTGTTCACCTGACTGCAGGGGAGCAGCCCAATCCTCCATCTCTTGGTGTTCTTCTGTCTGAATGCTAGTTTCTTCCTGCAACTGCAAAAGAGTTTCCAACTCTTCGATTACTGCCACTGAGTCATTGTCTTGTTGGATGCGCGTTTCTTCTTCTAGCTGTAAGAAGGTTTCCAATTCTTCAGTCCTTGCCTCTGGTTCTGCCACCTCCGCTGCTCTCCCTTCATCTGGCTGCAGAGAAGTTACCAATTCCTCTGTCTTTTCCTCTGTTTGGTCTTGGGTTTCTTCTTCCAATTGCAAGAGAGTTTCTAATTCCTCGATCGTTCCCTCTGTCTCTGGGGGGTGGTCTGTTTCTTCTTCCTGCCCTATCTGTGCAACTGACTCTTCCTCTGCTTGCAATAATGTCGGCAGTTCCGTAATCTCTGGCAGTGATGCTTCGCCGTTGTCCAATTCCATAAGGCTGTCTGCCTGGGAAAGGAATGGTAATTCTTCTAACTGCAACAGTGTTTCACTTTCTCCTAGAGTGGAAAGATCAGCACTAGGAGCAGATTCTTCCTCCAACTGTAAGAGGGTTTCTAGTTCTTCTACTCCCCTTTGCTCATCTATCTGCTCCCGCTGGAGTGGTTCATCTATTTGTAATTGCAGGATTGTTTCTTGTTCTGGTTCTGATGGGTCAGCACTGGATGCAGGCAGGTCTAAATCTACATTGCCAGAAATAGCAGCGAGTACAGCGGGGGAAAAGTCCGGGGGATAGGCGATCGTTTGTTCTTCATTTTGGCGGTCGCTGACTGGTTCTACAGACTGCTCACTATCGCTCTGGATTAGGGCAGTTAAACCTATATCCTCCACCTCCACAGAGGCTAGGAGATCGCCGTACTGGGCAATAAATTCCTCCTCTGCCTTGGCAATATCGACTTCCGTGGCAAAAGGCAGGTCTTCTATTATGGGCAACTCCAAATCACCCTCTCCATGCGGTAGGTTAGCCATAACCAGTCAGCTCGGTAACACCTTGTTCCATTCTACCTGATCTGGAGGTACGACTGTTAGTCATCCCCCCCTGATTTCTTAATAAATATCTCCCCTATCTTTTGCTCTTGGACTAAGCTGCCGTTGTCAAAATAAAAGGCTGTTGTAAAATTAAATACATTTGTAGTCTGTGCCTAAAGTGCAATGCGCAAGATTTCCTATTTTTTAGCCCTCTGCCTCTCCATTTGCCTGGGAATTATTGCCTGTCAGTCCCCCACTCCCGAAATGAAAGCCATTCCCATTGGTATTGCCGTTGCCCAGACCAGTAATGTGGCTCTTTTGGGGCAGGAACAGGTGCTCGGGGCAAAACTTGCCGAAACCTACTTCAATGATCGGGGCGGGGTGCAGGGTACGCCTATCAAATTGGTGTTCCAGGATACAGGGGGGGATGAGCAGGGAGCCAGTAATGCCTTTACTACCCTCATCAACCAAGATAAAGTGGTAGCGATCGTGGGTCCTACGTTATCCCAGCAGGCGTTTAGTGCCAGCCCCATTGCCGATCGGGCGGGAGTGCCCGTCATTGCCCCCTCCAACACTGCTAAAGGCATTCCCCAGATTGGTAAATTTGTCAGCCGCGTGTCTGCCCCTGTGACGGCGGTAGCCCCGAAAGCGATCGAGGCGGTGCTGCAAAAAAATCCCACTATTAAACGGGTAGCGGTTTTTTACGCCCAGGACGACGCTTTTAGCAAATCTGAAACGGAGGTCTTCCAAAAAACGGTCAAGGAGAAAAACCTGGAATTGGTGACGGTGCAGACCTTTCAAACTAAAGACACGGACTTTCAAACGCAAATCACGAACGCCCTCCAATTCAAACCCGATTTGGTGATCATCTCTGGTTTAGCGGCAGATGGCGGTAACCTCGTCAAACAACTGCGGGAACTGGACTACAAAAATCCCATCATTGGCGGCAATGGTCTCAACACCTCTAACCTCTTCTCCGTCTGCAAACAATTCTGCGACGGTATTTTCATTGCCCAAGCCTATAGCCCTGAATTAGATAGCCCCATCAACAAAGCCTTCCGATCGTTATACGAACAACAAAAACAACAAGTCCCCCCCCAATTTACAGCGCAAGCTTTTACCGCCGTGCAAGTAATTGTAGAAGCCCTGGGCAAAGTGGAGAATCCCACCAGCCTGCCCCTAGAAACCCTCAGGGAAAAACTCAATGCCGCCATCCTGGCAAACAGTTACGACACCCCCCTGGGCAAAATCAGCTTCACGCCTGAAGGGGAAATTGTGCAGAGCCAGTTCTATGTCGCTCAAATCGAGATGGACAGCAGCGGCGAAAAGGGCAGATTCAAATTTATCTCATAAGCCCAACTGCCGCCTTGCCTCAAACAGTCCTACCGCCACACTCACCGAGAGGTTATAGCTGCGCACCCTGGGTTCGGCAAAGGGAATGTAGACCGTCGGGTTAGTTGCCAAAATCTCCGGGGGCAAGCCACTGGTCTCACTGCCAAACACCAGCCAATCCCCCGGCTGGTAGCTAAACTGCTGGAAATGGGTCTCCCCCTTAGCAGAAAAGCACACCCAGCGCTGTGCCAATGCCCGACAACTCTGCCAATCGGGGTGCACGTAGAGCTGCACATATTCCCAGTAATCCAGCCCCGCCCGCTTCAGCCACCGATCGCTGATTTCAAAGCCCAGGGGTTCCACTAGATGCAACGGTGTTTTTGTCCCTGCACAGGTACGGGCGATGTTGCCGGTATTGGGGGGAATTTGGGGATAGACTAACACCACCTGCAAAGGCGCAATAATTAACTTATCCAAGGGCTGCGTAAACGGATAAATACCCATAGGAGAACTGTAAATTTATGTAAAATCTATTGGCAATTTTGGGAGGGGTCTTATATTATGTAATCAAGGCACAAGGAAAGCAACAGATGAACCAAAAAAACCTTAGCTCCATCGGGCTGTGCCTCCTCCCGAAGCTAAACCTTACAGTTCTCCCCTTCGGCTATAAATTGGACTAAAGGTCTTGAATTCCTAGCTTGTTTACCCAATTTCGGAAGCCTCCAGATCGCGACAAAGAAGTAAGTAAGTTTAGGGTTAGGTCAGTAACAAATGTTGCCACCTTCTGGACGAGCCAACGGAAGAAAGTAGACAGGAATTAGGAAAGACAAGCCTCCCAGGTTATGGGGAAATAAAAATAGCGATCGTGTGAGAACTGGTGTCCTGTAGTCTAGTAAAGTGAACCCCAAATTGAATCAACCTCTAATCATCGGAGTCCGGTAGCCGTCTACTGGACTCTTGTTGCGTTATACTATAGAGGTCGTGCCCTGTTGGTTGCGTACATGAAGAAGTGGGCAATTGTGGCAGTGCTGTTCCTCTCTGCCTGCGTCACTCCCCCCAGCCGTTTTGCTAGTGGTCCCGTTAGGGTAGAGACAGAAAGTTTAATCCTGGGCACGATCGAGGACAGTTCAGACTTCATTGCCGCCCTCAATTCCCGCCAGTCCGTAGCCCTCAAACCCAGGGTGGCAGGACAGGTAGCGGAGATTTTAGTCAGGCAAGGGGATACGGTCAGCGAGGGAACGCCCCTCCTGGTGATTGACCCCTCCCAGCAACTGGCAACGGTGGAGAGCAATGCCGCCCAGGTACAAGCCGCCCAAGCAGAAGTGCAATCCAAGGCTGCTGCCCTAGAGTCCGCCAGAGCCGCCTATGACAGTGCCAAAGCACTCCTTAGTTCCCGTCAAGCCCTCCGCAGTGACCGCTTAGCTGCCCTCAATTTACAAAAACGGGATGCACAACGGGATAGAGAGCTATTTGACCAGGGGGTGATCTCCCAACGGTTGTTAGAGGTAAGACTGGCTAATCTGCAGGCAGCGGAAGCTGCTCTGCAGTCCCTCGATCAGGAAATTGCTGCCCAACAGGCTAATGTTGCTCAGGCAGAGGCACGGATTTTACAAGCGGAAGCTGACCTCAACGCCGCCAAGCAACGCCTACAACAGTTTGAATTCAACAAACGCCGTGAAGAAGTGCAGCTAGAATTTCACCAGGTCACTGCTCCTTTTGCAGGACAGGTGGGCAATATCCCCGTCAAGGTAGGTGATTTTGTGAATACGGCAACAGAGTTGTTGACCATCACCCAAAGTGACCAACTAGAAGTAGAAATTGCCGTGCCCGTCGATCGAGCTTCGCAGTTAAAAGAGGGATTGCCAGTCAAAATTTTGGATGAACAGAGTCAACCGATCGGTGCGGGTACCATCTTTTTCATCTCCCCCACTGTGACTCCCCAAAGTCAGTCCGTGTTGGTAAAAGCTGTGATTGACAACAAACAGGGGTTACTGCGCCAGAATCAGTTTGTGCGGGTCCGCTTGGTATGGGACAGTCGTCCAGGGGTGAAAGTGCCGATTACTGCTATCTCCCGCCAGGCAGGGAAAAATTTCGTCTATGTCCTGGAGACAAAGGTGGAAGACGGTAAGACAAAAACGATCGCGCGGCAGAAGATGGTGGAATTGGGCAAAATTGTAGGCAATAACCAGGAAGTTCTCAGTGGATTACAACCCCAGGATACGGTGATTAGCAAGGGTATTCAGTTTCTGACCGATGGTGCCGAAGTTATAGTAGCAAAGGAGAAGCCATGATTTTTTCTATCTCTGATCTGTTCATCCGTCGTCCCATTCTTGCCACTGTCTGTTCTTTGATCATCTTTTTGTTGGGCTTAGGGGCTGCCTTTACCTTACCGATCGGGCAATATCCCAACATCACGCCCCCCCAGGTGGTAGTCAGTTCTGTATACATAGGTGCCAGCGCCGAAGTGGTGGAAGCAACGGTGACCAATGTCCTAGAGCAGGAACTCAACGGTATTCAAGGGCTACGCTATATCACTTCCACTAGTACCGATGACGGTGTCAGTACAATTACTTTGACCTTTGAACCCGATCGGGACCAGGACCTGGCAGCCGTAGACGTACAAAATCGCGTGGCCACAGTCACTTCCCGCCTTCCAGCCCCTGTGCAACAGACAGGAGTAAGGGTAAGAAAACAGACATCAGGTTTTTTGTTTGCCATTGGTTTGTATTCTGACAAAAATGACAAGGGAGAGCCAATCTATGATGATGTCTTTCTCAGCAACTACGCTGATTTGTATTTGGTTGACCCCATTCGCCGTGTCAATGGAGTTAGCAATGTCCAGATTTTTGGCGAAAGACGGTTTGCTATTCGCACCTGGTTAGACCCCAACAAAATGGCAGCCAGGAGAATCACAACCCAGGATGTTATCCGCGCTATTCAAGAGCAAAATTTACAGATTGGGGTAGGACAAATTGGACAACAGCCAGCGCCCCCCGACTTAGAATATCAACTGACAGTGACAGCAAAGGGGCGATTAGTAGAGCCAGAACAGTTCCAAGAAATCATTGTCCGTGCTACACCGACAGGGGAATTGATTCGTATTAAAGACATTGGCAGGGTGGAATTAGGGGCAGAAAATTACGCCACAGTTTTGCGGTTTAATGGTGTGCGGGCGGTGGGTTTAGGGGTATCCCAATTAGCTAATGCCAATGCCCTGGAAATTGCTGACCAAGTGCAAAGTTTAATGGCAAGGTTGTCTAAACAGTTCCCCCCTGGCATTAAGTACAAGTTTGCCTATGACACCACTAGATTTATTAGAGCAGGGGCAAGGGAAGTAATTATTTCCCTCTTCCTGGCAGTCATTTTAGTAGTAGTTATTCTCTACCTCTTCCTACAGGATTGGCGCGTGACACTGGTTCCTTCCCTCGTCATTCCTGTTGCGTTGGTGGGCACATTTATTTTTGCTAAGTTACTAGGCTTTAATATCAATACCCTCACTCTCTTTGGTCTCACCCTTGCCTCCGGTTTAGTGGTAGATGATGCCATTGTTATCGTAGAAGATATTAGCCGCCGCATCAATGAGGAAAATAAAAACCCGATTGAGGCAGCGATCGCTTCCATGAATGACCTTGTCAGTGCTGTAATTGCCACTTCTTTGGTTTTAATGGCGGTGTTTGTGCCCGTTGCCTTTTTCCCTGGTACTACAGGACAATTGTATCGTCAGTTTGCTTTGACGATCGCTTTTTCTATCACTATTTCCACTTTTAATGCCATCACTTTTACTCCCACTTTATCCGCGCAATTATTTCGGCGAGGGCAAGTGCGCCCTAATCGTTTCTTCCGCTGGTTTAATGGTGTTGTCGATGGCTTAAGGATTAGATACCGATCGGCTTTGTTTGTCCTGTCGCGCTTCAAAGGCATAGTTTTAGTTCTCTTTATTGCCTCTTTGGGTCTTACCTATTTTGTGTTTACAAAAGTGCCCACTAGCTTTTTGCCAGGGGAGGATCAATCTTACTTTATTACGATCGTGCGGGCACCGGAGGGGGTATCCCTCAGTTATACAGAGGATGTCTTAAAGAAGGTGGAACAAATTATGCTGCAGCAGCCGGAAGTGGAGGGGGTATTTGCTGTAGGTGGCTTTAGTTTTGCCGGCACTGCTCCTAACCAAGGGATTGTGTTTACAACATTGAAGCGGTGGGAAGAAAGAACCCGTCCTGACCAAGCCCAAAATGCTATTATTTTTGGCAGAATTGCCCCCCAACTGGCACAGATCAAAGAGGCGAGGGTATTTGCTTTTCCCCCGCCGGCAATTTTAGGTTTAGGTAATGTAGGGGGGTTTGAGTTTCAATTGCAGGCTTTGGAGGGGCAGAGTTTTACGGAATTGGAGAGCTATGCCCAGGAGATTGTTGCCAAGGCTAAGGACTTTACCATTGACGGCAGACCGGCTTTTGCTCCCCCCGGTTTACGGGTCGATTTTAGTGCCAATACCCCTAAACTGTTTGTAGAAGTCGATCGGGACAAAGCCATTACTTTACAAGTTTCCCCCCAGGATATTTACACCACTTTGCAGACATTTTTAGGGTCTACCTATGTCAATGATATTGATAGATTTGGGCGTGGCTATAGGGTCTATGTGCAGGCGGATGCCCCCTTCCGATCGAGTGTCGATGATATTCTCAACCTCTATGTCCGTTCTCGGCTAGGGGAGATGATTCCTCTTAGTAATTTAGTGCGGGTTTCCCAGGTTTCTGCCCCTGCTATTATCAACCACTACAATTTGTTCCGTTCTATCCCCATCAGCGGTAGCGCTGCCCCTGGCATTAGTTCTGGTCAGGCAATTAAAGCTATGGAAACGATCGCTGCCCAAGTTTTACCTAGGGGCTATAGTTACGAATGGACAGGACTAGCCTTGGAAGAAATTAACTCTGGTGGTCAGGGTATTTTAATCTTTAGTTTTGGGCTAATTCTTGTCTTCCTTGTGCTGGCGGCGCAGTATGAAAACTACATCGATCCCTTTATCATCATGCTGGCAGTTCCCTTGGCAATTTTGGGTGCCTTAGTAGCAGTAGTTGGACGCGGTTTTCTGTCAATTTTACCCTTCATCATTGGGCAACCCTGGCTGAGTATAATCGTCGGTCCCCCCTTCCAAATGGCAAGTGATATTTACACCCAAATTGGCTTTGTTATGCTCATCGGGTTAGCTAGTAAAAACTCTATTCTTATTGTGGAATTTGCTAATCAATTGCGCCAGCAAGCTAATTTACCGATCGTGAAAGCAGCGATCGAGGCAGCCCAGTTGCGCCTGCGACCAATTTTGATGACTGCACTTTCAACTATGATTGGCATTTTCCCCTTGGTAATTGCCAGTGGAGCGGGGGCAGCCGCTAGACAGTCCTTGGGGACGGCGGTATTTGGGGGCATGGCAGTAGCTACATGCCTGAGCTTGTTTATCACTCCTGTACTCTACATTGTGGTCAAGACAGCAGTCGATCGGATGCAAGCTGGTCTCTATAAGCCTGCCCTGCCTGAGGAGGACAAACAGGAAACCAGTGAGTTGTCTTGATAGAATTTCCCTTCTGTGTGATATAATTACAGGGTGTGGGCATGTAGCTCAGTGGATCAGAGCATCAGATTCCGGTTCTGAGGGTCGTAGGTTCGAATCCTACCATGCTCGTAGGGGGGGGGGAGTAGTTTTGCCGCTCGGTGTTAAGCCTACCAAAGGAACGCAAGAGACAGTGTGAAATCTTCTAGCACGTCTTCCCCTGGGAGAGTGGGGGGTGCAATTAGAATTTCTGGGGGTTTATTGGCACGGTAAATTGCTACTTTTTTGCTGCTGGGATCAATTAACCAACCGAGGCGACAGCCGTTATTCATGTACTCCTCCATCTTCGCCACACCGCTTTGCCAACTATCAGAAGGGGAGAGTAATTCCACCACAAAATCGGGACAGAGGGGCAGGAATTTTTGTCTTTGGGCAGGGGTCAATTGTTGCCATTTTGCCAGCGGAATCCACGCCGCATCAGGGGAACGCACTGCCTGATTAGGTAATACAAAGCCCGCCGAAGAATCAAAAAGTTTTCCCTGTTGTTTGGTGCGATTCCAGAGATAGAGTTCTCCGATCAGGGAAGCATTAAAATTACTCGCTTCACCGCCAGCGGGGGGCATAACAATTAACTCTCCCTCAGATGTTAACTCCAGGCGCAAATCAGGGTTGGCAGCACAAATTTCCCCAAACTCTGCTAGGGTTACCTTACCGATCGGGCGGGCACTGACCATAGTTCTAGT
>CALGKB010000009.1 GCA_937927915.1 uncultured Pseudanabaenaceae cyanobacterium | reverse complement strand
TTCACCGCCAGCGGGGGGCATAACAATTAACTCTCCCTCAGATGTTAACTCCAGGCGCAAATCAGGGTTGGCAGCACAAATTTCCCCAAACTCTGCTAGGGTTACCTTACCGATCGGGCGGGCACTGACCATAGTTCTAGTTACCACAAAAACGCTAGAGGTAGGCTGAAGTCTTCCAGTACATCTTCCCCTGCAAGAGTGGGGGGGGCAATTAAAATTTCTGGGGGTTTGTTGGCACGGTAAATTGCTACTTTTTTGCTGCTGGGATCAATTAACCAGCCGAGGCGGCAGCCATTGTTCATGTATTCCTCTATCTTCGCTACACCACTTTGCCAACTGTCAGAAGGGGAGAGCAATTCCACCACAAAATCGGGACAGAGGGGCACAAAACCTGCTTTTTCGTCGGCAGTTAAACTATCCCATCTTTCTAAACTAACCCAAGCTAAATCAGGCGACCGCACAGCCCCGTTGGGTAAGATAAAACCAGTGGATGAATCAAAAGCTTTACCCTTGCCATGACGGCGATTCCACAGTCCTAGCTCCACAGCAATTTCTAAATTTCTATTGCCAGTTTCACCGCCAGTGGGGGGCATAACAATTAACTCTCCCTCAGATGTTAACTCTAGGCGCAAATCGGGGTTAGCAGCACAAATTTCCGCAAACTGTGCTAAAGTTACCTTCCCCATTGGCTGTGCCCTGACCATAGATAATTAGACCCGTTTCTGTAAAGATTCCAGTCTTTGTTGGGCGGTTTTGTTATCAGGATCGATCGTTATGGTTTGTTTGTAAGCCTCGATCGCTTGGGGGATAAGTTTTTTCTTTTCGTAGGCATGACCGAGGTTATTCCAGGCAATTGGGTAGTCAGGTTTTGCTTCTACTGCTTCTTTATAATTTTTAATAGCGAGGTCATACTGTTCTTGACAGAAATAGGCGTAACCAAGGGCGTTGAGGGCTTCGGGAAAAGGGGAAGGGGATTTTTTGATCGCCTGTTGCAGTTCTTTAATGGCAGCGGCGTAGAGTTTTTTCTTGAGGTAAACGCTCCCCAATTCATAGTGTTCTTCTGGGCTACCCTTTTGTTTTTGTAACTTAGGTTGTAATTCACTGATGACTTTTTCTAACTGCCGATTCCGTAAAACTTCTCTCACTACTAAATAACCTACCACCGCTAGTATGCCCACCAGCAAAAGTAAGTAAGACAGTGCTAAGGGTGTATCCATATCAATTGCAAAAATAGCATAACTGGCTATATGGTATCAAATTTACCCCCGATCGCTCTATAATAACAGGGACTTGTGGCTGTCTCTGCTATGCGCGCCCCTAGGAAGAAAAGAAAGACTGCGAACCCCTGGTGGCTAATTTTACTGCTGTTACCGATCGTGGGAGTGGGGTTGGGACTGTGGTTTGGCTCCCGTCCTACGGGAGTTACTCCTGACTCTATTGCTGCTGTGTTGCCGCCGACGACGGCAGTGGTTTTCACGGTGAATACAACCCCCAGGGCTTGGTCTTTCTGGGAGCAATCTCTTTCCCCCCCTGCCAAAGCAGTTTTACAACAAAAGATCGATCGCTTGCCCCTAACAACTATGCTCAGACAGGCGGGGTTGGAGTGGCAGAGGGATGTGCAACCTTGGTGCCAGGGGATAGTAGGTATAGCCTTGTTAGACAACGATCAGGACGACAGTACGGCAGCTACAGTGATCATTCCCGCCCGTAGCAAAAGGGGAGCCGAGGATTTTATCCAGCGGTATCAGGGCAGTTGGGGACAAAGTGAACAGCGTAACTATGAAGGTGTTATCTATCAGCAAACAAATGACCCCGATCGATCGGAAGTGATTGCCTTAGTCAAAGACACAGTGGTTATTGCTAGTCATCCCCAGGCGCTATTTCAAATTGTGGATGTAGTGCAAAAAAGACAGCCTGCCCTGCGGGAAGCATCGATTTGGCAGTCAGCCAGAGATGGCCAGACAGAAACTGCTGATCAAGTCCTCATCAGGGGTTTAATTCGACAGAATGCCAGCTTGTTTGGGGATAAGCATAAATTGCAAGAACTAGAGGCGGTGGCAGTGGCGGTGGCAGGTAAACCCCAGGGGCTAACTGTCTTTGCCAAAACCTACTTTCAGCAACCTCTGCCTGCCATACCAGAAGGGAATAGTAAGTTGTTAAATCTCCTGCCAGAACAGACTTTCTTTTATCTCAGCGGTTGGCAGTTGGGCAAGACCTGGTCCTTTTTAGCTAAAAATTTGACTGCACAAACAAAACTGACAGAGTGGGAGAGTTATCTGACAAATGAAGTGGGTTTAGATTTGCAACGAGATGTCTTTAGTTGGTGGACGGGGGAGTGGGCAGTGGCGGCAATCCCTACCCAAACTGGTATTCTAGGCAAGACAACGGGCTTCGGTTTGGTGTTTCTGGCAGAGGGGGAGAAAGAAAAAGGGGAACGCTTTTGGCAACGCCTGGATGATCTGGCGGTCAATGCACGGGGAGGGTTATTGCCTAGGGGGGTAACTTTGCAGACCAAAAACGATCGGACTCTTTGGTTTGTGGGTAAATCCCTGGCTGCCAGTCATGGGGCGTTGGGTGCATACAACTTTTGGGCGATGGGGGAATTGGGGGAGCAACTCAAGGCTAATAATTCTTTACCTGGTAGCAGCAAATGGCAGCGATCGGTGGCAAGTTTGCCCTCTACAAATGGGGGTTATTTCTATCTGGATATGACGGTGGCAAGGACTTTGTTTAGCAACAACATTGCTCCTTCAGAATGGCAAGATCAACCCTGGTTTCAGGAGACAATGGTTATTCTCAACTCCATTACATCCATCACTTTTACCCAAACTCGCCTTGACGATCGGACAACTCGCCTAGACGGTCTCATTCTGCTTGCCCCTGCTTCTTAGCTTGCCGTAGAGAGCGAAACCAACTTTG
Source organism: uncultured Pseudanabaenaceae cyanobacterium (assembly GCA_937927915.1). Taxonomy (GTDB): domain Bacteria; phylum Cyanobacteriota; class Cyanobacteriia; order Pseudanabaenales; family Pseudanabaenaceae; genus M5B4. Next base: position 177,161 of record CALGKB010000009.1, on the reverse strand, counting down.
CAATAGCTCACGGCATTCCCTCTCCTTTACCCCCTTAATCACTTGCAGGCGATGAAAAGCAGCAGGACTGTGGGGAATATCCAAAACTGAACCCATAGCCCCCGTTTTGCTATCCGATGCGCCGTAAATCACCATCCCCAAACGGGCTAACAAAATAGCCCCCGTACACATGGGACAGGGTTCTAAAGTGACGTACAAACGACAGTTGAGCAAATAACGACATTGCAGCCGACGGGTAGCTTGGTGGATAGCTAAAATTTCGGCGTGGGCGAGGGGGTCGCCATCCCTTTCTTTGCGGTTGTTGCTTTGGGCAAGGACATTTTCCTGTTCATCCACGATCACTGCCCCCACTGGTATTTCCCCCGCTTCCCCTCCTAACCGTGCCAACTCCAATGCTTGCTCCATCCAATAGCTATGGTAAGACTCATGCTCACTCCCACCGTGTAACATAGTTGAGGCAATAATTAAGTTTTGTATCTATGACAAGTTTATTCTGGCAGTGGCAATCTCTCCTGTTCCTAGGGCTGGTAATGGTAGGCATAACGATCGGTCTACTAGTCAAACCCCCCCGCCCCATCAATGATAAAGAGGTAGTCAAAGAATACTTTAATGGTGTGGGCTTCGATCGGTGGCGACGGATTTACGGCACAGAACCCCTTAGCTCTGTACAGGCAGATATTCGCCTGGGGCATCAACAGACGATCGATCGGGTACTCTCCTGGTTAAAAGAAGAGGGCAACTTAGAAGGTCTCACGGTTTGCGACGTGGGCTGTGGTACGGGCAGTCTCAGTCTACCTTTGGCGCAGTTGGGAGCAAAAGTTTCTGCCAGTGATATTTCCGCCAAGATGGTGGCAGAGGCGAAAGCACAAGCAAGCAATCCTGACAACCCCCACTTCCAAGTGGCAGACCTAGAGCAGATTACAGGCACCTACGACACAGTCATCTGTTTAGATGTCCTTATTCACTACCCCCTGGCAGATGCCCAACGCATGATCAAACACCTTGCCCGTCTGAGCAGCCGCCGTCTTATTCTTAGCTTTGCCCCCAAAACCCTCTACTACGACATCTTGAAAAAAATTGGCTCCCTCTTCCCTGGTGCTAGCAAAGCCACCCGTGCCTATCTTCACCCTGAAAATGTTATCCGCCAAACCTTAGCAGAAGCGGGCTTTACTGTCACCAAAGATGCTATGCAAAAAACCAAGTTTTACTTCTCACGGCTGCTCCTAGCCCAACGTACCTAGTAAGCGATCGGTAATTGGGGTGCAGAGGGGGTGGTGGCAGTAGGGGGCACTACAGGCGGACGGGGCGGCTCCGCCTCCAAAAAAATCACCCGATCGGGCGTCTCCCGCAGGAAATGTCCCTCTTCCCAGGCACGCTGGATACGATCGTGTTGCAGTGCCTCGGTGGCGTTGATCAGTCTCCCCTCTAGTTGCTTGAGGTATTCCAGCTTACTGTACTGCTGATTCCAGCGCTTTTGCACATAGACCGTCCAAGCGTAGAGAACAAAGACACAGCCCGTCAACAGCAGAGCACTAGTGACTGCCAGATTTTGCAATAACTGTAAGCGATGAAGGAGCTTCGCTTGGGAGACGGGTTTTGGTTTTGCTCTTCTTTGGTTTTGGGGGCGGGAAACAGGGCGAGTCTCTATCCGAGGTAGGGGCGCTCTGCTCGCTGTCATGTCAATTACTCCTCATCACTTAGCTTTAACTTGTATCACTTTTTGCCACCTTAGGCGAGGATGTCCCACCATGAACGGCAAAATTAGCGGAACCTATAAGTATTTTCCCTTACTCAATCCCCTTTGTATAGGAGGAATTGGGCGCGCTGCTCTGGGGTAAAGCGTTTGGGCTTGCGGCTTTGGGCATCCAGGAAGAGAGCTTTTTGCGTCGCCTTGGCAACTAGGGTACGCTCCTCATTGAAAATCTCCCCCACAATCAACACCGAGGCATAGCCCACCTCCCCACACCACATCTCCAAGTGCATAGTGTTATGGAGATAGAGGGGGTATTTATACTCAATAGTAAAACTGGCTATAATAGGGATGATACCTCCTTCGAGGAGCTGGGGGATGGGCAGACCCACCTGCGCTAGTAACAACTGCCTTGCCTCCTCTAGCCACTGGAAATAGACCCCATTGTTCACGTGACCAGCGAAATCAATCTGATAGGTGAAGATGGGGCTACTGTAGGTCAACTTAGGCACGGTTGGGAATCATTCCTGTTTGGCGAGCGTAGGCAAATAGTCCCCCAGCTTCAATGACGGGGCGGATTTCCCCCAGGGGACGTAAGGGATAGGTTTTACCCGTAGTTTCGTTGATGAGTAAGTTTTGGTCGAAATCGATCGTGGCTATATCACCTGTATTAAATTCTGGGTAGATACGGGTTTCACATTCCCAGGGGTAGAGTTCCCCTGTAGCAGCGCAGTTGCGGAAAAAGATACGGGCATAGGACTGGGCAACTACAGCTTCTACCCCTGATGCACCAAGGGCAATGGGGGCGTGTTCCCGCGATGACCCACAGCCAAAATTTTCCCCCGCAATCACGATGGGGTATTTGGTCTTCGTCTGTCCTGGTTCCACAAACTTGCCGTACCGATCGGGTAAGCCAATGAGGGCATAGCTCCCCAACTTTTCGTACTCCTCGGGGTTGGAGGGCACAAGGGTTAAATATTCCGCTGGGATAATTTGGTCAGTATCGATGTTGTCATCGACGACAAAGACGGGTCCACGAATAGTTTTAGGCATAATCCTACAAGAACGGCAATGGTAATTATAAGAGGAAAGTAACGATCCTTTGCCCTGCGCCTATGTTAAATTAGGACAAGTTGTGCGGGTTCATATTTCACCTATGCCATTATTTACCACCACCAAAATTCTGCAGGACATCGAAAAGTACGGGGCACTGGGTATGTATGTCCCGCCAGAAGGGGGCTATGAGGGGCGTTTCCAGCGGCTGTTGCGCAATTCGGGCTACGAGGTGTTATTTATCACAGCTCGGGGTTTGGGAGATGTGGCTTCTTACCTCACAGGTATTCATGGTGTACGTCCTCCCCACCTGGGTAAACAACCTGCTCCACCAAACGTGCGCCGCTACTTCATCCCCCCCAAAATTCAATACCGCCTGGCTCATCTCTCTCCCAAATCCAAGGGCTTGCTAGTGTGGTTAATTGAAGGTAAGTTCCTCTCGCGGCAGGAGTGGCAGGTAATTGCCAATATCCCCCAACAGGATAAGCGGGTCAAAATTGTGCTGGAAGTGGGCAGTGGCAGGGAGGTATTCTGGAAACCCTTGGCGGAGCTGATTCAACAGGCGGCTTAGTGTTTCGATCCGGGCATAAATCAACCGACTTGATGAATTGGATGGACTCACCCCCTGGCGGCTTACCCGTAGAACTGCGGGCTAACGATCGTTTGATTGCTAGGGTTATTCTGGAGCAACAACTCCAACCAGGACAATATATAGAAGTGGAGGGGCATCTCTATCGCATTCTGGAACGCCGCCACCTCTATCGCCTGCAAAAGGGCAAATACCGCCTCTACAAAGCTACTCTAGCTGTACAACCCTTGGAGGGGGGAGAACTTTACGAATGGCAGGGGCGTTGGGTGCTGGGTAATCCTGAGTGTAAATATAGCGCCCGATCGGAATTAGTGCGTTGTGCCGTCTATCCCGCTGGTCCCTGCCGTAACTGCCCCCACTTTGAGCGACTCTAGCTCTAACAGCCGTAAAGTGTCAGCAAAATCTTTTACCCCCTTGAACTGCCGGTACACAGAAGCAAAGCGGACATAGGCAACCTCATTGAGGGTGCGCAAATAACACAGCACCATCTCCCCAATCTCCGCGCTGGTGACCATGATCTTACGATCGCCCCGACTTTGCAACAGTGCCTCTATCTCATCCACGATACCCTGGATTTGTTCTGCCGTGACGTCTGTCTTCTCACAAGCCCGCACAATTCCCCGCAATAGCTTGGAACGATCGAAGGACTCATGCCTACCATCCCGTTTGATCACCGTAATGGGGACGAACTCAATTCGCTCATAGGTGGTAAACCGCCGTCGACAAGCATCATTCAAACACTCACGGCGGCGACGAATACTGCCATCTTCCACCGATCGGGATTCTAAGACCCTACTTTCAGGATGGCGGCAGAAGGGGCAACGCATAGGTCAGACAATTTCCACTTCAATTTGCTCACTGGGGGGTTGGGGACGGGGGTCAAACTCAAAGATAGAGTAAACAACATTCCTTCTTATATCCGTCATCATAGCAAAGAAGAGGTCAAAGCCCTCCGTCTTGTATTCAATGAGGGGGTCCTTTTGGCCGTAACCGCGCAAGCCCACCGACTCCCTGAGAGCCTCCATCGCCTGCAGATGTTCTCGCCACAGGGTATCAATCTGTTGCAGGATGTAAAATCTCTCCACCTGGCGCATCAAACCAGGTTGCACACTGTCTACCTCCGCTTCTTTCATCTCGTAAGCCCGTCTCACTTCTTCCTTTAGATAGGCAGTGATTTCCTCTGCACTCATTCCTTCCAGATGCTGGGGTTGTAGGTCTTTCAGCAGTTTGACAAACTCCTTCGTCTTGTTCACCAGACCCTCTAGGTTCCATTCCTCTGGGGGCAGGTCAGGATTGACGTAGTAGTTCACCAGGTCTTCCACCGTTTGATCGGCATACTCCAACACCCGCTCCCGCAGGTTTTCCCCCCGCAAGACCCGCGCTCTTTCCGCATAGATTGCTCGTCTTTGTTTATTCATCACCTCGTCATATTCAAATACCTGTTTGCGGATGTCGTAATAGTAGGTTTCTACCTTCTTCTGCGCTCCTTCCAAACTGCGCGTCAAAAGACCAGAGGTAATGGGCATATCCTCCTCCACCCGAAAAGCATTCATCAAACTAGCGACCCGATCGCCCCCGAAAATGCGCATCAAATTGTCTTCCAAACTCAGGAAAAACTTGGTAGAACCAGGGTCTCCCTGCCGTGCACAGCGTCCCCGCAGTTGGTTGTCAATGCGACGGGATTCATGGCGTTCTGTGCCAATGACGTGTAAGCCCCCCAACTCCACCACTTCCTTCTGTTCCTGTTTTGTGTATTGTTCGTACTCCGATCGGATTAAGTTAAACACTTCCCGCAGTTTTTGGATCACAGGGTCTGTAGTGGGGGATTTTTCCACCGCAATGGCTAGGAGGTCTTCCGCTTGCAGCTCCGTTAAACTCTGTCCCCCCAGGCTTTCTACGGCAAAATTCAGTGCTTCTTTGAATTTCACTTGCGTTTCCATGGATAGCTCCGCCGGGAAAAGATGTTCGGAGGCCTTCCAGGTTTTCTTCTTGCCACTTGTACCGAAACCCTCTGCCCCCGCTCGTCTGCCAAATAGAGTTCGCTGCATCAAGCTGTCATCCTCAGGGCGGACAATGCGCGGGAATAACTCTTCCCGTATTTTCAACCTCGCCATATAGTCGGGATTGCCCCCCAAGATAATGTCCGTACCCCGCCCTGCCATATTGGTAGCGATCGTGATTGTCTTCTTTCTACCTGCTTGGGCAATGATCTCTGCTTCCCGTTCCACGTTTTCTGGCTTGGCGTTTAGTAAGTTGTGGGGAATGCCCATCTGGGTCAGGAGAGCGGAGAGGAGTTCCGACTTTTCCACACTGGTTGTCCCCACCAGCACAGGTCTGCCCTTTTCGTACATTTCCTGACATTCCCTTGCCACCGCCCGCCACTTCGCTGCTTCTGTCTTGTATACCTCGTCGGGATAGTCAATACGGCGATTTTTCTTATTGGTGGGAATACAGGTGACTTCCAGGTTGTAGATTTTCACAAATTCTGCTTCTTCTGTTTTTGCTGTCCCCGTCATGCCTGAGAGTTTGGGGTACAAAAGAAAGAGATTTTGATAGGTGATGGAAGCAAGGGTTTGCGTTTCTGGCTCGATCGGTACTCCTTCCTTGGCCTCGATCGCTTGGTGCAGACCGTCACTCCATCTTCTACCGGGCATCACCCGCCCTGTAAATTCATCCACAATCACAATCTCGTCATTGCGGACAATGTAGTTGACATCTTTTAGGAATAACTCTTTTGCTTTGATGGCATTGAAGACAAAATGGGCCCAGGGGTCAGCTTGGTCAAAGAGGTCTTTCACCCCCAACAGTTTTTCCGCCATCTCAAAGCCCTCATCCGTGAGGATGATGTTGCGCTGTTTTTCATCCACCTCGTAGTGTTTGTCTTTTTCCAGTTGGGCAGCAATTTGGGCAGCGATCGTGTATTTCTCCGTTGGTCGCTCCACCTGCCCGGAAATAATCAAGGGCGTACGGGCTTCGTCAATGAGGATAGAATCCACTTCGTCAATGATGCAGTAGTGGAAGGGACGTTGTACCACTTCTTCCAGGGAGGTAGCCATGTTATCCCGCAGGTAGTCAAAGCCCAGCTCGCTGTTGGTGACGTAGGTAATGTCACAGGCATAGTTGCGTTGGCGTTCCATTGGCTCCATCGACTGCTGGATCAGACCCACCGTCAGTCCCAGAAAGCGGTGCACCTGTCCCATCCATTCCGCGTCCCGTCGAGCTAGATAGTCGTTGACTGTTACCACCTGCACTCCCTTCCCCGTCAGGGCATTGAGGTAGCTAGGCAAAGTGGCAACCAGGGTTTTCCCTTCCCCCGTCTTCATCTCCGCAATTTGTCCTGCGTGGAGTACCATCCCCCCCATGAGCTGGACGTCAAAGTGGCGCAAGCCCAAAACGCGGCGGGAAGCCTCGCGCACAGTGGCAAATGCTTCAGGTAGGAGGTCATCCAGGTCTTCTCCCTTCTCCAGTCTCTGCTTAAATTCCGCCGTCTTCGCCTGCAATGCTTCGTCACTGAGGGCTTGGTATTCAGCTTCCAGGGAATTGATCAAAGCCACATAGGGCTTCAGTTTGTTGAGCTGGCGCTGATTGGAGTCGCCTAGTAACATTTGCAGGACGTTTATCATACTCGATCGGACTCTCGCGTGAATCTACTTTAATTATCATAAACTATCCTACTTGTCTAACTGCTAATTTAATGGGGTGGGGTATGGTTTCTGTACTGTGGCTATTGCCTTTGGGGGTGGCTGTGGGGATATTGGCAGCAATTTTGGGGATCGGCGGGGGCTTGGTGATCGTGCCGGTTTTGAACTTTTTGGGGGCAACCCCTGTGCAGGCGACAGCTACTAGTTTGGTGGGAGTATTGTTGGGGGCAACGGCGGCAACTCTGCAAAATTGGTGGAGCCAAAACCTGCAGGGGCGGTTGGTAATTTATCTCGCTCTTCCTGCCCTATTGACAACGGAATTGGGGGTAAAATTAGCTACTATTTTGCCTCCTCGCTATTTGTTGTTTACCTTTGCTTTGCTGTTAGTAACAGCCATATTTCTCCTGGATTTCAAAAAACGGCTTACCCTTCACGAAAATACCCCCCAATTAGTGAGGGGCACACCAATTATTGGTGCTGTGGCGGGTTTATTGTCTGGAATGCTGGGAGTGGGCGGCGGTTTGGTTATGGTGCCCCTGCAAATGCTGTGGTTAGGGCAAAACATCAAAGATGCTATCCGATCGAGTTTGGGGGCAATCACGATCATCTCTCTGTGGGGTGTGGTCAGTCATGGACTTAAGGGGAATGTGTTATGGGCAGAGGGATTTCTCCTAGGGACAGGCACAGTTTTAGGGGGACAGTGGGGGGCAAAATTATTACCCAAATTACCCGATCGGTTAGTCAACCAACTTTTTCGTTTGTTTTTGGTGGTGATGGCAACCTATATGGTCTACAAGGCTTGGCAAGGAGGCTAAAATCTAGACGAACCATTTGAGGAGATTAAGGTTAATTTTGTAGGGGGGATAGCGCCACTGCTGGTCAAATTTGAGGGACTTTTTCAGGATACTTTTGTAATGGGTAAATGTGTCAAAAGTATATTTACCGTGATACCTACCCATACCACTGTCGCCAATACCACCAAAGGGTAAATAGGGACTGGACAAGTGCATAATTGTATCGTTGATACAGCCACCTCCAAAGGGAATCGATTTAATCACCTCCTCCTGCAATTGCTTGTTTTCCGAGAAGAAGTAGAGGGCAAGGGGATGGGGACGATCGTTAATTTTGTTGATTATTTCCTGCAAATCTGTGTAGGGCAGGAGGGGCAAAATTGGTCCAAAGATTTCTTCCTCCATGATCGCACTGTCCCAAGTTACACCCTCTATAATTGTGGGGGCAATGTAGAGATTTTCCCGCTCGTATTTTCCCCCTACTACTATCTTCCCCTCCCCTAGAAAGTTAACTAGTCTCTGCCAATGCCGATCGTTGACAATGCGCCCGTAGTCAGGACTCTGTTGGGGGTCATCGCCATAAAACTCCCTGATCGCCTCCATGAGAGCTACCTTAAATTGGTCATAAATATCAGCGTGAACTAACACATAGTCAGGGGCAATACAAGTTTGCCCGCAGTTAAAAAATTTCCCCCATGCCACCCGCTTTGCCGCTGTTTTGATCACCACAGACCGATCGATAATACAGGGACTTTTTCCCCCCAACTCCAAAGTGACGGGTGTGAGGTGTGCCGCCGCTTTTGCCATCACAATCTTGCCCACTCTGGTACTGCCTGTAAAGAAAATATGGTCAAACTTTTGCTCTAGTAATTCTTGACTGACCGTGGCATCCCCTTCCACTACACTGATCAAGGCAGGGTTAAAATGCTTTTCAAAGATGTGGGTTATTACCTGGGAAACATGGGGGGTAAATTCCGAGGGCTTCAGGACAGCACAATTGCCGGCAGCGATCGCGCCAATCAAAGGACTAATTAGTAATTGAAAGGGATAATTCCAGGGAGCAATAATTAACACCACACCGAGGGGTTGGGGATAGACAAAACCCTGCGCAGGAAACTGACCAAGGGAAATTTTGGCTGGTTGGGGTTGCGTCCATTTCTGCAAGTGCTTGCAGACAAAGTTAATTTCTTCCAAGAGGATAAGAATTTCACTGGCATAAGCTTCAAACCTAGGCTTGCCCAAGTCTTTTTGTAACGCCGTAATAATTTCTTCCTGTCCCTCTTGAATCACCTTTTTTAATATCTGTAACTGCCCTAGGCGATAGTCTACATTCAGGGTCGCATTAGTCCGAAAAAACTGCCTTTGCTTCTCGATAATTTCTTTGATCATCATAGGTAACTTAAAAAGCGGGGGTAACACTGCCGTAACCAATAGGTGAATCGATCGGGATACTCCCTGATCTCCTCCTCTAATTTCTTAGCATCAACCCAGCGCCAATCCGCTACTTCTAAGGGGTTAATTTTAGGCACGCCGCCAAATCTCCCCAGCAATACATAGTCGTACTCATGTTCAATTAACCCCCCCTCCAATTCTGCGTAGTAGATAAAACTAAACAATGGCACCAACTCGCAATCAAACCCCATTTCCTCCTGCAAACGGCGGTGGGCAGCTTCTAGTAAGGATTCCCCGGGGCGCGGATGACTACAACAGGTATTAGTCCATAGCCCCCCCGAATGATACTTGTCCCATGCCCGTTGTTGCAACAGGATTTCTCCCTGGGGATTGAGGACAAAAATAGAAAAAGCACGGTGTAACTGTCCCGATCGGTGGACTTCTAACTTCTCCCCCACCCCAATTGGGCGGTCTTGTTCATCCACTAAAACTAATAGTTCTGTCACCTTTCCTCACTCTAAATTAAGCTGCAGTTGCCTCACACATTGTATGGGATAATTAGCAATAAAAATTTCCTGCCCAGGGGGAGCAATCGATCGCTTATAGTTGTTCATGCCATATTGCAAACTCCATGCAGAAATATTACACCATTTGTAGAGACTGCGGATAAAAGTGGTATCATCATAGGTGAGCAGCCAACGGTGGTTAATAGCGGTTAATACCCGTGCCAGACGGTGGTGATCAAATTCCAGGTGAAGCTTACCTTGCTTGCCGTACAAACGGGACGCAGTGGCAGAATAATAGGGGGGATCAAGGAATATAAACACCTCCTTCCCTGGAGTCACAATAAGTGGTTCGTAGTCACCACAAGTAATCTCAACCCCCTCTAGTAGCGGTGCTATTTTGCGCAAACGATCGATGGATGAAAGGGTAAACCTTCCTCTAAATGCCTGCTCGGAATAGCCTCCAGAATCAACGGTGCCAGAGAAAGTAATGCGATTGAGGACAAAAAAACGCACTGCCCGTGTAAATTCATCTCCCTGTCCGTAGGAGTCCAGCAAAGAGTAAAAAAGTTCCCTTCCATCTTGGGTTTTGTAGTAAATTTGTGCAACAGCATTGGCTAAATCTTCCCCAGATTGTTGCAGAGTTTTCCAAAAACAAAATAACTCATAGTTAACATCATTGACCCAGAACTTACAGTTAGGAAATTTTTGTTTTAGGGCAATAAATAAAGAGCCACCACCCAACATGGGTTCGCGGTATTCTTGAAAGTTGGGCACTAGGGGTAGTATCTGGGAAAGGGCACGGGATTTGCCCCCAGGAAAACGTAGAGGACTTTTAAGCATTTGTCCCCTCCACTATGCCTGCTATGTGCAAGAGGCGCAGTTCTTCATTTAGCCAAATTAGTTTAGCAGTGGACTGACTCCGTAAACCAGCAGAAGCGATAAACTTTTTTATTACCTGACTGTTGTTGGGCAGAGTTAGCCTACCAGAGAATCTACCTGTGAGCCTAAGGCACGTGGAGTGCAGTAAATTCCTACCTTCTAGGCACAAGTTCTGTAATTGACCGTAGAGTAGTAATTTGAATAGCCCGTCTTTTATATCATTCAATGCAGGTACGGAAGACTTTACCGTATTTTTACTCTCTTGAATTACAACAGAATTGGCGCCCGTAAAAATAATTTCATCAGCGGTTAAGTAATAAACCCCACCTAAATAATTTCTTATTTCCAGCAGACCCTTTGCTGTGCCAGTTTGTATTTGTTCTAAATTGTGCTCTGTTTTTACTTCTCTGGTAGCAGCTCTCAAGGAACTAGGTAAGGATAACTGGGCATATTTTTCTAAGTGCAAACAATAGGGCTTGGTAGGATTACGCACAATTTCTAGAAAATGCCTATGCAATGCCTGACTATGTAGATTAACCCCTAATTTCTCGCTAATAAGTTCATAGCTACGCAAAGCTCGATCGTAAATGGATATGAAATCTTGTTCAAAGTGCTGGCGATTCCAATGATGAGCATCCATCTTGTAGCTGACAATTTCAGTAATTTTCTGACAAACATAGTCATTCTCTAATTTTTGCTGTGTCAGACGGTTTTGACTTTTCTTAGCAGCATCACTGTACCATGCCAGTATTATGTAAACATTCATCAAGTTCATCCAGGACAAGGTAATGAAATTTACCCGATCGCAGTTTGTATCTGCCCCTTCATCCTTAATAATAGGAATGACAGTAATAATTTTACCGCTATGGGAGTAGGTACGGCTGCGTTTTGGTCCTGTCCATTTTGACAGGGCAATTTCTGCTCCTGCTGCCACCCTAACTCTACAGGCAGGTTTGACCGTGTTTATATTAAAATCAGCCCAATCATATACTACTAAATTAGCTGGCTGCCCCCGAAAATGTAAGTCTTGAATCTCCCCCTGCAAATATACTATGGGTCGTGTCATTGTCTAATAAATACCAATTTTACGGAGTAAACGATCGGTAGAAACAACATGACGGGATAAACCCAAACTCCCAGGGGAAATACCCAAAGCTAAACCAATCAATTGCGGTAGATGCAAAACAGGAATATCCAACTTTCTACGCACCACTGCCGCCACCTCTGGTTGCCGTGAATCCAAATTCAAATGACAGAGAGGACAAGGAGTCACTAGACAATCTGCCCCCCTTTCTATCGCCTCCGCAAGATGCTTACCTGCCATACGAAATGATGTCTGTGTATCGTAACTAGATAGGGGAAAGCCACAACATTGTATTCTACCATCGTAGTAAATTGGTGTCGCTCCCACTGCCCTAAACACCTGTTCTAAACTTTCGGGCTGGTAAGGGTCATCAAATCTCTGTCCTTGCTGTCCCCGCAATAAATAACAACCATAGAATGCCGCACACTTTAACCCTGTCAGGGGTCGCGTAATTTTAGTAGCTAAACGATCGAGTCCATAATCCCTGATGATCACCCATAGAAGATGCAAAACTTCGATCGTGCCCTGGTATTGTATCCCCTGTGCTGCCAAAATTTGATTGACCTGTTGTCTACGATCGGCATTAGTTTGCAGCGTATCATTCACTCTGCCAATTACACCTTGACAGGTACTACATTGCGTCAGCAGGGGTAAACGCATCGCTTCTGCTAGAGTAATATTGCGGGCATTTATTGTATCCTCTAGGAGGGGATCGGATTCCCTAAATGTACCAGCGCCACAACAACTACCCTGGTCTAATTCCACTAATTCAATACCCAAGGCAGCAGCGATCGCCATAGTAGAAGCATGTAATTCCCGACAGGCTCCCTTTGCCACACAGCCAGGATAGTAAGCGTACTTAAGCCCCTTCATAGAGATGTTTCATTGCCCCCGCAATTACTGCTGCCACATAGCGATTTTCATCAGGATTTGGCAATTTAGATGCTGTATCTTCCAACTTTTTTTCTAGCACTGCAAAGGTGTCACATTTTTTGAATAACTGCAGTAGTAAATCATCGAGAATGTAAGCACTGATAGCTGACCAGTCGCGGTCCTGGGGATTAAAACGAAAATGTAGGGCAGAAAATAGTAGTATTTTAGCCTGTAGAGGACTGACTTGGCGAGCAATTTCGGCGCGCAGATCAAAGGGACGCGGAATATAGTCCAGTTTTTTGCCCGTAGCTAGTTTGTGATAGTCATATTCCGAATCTTCGTAATAAATTACTTCTGCACTGGTATCATCACTTACAGTGGTACTTTCTGCCATTTCCGCCAGGAGGTCGGCGCTATTTTCTTCTGTGGCATTGCGCTGGGCATAAACGGGACCCAACGTGTCAATAATGGCATCCGCAGCTAAAAAATATTCTGCCTGTTTGTTGAGCTTTTTGACATGACTGTTGAGCATTTCCTTAAGTTTATCCAGGGTGGGGATAATTTCTAACATTTCCTGGATTAGTTCCCCGATCGGTGTAGCGTCTAGGTCATAATTTTCATCTGCCCAAAAGTCATGGCAGGTAAACAGGATTAGTTTTTTGATGCGATGGATGTCTTCCCGCTTTTCCAAGTCCGCAAATATTTCTTCCCAGAAATCCATAACACCCCCTAGCTATGTACTCTGCCGTCTGGCATGGTTGTACCTTGGAGAATTGCCCGCATGAGGATTGCACCACTAATTTCTGCCTTTTCCAATATAGCTCTTGTCAAGTCTGCTTCTGTCAAATTGGCTCTGGCAAGATAGGCATCCACCAGGGAGGCATCCCGCAACAGGGCACGGGTGAGATTGGCACGACTTAAATCTGCGCCGCTGAAAATGCCACTGCTTAAATCCGCTTCCACGAGGGACGCACTGCTGAGGTTAGCGCGGTTGGCACTGGCCCGTTTTAAGATAGCTTTATCTAATTTAGACTGGCTGAGGTTGGCGCGGGTAAGGGTGGCTTCCGTCATGTCTGCCCCTGTGAGGTTAGCTTCGCTGATGTCTGCCTCTGCTAGCTGCACCCCCTTCATGATGGCGTTGATCAGGTTGACCCCCTTCAAATTCGCCCGCACTAGGGTAGTATCACTCAAGTTTGCGCCGCTGAGGTCTGCCCCTGCTAAGTCTACCCCCGTCAAGTTGGCACCCCGCAGGTCGGCTTTTTGCAAATTAGCCCTGGCAAGGCTGGTAGTGGGATAGCCCCGTTCTTCCCGTAAATTAGCCGCTGTGAGAATTGCCCCTTTGAGGTTTGCCCCCCGCAAGTTCACATTCCTGAGGTCAGCACTGGTGAGATCGGCATCCATCAAGTTCGCCAAGGCTAAGCTAGCCCCAAATAGGTTGACCCGCTGTAGCCGCGCACCGTGTAAATCTGCTTCACTGAGGTTGGCGTTGGTCATTTCCGCTTGGTTAAGAGTTGCCCCCCCTAGACGTGCCCCCGTGAGCTTGGTGCCGCTAAAGTTAGCCTTGCTTAAAAAGGCGAGGACGAAATTAGCTCTGCTGATGTCCGATCGGCTGAAATCTACTCCCAACAGGTCGGCGCCAAAGAGATTGATCCCCACTAAGCTGGTACGGCTGAAGTCCCGCGTGCCTGTGGCATATTCCCGTAAAATTTTCTCCGCGTTCATAGCAGTTTCGTCCTCCCAGTATTACTTTACAGGGATTTGTGCTCATTTTTCCCGATTGTTTACGAGCACGCCAGCTGGTAGGGTATGGGTTAACCAGGTGTCCAGGCGGGGAAACCGATCGGTAATTTGTCTCTCCATCTCCCGCCCTGCCGCCTCTGTGGGAACAACGGCAAATACTGCTGCCCCTGAGCCGGACATGAGAACTCCTGCGGCGCCCAATTCCTGTAGGGCTGTTTTCAATTCCCTGATTGGGGGATAGTGGGGTAAGACCGCCTGTTCTAAGTCGTTGGTCATCAGGCGGGGATTGGTTTGCCAACTGTAGAGGATAGACTCGATCGCTAAGGTCTTGGGTTGCTCGATGAAACGTCCAGCTTTGTAGGTGCGGTAGGCCCACCCTGTCGCAACGCTTAAATCTCGCTGCTTGCACACTAAAACCCACCAATCAGGACTGGGTAAAGGTGTCAGAATTTCTCCCCTCCCCCTGCCCCAGGCTGTCCCCCCCGTAATACAAAAGGGCACGTCTGACCCTAGCTCTAAAGCTAGTTCTTGCAGTTCTGCCACACTCAGTCCCAATTGCCAGAGTAAATTTAAGCCCACCAATACCCCTGCCCCATCCGCTGATCCCCCTGCCAGTCCTGCCCCGATCGGTATTTCCTTGTGCAACTCAATAGTCACGCCGCCCCGATCGGGAAATTTTGTCTGTAACAAATAGGCAGCCTGGAGAGCCAGGTTAGAACGATCGGTGGGTAATGCGGGGTGGTCACAGAGGAGGCGAGTTTCTGCACTGGGGGTGAGGGTAATAGAGTCCCAGAGGCTAATACTTTGAAACACCAGACTGAGGTCATGATAGCCATCGGGTCTTTCCGCCACAATGTGCAAAATCGGGTTAATTTTAGCGGCAACTTTAACTTGCAGGGGGGACATAAGTTCAGCTTAATTATTGTTGTGGATGGGAAGACTCATATAGAACACAGCATTATCAGCCAGAGCTGCTAAATAGTACAGAAAAAGATAAAAGAAAAAGCGGCTACGTTGTAATTGGAATCGCTCATAACAATCACAAGTCCCTACTACACACCCACAGGGCAACATAAAATAGCGAGATTGGATGGTGATCGTACGAGCAGTGATATGCCAATAGCGTAGTTTGTCTGTACCAAAAGTCAAGCTGACTAAAACACGTAAATCTGGACAGGGGGGATAGGGGGCAGTAGAGTGGAGAAATCCCTCACCAAAAATAATCGCTTCTCCTAACTTATAGCGATATGTCCTAGTTATTTCTTGCGCATCTTTATAGTATAAATTGCCATGTCCTGGTGCTAGTTCTAACAAGGGCGTAATCAGAGTATAAGCATTGGCGCCTGGGTGGTAGTCGTAGTGCCATTTTGGTTGTGCTATGCCATTGCTGATGACCAGAAACCCACAGTACATGACAATTTCTCGCTGATAGTCTACGAGGTGTTTGATGTCATCGATAATGTCTAAACTATCCAAGAAACGGCGATAGAGACTATAGGTTTGGTCGGTGTTACTGGATACCCACAACAGAGTGGTGCCAATGTAGTTAAGTAAATAATATTCCCCTATATCTTTTTCCTGCAGCCCCTGCGGTTGTAATAGTTGGGGTTGAGACGATAGTATGGGGTATACATGATCGTAGTAGGACTGTCTAATTTCCCCCAACAGCTCCTCCGCAAAGGAAACAGTGTAGGCATTTAAGTTGTCCTGCAGTTGTTTTAACCTGCCCATCGATTGCTGCTGTAAAATTTCCCCCCTAAATATACCCTAGACTCTGCTCTTGAGCTATCATCATAGAGCTGTTGCAAAATCCACCATGACGATCAAAGTTGGCTTACTGGGTATGGGAACGGTGGGTACGGGAGTTGTCCAAGTGCTCACTGACCCCGCAGGGCGGCATCCCCTGTTGCAGGAAGTGGAAATTGTCAAAATCGGTGTGCGGGATACTGCCAAACCCCGATCGGTTGCCCTTGACCCCAGCTTGTTTACCTCTAACCTGGAGAGCATTGTCAATGACCCTACCATTCAAATTGTGGTGGAAGTGATGGGGGGAGTGGAGCCAACGCGGGATTTGGTATTGCAAGCGATCGCTAACAACAAGCACGTAGTAACTGCTAATAAGGCACTGCTGGCGCGCCACGGGGAGGAAATTTTGGAGCTAGCGAAACGTCACCAGGTCTACGTCATGCTGGAAGCCTCGGTGGGGGGTGGCATTCCCATTGTCAATGTCCTCAAGCAGTTTTTGGGAGCAAATCGCATCACTAGTATTCAAGGGATTGTCAACGGCACCACTAATTACATCTTGACGCGGATGCACCGCGAGGGGGGGGATTTACAGGAAATTTTGGCGGATGCTCAGCGCCTAGGCTATGCAGAGGCTGACCCCACTGCTGATATTGATGGCTTTGATGCCGCTGATAAGATTGCCATTTTAGCCAGTCTTGCCTTTGGGCAGCGTATTCCCTTGAGTGAGGTCAGTCGGGAGGGTATTCGCAATGTCTCCAGTCTGGAGATCGCCTCGGCGGCACGGTTGGGCTACGTGATCAAACTGATTGCCCGCGCCCAGTTGGTCACAGGTGGTCTGGAAATTGGTGTCTATCCCATGCTGGTGCCCCAGGAGCATCCCCTCGCCACTATTAACGGTGTCACTAACGCCATTGCCATCAAAGGAGACCCGATCGGGGAGATTGTTTTTGCCGGTCCGGGTGCTGGGCAGGGAGCTACTGCTAGTGCGGTAGTGGCAGATTTAATCAATGTCTGTGCCTTGCTCTCCCATCCCCCCCATCCCCTCCTCTCCTATATGCCCACCACTGCTGCTCAGGTGGTACCCCCCAGGGAAAACCAGTTTTATGCCCGTTTTACTACCCTTGACCAACCAGGGGTAATTGGGGAACTAGGGACGATTTTTGGGCGCTACAGTGTCAGCCTGGAAACTATCTTTCAGCAAAACCGATCGGGTAAATATGCCCAGGTGATTGTCATTACCCACACGGTGCGGGAGGCAGATTTTTGGCAGGCAATTCGAGAAATTAAGGAACTGCCTACCTTACAAACAGTGGGAGCAATTTTACGCGTCCTTTAACTTTGGCTGGCAACTTGGATGATGTAGTCGAAGGTTTGGGGGTCTTTGACAGCAATTTGGGCGAGCATTTTGCGGTTCAGCTGGATATTTGCCTTGCGCAGTTTGTTCGCCAGTTGACTGTAACTCATCCCTCGGCTGCGGGCAGCGGCGTTGATCCGTGCGATCCACAGTGCGCGAAAATCCCGTTTTTTCTTCCGTCTATCGCGGTAGGCATTGCGCAACGCCTTCATTACCTGCTGGTTGGCAGTACGGAAGAGGGTGGAATGGGAACCCCGAAAACCTTTCGCTAGTTTCAGGATTTTATTGCGCCGTTTGCGAGCGACGTTTCCTCTCTTAACTCTGGTCATGGCTGCTTTCTACGGTAGTGGTGTCTAAAGAGCGCTGAGGGCGTTTGACATAGGGCAACATCCCATGTACCCGATCGATGTCGGTTTCGTGGAGGAGTGCCATGTGGGAGAGCCGATTTTTACGGGTGCTGGTTTTGTGCTGCAACAGGTGATTTTTAGAGGCACGACGGCGCACCAATTTCCCCGTGCCGGTCACCCGAAAGCGCTTGGCAGCCGATCGGCGGGTCTTGAGTTTAGGCACAGCTAAATTTATAAAGCAACTTTTCTAGGATAGCATGAGTTCTTCCAGTTTGCGCTTGACTGCCTGGATATCCTGCCACATCAACCATTTGGGGCTGCCCTGCTCGCGACTGGGATTGCGTAGTAGGTAAGCTGGATGAAAAATGGGCATCACCCATCGCCCCTCCCATTGACTCCACTGCCCCCGAATTTTGGTGATCCCTTGCTTTTCCCCTGTAATTGCCCGCACCGCTGTTGCCCCTGCCAGCAAAATAATTTTGGGATCGACGAGGCGAATTTGCTCTAGTAAATAGGGTTTGCAACTCTCAATTTCTTCGTCAGTGGGCACCCGATTGCCAGGGGGACGGCATTTCACGACATTGCAGATGTAGACATCCCGATCGGGGTCAAGGTTAACGGAGGCAAGAATTTTATCCAACAACTGCCCTGCCTTACCCACAAAGGGTAGACCTTGTTCATCTTCGTTTTGTCCTGGACCTTCGCCGATGATCATAAGGGGGGCATTCCTGTTGCCACGCTCCACCACGATATTAGTTCTGGTGGCACCAAGGGGGCATTTCTGACATTGACTGGCTGCCGCCACTAGGGCATCTAGGTTGGCAAAAGTAGCCCCAGTTGGGGGGGGAGGGGGTTCGGGTTCCGCCCAAAAATCAAACAGACTAATTTGTTGAGTCATAGGCGAGGAAACGTTCCGCACAGCGCACAAAAATTTCTACTCCTGCCCCTAACACGGTTTCATCAAAGTCGAAGCGGGGGTGATGGTGGGGATAATGTAAACCTCTGGCGGGGTTAGCACTGCCCAAGAAGAAGAAACAGCCTGGTACCGCCTGCAGGAAAAAGGACATATCCTCCGCCGCTAAGGTGGCACAGTTGGGCACAATATCTAAGGCAATTGTGTCTGCCACTACCGATCGGACTAACTCTGTCATTTCAGGGTGGTTGATCACAGGGGGATAGCACTTTTGGTAGTCGAGGGTATAGGTAGCGCCGTGACTGGCACAAATTCCCTGCAGTATCTGGTGGATGCGGGATTGGATCAAATCGCCGACAGAAGGGTCAAAATAGCGCACAGTGCCGCTGAGATGTGCCTCTTGGGCTATGACATTGGGGGCTGCCCCCGCCTGAAATTTGCCTATGGTCACCACTGCACTCTGCAGGGGGTCAATGTTGCGACTGACAATGGTTTGCAAAGCATTTACTACCTGTGCCCCCACTACCACTGCATCGATCGTCTGTTGGGGAATTGCCCCGTGTCCCCCCTTCCCCGTAATTGTGCAATGGAAAATATCCACCGCCGCCATGAGAGCGCCATACTTCAGCCCGATCGTGCCCAGGGGGAGATTATTCCAAATGTGCAGTCCCAAGATACCATCTACTTTGGGGTTCTCCAGGGCACCTGCCTCGATCATCGGTTTTGCGCCCCCCGGTCCTTCCTCCGCCGGTTGAAAAATTACTTTTACCGTGCCCCTGAGTGCTTGGCGGTGTTGCCAGAGGTAATACGCAGTGCCCAAAGCGATCGCTGTATGGCCATCGTGCCCACAGGCATGCATTAAGCCATCAATTTGGGAACGATACTCCACCAGATTCAATTCCTGGATAGGGAGAGCATCCATATCTGCCCTGATTGCCAACACCCTGCCTGCGGCTGCCCCAGGGATAGTCGCCACCACCCCCGTATTGAGGAGTACAGTGTAGGGAATGCCCCACTCCCGTAGATGGTCTTGGATAAAGGCACTGGTCTGCTTCTCTTGAAAGCCCAACTCAGGAAAGCGATGGAAATAGCGGCGCCAGCGGATCAGGCTTGGTTGCAACTGCCGAATCTCTGGTCTTACCCCTACCATCTACCTAACCTGCATTTGTGCCGCTGTCGTGATGCCCGGCAATTCTGCCACTGTGCCCCGCGCTCCTTGTACCAGCCCAAAGACACTAGCAATTCCTACTCCCAGGAAGGTGGCATTGGCAAGCACTTCTCCTATCAAAGGTAGGGCAAGGCTAGCTAGACGTACCAATAGAGAACAGAGGAAGACCACCAAGGTCAGCAACAGCGCCTGCAAGACATGCACCCGCACCGAGCGGTAAAATCTACCATCCCTGACCACCAGGGAAAAGAGGGCAAAGAAGGTGACAGTCTCCAAGGAAATAAAGGGCAAGAGGGGGAAATTGAGGAATTGATGCAGCCAGAACAAGGGTTCCCAAAAGGGGAGGAGGAAACTGTAGTGGCGCACCAGATAGACCCCCAGGGGCATCACCGCTGTTAGCGGCAGGAGGTAGGGCAAACTTGCCACCGATCGCTCTTGCCAGTCCTTCATTGGATCACCCCGTTGCGGCTGACTACTACTTCGTCGATGATACCGTACTCCTTCGCCTCTTGGGCAGACATAAAGAAGTCCCGATCGGTATCCTGGGCAATGCGCTCTAGGGGTTGACCCGTATGGTATGCCAGGAGTTCATTGAGGCGCTGCTTGTGGTAGAGAATTTCTTTAGCCTGGATTTCAATATCAGTAGCCTGTCCCTGTGCTCCCCCCAGGGGTTGGTGAATCATAATACGAGAGTGAGGGAGAGAAAAGCGCTTCCCTTTCGCGCCCCCCGCCAACAGAAATGCCCCCATACTGGCAGCTAAGCCCACACAAATTGTGGACACATCCGGGCGGATATGTTGCATGGTGTCATAGATTGCCATCCCAGCCGTCACAGAACCGCCAGGGGAGTTGATGTAGAGGTAAATATCTTTAGTGGGGTCATCTGCTTCCAGGTAGAGGAGTTGGGCAACGATCGTGTTTGCCAGTTCTGCCGTCACCTGATCCCCTAAAAAGACAATCCGCTCCTTAAGCAGGCGGGAATAGATGTCATAGGCGCGTTCACCTCTGCCAGATTGTTCAATAACGGTCGGGATCATGGGTACTTTGCTTGGAGAAACACTCCTATTATATTCTCAGCCCTTGAAAATAAAATTTTGCTATGTCTTTATACAAACCCTTTTTGGATTATGCCCTAGACTTTCTGCAAACTAAATTTGCCTGCACTGCCTACCCCATTCCCCCTGGCTGCGGGGAAAAATCTGCCCTCGTAGGTAAGGGTGCCCACCAGCACACCGTCAAAACTACCAGCTATGCGCTGCAAACCGATAAACTGCGCCAGATTCGTGCTGCCCATGTGGAGGGGGGGAGTAACTTACAGGTGCTCAATTTTGTCATTTTTCCCCGCCTTGCCTATGATTTACCCTTTTTTGGGGCGGACCTGGTGACCCTGCCGGGGGGGCACTTAATTGCTATTGATATGCAACCCCTCTTTCGCGATGACCCCGCCTACCAGGCTAAATATACCGAACCTGTCCTAGCTATCCATCAGCGCTATCAAGCCCTCTTGCCCTGGGGGGGAGATTTCCCCGCTGAAGCCGCCTGTTTTTTCTCCCCTGCCTTTCTGTGGACAAGACCAAAGGAGACGGAGGTAGTGCAAACTGTGGTCTTCCAAGCCTTTCAAGAGTATCTCCAGAAGTACGGTGAATTTGTGGAGCGGGCAGAGCCAGTGCCAGCGGTAAAACGACCTTTGATTGCTGCCGCCCAACAACGCTATTTGGACTACCGTGCTGCCAAAGACCCTGCTAGGGGAATGTTTACCCGTTTCTACGGTGCCGAATGGACAGAGGCATACATTCATAGCTTTTTATTCCCCCAGGAGTCAGTAGAATTGTAATTACCTATGGCTCGTTTAGTGAGAGTACGGGAGCACGTCAATCCCCTCGCCATTCAATACCAAAAACCTACCCCTCCCCCCGACTGGTCAACGGTCTATGGCGACTGGTCATTGCCCTTGAGCTTAGATTTAGGTTCGGGGCAGGGGGAATATCTAATCCAAATGGGGCAGAGGTATCCCGATCGCAATTTTCTGGGTTTGGAGATTCGCCGCCCCTTAGTAGAGTACAGCAACGCCCGCCGAGAGGAATTGGGCTTGAGCAATGTCTATTTCCTGTTTTGTAACATCAACCAAACTTTGCCCCATCTTCTACCCCCTGACAAACGGGTGGCGGAAGTTACCATTCAGTTCCCTGACCCCTGGTTCAAGCGTCGTCAGCACAAACGCCGTCTCGTCAATGCCGAGCTGGTGAATACTCTAGCGCAAATTGTGGTACCTGGAGGTATGGTGCTCGTGCAATCCGATGTGTGGGATACAGCCTACAGTATTTTGCGGCAGTTTGAGGCACACCCTCGGTTCATTAACCGCGCGGGGGCAGGGCAATTTGCCACTTCCTATCCTGAACATATCCCCACCGAACGGGAACTGTGGGCAATGCGCAAAGAACGCCCCATTTATCGCCTCGTCTTCCAGTTGTCAGGATAAAAAAAGGGAGGTAGCCCCCCCTCCTGCCTAATCACTTGGCTAGACTCTATACGTCGTAGGGTTCCTTCCCTGAGAACTTGATGCTGCCAGGGCTGGGATTATCCCCAATCTTACGGGGCACACTACCAACAGCGACGCGACCTTGGTTGACCTTTTCTGGGAAGACGCCATCAGCGGGATGGAGATAAACCTGGTCACCGTTGGGGAATTCACGCCAGATTTTGTAGTTCGTGATTTTGAGGTTGCGCAGTTGCCGCCCCAATGCCAGAGCTTGCTCTTTCTTGGCAAAGTAGACCATGTTGTCCCCTTCGTGCATGATTGCCGCGCCCCCAGTGGGCATTTCAAAATATTGCTGCTTGGGGCTGTTCCAGGTAATCAGGTACTTCTCCTCGGTAAAGGCAGCGGAGAGTAAACCCCCCGTACTGCCACCCCAGATGGGCACCTTACCTGTAGGCTTTTGGCTTTCTTCAGACATACCGTCATCTCCGTAAATGAATTAGCATTAAAGATAACATTTCTCGATCCCTTACCTCCAACACAACTTAACTTTCCTTTACGATCCCGTCTAACCTGTGGGAACAAGCATGACATCCCCTGAGGCAGCGAGGTTGAGTGCACAATTCAAATGTTTTAGTTAACTTAAATGCTGCAAATTTTTAGACAGGGGGCTTAAAATGGGGGGGAGTACAAGGGCTAGATTGTGCCAAAGACGAGCGAATAGTCTGCCGCCGTAGTAGTTGAGACTGGGGTATGTGTCTAAGAAGGTCTGAATGTCTTGCAGTTGCTGCTCTAGAGTAGTTCTGTAAAAAGTGCGGGTGGCATTAGAACGGCTGTAGAGAGTGCGGAGGAGGGTAGCAAGAAAAACTTGTACTTGTAGATCAAAGTTGTGCCTGTAGGATTGATTTACTTCTGCCAATTCTGCTAGGAGTTTGAGAGACACACTGGCAGTTAGTTTGCCTGTATGCAGGTCTTGCAGGGTTTGCTCTAAAGCTAAGCAGTAATCCCAATCGCTGTGTAATTCGTTCATATTTTTACCAAAAGAGGGGGAATGAGGTAGGTGCAGTCCCTGCCTGCAACCCAGACAGAGCTACACTCCAAAAATTACAAAATACCGATCGTGCCGGCGTAGACCGCTTTTGCCCCTAGTTCTGCTTCAATGCGCAGGAGTCGGTTATATTTGGCAACTCTTTCACTGCGACAGAGGGAGCCGGTTTTAATTTGCCCAACCCCTGTGGCTACTGCCAGGTCAGCGATCGTGGTGTCTTCTGTTTCCCCAGAGCGATGGCTAATCACCGATCGGTACTTGTTTGCTGTAGCTGTCATCACAGTCTCTAGGGTTTCCGTGACGCTGCCAATTTGATTGAGTTTGATTAAAATGGCGTTGGCGCACTTCTCCTGGATGCCCCGTAGGAGGCGGGTTTTGTTAGTGACAAATAGATCATCCCCCACCAACTGAATGTGCCCTAGTTCTGTAGTCAGAGTTTGCCAGTTGCTCCAGTCCTCTTCCTGTAAGCCATCTTCAATGGAAACGATGGGGTATTTCTGTACCAACTCTTTGTAGTAAGCGATCGTGGCAGGTGGGGTATAGCTCTTGCTATCCAAGGTATAGCTTCCCTCTTTGTACAGCTCGTTCGCCGCCACATCCAACGCCAGGCTGATCTGCTTGCCAGGGGTATAGCCCGCTTTCTCAATTGCCTCTAGGAGCAAATCCAACGCTGCTTGGTTGGACTCCAAGTTGGGCGCAAAGCCCCCTTCATCCCCGACACTGGTGGAGAGATGCCGATCGTGGAGCACTTCCTTGAGCTGGGCAAACACCTCTGCCCCATAGCGCAATGCCTCCCGAAACGTGGGGGCACCCACAGGCACAATCATAAATTCCTGAATATCGACATTGTTGTCGGCGTGGGCACCGCCATTGAGGACATTCATTAAGGGGATTGGTAACACATGGGAAAGGGGATTACCTAAGTAGCGGTAGAGGGGCATGCCCACATACTGTGCCGCTGCTTTCGCCACCGCCAGGGATACTGCCAGGATGGCATTTGCCCCCAGATTAGACTTGTTGGGCGAACCGTCCAGTTGCAGCATCGTCCGATCGCATAGTTCTTGGTCACGGCTATCTAGTCCTACCAAAGCGGGGGCAATCTGGGTGTGTACATTTTCCACTGCCTTCAAGACACCCTTACCGCCATAGCGGCTCTTATCCCCGTCCCGTAACTCATGGGCTTCAAAACTGCCCGTCGATGCCCCACTGGGTACCTGTGCCAAACCGATCGTGCCGTCTGCTAATCTCACCTCCGCCTCTAGGGTGGGTCTACCCCGTGAATCCAAAATTTCCCTAGCGACAATACCAGCGATCGCAGCTCCTGTCTTCACCATAATTTCACTCGTACTGTGTGAGTTTGATCATACTCTTTGCCCCCCTGCCCCCTCCAATAATTTTCTTTTAATTAAGAATCAGGCAGAATTACCACAACTTATCTACATAAAACTTAACAAGGTCTACTGCATGGACGTAACTGGACTCGAACCAGTGACCTTCACGATGTCAACGTGACGCTCTAACCACCTGAGCTATACGTCCCTATGGGATGTTACTATACCACAAAAAATTACTTTTTATTGCCTAACCAGCCAAAGAAGCCCCCCTGTTCTTTTTTACCCTTGCTCGCATTCTTTTGCTTCAGCTTTTCTACTTCCTTCATCCCTGCCAGGGCAATAGCGTTTTGGGGGTCATACTTCAATGCCTGCTGAAAGCTGACCTTTGCCATCCCGGGTACATTCTGATGCAGATAGACCTTGCCCAACAGGGCGTGACAGAGACTGTTTTGGGGTTCTAGTTGCAGTGCCGCCCGTAGCTCCTGGAGCGCCATTGTCCACAGCTGTGCCTTCATGTGTTCCTGCGCCCTGGCAATATACTGCTTGGCAGTGTGAGGACTGGGTTTGTTGGGGTCTTTGACTGTCTTAAACTCTTCGTAGCGGACGGTTTGCTGTGCGCTTGTCTGGGTGGTCTGGGGCTTGAAGCCTTCCTGGAGCAGTAAATAGATGAGGTTTAATTCACTGAGACAGTTGATATACTCCCAAGTTTTATTAGGGTCTTCAAATTGCTTGGTAGCAATCTCTTTCACTAAGCGCTCGTACAAGCTAATGCTGGGATTTGCCAATAACTTTTGCGCTGCCTCTGATTGAGGGGTAAAGTCCTTTACCGACTGTTTAACTAACCGCTTTGCCAATAAACGTAAGAGATCAAGATATTCCGATCGTTCCCGCTCCTGCTGCAAAATTGAGTAGGCAGGGTTGATTAACCGCGATAGGTACTGGTGAGCTTGGGGATTATGGGGGGCAAGGTCGGGGTGCAGTTGCTTGGCTAGGGTAATATAGCGTTCCCGCAAGGTCTCAAAACTGCAACTGAGGGGAACTCCTAACACAGCGTAGTAGTCTTCTACGTCGTACTTCCCTATGCCACTGTTTAGTTTTTGTAATCTCACCTGTGCCACCATAACTGTTCTACCTCTGCTTTACATTCAGGCTACCCACACCCTCTCCCCTAACGATCACAGGAGTTGAGTTAAGTTTTGTTAACTAAATGAACCGATCGGTAAAACCAGTGGCGGAGTTGGGTAAGGGGGAAGTATAGCACAGGGGACCACAGACTGGTGAGGACAGCGCAGGAGAGGGCAATGCGTTGGTGGGCACTCCAGACCTGTACTAGGTTTTCCCCTAGGAAGGTACGCTGCAGAGCATTGAGGGTCTCGCAGATGACGACCATAGCAAAGACAATGAGGGCAACGGAGATAAAGTCCTCCTGCACATAGCGCTGTTTTTGCAGCATGGCTGTCAGACCACCACTGACTCCCAAACCCAGGGCATGGGTGGGGAATATACCTGCTTCGGGGGGCAGCACAAAACTATCCTGCAGTAAGCCCAGACAAACCCCTACCCCCACCGCCAGGGGAATGGGGCGGCGCAAGCTCCAGCCCACCAGCCAAATCAGGAGCCAGTTGGGAGCATAGCCCAAAATCGTAGTACCAGGCAAGCGCGCCGGCAACAGGAGGAGACAGAGGAAGAGAGCGCCCCCCATACCCAAACTATAGAGCAACGTACAGCGCAGGACTTGACTCACGATGGCAGTACCCGCACATATTCCAATAGGCCCAAAGGCGCCAGAAACTCCACTATCGCTTCCGGAGCTGGCTGCTTGTTCACATCTACCGATCGGACGCGCCCAACGGGAATTCCCTGGGGAAACAGGGAACTAACCGGGGAAGTCACCACAATATCCCCTGCCTTGACATCGGCATCCCGCACGAAAAATTCCACCAAACCGGTATTTTGGTTTTGCCCCCGCAGAATCCCCATCACCCGCGAGCGGCTGACCATCACCCCCACCTGGCTAGACATATCGCTGATCAATAGCACTTGGCTACTGTGCTCCCCCACTTTGGTCACTCTCCCCACTAAGCCCCCCTGTCCTTCTACCACTGCCCCTGGTTGGATACCCTCCTCTCTTCCCCTGCCAATTAACAACTGTTGCCACCAAGCATCAGCGCTCCTGCCAATCACGGGGGCCCAAATAGCCTGGGGTTTACTAGGGGGAGGTAGCTGTAGCAGACTTTGCAGTTGGGCAATTTGATTTTCTAGTTCCGCAATACGGGCTTCTAAACCTTGTACCTGGGCATCCCGTAGGTATTCCTGCACGGAGATTGTGCCTTGGAAGGGACGGCTCAAAAATGCATAGATTTCGCCGAGGAGCATGGAATGTCCCTGGCGCAGGAGGAAGGCAGCGTAAATCCCCAGGCAAATGAGACTAATCTGCCAGCTATAGCGCCACCACCCCTTGCCTACCTGTGCCATGGGTCTAGGGCTGTCCCTTGGAGAAGTTGAACCGACTGATCGTGAGGGCGCGATGGAGATTTTTGTAGTCCTCTAGGACTCTGCCCGCCCCCAAAACCACACAATTGAGGGGAGCAGGGGCAACTAGGGTGACAATTCCCGTCTCATGGCTAATCAGAGTGTCTAAACCCCGCAACAGAGCGCCGCCCCCAGTCAGCATAATACCCCGATCGATAATATCTGCCGCTAGTTCGGGGGGAGTGTTTTCCAGGGTACGTTTGACCGCCTCTACAATCACCGTCAGGGGTTCTGCC
This sequence comes from uncultured Pseudanabaenaceae cyanobacterium, assembly GCA_937927915.1. GTDB lineage: Bacteria > Cyanobacteriota > Cyanobacteriia > Pseudanabaenales > Pseudanabaenaceae > M5B4. Next base: position 149,769 of record CALGKB010000009.1, on the reverse strand, counting down.
ATACTTTCCCGAATTTCCGAGGTTTTCACCGTCACTGTACGTGGTAACCCAGAGGGCAAATGTAAGCCCCGCACTTCCATACTCTCCTCCTCCCCGGTGGGATAGGCTGACCCAATGCGGATTTTAATTTCTTCTGAGGTGCGTTCCCCTACTACCAGGTTGTGTTCCCGTTTCAGGTAGTTCATAATGGCGTTGGTGAGTTCGTCCCCCGCTACCCGCACAGATTCGCTGATCACAATGCCCTGCAGGCTTAAAACCGCTACTTCTGTTGTCCCCCCCCCAATATCGACAATCATATTACCTGTGGGTTCTGTGACTGGCAGTCCTGCCCCGATGGCTGCTGCTAGGGGTTCATCGATGGGATAGACTTCCCGCGCCCCTGCCCGCCTGGTGGCATCCATGACTGCTCGCCATTCCACCAAAGTCACGCCGCTGGGGATACCAATGGCAATACGGGGATTGAATAGGCCCCGCCGTACCCGTTGGATAAAGGCACGTAGCATCATTTCGGCGGCATCAAAGTCGGCAATCACACCGTCTCTGAGGGGTCTCACTGTCCTGATGTCCTTGGGAGTGCGCCCGATCATTTTGTTTGCTTCGTGTCCCACTGCGTAGGCAGTGCCGTCCCGTTCATCAATGGCAACTACCGAAGGTTCCTGTAGGACTATGCCTTCCCCCGCCACATAAATCAGTGTGTTGGCAGTGCCCAAGTCGATGCCGATGTCCTTAGAAAAGCGCAGAATTGACACACTCCTTCTCCCAAACTGAACCTATATCTTGCTGATAGCGTAGTTACGAAAGCGGTTGAGGTCGGCTTGCAGCGTGGACTCCACCAGTTTACCTAAAAACAGTCTGTCCATAACCTGCCCGATAATGCCAGGGATGGCGTAGGCAACCGTCATCTTCACGATCGTGTTGGGGTTTTGGTCGTAGAAACGAATGGCGCCGCGATTGGGCAGTCCATCGATCGCTTCCCACTGAATAAGTTGGTGGTGGATTTGTTTGACAATGCGGGAGCGCCAGGTAAAGTGAAATTGCTGTGTCCCCAGTACCCAACTAGAGAGACCAGGCTGATCGGGGGAAATATGCACAGCTTGAATCCACTGCATCCAGTTGGGCATTTGCTCCAGGTCGGACCACAAGCGCCAGACATCCGCCACTGGTCGTTCCACCTGCACTTGCACAGTATGCTCTAACCACCCGTCTGGATTTGCCATTGTGTAGGGTTATTAACTGTGGCTTTATTCTACCAGGATTTACAGCAACGCAAAATAGTGTAATGCTTCTAAAATAGCGGCAGCGTAATCGTATTGGGACAACAGGATGCGATCGCTTTGCTGTTGGCTATACCACTGCAGGAGTTCTGGCTGAGCGTTTCTGACGATAACACCGTAAAAGGGCGGTTGGTACATGGTTATATCGTTGCCGGAGTCGCCGCAAACCAGGGTAGGCAAATGGCTGATCCCTAACTGTTGCTGCAACCACAGAATTGCTGAGCCTTTATGGGCATGGAGGGGAGTTATATCCAGGGTGTTTCTATGGCTAAAGGTGATGTGGCAGGCTAACTGATTTGCTGACAGTAACTCTCCAATTTTGCTGACAGTAATGGTGTCATCTTTAGTTGACAAATAAAAACTGAGCTTCCAGGGATTTTGTTCCCGATCGGACTGTGGTATTAAACCAGGAAAATTGTGCAAGAGATGGGCAATCTTGTCCCGCTGCCAATCCCGATCGATGTATTTTGTCCAGCCGGGTTCAGGGTAACTGCGGTGATAGATGGCTGTCCCCACACTGGCAATTAAGTAGTCAGGTGTCAGCAAAGGTCTATGGGTTAGTAACTGGAAAAAGCCCAAAAGATGGGCAACAGAATCAAAGTTTCTCCCCGTAGCGTAAAACAAATAAAACCGATCGCGGTGGGGTAGCAAATGCTCAATCAGGTTTAGTGTCGCCTCGTTATCCCCGATGAGGGTGTTGTCCAGGTCGGTTACCAGCAAAAACTGGGGCATCAGGCAATAAATTCCTCACCGACGGTGTGAATTTTGATGAAATTGGTGCTGTGGCTCGCTAGGACTGGTGTCCCCCCCACCACTAGAATCTGGTCGCCAGGACAGGCAACCCCCCGATCGCACAGGAGCTTTTCCACCATTTTGATAAAACTTTCTACACTCCCCACCTCAGATACCCACAGGGGCGTAATTCCCCACAGCAAACTCATGCGGTAATAGACTGCTCTGTTGGTGGTCACGGCATAGATGGGGGTACGCAGACGCTCAGCTGCCACTAGACGGGCACTCTCCCCCGTAATACTGCAGAGGACAATGGCGCGTGGATGCAGGATTTCCTCGATCGTGTGGATTGCCTCACTGATGGCATGGGGGGCATCATTAGTCTCTGGGGGGTCATTGACGGGGTGATAGACCGCCTCAATTTCGCGGGCGATTTTGACCATCATCTCCACCGCCTGCACAGGATATTTGCCGACTGCCGATTCCCCCGACAGCATAATGGCATCCGTACCGTCTAGGATCGCATTAGCCACGTCACTGGCTTCAGCACGGGTGGGGCGGGCATTTTCCATCATGCTCTCCAGCATTTGCGTTGCTGTGATGACGGGAATGGCATGGCGGTTGCACTTTTTAATGATCTCCTTCTGGGCCAGGGGCACTTTTTCCGGACTGAGTTCTACCCCTAGGTCACCCCTTGCGACCATAATGCCGTCAGCAATGTGGATAATCTCGTCCAGGTGCGCCATTGCCTGGGGCTTTTCAATCTTGGCAATCACGGGCACATCGTAGCCCAATTCCCTGATCCGCTGCTTCAGGGCAGCAATATCCTCCGCCTTGCGCACAAAGCTCAAAGATACCCAATCCACACCCTGGGATAGCCCAAATTCCAAATCCTGTAAGTCCTTGGGGGTCATGGAGGGCAAACTGAGGTCAATATCGGGCAGGTTCACACTCTTGCGGCTGCGCAGCATTCCTCCCCGCACCACTTCACAAACAGTAGCAGTGCCCTGTGTCCCCAACACCACTAACTCCATCAAACCATCATCTAGGAGGACACGGTTACCAGGTTGGGCTTCCTTGGCGAGACGGGGATAATCAATGGGGATAGTGTTCGGCTCTTGGCGCCACTCCTGCAGGGGGACTAGCTCCACCGTTTCCCGAATCGCCAGGGGAATAGGGTCTGGGAGCACACCGACACGGATTTTAGGACCTTGCAAGTCCTGCAGTAGGGCAACAGGGACATCCAAGGCCTGGCTAAGGCGGCGGAAAGTCGCCACAATCTGGGCATGGTCGTTGTAGGAGCCGTGGGAAAAGTTCAACCGCGCTACAGATAAACCCGCTCTGATAAGGGACTCCATCACCTCTGGCTTGTTGCTAGCAGGCCCGATCGTTGCCACAATTTTGGTGCGTTGGGGTAGCATAATCTCCTCTCCCTTCCCATCGCTAGATTATAGGAGCCAGACAGACCCTAGCAGTGGAAGAAAGTGTAAAATCGGGGAGATTCTGCTATGATATTTCTTACTGGGGGCTATGGCGCAGTTGGTAGCGCGTCTCAATGGCATTGAGAAGGTCACCGGTTCGAGTCCGGTTAGCTCCATCCCTAGGGCGTAGGTAGGAGAGTAGAGTAGCTGCAGAGTTTAAGGACAGTTCGTTCTAACTCCTGAAAATCGATCGGTTTAGTCAGATAGCCATCGGCGAATTCCGCCACTCGCCTCTGCACGTCACTGAGGGCATGGGCAGAGAGAATCAGAATAGGGAGCTGGGGGTGTTGGTGTTTAATCTGTTTGGCGGCTTCCTCCCCCGTCGTCACAGGCATTTCCAAATCCAGAATGGCAAGGTCAAAGTCTGTAGTCTCTACCTGAGAAACTGCCTCCTGGCCGTTAGCTACGGCAATTACTTGATGTCCCTTGCGAGTCAAAGCGCGACTGATCAACATCTGGTTAGTAGGGCTGTCCTCTGCCAGGAGAATACGCAGCGATCGGTTAATAGGGAGGGGGGAGCAATCATTAGTGGGGGTGGGGGGAGGAACAATGGGAGCACAGAGGGCAAAGGCAAAGGTTGTCCCTTCTCCCTTCACACTGGTGATTGTGAGATGACTACCCATCAACTTCAATAACTCATTGCTGATCGAAAGCCCCAGACCAGTGCCGCCGTAGGTTTTACTGATCGTAGCATTAGCCTGATGGAAGGGGGTGAGAATGCGCTGTTGTTCCTCTACGGTCATGCCGATCCCCTGGTCAACTACCCGCACTTCCACCAGGGCTTTATCAGCACATTTTTCCAACAACTGCAATTGGAACCTGACCTGTTTGCCCGCGGGAGTAAATTTCACAGCATTGCTGGTGAGGTTGAGGAGGATTTGCCTTACCCGATCGCCATCTAAGCATAAGTACTGAGGAATTTGATGGTCATATTCTAAATGCAAAGTCAGCTGCTTCGCCTGCACTTGAGGGGTAATAATTGTCCTCACTTCCTCAGCAATGGTGTGTAGGTTTGTCGGTTGGGGCATCAGTTCTAACTTCCCTGCTTCAATCTTAGCTAAATCCAACACCTCATTGACTAGGGAGAGAACAGCCTTGCTAGAAGTCTGGGCAATGCGGTAGTATTCCATCTGCGTAGGACCGAGGGCTGTATCTCCCAACAGTTGCAGGCTACCGATGACGCCGTTGAGGGGGGTGCGCAGTTCGTGGGATAGAGTAGCAATAAACTTGGATTTCGCCTCATTTGCCTCCTGCAGAGCCTTGGCATATTCATAGATTTTGGCTTGGTAAGTACGGGACTCCAGGAGATATACTGTCTGCTTTGCCAAGATTTGCAGGATTTCCAACTGCTGGGAGGTAATTTGCCTGGGCATAAAATCAACGACACAAAATGACCCCAAGCGATAGCCCCTAGGAGTAATTAGGGGAACACCTGCATAGAAACGGACATGGGGAGAGTTGACAACAACAGGGTTATCACAGACCCTGGGGTGCGTGGTGGCATCTTCCACAATAAAAGGCTCGTCACCGAGAATGGTATAGGCACAGAAAGCCTCCTCCCTGGGGGGTTCACAGGCGGCAAAGCCGTAACAGGACTTAAACCACTGCCGATCGGCGTCAATCAAGCTCACCAATGCCACCGGCACTTGACAGGTTATGGCAGCCACTCGTGTCAAATCATCAAAGGTGGGTTCCGGAGGGGTGTCCAACACCTGGTAGCGATAAAGCTCCGCCAACCGATCAGCTTCATTGGGCGGTATGGGCGCTGGCGGCATCAGGGGGCTTTGAACTCGTCTTGTTTATTCTACCCTAGGGGGATTGTGTACTTAGCGTGACGGATTTTAGCTTGTCAAGGTTGCCAGGAAGGAACACAATAGGTGCGTAAGGCAAGCAAGGTGGACTATGAAAGACGTACTTTGTATAATTCTCGGCGGCGGGCAGGGCACTAGGCTATACCCCTTGACCAAACTGCGGGCAAAACCGGCGGTACCCCTGGCGGGCAAATATCGCCTCATTGACATTCCTGTCAGCAATTCCATCAACTCTGGCATTGACAAAATCTATGTTTTAACCCAATTTAACTCTGCTTCTTTGAACCGTCACATCAATCAGACCTATCGCCCCTCTTCCTTTGGGGATGGTTTTGTGGATGTACTGGCGGCGCAACAGACCCCCGAAAATACGGATTGGTTTCAGGGCACGGCGGATGCCGTCAGGCAGTATCTCTGGCTATTTGAATCCTGGGATGTGCGGGACTATTTGATCCTCTCTGGGGACCATCTCTACCGTATGGACTATCGGTTGTTCATTGAGCGCCATCGCCAGACCAACGCTGACATTACCTTGGCAGTTTTACCTGTAGACCAAAAACGGGCTTCTGCCTTTGGTCTAATGAAGTTAGACAGCACAAATCGGGTCATTGGTTTTAAGGAAAAACCCAAGGGTTTGGATTTGGAAGAGATGCGGGTCGATACTTCTGTCCTGGGTTTGAGTCGAGAGGAGGCACTCCAAAAGCCCTTCATTGCCTCTATGGGTATCTATGTCTTTCGCAAACAGGTACTGATTGACACCCTCAGGCACAACCCCACCCACATTGATTTTGGTAAGGAAGTTATCCCCAACGCCATTGACAAATACAACCTGCAGACCTATCTCTTTAACGGCTATTGGGAAGACATAGGAACGATCGATGCCTTTTACCATGCCAACATCAATCTCACGCGCTATCCTGACCCCCCCTTCCAACTCTACGCGGAGGAAGCTCCCATCTACACCAGACCCCGCTACTTACCGCCGACCCAAGTGGTGGACTGTCAAATTACTGATTCCATTGTCAGTGATGGCTGTGTGTTAGAACGGTCCAGGATCAGTCATTCCGTGCTGGGATTGCGTCTGCACGTGCGCCACGGCTGTGTGATTGAAGATTCCCTGTTCATGGGTTGTGATTTTTATCAAAAGAAAGAAGAGATTGCCCAGGATGTAGCCAACGGGCGTGTGCCTATGGGGATCGGGGAAAATACGGTCATTCGCCGCGCTATCATTGACAAAAATGTCCGCATTGGTAAAAATGTCCAGATCATCAACAAAGACCACATTCAAGATGCTGATTTTGAAGAAAAGGGCTATTGCATTCGCGGTGGTATTGTGATTATCCTCAAGAATGCTACTATTCCCGATAACACGATCATTTAGTCAATTCCCTGTCTGGATCGCTTGGATGGTTTGTACTGTCCGATCGATCCACATCTGGTTCTTTTGTTTTTGATAGAGTTGCAAGGCTGTTTGCAGGGAGTTTAATGCCTCCGTCTTTCTACCTGTCCGACTATAGACCACCCCTAGGGTGTAGTGAGCATCAGCTAAATCGGGTTGCAGAGCGATCGCTCGTTGCAGATGGTGGACGGCGCTGGGAATGTCTCCCTGCAGGAAAAAGAGGGCACCGAGGTTGTAATGGGCTTGGCTGTACTGGGGGTTGAGTTTGATGGCGGTTTGGTAATTGGCAAGGGCACTGTTGTAATTCCCCTGCCCCTGATAGAGTAGTGCCAAATGATAGAAGGTTTCGGGCTTACGGGGGTCAAGTTTCTGGGCTGTTAACAGGGCAGCGATCGCCCCTTGGTTGTCCTGTAGCGCTTTGCGGGCTAGCCCTAGGTTGTAGTGGGCATTGGCAAAATTGTTGTCTAGTTCTATTGCCTTTTGCAGATAGGTGATGGCAGTCTGGGGTTGTCCCCTGTCTAAAAAAACCGCTCCCAAATCGCTGTAGGCAGGTACAAAATCGGGTTTTAAGTCAATCACCCTTTGCAAGACAGTTGTTGCTTCTTCTAAGTTACCCGTCTGCGCCAGGGCTAGACCAAGGTTGTAATGGGCTGGCAAAAAATTATTGTCTTTACTGATGGCTAGGCGGTAGAGAGGAATCGCCTGTTGCACATTGCCCAGTTTGATAAAACTATTGCCCCGTTCCACCAGTGCTTTTGCCTCTGCCCTATTGGTCTCACTGCTGACCTGCCCCCCCCAAACCAGGTACACACAACAGAGGAGGAGGAGAGCTTTTCCCTTCATGGCAACAGTTCGGCAAATCCCTTTTGTTTTTTTGTTTTCGTCTTCGTCTTGGTCGTGCTGGTAGTGGGCTGCGGTGTGTGGCTTTCCAGACCGAGGTCGGGGGGCAATTGCCGATTGGCTACTGCCTCCATCAGTTTGATATGTTTGGGCAACAGTAAATGATGGGAATAGCGTTCTAAAACCGTCTCCCGCGCTTTCTGGCGAATTTGGGCATAACGATCGGGGTGATCGAGCACCTCTTCAATGCGATCGGCAATCTTTTCAGGGCTAAAGAAATCTACTAGCAGACCGTTTTTACCGTCTTCGATCACCTCCCGCACTGGTTCTGTATCTGACGCCAAGACCAAACAACCGGTGGACATCGCCTCAATCATAGACCAGGAGAGCACAAAGGGGCGCGTGAGATAGACGTGCACGCTGGAAGCTTGAATCACCTGTAGATACTGACCGTAGGGCAAGCCCCCCGTAAAATGCACGCGGGACATATCTAGGGGCACTTTCTCCAGCATCATATCCTTGTAGGTTGTCCCCGCTGGAGCCGCTTTGCCGTAGCAGACCCGATTTTCCCCCACAATCACCGCATGGCAATGGGGACGACGGGCTAACAGGATACCCAAGGTCTCAATAAACTGGGGAAAGCCGCGATAAGGCTCCATCCCCCGCGCCACATAGGTCACCAGCTCGTCCACGTGGGACAAGTCCAGATTTTTATCCGGCAAGACCAGCTTTGCCCCTGGTTTGGGTTTGAAATAGTCCGTATCCACTCCATCGTGCAAGACCGTAATGCGGGGATGAAATACCTCTGGGAATTGACTGCGCTGCCAATAGGTGGGGGAAATGCCCCAATCACAGTGTCCCAGGTCCATTAAAATGGGGGCGTTTTTCGTGCGAATGCGGAGATAGTCGTCGGCGTTGAGGGGTTCGTTGGGGTCAAAATCGGCATCTGCTCCCCGCGCGTTGTAGTACCACTCAAAATAGCTGAGGTGGGCAGCTTTGGGGAAGGCATCCTTGACATAGAGACTCGGTCCCCAGCCAGAGTGAGCATACACCAGATCGGGATAGAAACCCTTGCGCTTCAGTTCCTCGCACAGGCGATAGACCCCCTGCCCCTGTAGCACTGCTCCTTCTAGGGTGCGGATATAGTGATGGGTTTGGGGGCTAGGCTCCCGCGCCACTTGGTACATCACCTTGAGTACCCCACTGATTTGCAGGTTGTTTTCTGTCTTGGTGCCAAACACTAGTTGGTTTTTGGGGTCTCGACCAAGTATGGTAGCCACATGGCGAAACTGAGCAGGGAAGTTAGGGTGGAGAAATAAAACGCGCATAGACAGATTGTGCCAACCAGTACAAAACAGCAGGGTAGCGATGGGGTCGCCCGTGCTTGATAATTCTAAAACATTCCCTCCCCAATTCCCCAACTGTATGGCGGAAAAGGCGATTTTTTACTGCTGTCGGCACAGCCTGGTAGTGGGGATGACTCAGTACCTTGCACCAAACGGCATAAATTTCTGCCCAAGCCCGATCGTTTTTTTCGTTCTCCCAGGTAGTCTGTTGGGGATGAATACGAAAACTACTTAATTCCCCATCGATAAACCCCACGGCATAATTCGCCATAATTCTGAGCCACATTTCCCAATCACAGTACTGCCGGAATTGGGGGTCAAAAAGCCCTAGCCGTTCAAATACTGTCATAGAAATTAACACATTGCTGGGTTCGCCAATTTTGTTGTCGGGGGGGTGCAAGAAATGGGGGTCACAAAAATACTCTAAACCCGATCGTAGGGAGGCAATTTGAGACCAATAACTAGTCAAATCCCGCAGCCAATTTAACTGAGGGGTAACTTCTCCAATGAGGGATCGGCGACTAAATACCATACCCACCTGGGGATGGACCTGGGCAAATTTTACCTTTGCAGCGAGAGAATCGGGGTGTAAAAGATCGTCTTGGCAGAGCAGTTGTAGGTATTGGGTCTGGGGTAAGTGTTGCCGAATAAACTGAATACCATAATTCCAATTCTCTACCAACCCTAAGCGATCGTGGCGCAGGACATAGACGGGAAAAGGCACCCTTGCCTGAAAGTTTTTCACGATCGTTATTGTGGCATCCTCCGAGCCGTCGTCACTGACCACCACATTAAAATTGCGGTAGGTTTGGGCTGCTACACTAGCCAAAGTTTCCTCTAAAAACTGTGCCCCATTGTAGGTGGGAATGAGGACTGTGACTGCCATCACATGGGCAAACTGGAAGTGACAGGTATGTCAAATAACATAGTAGTCATGTATCTTTCTGTCCATTCTGTACCAAAGGATTTTTCTAGGACTCTTCTTGTCTTGTCATTTTGCTGTTGTTTCAAACAATAGTTCTGTTGGCGGGAACGAATGTGGTCTATCTCCTCCAAGGACTGCAGAGGCTGAGTTTCCCTGGCAATCTCACAGTGAATGACTAAATATTCTTCTACACGTTGGATAAACTTCTGTCCCTCTTCCCTGTCTGTCAGCCTGGCAAACAAACAATAATCGGAGAAAATATCCCCCCACTCTGGCAAAGCCCTGGGTTCTTTCAAAACAAGGGGCGTTAACTGACTCAAGCGCCTTTGATAACATAAAGGTAAAGAACGATCGGGATTGACAGGGGAGAGATCGACGATGGCAGCGCTGATTACCCCCGTCTTACTACCCACCAAATCGGTGCCAAAAATAGGGAGAGAATAGTCGGAGCGGGGAAACATGACACAGTGCAAAATATCTAGCCCCTGACTGAGGTGTGCTAATTCCAAATGCAATTTACGAAACTGGGTCGTTTGGTAACAGCGGTTCTCGATCGTCAGTTTTTCCCCCTCCAGTGCCCCCTCCACGTACCCCAAGTCCGCCGGCATTTCGTCGTAGGGAGCTAGTTCCAGATACTGTTGCCAAAGGGACTCAATCCGATTAGCTAACTGCCCCACCAGGGGGTGCACTAACTCCCGCAGACTTACCTTCATAACTTAAGTGGTATTAGAGACAACTTACCCTAATCTTATACTATCCTAACCGCCTCAACAGTGAAACCTCAAATTGTTAAAGTTTTTGGTCACCAGCGCGAGATCAGCTGGAGGGTAGATAAACGGTATCAAGCAAATCAACGAAATACAAAGGAAAAAGCCGAGGGAAAAAGACCTAAGCGAAAGCAAGAGAGTTAGAATTTCAAAAGTGCTGAACCTTCACAATAAGACTTAACATTAGAGGTCAGACTTACCCTACCAGAGGCTCAACCTCCAAGATTTGCATTAGAGTACAATGTCTGCCTATTTCTATCTGTAAATATCGTAATTTGTTGATGGATTCATAGGTTTTACTTTGACCTATATTTAACAACTTAAGCAGTAAATAACCAATCGGTACAGCATAGATTTGTAGTCGTACTCCATTCTCATTCTTTGTGATTATGTTGTCCAATTTTAAGTACGTCTTCAATTTACCAGCGTAGACGACAGGCTTTCTTGATTGCCTCGTCACTCATATTTTGCACATTAGTAGCTAGTCTATACTCAATATTATCTTCTTCATTAAAAAATTGAACCACCCGTACATTAGAATTGTCTGGATTGAGTTTCATATTATTTCTAATCCGTACAATAAACAATGTATTTCTGTTGCATATTTCATCAATTAATCACCAAGAAGTAAAACCTCTATCCATGATTTCAAGTACATCCTCTGGCATCGTTCCGCTAACAAGATTATCAATTTTTTGGTCATTAGTTTGCCCAAAAGTAATTATCTCATCACTAATGTTACCTAGATTTATATCAAAGCTAAGAGATAGTTTTACTTGGTACACTTGCTGTTGCCAAAATAATTTGTTTGTTAAAGTTATGATAGTAGAATCCACAGGAAATAAATGCTTAAATTCTCCATAGTTTTGTCTTTTCAGGCGCTGTTGCAACTCTCTTAAAATGCGTTGAAAGGTTTATTACTACGATGTTTACACACTTTAGAAAAGATAAATATATCAACCTCAGAGCCGAGATGATTTAAGAGAAAGAATAAGCCCCTCATTGTAAAGACTCTTGCATCTAAAATGCAGTGTATCCAGAGGAGGACAAAGAGTTGAGAATCCAAAACAGGATAATCATTTTAGGGTAGAAGTTTTAACAAGGGCTTGATAAGTTGCCGCAGTTGTTTTAACATAAACTCAAGTTTGTTTGTGATTTCTTAGAGCTAGAATACCATTTCTGGCTCCTTTTTTCTACCTTTTTCCTGACATTTAACAGTTATGACACTGACCCCCACTGGCGACCACCGAAATATTCCTTTGAGTCAAGGGGAACTATTTGTATTGGTTTTAGGAGCGAGAATGCCGGAAGCCTTTGCCGGTTCTGTGTATTCCTCTTACCTAAAGTCAGCAGTGGAGCAATTAAGACAGCGATTGCCCGACAAGTCTTGGTTTGATTTAGATACTCTCACTAAGGAAAGGATTTTATTCCAGAACAGCGTAGAAACTATTCTTGATCCAGATATATGGGTGCAACTAGAACCAGCCTGTCAGTAACAGCATCACATTTGGATGCGTTATAGAACTGCTAGCCCTGGAGATGAAGTCTTTGAAAGAGAGGTTGACCCCTATCTACTGGTTATTTTCCTCTGATGCCGTAAGGCGTTGAGCAACCCCAGGGTTTAAGCGCAACATAAAAAAAGGGGGTCTAAGCGTCCCCCTCTAGGCTTTGCTTTGAAAATTTCTGACCGCAAGGTTGTAAGGTTACTTGACTAGACCCGATCGGAGTGCCCTGACAGCGGCTTGGGTACGGTCATCGGCGCAGAGTTTGTTGAGGATATTGCGCACATGGGTTTTCACCGTGCCGACTGTGATGTAGAGACGCTCCGCGATTTGGGCATTGCTATAGCCATTGACAATCTCTGTCAACACCTCCAACTCTCTTTCTGTGAGGGGAGTAGAGGCAAGAATTTGTTTATATTCAGGGTCAGAGGCATCGATCTGCACAGTTTTCACATCCGCCGCTTTACGGACTTGATTGAGGACAATACTGGCTATAGCGGGATCGACCCAGGAGTTCCCCTCTGCCGTCTGTTTAATTGCCTGGAGGAGGTTTTCCGAGCTGGTATCCTTAATGCAGTAGGAATCTGCCCCTGCCGCAAAGGCTGCTAGTACAGTCTCTTCCGTATCCGTTAACGTTAAGATCAACACCCTAGGTACTTTTTCCCCTGGCAACCCCTTCAGGCGCTTAGTTACTTCCACACCATCGGTGTCTGGCAAACCTAGGTCAACAATTACCACATCAGGTTGGAGCGACTCCACCAGGTTGATACCTTCCGCGCCGGTAGTGGCTTCGCCAATAACTTCTATGCCCTGCTGCTGCAACGTAATTTTCATACCGACACGGGTCAGGTCGTGGTCTTCAATCAAAACTACACGGATGGGACTCATAGCCACAAAACTAGCTTTAGCCTAGTATACTACCTAACATTCATCGTAGGGTTCATTATCTAGTAAATATATGTACGGTTCTACCAACTCTGGGCGCTGCAGAAAAATTGCCCGCAAAAGGTGCCAGTCCTGCAAACTTTCAAAGGGGTTGTCGTAGTCATCCCGTTCTAGTCTGGCGGCAAGCTCTGCTACATCCTTGGCTGTGATTTTGGAGATGTCCACAGCTTTCTTCATAGTCGTTTAGTGCCCTTGCCTAGCCTTTGGGGAGCGGAGAGAGAGGGATTCGAACCCTCGGTACGGCCTTTCGAACCGTACAACAGATTAGCAATCTGCCGCTTTCGACCACTCAGCCACCTCTCCATGCTCAAGAGTTTCATCATAGCAGATTTTTAGGGAAATGGGAATTTTTTTGTTAGGATGGCTATTATGTGCAGGCTCTATGCTCACTGGGATTTACTGTGGACTCTGGTCAGCCGCGAGTTGGCGGTGAAGTATCAGGGGGCAGTGCTGGGGAATTTGTGGTCCCTGTTGCATCAGTTGTCCCAACTCCTGATTTTTACCTATGTGTTTTCGGTGGTGCTACAGGTAAAGCTCAATTTGCCGACTTTGCCTGAAAATCAATTTACTTTTAGTCTGTGGTTGTTTGCGGGTTTAGTGCCCTGGACGGCTTTTACAACAGGTATAGTGCAGGCTGCCAGTGCGGTGATCAATCAGCCCAATTTGGTGAAAAAGGTGGTATTCCCTTTGATGTTACTGCCTTTGGTACCAGTGTCTGCGGCTTTCCTGGAGAGTTTGCTGGGTTTGGCAATTCTCTGGGTGGCAACTATTCTCTCTAGTCAGGTGGTGCATGGTGTGCTGTTGTTGCTGCCTTTGCTGTGGTTGACGCAGTTGGCATTGACGATCGGGATTGCCTATGTGGTGGCGGGATTGACGGTATTTTTGCGGGACATTCCCCAAACAGTGGCAGTGCTGGTGAATTTGTGGTTTTACCTCACGCCTATTGTCTATCCCATTGCTAAGGTGCCCAAGGAGTTCCAACACTGGATTCTATGGCTAAATCCCGTAGCAACGATCGTGGAGGTTTACCGTGACATTATGCTGGTGGGGAAAATACAACATGGAGGGGAATGGCTGGTGGCAAGTTTGCTGTCGGGGGCAGTCCTGTACGGCGGGGCGCGGTTATACAGGCGTTTGCGTCCTGCTTTTGCCGATGTCCTCTAGGCAAGATGTAAGATTTGGATAGGCATCATATTAACTTAGTATGGAAAACCTCGCCCAAGTTCTGCAGGATAAGTTGGCAGCAACCTACATTCACATCGAGGATGAGAGTCAGTATCACCGCCATCATCGGGAAGGGGGCAGTGGTCACTATGCAGTCACGATCGTTTCTCCTCTCTTTCGTGGCAAAACTTTGCTGGAAAAACATCGCTTAGTTTATGGGGCACTGGGGGCAGAAATGGGGACAGTAATTCATGCTCTTGCTATCCGTGCCTATGCACCAGAGGAATGGCAGCAGGAAAACGATGGCTAGGGAGTCTTGAGGTCAGGAATAATACCAAACACCTTGAGGACAAGACCAACAAAGCTGGTGAGAAAAGCAACGGAACCACTGCGGACAATGAATTCCACGTTTTCTAGGCGTTTGTCAATACCTTTAGCTTTTTCGTCCAGTGCTTTGACATCTGCTGCCAGACTAGACACCTTTTGCCCTAATTCTTTTACTTCCGTCTTGACACTGGTAATCTCCTGTTTCAATTCGGCGTAGTAGGTGTCCATCTTTTGTTCCAGTTTGCGCCTATCCTCCTTCCCTTCAGTTCTTGCCTGAGCTACTTCCTGCTTCAGTTCTCCTCTGAGGTCAGCCATGTCCTGTTTTGATTCCGCTCTGAGGTCGGCTATATCCTGCTTGAGTTCTGTTCTGAGGTCAGTGATCTCCTGCCTAACTTCGGCTCTGAGGTCGGCTATATCCTGCTTGAGTTCTGTTCTGAGGTCGGTGATCTCCTGCCTAACTTCGGCTCTGAGGCTGCCTATATCTTGCTTGAGTTCTGTTCTGAGGTCGGTGATCTCCTGCCTAACTTCGGCTCTGAGACTGCCTATATCTTGCTTGAGTTCTGTTCTGAGGTCGGTGATCTCCTGCTTCAGTTCAGCAAACTGCCGATCGATTTTCTGTTCAAACCGCAGTAAAAATTCTTCCAGGGTGTAGGTAATAGTGGGAGAAGTAGTCATGGCTTTTGATGTACAATAATTTAGCTATTTTAACTCAAAAAACAACAGCTTGTGGGTTTTACTTAAGAACGGAGGGCAGAGTAGAAGCTCACCAAACTAAGAATCCCACTCTACCCCTTTCTAGGACAAAATTAACTGGCGTACATCCGATCGATCGCGTCTTTGTATTTCTCCATCACTACATTGCGTTTGATTTTGAGGGTTTGAGTCATTGTTCCCTGTTCAATAGAAAAGGGTTCCGCCAGCAGGTGAAAGACAACAATCCGATCGTCGGGACGATAACCAGGGCGGTTTTTCACTTCCCGATTTAGTTCTGCCCTAAACAGATCGATGACCTGCCTGTTGTGGCGTAGCTCTTCGATGATTGCCTGGGGCTGCCGATCGGGGGGGATGTAACCGTCGTGAGCGAGGCGATCAAAGTTAGGCACAATCAAAGCGCCCAGGTGTTTTTGGTCTTGCCCGACAAGCATGATCTGGTCGATGTAGGGGCTTCTCAAACAGGCATCTTCAATGGGTTGGGGTTCAATGTTTTCGCCGTTGGTTAAAACGATCGTGTCTTTTGCTCTGCCTGTAATTACCAAGTCCCCCTGGGGGGTCATCCAGCCCAAGTCCCCTGTGTTAAACCAACCCTCTTTATCTATGACCTTCTGGGTAGCATCAGGATTTTTGTAGTAGCCCTGCATGACTTGGGGACCACGAATGAGAATCAAACCCTGCTGATAGAAAGGTAAGTCTTTTTTGCTGTCAGGGTCGACAATACGGGTTTCTGTTTGGGGTAGGGGTTGCCCGTCTCCTCCCCTTAAATTGCGGTGCTGCCGGCGGACATGGGTAATGGGAGAGGTTTCTGTGAGACCATAGCCCCCCAAAATCTCAATGCCTATCACTTCAAAAAAGTCTTCCAAATGTTCAGCAATGGAACCACCGCCACTGACAAAAAACTGCACATTTCCCCCCGTTGCTGCTCTGATTTGGCGATAAACTATCCGATCGGCTAATAAATGTATAGGTAGCAGGGCAAAAGATGTTAAAGTGGCAAGAAAACGATCGATAAAAGAGGGATGAAGGTTGTGTAAATTGAGACCGTCCCTAGTGCGTTTGGCGTAGATATAGCGGTGACTGACACCTAGGAACCACTCGATGAGGCGGCGTTTTTTGTTAGTTTTGAGATTCTTTTGGATGCCTTCATAGACCGATTCCCACAGACGAGGTACAGCCACCATGTAGTGGGGTTTGTGTTTTTTAATGTCCTCTTTGAAGGTGCGAATGCTGGTGTAAATCTGGGTACAACCCTGGGAGAGAATGAAATATTCAAACGTCCGTTCGTAGGAGTGCCAAGTGGGCAAAATACTCAATACCCGATAGCCAGGTTGGGGATGCACCACATCCAATGCCGCCGTGATTTCGTAGAGAAAGTTGCCGTGGGTCAGCATCACTCCCTTGGGATAACCACTGGTACCAGAGGTGTAAATCAAAGTAGCAAGACTAGAACGATCGGTAGGGGCTTCCCCTAAATCTCCCTCTTTACCCAGGGCAATGACCGTTTTGTAGTTAACATATCCTTCTTCATCAGACAGCAAAATGATGGGGGAGAGATTAAATTCCTGCAGTTGGGGTTGTAGTTTGTGCAGAGTTTTTAGGTCTTCGACAATGAGGGCACAACTGTCGCTGTTTTGCAAAATAAATAATAACTCCTGTTTATCTGCCTGGGAACTGCGGGTCACATCTACTGCCCCGATCGCTAAAATGCCTTGGTCAGCAATAAACCAGCGGGGGGAATTATCGGCAAAGAGAGCCACGTGACTGCCTGCCTTTATACCCAACTGCCGTAGACCTGCCCCAAACTGCCTAATTTCTGCCACCATTTCCCTATAGGTCAATTGCACAGGATAGGGGGGATGATGGTTGACCAAAGCAGGAATGTCAGGATAAACAGTAGCCACTTTTTCTAAGACTTGCCAGAGATTTTGTGCCTGGGAGTGATCGATCGGTTTCTGCATACTTTTATAGACGCGACATTTTTAGTATGCACCGCATTTTTCTTAGGAAAGAGGAGATATGTGCCAGTTTGCAAGGTGGTCAAAACTGCCAATTTTTGATCACCCACCGTACGGCATCTAACAAATCTGTGGCAATGTAGTCGGGTTGCACGGGGTGTTGATAGGTGCCTGCCAAAACCGCCTTGCCATAGCCTGTGGTCACTAAAATGCCTTTACACCCTGCATTGTGTGCCATGTCAATATCTGTAGCTTTGTCGCCGATGACCACCGATCGGGTTAAGTCTAAATTGTGTTCCCAAGCCGCTGCTACTAACATCCCCGTATTGGGTTTGCGCCAAGTGGAATAGTAGGTCAATTCTGGTACAACTCCCCCCTCTGCTGGGCTAAGGCTGGGGCAATAGTAAATGTGGTTGAGAAAGGCATCCGCTTCCTGCCGTAGTAACTCCTGTAGTCTCTGGTGCAGGGCGTCGATGTGGGAGAGGGGATAGTAACCCCTGGCTGCCCCCGCTTGATTGGACACCAGACAGCAAAAAATCTCCCGCCTGTTCAACAGGGCAATTGCCTGGGCTGCCCCTGGAATGAGCACCAAATCAGCAAGGGAGGTGATGTAACCTGCTTCGACGTTGATTACCCCATCCCGATCGAGAAATACTGCCCCCCGTTTGGGGACGCTGAACTCATCTGGCGGTAACTCCCGCAGCATACTGGTTGCACTTAGAGTTGTTTTTGGCGTTGGAGGAGGGCTTCTAAGAGGCGTTCCTGCCGTTCCTGTCCCGCGCGGAGGAGCTGTTGGGTCTCTAGCAGACTTTTTTGCGTGTCAGCCAATTGGCGTTGAATTTCCACAATGTGATTAAACCGTGTATCCTGTTGACTGACAATGTGCATGACCCGAAGCAGGCTCTGACCAATGAGATTGGTAGTGTGGGCAAGTTGGGCGACGGCATCGGCAAGTTGCTTAAATTCGGGGGAGTCGGGCATAATCTTAATCCTATGGTCACCGCATATTTTAGGATAAACCATGTGGCAGGAAATAATTGACCATCTCAGCCGCCTCTATGGGGAGAAAATGCCAGCGCCACAGACCCGTGCTGTGGGGGGAGGAAGTATTAATCAGACCTACAAACTGCAACTGGGGGGCTACATTTTTTTTGTCAAATTGAATGCTGCCAGCAAGATGTCCATGCTAGAGGCGGAAGCGGAGGCACTGCGGGAAATTGCTAATACGAAAAAAATTCGTGTCCCCACCCCTATTGCCTGGGGCATTAGTCAAAACTACGCCTATTTGGTGCTGGAGTGGCTGGATTTACAGGGGGCAAAAGACTGGCAGGCACTGGCAGAAAATTTAGCGGGCTTACATCGTGTGCAGGGCAAACAATACGGCTGGCACCGATCGAATACCATCGGGGAGACTCCCCAAATCAATACTTGGATGGACAACTGGGCAGATTTCTTTTGGCAACATCGCATTTTGTATCAACTTAAACTTGCCGATCGCAAAGGGTTTCGTTCCCCTGTTAGCTTAGATAGATTGCAAAGGCGGGTGTATGACTTGTTGGCTGACCACCATACTTTCCCTTCTTTGGTCCATGGGGATTTGTGGGGGGGAAATTACGGCTTCGATAGGGAAGGGGAACCGGTAATTTTTGACCCCGCTGTTTATTACGGCGATCGGGAGGTAGATATTGCTATGACGGAATTGTTTGGCGGTTTCGCCCCTGCCTTTTATCGCTACTATCAACAAGCTTTCCCCCTCCCTCCCGGTTACGAACAGCGCAAAATCCTCTACAACCTCTACCACATCCTCAATCACTTTAATTTATTCGGCGGCGGTTATCAGTACCAGGCACAGCAAATGATCAGTCACCTCTGTCAATAACTATGAACGATCGGAGTTTGTTTAATTTTATCTTGGTGCGTCTGGGACAGGGCGCATTGGTGATAGTATTGGTGTCCTTTTTAAGCTTTTTATTACTCTATGCCTCCCCTGGGGACTGCCTAGCAGATTTGCAGCTAAATCAAAGTCTTTCCCCTGAATTCATTGCCCAAGAGCGGGCTAGAAGGGGTCTCGATCGTCCCTTCCTGGAACAATATGGACGTTGGCTGTTTAACTTGGCGCAGGGCAATTTGGGCAGGACTTGTAAGGATAATGCCCCTGTCTTTAATCTCATTCTGCAGCGGGCGGGTAATACTCTACTGTTTTCTGTGAGTGCCCTCATTGCCACCTGGTTAATTGCTATTCCCACTGGTATTTGGGCAGCGGTGAATCGGCATAACTTTATCGATCGGTTTATCCAACTCATAAGTTACCTATTGCAGGGGTTTCCTGCCTTTGTCATGGTCATTTTATTACTGATTTTTGCCCAAACCAGCGGTTTATTCCCTGTGGGGGGCTTACGCAGTTTAGACTATGATGACCTCAATTTTTGGGGTAAAATTGCTGACATTGCCTACCACCTCGCTTTGCCTGTAACAGCGGCATTTTTGATTGGCTTTGCGGGCTTGCAGCGATTGATGCGGGGTAACCTATTAGATGTTTTGCAGGAGGACTACATTCGCACAGCGAGGGCAAAGGGACTGCCGGAAACGAAAGTAATTTATGTCCATGCTTTACGCAATGCTGTCAATCCCTTGGTGACACTCCTGGGCTTTCAATTAGCGAGTTTACTCAGCGGCGCTTTCATCACAGAATTACTATTTGGTCTGCCCGGTTTGGGACAGTTACTCTACGAAGCTGTGCGCCAAAAGGACACCAACCTAGCAATGGCGGGTTTTATGCTGGGGGCAATTATGCTGGTCTTGGGTAACTTGATTGCCGATATTTTGTTGAAATTAGTCGATCCCCGTATCAAATTAGACGATCGGGGTTAGCCCTGATTGTTGATAGGTATTAGGTGACCCTATGACACTGCCTGGGGGGCAATCATCTATCAGCAAATCCCCCTCAGGTCTGACAATTAGCTATAATCGGGGAGAGGGTTTACCTGTGCTAGGCTATCTGTATTCACCCCGTTCTGGTGTCGGCTATGTTGCGAATCATCACTAATCTTCCAGATGCAGAGGCAGAACTACGGCGGATCGCCAACCGTCTCTTCGATGACCAGATGAGCAATCGGGAAGCTACGGTGAGTGAAATTGTGCAACGGGTGCGCCGTCAAGGGGATAAAGCCCTCCTGGAGTACACTGCCCAGTTTGATGGGGTGGAACTCACGCCTAGTCAGTTGCGGGTGACAGGGGCAGAAATCGATGCGGCTTACCAACAACTCAGCCCGGACTTAGCCCGCGCCCTCCATCTCGCCCACGATCGGATTGTCAAGTTCCATCAACAGCGTGTTCCCCAGAGCTGGGTGACCTTTGAGGCAAAAAATGTTGTGCTCGGCAAGAAGTATACCCCCGTCGATCGGGCGGGCATTTACATCCCTGGTGGTAAAGCCACTTACCCCAGTACGGTGCTTATGAATGCGGTGCCGGCAGTGGTGGCAGGGGTAAAAGAGATCATCATGGTCACGCCCCCTGGCAAAAACAACACCATCTCTCCGACCATCCTGGCGGCTGCCCAAATTGCCGGCGTACATCAGATTTATCGTGTGGGGGGGGCACAGGCGATCGCTGCCCTTGCCTACGGTACGGAAACTATCCCCAAGGTGGATGTGATCACAGGTCCGGGCAATATCTATGTCACTTTGGCGAAAAAACAGGTGTATGGGATAGTGGGTATTGATTCTCTGGCGGGTCCTTCCGAGGTGTTGATCATTGCGGACGATAGTGCTAACCCCCTGTTTGTCTGTGCCGATCTCCTTGCCCAGGCGGAACATGACACGATGGCAGCGGCAATTTTGCTTACTAATTCCCACCGTCTCGCCCAGCAGGTGGCAGAGGAGGTAGCCCGTCAACTGCCCTATCATCCCCGCCAGGAGTTGCTAGAGAAATCCATTGTCAACAACAGTGTGGCGATCGTGACGGATAATCTGGCAACGGCAGTGCAGCTATCTAACCTGTTTGCGCCCGAACATCTGGAATTAGCGGTGGCAGAGCCTTGGGAGTTGGTGCAGTCCATTCGCCATGCGGGGGCAATCTTTATGGGGCATTACACGCCGGAGGCGGTGGGGGACTACCTGGCGGGTCCCAATCACACTTTGCCTACCAGTGGTGCTGCCCGCTATGCTTCCCCCCTAGGGGTGGAAACTTTTATGAAGCATTCTAGTTTGATTGAATTCAGCGAGGAGGCGCTGCGGGAGGTAGGAGAAGCGATCGCGGTGTTGGCGGAGGTGGAGGGGCTGACTTCCCATCGCGATTCTGTGCAGTGGCGCTTGCACTAGCCTATACTAGTCCTGGTTGCGACGATCGGTTATGAATTATTACTTCCCCACGGACCCCCCCTATTTTTTGTTTGGAGCGGCTTTGTTGGCTGCCCTGGCTTGCGGGCGTGCCTTTGAGGTGTCGTTGCGCGATCGGGTGGATGCCTGGTCGGCGGGTAAAACTATCCTGCAAATCGACGGCTTGCCAATTCAAGTCCCCTACGTCGGTATGGCAGTAGCGATCGGTATCTTTCTAGCGGCAGGGCTGGAGATTTTTGGCTTTCCCCCCCTCCTGGCTTATCCTGTGGCGATGACTTTGACGGTAGGCAGTGGCTGGTTTGTGTGGCGGCAGTTGAGCAAGATGATGTTGGAGATGGAAAGAGGCGGCTCGGCAGCGCTGGATTTAGATAGGGAGGTATGACCCGCACTTGGCTGGAACAGGCGTTGCAGTATCATCGATCGGGGCAATGGCGGCAGGCAGAGCAACTATATCGGCAGGTCCTGGCACAAGACCCCCAGCAAGCGGATGCCTGGCATTTGTTAGGAGTATTAGCTCTGCAGGTCGGTGACTACACCAAAGCGGTGGAGTTAATTCAGCAAGCTATTAATTTACAAAACCAAAACCCTAACTTTTACAACAGTTTGGGGGAGGCATTCCGCCACCAGGGGCAAGGGGAATTGGCAATTAAAAGCTACCGTGCTGCCCTCGCCCTCAAACCCGACTATGGGGAAGTGTGGATGAATTTAGGTTTAGTTTATCAAGCCCTGCAACGCCAGACAGAGGCAATTGATGCTTATACCAATGCCCTCCAATATCAACCAAACCTAGGGCGTGCCCTCAACAATTTGGGCGTTTTATATCGGCAACAGGGGGAGTACGAGCAAGCTATTGCTGTATTAGAACGGGCAATTCAGCTGCACCCCAACTATAGCAATGCCTATGACAACCTCGGCTTAGTTTATCAGAGCAAGGGGGATTACGATCGGGCAATTAGCTATCACCAACAGGCAATTAGATTAGATAACAAAGATTATCACGCCTACAACAATTTAGGTAATGCCTATCAGGAATTACAGGAGTTAGACAAGGCAATCGAATGTTATCGCCAAGCCATCAAAGCTAATCCCCATTTCCCTGCTGTCTATTTGAATTTGGGCAATGCTCTCTGCAGTAAGCGGCAATTTCGGGAGGCAATCGGTTATTATCAAAGGGGCTTAGAATTACAGCCGCAGTGGGGGGAAATAATCACAGCTATTGCTAATGCCTATCGGGAGCTAGGATTAGTAGAGGAAGCCCTGAATTACTATGAGCAAGCTTTGGGGATCAATCCCCAAAATGCAGTGGCGCTGTGGAATTATCATTTAATGTTGCCTGTAGTGTACAGAACAGCAGCGGAGATAAAAATATGGCGCGATCGCTTTAGGCATGGTCTGGGGGCAATTCAGGCGTGGCTAACTCAAGTGGACAGCAAAACGGCACTGCAGGGTTTGGGTGCCATTACCAATTTCTACTTGCAATATCAAGGGGAAAACGATCGGGATTTACAGCAACAATTTGGGGAGATGGCAGTACAAATTATGGCAGCTAACTATCCCCAGTGGGCAACTTGTCACCGCCCTTTAGGGACAACAGATAAAATTAAAGTGGGGTTTATCTCTAGCTTTTGGCATGAACATACTGTGGCTAAGTTATTTCAGGGCTGGCTGCAATACCTAGAGGGGGAACGGTTTACTATTTATGGCTATTTCACAGGCAAAAAAGCAGATGGAGTCACCCAGAAAATTGCCAGCTACTGTCACTATTTTCACCACATTGCCACCAGTTTAGAAGCTATTGCCCAACAGATTGCCCAGGACGCATTAGACGTTTTAATTTTTACCGATGTCGGTATGTGTCCCACGGTGGATAAGATTGCAGCCTTGAAGTTAGCGCCCATACAGTGTGTAGCTTGGGGACATCCCATTACAACGGGATTGAAGACAATCGATTATTTTTTATCTAGTGAATTGATGGAACCCCCTGATAGTACTTCCCACTACTGCGAACAGTTAGTCCTCCTGCCTGGGATTGGCATTACCTATACTCCTCCCCAGTTACCCACCCGCCCCCACGATCGGTCTTATTTTCGCTTATCTCCTGCTGATGTGGTCTATCTTTCCTGTCAGTCTCTGTATAAATATTTGCCCCAATTTGACTTTGTCTTTCCCCGCATTGCCCAACAGGTAAAGGGTGCTAAGTTTGTCTTTATTGAGTCTATACATAGCCCCGCCGTCACTAAAATTCTACAGGAGAGATTAGCCCATGCTTTTCAAAGGTATGACTTAAATTGGCAAAATTACTGTTGCTTTGTACCCCGTCTGCAGACCCAGGAGTATTTGAGGTTGAATTTGGTCAGTGATGTCTTTTTGGACACGATCGAGTGGTCAGGGGGGAATACAACCCTAGAAGCGCTTGCCTGCCATTTACCCGTTGTCACTGTGCCAGGGAAATTTATGCGCGGTCGCCATTCCTTGGCTATGCTGACCCAACTGCAAGTGACAGAAACGATCGGGTCTAATCTGGAGGAATACATTGATATTGCGGTAAAGTTGGGTAACGATCGGGCTTGGCGCTTAGAAATTAAGCAGAAAATCAATAACAATGCCCATTTGCTATTTAATGACCAGAAACCCACCCAATTTCTCTCCCAATTCTTAACTGCCTTAGTCTATGGATAGTGTAAAACTAATTTGGATTACGCCAGAGGCGGAGCGGGTGATTGCCTACTGTGCTAGGGTGTCTAACCCCAAGAATCAAGACAATCCCAACATTGCTAAACTACTGCACTACTGCGCTCGCCACAAACACTGGAGTATCTTTGAAATGGCAAGTATGTGTGTGGAAATCAACACCACCAGGGCGATAGCTACCCAAATTCTCCGCCATAAATCCTTTAGTTTTCAGCAGTTTTCTTTGCGCTATGCAGAAGCGGAAGAACTCACAATTCCTGAGATTCGTCGTCAAGACCCCACCAACCGCCAAAATTCTATCGATGACCTTGACCCCGCCCTCAAGGAGTGGTGGCAGCAAGAAGTAGTAGAGCTATACGATCGCATTCAGTCTCTCTACAAAACTGCCCTAGAAAAAGGTATTGCTAAGGAGTGTGCCAGAGGTATCCTGCCCCTATCAACGGCGGCGCGTCTGTACATGGCGGGCACTATCCGATCGTGGATTCATTACCTGCAAGTGCGGGCTAATCCCAGCAGCGGCACCCAGAAGGAACACTATGACGTTGCCTGTCAGATCAAAGACATATTTCGCGAGCAAATGCCAGAAATTTATCGCGCCACCCTAGAGGATTTAGAACTTTAGGCTTATCATAGACAGCAATACGGCATTGGAGGAGTTATGGTCAGTCAAATTCGGCGGGAGGAAGCCTACGACAAGCTGGGGAACATCGACCAAATTCGTGACATCATTTTTGGGGCGCAACTGCGGGAGTACAACAATCGGTTTGAAAAGTTAGAAAGTGACCTCGCCACCGTCCACCAAGAATTGCGCGATCGTATCCACGAGCTGAAGATGTCCTTTACCACCGAGTTACGGGTAGCAGTAGAAGCGATCGAGAAAAAAATCCGCACGCTGCAAACCACCGCCGAATCGGAACGCAATGACCTGCGGCAACAAATCGATCGGTTAAATCGCAAAACCACTGCCAGCGTGGATAAACTGACGGAAGACCTAGAGCAAGCCACCGCCACCCTGCGGGAAGAAATTGTAGAGACAAGGGACAAACTCCAGGAAGATGCCCGATCGCTGCGGTTGTACATCCAAGAGGAGTTGGAACGGCGGCTGTCTGCCCTTAGCGGTAGCAAAGTTTCCAAGGATGACATGGCGGAAATTCTCTTTGAACTGGGGATGCGCCTAAAAGGGACGGAATTTGTGCCCGAACTAGAGGAAGCCTCCGATTTGATCCTGGTCGATCGTCTCAACAGCGAACCTGGGGAAAGCAAGGAAGTATGATAGGGCGTGTCCTAACCTTAGTTTGCCTGTTCCTGTGGTTGGGGGGACAGATGGCAATAGCCGCTACCCCTGAAGAAATTGCCCGCCTGGAAGCCATCAAAGACCAGATTGCCAAGGTCCGCTTTTGCACCAACGACAGCTGTTTCTTCCGCCGCCTCACCCTTAGGATAGACTCCCCTACCCAAGCCACGATCATGGCGGAAATCGATCGTCCTGCGGGGGTGAATGTCAACGATACCGCCGACTACCACTTCACCTTGATTGACGGCAAATGGCATCTCACCAGTGGGGAAGAATATACTGATGTTGCCGACTACGCCTACAAGGGCAGCAACTACGAAATTTACAGCGTCCACTCCAGCCGTATCCTCAGCGGTGACCTCAACAGTCTCAGTCCCCTCAGTGCCCTCAAATCGGGTTACCTTGCCATCTACAACAAAGTTCTCCACAAGGGGCAAGAACGGCTCTAGGGCTAATGAAGATTACAGTTTTAGGGGGTGGGGCATGGGGTTCTACCCTGGCAGAGCTAGCCAAACGACAAAATCACCAGGTAAAAGTCTGGACCCGCTCGGATGACCTCGCCACAGCTCTAGCGGCAGCAGATGTAGTCATAGTTGCTCTTTCCATGCGGGGAGTGTCAGAGGTGGCAAATAAAGTAAAAGCGATCGGGCTTGCCCCCCACACCATCCTAGTCAGCGGCACAAAAGGACTGGACTTGACCACAGGGCGTACCCCCAGCCAAATCTGGCAGAGCTGTTTTCCCACCACACCCCTAGCTGTCCTGTCGGGACCCAACCTATCTACAGAAATTCGCCAGGGATTGCCCGCCGCCTCCGTAGTCGCCAGTGTAGACATGGCAGTAGCCCAAACTGTCCAGAGAGCCATCTCCAGTCGTAACTTTCGCCTCTACACCAATCCTGACCCCCTGGGGGTGGAACTGGGAGGGACGCTCAAAAATGTTATAGCGATCGGGGTAGGAGTCTGCGATGGCTTAAAATTGGGAGCTAACGCCAAGGCTGCCCTGATTACCAGAGCATTGCCCGAAATTATCCGCATTGGCGTTGACTACGGTGCCCAGCCAGAGACCTTTTGGGGTTTGTCAGGGTTGGGGGATTTACTCGCCACCTGTAACAGTCCCCTCAGTCGCAACTACCGCGTTGGTTTAGCTCTGGCTGAGGGCAAAACTCTAAAGGAAATCCTCGCCCACCTAGAAGGCACAGCGGAAGGAGTCTATACCGCCCAGGTCATTGCCCACAAAACCCACCTCTACACTCCCATCTGCACGATCGTCTATCGTTTATTACAAGGAGAACTTACTCCCCACCAGGCAGTGGCAGACCTACTAGATAGGGATTTACGATCGGAGTTTGACAATACAACAGCTTGTGAGCCTCGCCGAACCACCTAGGTATTTCCTTCGTTTGTCAGGATTTGCTCAATACTGTATGGGCATGCAGAGGGGAATATATCTAAACCTGTTTCTTCGGCGGCGCTGATGACTGCTAGGTCTGCCAGCAAAAATTGTAGCCTTAGGGGCTGCCCAAGAATAGTCAACTGCCAACTAGGCTACCAAAACCTCCAATTGTCTCTCTAACTCTCTTTTTTCTGCCCGCCCCATATCTTCCCTCTACATCCAGTTCCTCCCACTGTCTCCGTTGTAAAAACTGGGGTTGAGTCTGTGTCTAGGCGTAAAAATCTTAGTTCTCCCCATTCATGCAGTTATTCATTAGAACTCTCAAGAGCTAAAGCCATACTAATAAGATTTTCCAAATCAGCTACTCTCTTCTGCAAATTCTCCACTTCTTCCTTCAAGGAGGAGGTCTTCACTAAAAAACACTTCCTACCTTCTACATGGATAGGCAATTCTTTCTCCTTAGCAAATTTTTGTACTGCCATGAAAACACCAGGAAATAAATAAGGATCATAATCATCTAACAGTACAACACCACCCGATCGCAACAATTCCCAGTAATTGGCTAGATCAACACGGACATCCTCTTCCTCATGGGAGCCATCAATATAAACTAAATCAGCCAGGATTTGCCAATGCTTAAACAACTTAAATGCTCCTGTGGAATGAATGGGTATAGGAACAATGTAATTTTCAGCTCCTTTATACATAACATTAGCCAAAAATTGATAATACAAAGTAGGGAAGCCATAAGTTCTTGGTATAGGAACATAGCAATTAGGATTGGGGTTAGAAACGGCTGACTCCACAGTCCCCAGCCATGTATCCACACACAAAATGGGACAAACTAGATTCCTCTGTCGGAGCAACTCTACCATATGTAGAGCTGAAGCCCCTTTCCAGGTACCTACTTCTATAATCAACTGTGGTGATAACTCTGAAATCAAACGCTCAAAAATAGGCTCATTACTGCCCCACCCTTGAACATCAAAGACATAGTCAGTGTAGGGGAAATTCTCATAGGGAGATTCCTCATAAAACTTGTACAACAACTCTTGATGTAGTTTGGAAATACTTGAGCTTGCTTCCTTTTCTTGTTCTTTTATTTCTACAATCTGTAACTCCACCGTATCATCATGTCCAAAAGCAATTTTAGAGTGAACATTTTTGGGATGAATTCTAACTAGCCTCTCCAAGTCAGTCTTAGAGTGTAATTCTTGTAATTTTGTACTCTCCCGTAATACATTTTGGTTTACAAACAGTAGTAAGTTTTGTGCATACCACCAAGCTACTCTTTCGTCAGACCAAAATTTCTCCCTCAAGCAGTCAACACATTGATAGTCATACTTAGCAAACAAATCTACCCAGTAGTGGGGAAATTGACAGTTGATGTGATTTGTGCCTGGCTGGCAGGGTATAGCTGCTGAAAATAGCACTAAGTCACCTAATTGGGTTAAGGAAAATACAAGAGAGTCAGCAACATCGGAAGGAAGATGCTCTGCTACCTCCAAGCAAAATACTATATCAAACTTCACTGGTTGCGGTTGAACAGTAGAAAAATTATAGAAGGGGATGGGCAGAGGTTCCGCTAAGTTGTAACGTCGGAATTTGCTTTCAGGAATTTCTAGTTGCGTTGCCTCAACATGATCGCCATCAATACCTAAAATGTCTGTAATCCCAAACAGAGCTTGTACCTCCGCTAACCAACTACCGGTACCACATCCTATATCAACCACTGATCTGGGTTTGTTGTCTAGAACTTCCCATAGATAAGGCAAAATAGCCCTAGCGCTGCTCCTAGAAGCCAATCTCATCTGCTCATAAAAGTTATGATCATATTTTGATTCACTAATCCAAAAAGAAGAGACAGGGGGCAAGGGAATGTCCTTCAACTTAGTCTTACGCCAAGGAAAACCCCGGGGATATTCCTGTTGCTTATGCTGATTTCCTTGAAGAAATGTTGGTAAAGCAGATGAGGAAATCACTCCTGCCAATCTGTAGTTAACTGAATATGTTCCGGTTGTACCTGTCCTGGGATATTTTTCTAATAAAAACTTGCACAAAGCTTTGTCAGAGTTGTTGCCATAAACTTTGTTCCCTATCTTAATGACTTCAAATATTCTAGCATTCCATATAAAAGAAGTTTTAATGGCAATATCTCTTCTTAAGAAGAAACAACTAGAGGCAATCATAATTTCATTGTTAATTCCAGGCCATTGTCCTAGGGATTGACAATCTTCTAAGCAGACAAAATTTCCATCTTTATCAACAATCTTTCTGAGAGAATATGCCCAATCTAGGTTTCTTTGCTTTACAAGATTAACTAGTAATTCTATATGATTAGGGTCATACCAATTGTCTTCATCTAAAAAGCATACATATTCACTGTCTACGATAAAAGGTGCCATGCCATATATGCGATGACAAAGATAACCATCTTTTCCAGTAGGATAAGGCAGACAATGTATGTAAGTTTTACGTCTAGACATATCCATGCCTTCTAGTGCAGCTCTAACTGCTGGTTCTCGCTCCTGACCATCTATGACAATTAAATGCTCAATGTCAGGGTATGTTTGCGTTTGAATGCTATCAACTGCTTTCCGTAGCAAGTAGTTACCCACAGTAGCAGTGATTACGGTAACGAGCATGGTATGTACTCCAGTTAGTGGTCACCATTAAGTCTACCATACAACAGGCTAGTTTTAGCATAAATTTAGTCAAGTTCGTCTCAGGTAAGTTAGATAGGTATTTCTTTCACTAATATATTGCCAACGTAACACATACTCATACTCTAAAATCTTATTAGTCTCAGGATGAGAAATGCCACTACGAGTACTTACATAAATAACTCTAGGATTTAGTGATAGAACAAAATTCAAAACATCAATGTCATATTTTTCAAAACTTATTTTTACAATATCGACAACTTCAGGAACGACTCTCAATAGTTCTTGTTTTAAGATACAATCAATTTCTTCTAATACAAAACACCTACCTAGCTTCCTAGCATTTTCTCGCAGCAGAAGACAATCGATAGGCTTATTCTCAAAAGCATATATCTGAGCACTAGGATAGTTAGCACGGAAGAAAGCTGTGGATATACCAACACCTGCTCCTATGTCAAGAATTAACTTCACATCATCAATAAAGTCAAAAATTGGGTAGCACGACTGCTGGAAAATTTCATTTATGACATACAAGCCACTGTTATCATGCACATAAGTTATCGCGTTGCTGCGACCATCTTTATAGTTTATTGGTAACAAGTTAATTTGATTCAAAGGTGCTAGATCAGAGTAAGCCAGAGAATTTTGTTCATCTAAGCAAATGTAAAAGCGGGCATTTAGATTACTACTACTGCCTTTGTATAGATATACGTCCCAGTCAATTTTCTGCTGATCAGACCTCTCAACCCAATACACCTGTGATGTTAAACCTAACTCTTCCACTAGTCTGTAGGCATCTAAATTTCCTTTAGATACATGAATTCTAGCCCTGGGTAAATCAACAATATCGATCGCAAATATGATCGGGCAGGTACCGTCAACTAGGACATTGACTGTTTCTTGTAACTTGTGCAGCTCCTGTATCTGTTCGTAAATTTTGACACGAGTTTCTAAGTAATCAGCATACTGTCTACTCAGTTCCATTCTCGTATCCCAGTTAAACAAAAATTCTCCCGACTTATCTCCGTGGAATATCCATCTATACAAATCATTGATCCTGTAGTTAGGATGTAAACTTTCAAAAAATTTGTCGTAGGAGCGCTTTGCCATACTAATAGCATCCGCAGGATTGTCCAGGTAGAAAGCAATTTTTTCCAGCAGCTCCTGCCGATCGGTATAGACATCACATTCCTCACCAGGTTTGAGAATATATTCAAATCCAGATTGCGGTGACAGTCGATCGGCTAAGAGGAAACCACCAGCAGAGACAATTTCTAAATTGCGCAGGGCAAGGTCACCATTCAAACTACAGTGCAAAGATACAAGAGATTCAGAGTAAGTCTTGGCAGACTGAAGTCTATCCAGTGTTGCTATACGAACTGGTAGTCCAGAGCTTTGTAAATACTCTATGACTCTATGCCTTTGTGGATGAAAACATGGATTACCGCATATGAATACAGCCTCTTTACTCCTGGATTGTTTGAACTCATCGGTTACACTAGTCATAGTGATTAGCGGCAGCCAGCCCAAATTATCAAAGCCGCAAGCATAAAACCAATGCATATGGTGGCGGCAATAGGGGAATATAATGTAATCATAGCTTTCCAAACTCAAGTAGGTTAAAATTTCACCTATGGGGCTGCGATAGCCATGATGTGTATCAGCAACTATAGCTACTGTAGGGCAACCAAATTCATGGACGTTATAGGGTAAGTTCCTCTTAATACCAGAGATCGTAACTACTAGTAAGTCAAATTCTTTTTGATAGCCCATCTCTTCTCTGACAAAGCTATGTATGTCATAAGGCTCTTTTGGTGTGATGCCATCAATCTTTACTTCCGAAACAACTGCTAGTGCATTAGGATCAAATTGGGTACAGATATTCAATTGTTCCTCAGAAAGCTTAATTGGTGGTACCTGATATGGATGTGGCTCCCAACTTAGTAAAACCCGCAACCGATCGTTGAGTAGTTTTGGCTCTTTCATATTGACTATCTATCTTGTCTTTGTTACATATTACCATACTGTACATGTTTTATTGGCTGGGAATTTATGTATCCCGACTTTTGGAATCAAAGTTTTGCTGCTCCCGACTATGTTATCTAGCTGCCCAAAAGGGGCGATTGTGGGCAGGGATGAAGGGTTTAAGGGTTTAGTATCAGGGGATGGGGAAGGGCGTAATGGGGCGTGGCTGGCTAGTCAAGGTCTGGATGTCCTATCGATGGTGTGACTCTGCGCACAGAAGAGTGTGACCTCACTACTAGAACCTGGGAGCAGGAGGCTTTTGATCTGGTGGTAGCAATTTTTGTCCATCTGTCCCCTGCTGTACGGCAAAGTGTGCACCGATCGTTTCGCTACGCCCTTAAGCCAAGGGAACTGCTCATCCTGGCAGCCAAAACAATAATCAGGCGGACCGCCAGCACTGGAGTTACTCTATTCGGCAGAGCTGCTGCGACAGGATTTCCTAGCGAACAAGAGGGAACATCCCACTGCGGACTTGCCCATGTGGTGCGATCGCTCCTACGCAAGCCTTGTTAGTTTTTAGGGAGGGTGATTTCAGCAAATCCCTGCCGTTGTAAGTTCTCACTGATGGCTTTTGGTTCTAGGAAGTGCAAAAGATAGTCTTTTCCTCCCGCTTTTGTGCCTGTGCCACTTAATTTGAAGCCGCCGAAGGGATGCCGATCGACCAGTGCTCCTGTAATACCGCGATTGATGTAGAGGTTGCCTACTTCCAAGTGGGTTTTCGCCTTTTGAATGTGGGAAGGGGTGCGGGAATACAATCCGCCTGTGAGGGCATAATTGGTGTCGTTAGCAATCTCCAGGGCACGATCGAAACTGCTGGCTTTGATCACACCTAAAACGGGACCAAAGATTTCTTCCTGGGCAAGGGGAGCGTGGGGGTCAAGGTCAGGCACGATCGTGGGACTGATGTAGTAGCCAAAATCCGGAACAGGGGCAGCGGAGATAGCTTTCTCTGCCATAGCAATATAGCCTTGGATTTTGCGCTGAGAGGCGGCATCAATGACGGGACCGACTTGGGTGCTGGGGAGATGGGCTTCCCCCACAATGAGGGTCTGGGCGGCAGCAGTGAGGCGTTCCAAAAACCGATCGTAGACCGTCTCTAACACAATTGCCCTGGAACAGGCAGAGCACTTTTGCCCACTATAGCCAAAGGCAGACTGTACTACCCCCACTACAGCTTGGTCGAGGTCAGCACTTGCATCGATGATGATGGCATTTTTACCCCCCATTTCCGCCACTACCCGTTTGAGGTGACGTTGTCCAGGGCGTAACACTGCCGCTTCAGCATAGATGGCACAGCCTACTTCCTGGGAGCCAGTAAAAGCGTAGAGATGAATAGCAGGATGACGGACAAGGTAGGAACCAATCTCGGACCCTTTGCCAGGCAAATAAGTAAACACTCCGGGGGGGAAGCCCGCCTCTTGTAAGATTTGGGCAATTTGGGCAGCAACAACGGCAGACTGGGTGGCGGGTTTGAGAATGACTGTATTTCCTGCCACAAGGGCAGCACTGCACATCCCCATCGCGATCGCTAGGGGAAAATTCCAGGGGGAAATGACAACGGCAATGCCGCGGGGTTGATAGATGTAGCTGTTCTCCTCCCCAGGTACGGAGCGGTGGAGGGGACGATCGAGCTTCTCCATCTCCTTAGCATAGTAACGACAGAAATCGATCGCTTCTGACACTTCGGCATCAGCTTCACGAATGGGTTTACCCACTTCCCACATCACCCAGGCACTCAATTCCCATCGCCTTTGTTCCATGATCTCAGCACAACGACGGAGGAGGTCAGCCCGCTCTTTTGCCCTTGTATGTTTCCAGTCCCTAAAGGCAGCCTGGGCAGCAGCTATAGCCCGATCGGTTTGCTCTATACTTGCCATGCCCACCATACCAACGGTCTCTTCGTAGCGGGAGGGGTTGACGGAAGGTATATATTGCTCTGTCTCCACCAGTTGACCGTTGATGAGAGGGAGATAGGTTTTCTGAAACAATTGTTTCACTTTGGCGATCGCCTCTTGTTGTTTTTCCCTCGCTTCTAGCTGGGTGTAGTCAGTGTTAGGGGCATTACTGAAGTGGTCAAAGGTCACCACCTTGGGTTGGGGTAATGTCCAAAGGGGTTGGGGGGGAGCAAGTAACTCCGCGATCGGTCGTTTTTCTTGGCTACTCTGGCGTAGGAAAGAACTGTTTGCCGTGTTTTCTAACAGCCGCCGAATTAGGTAGGACATCCCCGGAATTAGCTCGCCGTAGGGGCAGTAAATGCGCACCCTGTGTCCCATGTGGGCGATCGCTTGCATATACTGTTCCCCCATGCCGTAGAGGGCTTGCACCTCAAACCGATCGTCAGGTACACCTAGTTTTTGTTTCAATACCAGGGCTTTTGCCAGAGAACGGACGTTGTGACTGCCGATCGCTGCTTTGATGTATTGATTGTTTTGTAACAGAATGGTCATTAGTTTTTCAAAGTTAGCGTCTGTCTCTGCCTTGTTATCAAACACAGGGGCAGGCCAGCCCTGCTGGTAAGCCTTAATCGTCTCCTGGTCCCAGTAAGCCCCCTTGATCAAACGGAGGGTAATCGGTGTGCCCCTCTCTTTCACCCAAGCCAACAACTTATACAAATCTCTTTCACTATCCCGTAGATAAGCCTGCAAGGTAAAACCAATGTCCGCGCGTCCCCTGAACTCCTCTTCCCCACAGATGGCTTGCAAAATGGCAAAGGTTAAATCCTTGTACTGGTATTGCTCCATGTCAAAATGGACAGCGCAGTTTAACTCCCCCGCGCGGCGCAGCAAAGTGCGAATGGGCACACTCACCCTCTCTTTCGTCTCTGTGGGAGCTAGGGGGTCAAAGTTGGCATAAAAAGCCGTCAGTTTCACCGATATTTGTATTTCCCCCCTGTGACGTTGGCGCAGTTCCTGCATTAAATCCAAATACTTCTGCAAATACAACTCCGCCTCCTGTTGGCTGATCACCGCTTCTCCCAAAATATCGATCGTGAATAACATCCCCTCTTTCTGCAAACGATCGATCGTTTTTAGTGCTTCTGCCAAATTTTCGCCACAGATATAACGGCGACCTAGGGCTGCCACCGCCCCAGCAAAAGTATTAGCAGCAATAGTAGCAGCAGGACTCTCCAAGTTAAAATTGAGCAAAGACTGCAGATGGGAAAAAGAAGACAGATACTCCTGCAAATGGCGGGCAATCTCACGGTTACTGCGCAAAGAAGGCAGGCAGTCAATCAGTTGAAACAGCCGCACCCGCAACTCCTCCTGTTCCATCGCCCACTGCATCAGTTTGTCATCCAGGCGCAGCGCTTGCCAAAAAGAAGACCGATCGGCATTGAGAATTGCCGTACCAATACGGAGAATATCCCCTTCCAGTTGTGTAGAATCCACAGTTGCTGTCCGAAAGAACCTAGCCTATCGTAACTATACCAGGGGCAGAGATTTGTAAGTTTGGTTACTTTTTTAACTTGCGCTTAGGGGCGCCCTCTGTCATCATAAAACTATGCGTATCTTAATTAGCAACGACGACGGCATTTTTTCCCCCGGTGTCCTAGCACTGGCAGAAGCGATCGCCTGCGACCATGAAGTGACAGTAGTTTGCCCCGATCGGGAGCGTTCCGCGACCGGTCATGCCCTCACTCTCCAGGAACCCCTGCGCGTAGACAGCATAAAAGGAGTGTTCTCGGAAAAAATCACTGCCTGGGCTTGCTCAGGTACCCCCTCCGACTCCGTCAAATTAGCCCTCGATGCCCTCATGCCCCAACGACCAGAACTAGTGCTATCGGGGATCAATCGGGGTGCCAACCTAGGAACAGACGTCCTCTACTCTGGTACAGTTTCAGCAGCAATGGAAGGAGTCCTAGAGGGCTTGCCCAGTATTGCCTTTAGCCTAACCAGCTTTGCCTCCCTGGAATTTAGCGCCGCTGCAACCTTTGCCCACAGCCTAGTCAAGTATATCAGCCAACACCCCCTGCCAGAGCCAGTCCTCCTCAACGTCAACATCCCTGCCATCGCGCCCCAGGACATCTGCGGAGTCAGGATCACCAGGTTAGGCATTCGGCGGTGGCGAGACGTATTTGAAAAACGCGTTGACCCCAGGGGAAAAACCTACTACTGGCTATCGGGGGAAGTAGTGGAAGAAGAGGCTGCAGAAGACAGTGACATTCAAGCCATTCGCAACAACTACATCACCATCACCCCCCTCAAGTACGACCTCACCCTAGAAACAGGCATAGATTCCCTCCACACCTGGCTGGAAGCTAGCAACCTTGACAGTCTCACCCTATGTTGAAGACCCTCCCCCTTTGGCTGCTCCTCTCCCTCCCCCTCTGCGCCCAAACTTTTCCCAGCCAGAAATCTACCGTTCGCCTGTTTGAAAACGCCACGATCGTGCCTGGCAAAACCCCCCTCACCCTGCGGGGCATCAGCGGTGGTACTACAGAAACACAAACCCTATCCCAGCGGGCTAGCACAGAGACGGGGGAATGTATTGGCTTTATTGACAGTGACCCCGACCATACCCTCACCCTCACCGCCCAGTTCAACTACCTCCGTCTCAGCGTCCAAAGTCCTGGCGATACAGTTTTGCTGGTTAAGGGACCAGGGGGCACCTGGTGTAATGATGACAGCACCGATCGCAATCCCCGCATAGAAGGGCAATGGCTACCTGGCACCTATCAAATATGGGTCGGCTCCTACACCAAAGACACCTCCTACCCCTACCTATTAGAGATTAGCGAAAGCCCATAAAAAAGCCCCCTAGGGGGGCAACTATAACTAGGCTTAGGAGAGACTAGAAGGAGAAGGTAGTCCGCAGAGCACCCACAACCAGCGTGTTATTAGCATTGTTGTTGTTGGGGTTGAAGACAAAGAAGACACCAGGCTGGATAGTGATGTTGCGGGACACACGATAGCGGTAGAAAATTTCCAGGTTGTAGGAAGTCCCCGCACTGTCAGGGTTGTTTGCCAAGCTAGTGCTAGTGACCTTGGGCGGTTGACCAAAGGCAATTGCCCCCAAGTTGCCAGAACCAAACAGGTCAGGGAAGGTGACGTTGACAGCCCAGGTCAAGAGGTCAGCCGTTGCCCCCCGGTTAGGAGCAGCCTCCGATCGCGCATTGGCAAAGCTAATATTACCGCCCAGAGTGAAGCCCCTAGCTACCGCCCAGTCAAAGGCAAAACCATAGACATCCGCCGAGGTATCCGCATTGAAGGGGTTAGCAGCAAAGCTACTGCTCGTGCTACCCGTCAAGTTCACACCGCGAGCGTCAAAGCGACGGGAGTACAAAGCAGACAGTTTCAAATCGCGAGAGGGCTTGAACAGCAATTGCACTGTAGCAGAGTAGTCACCATTGGTGAAACCTGCCTGTCCCGTCGGCTGTGCCACTGCCCCACTAGGAACCAGATAAGCCAGGTTAATGTCAAAGGCTTCACTTGCCTTGAATTGCAATGCTACACCTGCCCCCTCAGGACCACGGAACATCAAGGGGTCATAGCGATGGAAACGAGACAGGGCACCAGTATCTGAACTAGCACCACGGTTGACAGGATCGAAGACATTACTAAAACCCAAGGCGTTTACACCAACAAAGGCGGTGATATTGTTGCCGATGGGAAAGCGATAGAACAAGTTATCAATAACAAAGTTACCGGAAGTATCACCATCAAAACCAAAGCGAGCCATGTTTGTACCCACCGTGGTGCTGTTGAAGCCAGGCACATTGTTAAATTGCAGACGGATTCTCAACAAATCCTTACCAGTAAAACTGGTGTTGAAGTTCAAACGTACCCGTGCACCTATGACAAAGTTGGAGTTTCTGTCCTTACCCACCGTACCCCCTGCCGCACTAGTGGCGAAAGCAGGTACAAACTGTACAGTCGCAGCTAACTTGGTGGTAGTAGAAAACTGTTGTTTCTCCAGAGTGTCAACCTTTTTCTCCAGAGCATCTACTCTACCCTTGATGGCAGCCAACTCCGCCGCAAACTCCTCCTGCAACCGTTGCAGTGTGGCTAGGTCATCCTTGCTCACCTTGTCCGCCAGCCCTGCAGAAATAATCTCATTGATCTTGTCCAAGCAGGCGTTCAAACCAGCGGCAAACTCATAGCGGCTCAGGGCACGACGACCGCGATAGGTACGATCGGGATAACCTTCAATACAACCGTAACGCTCTACCAGGGATTGCAAAGCACTAAATGCCCAGTCCGTCGGCTGTACATCACTCAGTTCCGAAACAGAAGTCACCTGGGAAATATTGTTGGAATTAGCAGCCTTGGGACGACTCAAGGGGTCACGGCTGATGTTGCGAATTAAAATCGAATCGTTGTTCTGGGCAACAGTCTGAGCTTCTGCTCCCCCCCCAGCAACCGCAATTGCCGAGGATGCCATTACCAGAGATGTCGCGGTCCAAAAAGTTAGTCTTGCCATCTTTACTCCTCCATTCCTCACACCGCACCAGTCTAACCTAGAACTGGATACTTTGCAAGGTTAACCATTTACCACTCCCAGTGTATCAGAAGGGGGAAATATTTTGGCATCGATCGTTTATGATGATTGCTATGCTAAACCAGTGCTACCAGTCCATGCAGTTTTCTGTCGCGCAGTTATTAGAGGCTTGTTCCGAGGATAAGTTAGTCGCCCCCAAGGCGTTAGAGAAAAAGTTAGGTATTGATTCGGAAGAGGGTGCTACCTATCTGCAAATTGCCCTAGAGGCACTAGAAAAGTGCGGTCTTTTGGAAAAAGAACGGGGTAAGTACCGTCGTGTCAGCGAGGATGGACTCCTAGAGGCGCGCCTGCGCTGTTCCAGTAAGGGCTATTGTTTTGCCGTGCAGGAGGTGGAGGGGGGAGAGGTCATTTACATTCGCGAAAACAAGCTCAGTTCCGCTTGGCATGGCGATAAGGTGCTAGTAAAGGTCACCAAGGATGGTATGCGGCGGCGCAACCCCGAAGGGGAAGTAAAACTGGTGCTGGAGCGCACGAACGGTCGTATTTTGGCAAGACTAAAAGCTACCCCCCAAGGCTATCGCGCTGTGCCCTTGGATACCCGCCTCAATGTGGAGATTGAATTGCTCCCCTACCCTAATTTAGAGGACTGTCTCGATCGTTTAGTGCACATTGAAATCCTCCGCTATGCCCTGGGCAATTTGCCGCCCCTGGCAAGAATTACACGGGTGTTGGGGCAGGATGACTCCACCAGTCAGGAACAGGAATTGGTGCGCTGTAAGTACAATCTGCCCAATGCGCTGCCGCAAAACGTGGGGGAGCTAATCAACACGGTACCCAAACTCACTCCCAACCGTTTAGATTGGCGGCAACGGCGGGTGGCACAACTAGGGGAAGCGCTCATCTCCATTGAACCGGAACGGCAGGGTTGGGAAATTGGCGTGCATATTTCGGACGTGGCTACCTATGTGCCCCTGGACTCTCCCTTGGATTTGTTGGCACGGGAGCGGGGACGGGCTTACTGGTTAGGCGAACAGGTGATTCCCATGTTGCCCCCCTTGCCTATGCTAGAGCAGCCCGAGCGGTTGTGTATTTCTGTCCTTATGCACCTCAATGAAGGGGGGGAAATGGTGTGGTTTGAGATTCACCCTACCCTGGTAAGAGTAACGGCGGACAAAGAACCAGTCCTGGCAAATTTGGAGGCTTCCCGCCCCGTTGTGGAGAATTATTTAGCTGCTGTTGCCATTGATATAGATATACCCTGGGGGGAGCAGGGGGACGACGGCATCCTAGGGGTGCTGATCAGCCGCTCCCCTTTGCAGGGGTTAGTGGCACGCCTGTTGATGATGGCCAACCGGGCGATCGCCCTGCATTGTAAGGCCCTAGGCTTGCCTGCTCTCTTCTATGGGCAACCGGAGCCGGACCCCGATCGCCTCACCGACTGGCTCAATCTCCTACAGGAGTGGGGAGTAACGCCAACAGACACGCGCCGCTACCTCAGTCAAATCCAGCAGGTCCCTAACCCCACGCAGCAAAACATTCTCAAACAGCTGTTTATCAATCTTCTCCGTCCAGGGGAATACGCCCTGCAGCCCCAGCCCCACTATGGAATGCTCTTGGCAGGACGGGATACCCCCTACTGTCATGCTGTGTTGCCCCAGTACCGTTACCCGGACCTCCTAAACCAGCATTTACTGCATCTGTTATTTAATGAGGGGCGAGACAGGCGTAGCAGCCGGTCGAAGGAGGGAGTGGATTTGCGCAGTTCCCGCTGTCACGGGCAGATCAGTTGGAGTGTGCTGCCGCCAGAGACAGAACGACAATTTCGCAATTTAGTGGAAGGTCTGTTGCCTACCCTCAACCAGCAGGAGCAACAGGCTTATAAAAGTGCTTTGGAACTGGAAGCCCTGCGTAAGATTCTCCTGCTGCAGCCCCACGTCGGCAAGACCCTGGCGGGCATCATTACGGCGGTGCAAAAATATCGCTTCTTTGTCAGCCTGGAAGACTCCCTGGCAGAAGGACTAGTCCATGTCAGCTCCCTCAAGGACGACTGGTACGAGTTTCAAACCCATCCCCACAACAAACGGGGCAGAGCCTTGGTGGGGAAACGATCGGGGAAACAGTACACCGTTGGCGATCGCATTGAGGTACAGGTACGCGCGGTAGACTACTATCGGCAGCAAGTGGACTTGACAATTCCCCGCCCTGCTGGGGTAGCAGATACCCCTGAGCCAGAGGAGGAGGAGTATGACCCCGAAGAAATATTGGATGAGTAAGGGCAAACACTGGTACAATGCTTGCAAGCAACAGTAGCTACCCTTTGTGCCATGAACAACCAGGACCTGTTAGTGGAAGTTAGTGCCGATGCCCCGCCTGTTCCTGTGTCCACTGCGGTTATTGCCGAGGAGATGCAAAAACTCATAGCTATTGCCCACCAGGCCGGGCAGGAACTAGAGGAAATTGTCTTTAGCACCAAATTTAACCAAGAGGGACGTTTGGTACTGACTCCCCAGGGTCTGAGTTTGAAGTTCCGCCGTCCAGGCACTGTAGGGGCGGCACCAATGGTAATGAGTGTAGCTCCCGTTGCCAAACCAGGAGATATGTACGACGCCCTCCGATCGGCTTTAGCCCAGGGCAACTGGCAGCAGGCAAACCAAGAAACCTGGCACCTTCTGTGTCAAGACTTAGGCAAACCCCCAGGCACATACATCAGCAAAGAGGAGATGGGACAGCTATCCTGTGAGCTACTGCAGACAATCGATCGGTTATGGTTGGACTACAGTCAGGGCAAATTTGGCTTTAGTGTGCAACAGGAACTATTCCAGAAGTAGGAGGGGCTATGAGCAACGACCAAATTTTAATGTATTTCATCGATGAGGCAAAGGAGCACCTCCAGACAATTGAGGGAGGCTTAACCAACATTCACCAGATGATGGCGGATGAGGAGATGGTCAACGATGTCTTCCGTGCCGCCCACTCCATTAAGGGGGGAGCTGCTATGCTGGGTCTGACAGGGATTCAGCACACTGCCCACAAACTAGAAGACTATTTCAAGATACTGAAGGAAAATCCCAAATTGCCTGTTGACAAGGACTTGGAGAGCTTGTTGTTACAGGGGTTCGATAAGTTGCAGGACCTGCTACTGGAACTGCAAAGCCCAGGAGGGTTGACTAAGGAAAAGGAACAGCAAATTCTGCGGGATGTGGAACCTATTTTTGAGCAGCTGAAACAACACCTAGACGCCCTGTTGACTGGTGGTACTGCCCCTGCTCCCGTGGCGGTAACGACTGCCCCTGCCAAGGAAGTAGCCAGCAAGAATAAACTGGCAGTTTTCCAAAAAGAGGTGACGGAGAAACTGCGGGCGATGTTGCAGTGCTTCAAACAACCCGATCGGGCAAACACCCGTGCCGAACTGCAAAAAATCTGTGACCAGCTCCTGCACTATGGGGAGGAATTTGAGTTACCCCAGTGGAGTGAACTAATTCGGGCGGCGAAGTTAGCGGTCACCAATCTCAACAATCAGTACAAGGATTTGGCGCCCATTCTCATCCGTGAGATCAAGCAGGCGCAGGATATGGTACTAGCCAATCGCACTTTAGAAATTACAGTGTCCCCCCAGATGCGCAGTCTGGCTCCCAACGACTTCTTCAATCCCCTTGCCCGCTCCCAGGACGAAGACATCAGCACCTTCTTTAACATCACAGAAGACCTCCCCGAAGTGGCACGGTGGAAAAACTTTGGCAGAACAGTAGGATGGCTACGGGGTCTGGAATGGATCAATACGGACAAGGTCAACTTCAGCACTGAAGCGCCGCGCGGACATTTGCCTGCTCCCCTGTGGTTAGAGCATTGGCAGAAACCTAAGGACGGCAAGGCAGAGCTACTACGCAAAGAGTACGAAGCGTTTATCCAGCGGATACGGGATTGCAGGGGAAGCGGGGTACCCAGCTAGGGGTATCACTAACCTCTTCCTGGATTTGCAGTTGACGGCAGGGAATGGTGTCCGAGAGAATGGCGCTTGCCATCATACCTGTATGTACCTCTAGGAGGCTCCCCTCCACTGCCTTAAAAATAAGGTTTTGACCTGGAAATACTACGCGCTCAAAGTACCAATTGGGGATATTAGTAATGCGGACGACCTGTACTTTGCTGGTAGCATTGACGTAGAGGCAGGTGATTTCCTGGGCATTGCTGGGAACGGGGTCAAAAATTTGCGCCATAGCTGCTAGATAAACTCGCTGCCTTAAGTTAACAGAAGGAAAAAAAAGAGTCTGTAGCCCCTTTTACCCTGT
Organism: uncultured Pseudanabaenaceae cyanobacterium; assembly: GCA_937927915.1. Lineage (GTDB taxonomy): Bacteria > Cyanobacteriota > Cyanobacteriia > Pseudanabaenales > Pseudanabaenaceae > M5B4. The sequence continues at coordinate 107,457 of CALGKB010000009.1, read as the reverse complement.
AAAGAAGAATCACGAGGCGGGGGACTGTGTCAAGATAGGTAAGGTATTAGGAGATACCATGCAGGAAGATTTCCGCTTAATTGTGGACTTGGTGGCAGTGCTGACCGCTGCTTCTTTGGGGGGCATGCTAGCAGCGTTTTTGCGGGTACCCGTGATTTTAGGCTATATCCTAGGGGGTATTCTCGTCGGTCCGACGGGGTTGGGGCTGATTAAAGAGCTAGTACAGGTGGAGACCCTTGCCCAGTTTGGGGTTGCCTTTCTCCTGTTTACCCTAGGGGTGGAGTTTTCCCTCTCCCGTCTGCAAAAAGTGCGGGAAATTGCTGTAGGGGGCGGTCTGCTGCAAATTGTCCTCACGATCGCTGTCACGGCGGCAATTGCTCTGGGGGTGAGGTGGGTGCAGACCCCGCTGCAGGGGGTATTTTTGGGGGCGATTTTGTCCCTCTCCTCCACGGCGGTGGTGGTGCGCATTTGGCAAGAACTGGATGAGATGGAGTCCCCCCATGCCCAGGTGAGTCTGGGGATTTTGATTGCCCAGGATTTAGCCTTGGGGTTGATGTTGGCGGTGCTGCCGGCTTTAGACCAACCGACAGAGGTGTTTAGGTCCCTCCTAGGGATAGCTCTGTTTGCCGCTGGGGCAGTTGGTGCTGGCCTGTGGGTGATCCCCCCCTTGTTGAAGTGGGTAGCTGCCTTCAATAGTCGTGAATTGTTTTTGCTAACTGCGATCGTCCTCTGCTTGGGTATTGCCCTGTTGACAGAGTCTTTGGGGTTATCGATCGAGGTGGGAGCCTTTGTAGCGGGTTTGATGATTGCCGAGGTGGAATACGCTGTCCAGACCCTCACGGATATTGAACCCCTGCGCAATGTCTTTGCCACCTTGTTCTTTGCCTCTGTGGGGATGTTAATTGACCCCCTGTTTCTCTGGGATAACCTGGATTTGATTCTGGGGTTGGTAGCGATCGTGATGGTGGGTAAGTTTTTGATCGTGGTGCCTTTGGTAAGAGGATTTGGCTACCCGCCCCAGGTAGCAGTAACAGCGGGCTTGAGTTTGGCGCAGATTGGGGAGTTCTCCTTTGTGTTAGCCAGCGAAGGGCAAAAGTTGGGGTTAGTCTCCCGCCGTGTATATTTACTGATTGCAGGTACCACTGCTGTAACCCTAATGTTAGCCCCCTTTCTCCTCAAGGGCAGGGGTTTCCTGTTTCGCTGTCTAGAGCAGATTCCCCCCCTGGCGGCTTGGCTGCGGGCGTTGGATGTACCAATAGCAGTGAGTACTCCCCCCAGCCTACGGGAGCATGTTGTTGTGTGTGGCTATGGGAGGGTGGGGCAGCATATTGTCAGTCTTCTCCTCAGTCGGCAGTACCCCGTAGTGGTGATTGAGCAACTGGCTTCCAAGGTGCAAATGCTGCGGGAGCGGGGTATCCCCTATGTCTACGGCAACTGTGCTAGCCCCTTGGTGTTGGAAAAGGCGGGCATTGAGACAGCCCGATCGCTTTTGATTGTTACCAACGATGCCCTCAGTACCCGTCTGTGCGTGGAGAATGCCCTTAAACTTGCCCCCCATTTAGACATTGTTGCGCGTGCCTTCAAAGACAGTGACATTGACTTACTCTACCAGTTGGGGGCAAAGGAAGTAGTGCATCCCGAATTTGAGGCCAGTTTGGAGTTATCCACTCACCTTTTGCTGGTCTTAGGGGAATCCCTGGAGCAGGTGGACAGGGAAATCAAACAGGTGCGCCAGAGCCGCTATGCTGAATTTCGCCCTGACATTGCCTGTCCTGTGCCCATTACTGAACCTGTCCGGGATCAGGAGGTACGGAACTGAGCAAAAATGGCATCCAGGATAGCCTGTGCCCCCGACTCCTTCAAAGTGTGAGCCAGTTCTACCCCGATCGTCTCCGGCTCATTGATATTCCCCTGCTGTTCCCCCCGAATGAGGGTTTTGCCATCTAGGGTAGCCACCATGCCAATGAGGGTGAGGGTATCGCCGTCAATGTGGGAATTAACCCCGATGGGCACCTGACAGCCCCCTTCTAGTTCCCGCAAAAACGCTCGTTCCGCCAGGCAGCGTTGGGTAGTGGGAAAATCCACGATCGGTTGAAACAGGGGCAAGACATCTTCATCGCCGGCGCGGCACTCAATTCCCAAAGCCCCCTGCCCCACCGCATGGAGGGAGATTTCCGGCGGCAGGATTTGACTGATGCGATCGCCCAACCCCAGGCGTTGCAGCCCCGCCACTGCCAAAATCAAACCATCATATTCACCGTTGTCCAACTTAGACAGACGGGTGTTGACATTGCCCCGCACATCCTTAAACTGCAGGTGGGGAAAATAATGGCGGAGTTGGGCTAACCGCCGCAGGGAAGAAGTGCCAATCACTGCCCCGCTCGGGAGTTCCCCGATCGTTTTTCCCTCATGTCTAGCATGGAGGACAAGGGCATCAGCGGGGTCTTCCCGTTTCGTAATTGCCCCTAGCATTAGTCCCTGGGGTAGGCGGGTGGGGAGGTCTTTCAAACTATGCACCGCCAAATCCACCTTACCTGCTAGGATTGCCTCCTCCAACTCCTTGGTAAACAAACCCTTGTCACCAATTTTGGCGAGGGCAACATCTAAAATTTTGTCCCCCTGGGTGGTCATAGTCTCAATGGTGAAGGTAATTTGGGGGTGGGCACGCTGTAGTTCCGACTGTACCCATTCACTTTGCACTAGGGCGAGTTGACTTTTACGGGAACCGATTTTGACTGTCTGGGTCATCCAAAAACTTAACTCTAAACCTCCGCTTTTGAGGGCGGCTGGACTCTTAAATATTAACACGAGTGCTTACTCATGTTGTTTTCCGCCCCCGATCGGGTTAAGCTATGATATTTAATACAGCACGAAATACAGGTTGAATCCATGAACACAACGGATGAACAAATCCGCCAGCGTAGCTCTTTACTGGGCACTCAAGTTATCAGCCAGTCCACCGCCCGCCGCTTGGGGGTAGTGACAGAGGTATGGGTGGACATGAACCAGCGACAAATCATGGGTTTAACCGTGTCGGAACGCACCCTACCGGGTACCACGATCAACCTAGGAGAGAGCTACTTCATGGCCCTAGAAGACATCAGTGTTCTGGGACCAGATGCCATTTTGGTAGACAACGATCGGGTGCTGCAAGACTACTTAGTGAGCGAGAGATACACAAATTTAATAGGCTGTGAAGTAGTGACGGAATCGGGGGAAGTGCTGGGCAAAGTGCGAGATTTCCAATTTGACCCCGAAACGGGTGATTTACTCTATTTAATCCTGGCTGCCATTGCCATACCCCAAATTCCTGCCCAACTGATCAGCACCTACCTACTGGATGTAAATGAAGTGATTGCCGTAGGACGGGAGCGGATTGTGGTCACCGAAGGCATGGAAGAGCGGATGGAGCAGTTGACTAAGGGTATCCTGGAAACCCTAGGTCTAGGCAAGCCACCCTGGGAGCAGGAATACGAGGAGGACTATCTTCCCCCACCACCAGTTTCTACCAACGCCCTAGGCTCAGGACGGCGGGAAAACACCTATCCCACCAAACCTAGACCCACCTACCAGAGGGAGACAGGGGAGCTACGGCGGGCTGTAGAAACCTGGGAAGAGGAGGACAACTGGCAGGAAGAAAGAATACCCGTACAGCCGCCCCCCAAACGGAAACGCCTGGAATCGGAACCCCCCCCTCCCCAACCGCAGCCTGACCCTGATTACTACGAAACTACCCAGCAGCAAATTCAAAGTGCCTGGGCAAGGGAAGTCAAACAGCCCCAACCGGAGGAACTGGAAGAACTGTAGATGACAATTCTGCTGGGCAAATCCCGATCGGAGTTGATGGCTTGGGCGGTGCAGATGGGACAGCCTGCCTTTCGGGGCAAGCAAGTGCATGAGTGGATATACGGCAAGGGGGTTAGCCAGTTAGAGGAAATCTCTGTCCTACCCAAGCAGTGGCGGGAAAACCTGCAGGGGGTGAAGGTGGGTCGCTCCCAGGTACTACACCAAGTGCGGGCAGGGGATGGCACGGAGAAATTTCTTCTGCAACTAGAAGACGGCAAAATCATTGAGACAGTGGGTATTCCCACCAACAAGCGCCTGACGGTCTGTGTATCGACGCAAGTAGGCTGTCCGATGGGCTGTAGGTTTTGTGCCACCGGCAAGGGGGGATGGCAACGCAATTTGGCAGAGCATGAGATCATCGACCAGGTGTTGACAGTTCAGCAGCAAATGCAACGCCGTGTCACCCACTTGGTGTTTATGGGTATGGGGGAACCCCTCCTCAACCTGGAAAGTGTCCTAGGGGCCATCCAGAGTCTGCACCAAGACGTGGGCATCAGTCAGCGCCATATGACTATCTCCACCGTTGGCATTCCCCAGAAAATTGCCCAACTGGCTACCTATGATCTGCAGGTTACCCTCGCTGTCAGTCTCCATGCCCCTACCCAGGAACTGCGCCGCCGTTTGATCCCCGCCGCCGATCGCTATCCCCTCGATCGTTTAATATCTGATTGCCAGGACTATGTGACCAAGACGGGCAGGCGAGTGAGTTTTGAGTACACCCTGTTAGCGGGGGTAAACGACACTAGAGAATGTGCCCTCAGACTAGCGCAATTGGTGCGAGGCTTCCAGTCCCATGTCAATTTAATTCCCTATAACCCCATCGGTGTAGCGGATTTCCAGCGTCCTACGGTTAGGGCAGTAGCTCAATTCCGACAGATACTGGAGCAGGAAAAGGTAGCAGTGAGTGTGCGGCGCACCAGGGGGCTAGAAGCGGATGCTGCCTGTGGACAGTTACGCGGTCGCTATCAGGAATTTAGGGAAAATTAACAAAACTTTAGTAATTTCTCAGTAAAATGCAAAAATATACTCTACAGGTTTGGCGTACTCTATGACAAAAATCCTCGACCCCAGCTATGCAATGACACTGACGGCAGCGGCAGCAGCCCAGGATCGCAAGGGGGAGGACATAGTGATTTTGGCAGTGGGAGAAGTTTCCTATATAGCAGATTACTTTCTGATTGTCACAGGACTGTCCCGGGTACAGCTGCGGGCGATCGCTATGGGCATTGAGGAGAAACTGTGGCAAGAATACGGGCGGCAGCCCCGCCATAGCAATAACGAGAAGGAGAGCGGCTGGATTTTGCAGGACTACGGCGAATTGATTGTGCACATTATGACCCCCAAGGAGCGGGCTTTCTATGGCTTGGAATTATTTTGGGGTCATGCCCCTAGAATAATGATGGCGCAAACAGCATAGGAGAATAGCACGGATGAAAATTGGCGACCGCGTGCGCATCAAAGTTTCCCTGCGGGTATACCATCACCCCCAACATCGTCAGGAGGGCATCGACATCCAGGGCATGGAAGGGGAAATTGTTAATATAGTACAAGACCCTGAGGGCAGACCGATCTCCCCCAACTACCCCTACGAAGTCAAATTAGCCGATCGGTTTTCTGTGCACCTCGGGGCAGATGAGTTAGAGTTGATTTCCTAAGGACGAGGTTAGCTATGGTCTCCTTGACAGCGTTGCAACAGTGGTTGGATAACACCAGCTTTGCTCTCCTCTTTGCCGCCATGCTGTTTTATTGGGTGGGGGGAGCCTTTCCCCAGGGGTGGCAGTGGCTGGGGCTGTTAGGGAGAAGTGGGACTATCATAGCTAATCTCACCCTTGCCACTTTGCTCTTGGCGCGCTGGCTGGAGGCGGGCTACTTCCCCTTGAGCAATCTCTATGAATCCCTCTTATTTGTGGCTTGGTCGGTTACTCTCTTCCAGCTGCTGGCGGAGGGGCTGACGCAGTCCAAAATTGTTGGCATTTTTACTAGCCCTCTGGCGACAGGGATCGTGGCCTTTGCCGCCTTGAAATTACCAGAGGCGATGCAGAAAGCGGAACCCCTCGTACCTGCCCTCAAATCCAACTGGTTAATGATGCACGTGTCGGTGATGCTCCTCAGCTACGGGGCACTGATGTTGGGGAGTGTGTTGGCATTGGCTTTCCTAGTGGTGACGTGGGGGCAAGAGGTACAGCTAAGGGGTAATTCCCTCGGTATCTCCCTCAACGGGTCGCGGCAGCAGCCAATCCAGGTCAGGGAGATGAATGGCGGCAGCTCAAACACTCTCCTCCTAACCCGTCCCCCTGTCACTCCTACTCCCCGCCAACTCACCCTAGGGGAGATTTTGGACAATATTAGCTATCGCATGATTGGCTTGGGCTTTCCCCTCTTGACGATCGGGATTATTGCGGGGGGGGTGTGGGCAAACGAGGCGTGGGGGTCCTACTGGAGTTGGGACCCAAAGGAAACCTGGTCTTTGATCACCTGGCTGGTGTTTGCTGCCTATCTGCATATGCGTATTACTAAGGGCTGGCAGGGGCGGAAGCCAGCGATTTTAGCCACAGTGGGCTTAGGGGTAGTCTGGACTTGCTATTTGGGAGTAAACTTCCTAGGGAAGGGACTGCACAGCTACGGCTGGTTTCTATGAGGGCAGCAGTTGCACCTGCCAAAATTCTCATTATCGATGACAAGCCCACCAGTATTCAACTGTTAGTTGATTTGCTGCAACGAGCGGGGCATCAGCCCCTTTTTCTGTCCGACAGCACGCAGGTAAAGGACTATATTTTGCAGGAGCCACCGGATTTGATTTTGTTGGATGTGGTGATGCCGGGTGTGGATGGCTATACCCTCTGTCAAGAGATTAAAAGTCACCCCCAGCTGCAAGACATCCCCATAATTTTCATCAGTGGTTACGGCGAGGCGGTGGACAAAGTCAGGGGATTTAGTGTCGGGGGGGCTGACTATATAACCAAGCCTTTCCATTCCCAGGAGGTGCTGGCGCGCATTGAACACCAACTCTCCCTCCTCCATCTGAAAAAGAATTTGGAAGCACAAAATCGACGGCTGCAACTGGAAGTCAACTACCGTCTGCAGGCAGAGGCAGAGGTGCGAATTCTCCTGCAATCCATGACGGACATTATCTTAGTCTATGACTCCTGCGGACAACATTTGCGCACTATTCCCACCAATTCCCGTTTCCCCTACAGGGTGCAGGAAAACTACCACCAGTTGTTGGCGCAGCAATTTGATAACTATCGTGAATTTGTGCAGATTGTCCTGGGTACCCGCGATAGTGTGTGTGATGTGGAATATAAAATGACGATCGATGGGGAAGAGGTGTGGTTTTCTGCCAATGTTTCCCCCCTAGAGGAAAATTCTGTCCTCTGGGTTGCCAGGGAAATTACAGGAAGGAAGTTGATCGAGGCTAATCTCAGTCGTAGCAATGCCTTCCTCAATGCCCAAAAGGAAGTGGAGCAGGATGGGGTTTTAATGGTGGATGACCAGGGGCGCATCATTGCCTATAACCAACTGTTCCGTGAGATGTGGCAGCTGGAAGAAACAGTGCTCCTTAGTAGTGAACACCATCTCATCACACCTTTGTTGTACCGCGCCCAGATGCCTGAGCAGTTGATCGAAGCGATCGAGACTATGTACCAACGCCCTGAGGAAACTCTGCGGCTGCAGACGGAATTTGGCGGACGGATTTTTGATTGTTATGCCCGTTCTGTCTACTCCCCCACTGGACAGTTTTATGGCGTGTGTTGGTTCTTTCGTGATATTACCGATCGGGTGGCGGCGGAAATTGCCCTGCGGGCAGAAAAGGAAAAATCGGAGCGGTTGCTGTTAAATATCCTGCCGTTTAAGATTGCCGCCAAACTGAAAGAAGGTGCCACCACTATTGCAGATTCTCATCCCGACGTGAGTGTTTTGTTTGCTGATATTGTGGGATTTTCCCAGGTCGCCTACCACAAAAGTCCCCAGGAGGTTGTCTCTTTGCTCAACCGTATTTTTTCCCGCTTTGATACCTTGGTGGAGAAATACGACTTGGAAAAAATTAAAACGATCGGGGATGAGTATATGGCGGTGGGGGGGCTAGCCCTAAGACAGCAAGACCATTTGCGGGGGGCAGCTTTCCTAGCTTTGGAAATGTTAGAAGTAATCCGAGAATTCCCAGATGACCAGCAGCGGCCATTGACTTTGCGCATTGGTCTGCACACAGGACCTGTGGTGGCGGGCGTGATTGGCACCAAAAAATTTGCCTACGACCTGTGGGGGGAGACCGTCAATCTTGCCAGCCGAATGCAGTCCCAGGGCTTGCCAGGCAAAATTCAAGTGACGGAAATAGTTTACAACCGTCTACAGGGGGAATTTCACTTGAGTTATCGCGGCGAGATGCTGATTAAGGGACATGGACTGATGAGTACTTACTGGTTAGAAGGGGTGAAATGACAGAGTTCCGATCGGGTTTTGTCGCCCTCGTAGGCAGACCAAATGTGGGCAAGTCCACCCTCCTCAATGCTCTAGTGGGGCAAAAGATTGCCATTACCTCCCCTGTAGCGCAAACCACCCGCCAGCGCCTGCGGGGCATCCTCACCCTTGACCACGCCCAGATTATCTTTGTCGATACCCCAGGCATTCACAAACCCCACCACCTCCTGGGCACAGTCTTAGTGGAAAATGCTACCAGGGCAATCAAGTCCGTTGATCTAGTAGTTTTAGTGGTAGATGGCTCAGTTCCCCTAGGTAGGGGAGATCAGTATATATTTGACCTCATCCACAATGCCCAGGTACCTTACCTCATCGGGATCAACAAAATTGACCAAGCTACGGACCCCGCCACTATTGCCACCTATCACAGCCTAGGGGAGTGGGTGACCTTTTCTGCCCTGCGCCAGGACAATATCGATCGGTTGCAGACAGCGATCTGCCAGCGCCTCCCCCCTGGTCCCCTGTATTATCCCCCCGACATGGTTACAGATCAGCCCGAACGCTTCATTATGGCAGAGCTGATCAGGGAGCAAATTTTACTCCACACCAGGGAGGAAGTGCCCCATTCCGTGGCAGTGACGATCGAGCGGGTAGAGGAAAGAGACCACCTCACAGCAATTTTGGCGACGATATATGTGGAAAGACCCTCCCAGAAAGCCATCTTAATTGGGGAAAAGGGGCATATGCTAAAAACGATCGGGAGTCTTGCCCGCCAGCAGATTCAAAAGTTAATTATGGGAAAAGTCTACCTGGAGTTGTTTGTGAAAGTGCAACCCAAATGGCGCTCCTCCCGTTTACACCTCAACGAGTTTGGCTATCACAGTAGGGACTAAACTGCTAAAATTGGTGTAATATAGAAATCCTGGGTGACTAGCGCAACGGTAGCGCATCGGACTCTTAATCCGCTGGTTCTGGGTTCGAATCCCAGGTCACCCATCCCCCAAACCCCCTCTACACCTACATCAGAGAAGAGTTGTCGAGTCTCAAGTGTCGTCGAAGTCTGAACATATCTCAGCTTAACTGTCGTTGTTAGCGACTGGATGATACCACAGCCTAATCTTTGGACGCTTACCTCCTATTCACTCCTACCGATTAAAAAACGGGGACAGCTATCTGAAGGATGAAAAAAAGTAGTAAACTCAAGAAAAAATAAACCACTATGCGAATTGCTGTACTTGGTGCAACTGGTTTTATTGGCTCTCGTCTGGGGCAAGCTATTCTCGATCGGGGTGACCAGCTCTTTGTCCTGACTCGTAATGTATCCAAGGGACAAGCTATGTTTCCCACAGCAGCGGTGGTGGATTGGGGAGACGATCGATCGGTATCTACCGCCCTTGCCAGTTGTGATGCCGTAGTTAACTTAGCGGGACGCTCTATCACTGACCCCTGGACAAAAAAGGTCAAGGAAGAAATTTATCACAGTCGCATCGACACCACTAAACGCCTAGTCAACTTCCTTGCCAACTTGGAAAAACGACCCCCAGTCCTTGTCAATGCCAGTGCCATTGGTTACTACGGTTCCAGCCTAACTGCCCAGTTTGACGAAAGTAGCCCCAAGGGAAAAGGTTTCTTAGCGGATGTCTGCGGTGATTGGGAAGCCAGTGCCGATGGAGCTAGCCAGCTGGGTATGAGGGTGGTAAAAATCCGCATTGGCATTGTCCTCGATCGGGGTGGTGGGGCACTGGGGCGCATCTTGCCCATCTTCCAGTTAGGGCTGGGGGGAGTGATCGGCAGCGGCGACCAGTGGTTCTCCTGGATTCACCGAGAGGACTTAGTGAGGTTGATTCTGTTTGCCATCGATGGGAGTGAGGTAAAGGGGGTATTGAATGGAACAGCCCCCCAACCAGTGACAAATAGGGAGTTTACAGAGGTACTAGCTCAGCAACTCAAGCGCCTTGCCATCCTACCTGTGCCTGCCCTAGCCCTCAAGCTTGCCTTTGGAGAGGGAGCTTCTGTTTTGCTAGAAGGACAGAAAGTTATCCCTCGTCGACCGGTGGAACTTGGTTTCTCGTTCCTTACCCCAGAGTTGCCACAGGCGATAACCAAAGTTTGTCAGGGTATGAACTGAAATCGAGGCATCCCCGTTCCTTAACTCAAGTTTGTTTGCTATTTCTCTCAGCTAGAATACCATTTCTGGCTCCTTTTTTCTACCTCTTTCCTGACCTTCAACACTTCTGACACTGACCTTACCTGTACCAAACGTATATCTTGGGTTGTTAGCTTGTCTGCGGGCATATTGATAGGCAAAAACAGCAATCCCGAAAGCCACAACATGGGTTGCCATGTGCCAACCATCAGCTAATAAAGCTAAAGAACCAAAAACTTTTCCACTTATAATCTCAGCTGCCATTGTTATTGCTGTCAGTAAAACCACGACTTTAATGCTCTGCTTGACTGGAATTGTCAGAAAGATTATGGAAATGTTGCCATTGGGGCAGAGTATAGATGTGCATAGAAACTAATCAATTCACTGTAGCTACAAAATTAGCATAAACTTGTTGTATTGACAAAACTATACTTTAGTAAGTGTTCTGCAGCTGGCAAGTTAGCTTCTACAAAGCCGAATGCAGAGGAATGTTCATCTCGATCTGCTACAGACCCAGGAGACTCGAAGCCGCGACACCCAGTTTGGGAAATGGATTTACACACCTCTAAATACCTCCCCTCATATTCCCCTACAAACTCTATCCAAAGTGCTGTATCTGTGCTAGTTGCTGCCCTGGCAACGATCGCTTAAATACAAGTGGGCTGGTAAGTAGGAATACTGTGACAGTTCTGCTGACTTCAGTTTACTATAGCTAACTAGGGTACAGAGTTGGATAATCAAATCCCATGGAAATTAGTAATCACGAAAGGGTAGCATAACATTTAAGATAATTTTAATTGTGTTGCTGATTAGTTCTTTGTCCAATTCATGATCATTCCAAGTCCTGATCGCTGTAGGCTATGCGGCTATGCTATTTTTCCCCTAGTTCTGCTAGGATTTCCTCTAGGGCTGACCAGTCTATGTCATGGATAAATAACCTTTGACCAGGGGGTATATCTATTTGCTGAAGTTGCAGAGTAACCATGACAGCAGAGGGCAATAATGTTCATCATATTTTATCATTGTGAGGACTTATAACAGGCTGGTTTGGATGACCTTATTTTCTTTGATTGCTTCTGCTAACCAATTGATTTCTGCCCATGCTACTACTAGGCTATTGTAGGGAATTGCTTCCTGTGCCCAGCCTTTGTGATCGCAGATATTGTATAGGTAATATGCCAATTCTTTTATTATGTATGCTTTGTCGCCGACTTGAGCCAAAAAGTTGGCTGTTGGTTCTTCACCGCTATCTGTAAGTAAATGACAAAGGGTTTGCATGATTGTCCAATGTGTCAGCTGGGCAGACTCACCATCCTTACGATCCTGCAGATGTTTGCTAATCTCTGGAGGCTTGAGTAGGCGCACTTTCCCCCCTTTGGCAGAGATAATACCTGCCTCTACCATACCGTCAAGGCTTAATATCTCGGCATCGCCGTATAAACCTTCCTTAAATCAATGTTGCATAAACCAGGTGACAGCCCACCTTGTTTCACTGTCAAATTCGCCTTCTTGCTCAGCGAGATATTCATCTAAGTGTTGATTGATCAGTTGTAATACTACCCTTACCCCTAGCGGTTTGCCATTGTTTTCTAATACGGCACTGTAACGGGAATAGACTGCCATGCCAGGACCGATCGCTGCTTGCGCTAAATCCACTGGAGCAATGTTGCCCTGCTGTAATAGTTTGAGAGCTGGTGGTAGTTCTCTTTTTAGTTCTTTGATGAATTGACTACGGGTAATTTTGGGGGCATCGGCGGGGCGGGGGCGGCAGAGGAGGACAATAGAAGAGGCGAGGGAATTAGCACCTATAGCTAACATGCGATTTCTGAGTTCGGTACGCATTGGGAAAGTACCATAGATCGTGAAGCCTGAATTGACCAAACCTTCCAACATTGTTTCCCAGCCAGTGGATGCTCTGCCTCCTTCATTTTGTATCCCATTGTCATCATCTTCTGCCTGAGAGTCTATTTCCTCTGTCTGCTTAAAAGCATAGTAAATAGTCAAACGATAGGGAGTTGCTACTATCTCTTGAGCTTTGGGAACTAGTAGTGTGCTGAAAATACCTGGGTAGATAGAGCCAAGGGAGTGCCTTAGCCAAACATAAAAGAAATCAGATAGATCGGCATAGCCGATATTGTCACCGTAGGGAGGATCGGTGGAGATGAGTTTGGGGGTGGTTGCGTCGTGTTGGATAGCCTGTGATTTAGAATACAGACATTAGCTAGGGTGCTTTCCCAGAAGGAGTAGGATTATCTCCAAGTCTTTGTACCCTTGCTCTGTTTGCCAGGTTGAGGGGAAATGACAACATCAATCTACTGCGTAATTGGCAGTTATCATGACTAATTTTTCAACATTCAATCATCAGCCGTTTTATGCGCCCAGATTTACCCGATTTGATGATTACCGCCGACTTAGGGCAATTGAAGTGCCTAGAGACCAATTCAATCAGTTCCGTATTGGCTCTACCATCTACTGGCGGGGATTTAAGGTGCGGCAGCCAAGTGCCGTCAGGCATTTGCTCCAATAACGATCGCTGGGAGTTGGGTTTGACTTTAACTTGCAGAATAACTGTCATCTGAAAACTCCCATTAGAAGCAAGTTAGGTTATTTGAGGAGGAGAGATCAACCTAAAGTTGCCTGTCAGCTCCGCAAAATAAAGCTCTACTTCTAAGTCTGGGTAGCGTTGCCGAATTTGCTCATAGGCTTGAGTCAGATATTGAGCATGAAGATTTTGCTCAGATGTCAGATCAGCAAATTTTTCTTTCCTAATGCTGGCATAGGCACCGCAGTCTTGATGATCAATAATCACCACTTTCCTGATGTTGTGCAATCGTTTCGATAAAGCCAGCTGATCCCAAAAGGCTTCTGCTTCGGCAGGATGGGGGAAACCCGTTAGAGCCAAGGATGCACCAGCCAAGGCAACCCAATCATAGGCTTGATCCAAATGCTGACGAGCCAAAAAAGATTGCTCTAAGTTAACAAAGCGAAAGTCAATACAGGTCAGCACCAATGCTTGCGCTCGGTGTTCATTCGCTTGGACAATTTGAGGAAACATCAAACTCGTACTAGAAACAAGCCCAATGGCCAGTATCCTCTCCAAAAAATGACGGCGGGTTAGCACACAACAGGAGCAAGAATTCCTGCCATCAACATCACAAGGCTTAGACTTAGACATAGATTCACTGGACAGGATCGATTTAGACGGTAGCCTTCTCAAAATTTTCCTGCCGTGCAGATAAATGACAACATAACTGAGATGTTACGAATTGAACCGCCGCATCCGTACTCTCAAAACAGTTCTCTGATCCAATTTGATCCAGTAACCCTGTGCGTTCCAAGAGTTTCCTAACCTCGGTCTGTAAACCACTGAGCAGGAGTTTACACCCCCGACGCTTGAGATCGTGATAAATATCTTCTAGAGCTACCAAGCCAGTTGTGTCCATACTAGGAACAAATCGCATCCGCAGGATAAGGTAGCGCACTTCGGGTTCATCTCGCAGAAAAGTGACAAAGCGTTCGGCGGCGCCAAAAAACATCGGACCATCAACCCGATAAACGGCAATTTGTTTGCCCAACTCTAGGGGAATACCGGGCGGAAATACCTCTGTTTCAGGCACTTTAGCCATACTCAAATCACTCATGCGTTTGATAAAGAGTGCGCCAGCGGCAATTAAGCCAACCTCCACGGCTAACACCAAATCAAAACAAATAGTCACTGCCCAAGTCAGTAGCATGACCCCAAAATCAGCATAGGTCGCCCGCATCAGTAACCCAATTGCTTCCCACTCCAACATCCGCACACTAGTAACCATCAAAATACCCGCTAGAGCGGCCAAGGGAATCTGTGCCGCCAAAGGAGCAAACAAGAGCACAATGAGCAGTAACACCAAACTGTGAATAACCCCAGAAAGGCGGGTTTTGCCGCCAGAGCGAATGTTCACAGCCGTGCGGGCGATCGCCCCTGTGGCAGGAATACCGCCAAAAAAGGGCACCACCACATTGGCAATTCCCTGCCCAATCAATTCGCGATCGCTGTCGTGCTTATCACTTACCGTCATGCCATCAGCCACCACCGCCGAAAGCAGAGATTCAATACTGCCCAAAGCCGCCAAAGCAAGAGCAGGACCAATCAATTCCCGAATCAAACCAAAATCTTGCCAGTGGGGAATACCGTGGGGCACAGGAAATGCTTGAGGAATAGCACCAATAGTTGGAACATCAAGGTGCAAGCCCCATACCAGCAGAGTCGCCAACACCAAACCCACCAATGATCCTGGAATGGAAGTCCCCAACCGAGCCCACAACAACTTAGTCACAATTACCACCGACGCCACTGCGATCGATGCTGCCTGAGCCTCCGACAGATGATGCAAAGTTTGCCATATCCCAGGCAAAAAATGCTCTGCACGGGGCAACCTCAAGCCCAAAAAATTGTTCAACTGACCACAAAAAATGATGATAGCAATGCCATTGGTGAACCCCGCTGTCACAGGATAAGGAATAAATTTGACCAAACGCCCCAACTTCGCTACGCCCAAGGCAATCTGGATGATCCCTGCCATCACCCCAGCCAGCCAAACCTTTTCAAGACCATACTTGGCCACAATACCAATCAAAATTACTGCCATAGCCCCCGTCGGCCCAGTAATTTGGACAGGCGACCCGCCAAAGAGCGCCGCCACCCCGCCCGCCACGATCGCCGTGTACAGCCCAGCCTTCGGATCAACACCACTGGCGATCGCAAAAGCCAAAGCCAGAGGCAAAGCCACCACTGCCGCTGTCACCCCCCCGTCAAGTCTCCCCGCCAGTGTCTGAAGGGGTTTTGCCACCTAAAATCACCACCAATCTGCTTAATAACTTTCATCCCTTCTCAACCCGAGACAGAACTTTCCACACAAAAACCTCGCCAACCGCCCTTTATGAGGACAGTCAACCTTGTGTGTCAACAGTATAGCATATCTTTATCTCTAGAGTTTTGCATATAGTAATCTTAGTAGCTGGTGAAGTAGCTCACGGAAATGCTAAACTAGAAAAGCATACTTGTAGTTTTGGATACAGAAGTACAATGCAATGACCTTCAAGCCCAGTTACTTCAAGGCGGACTTGTTCAAAGTCTTGTCCAACCCCGTGCGCATTCAGATTTTAGATACGCTCCGAGAAGGAGAGCAGAGTGTTGGCTACATTGCAGAATGGTTAGAACTGGAGGCTTCAGCCGTTTCTCAACAATTAGCTATCCTACGCAGCCGCAATTTAGTTACCAGCCGCAAGCAAGGCAACTATGTATTCTACTCAGTAAGAGACCCCGCCCTGTTTAAGGTGCTTGATGCCGCACTGGAAGTATTCAACAACCACTTAATAGATGTTCGCGATGCCCTAGAGCAGTTAGAAGAAACATAAGGCTAAACTTAATATTTGTGCGATCGTTTTCATCAATTGACCATAACTCTAGCGGTGGCAACGTAACGGCTTTGGAGTTGAGCGGCTCATCAAACCACCCAACAAATTAAGAATAACACAAACAAAGTCCGCTCCAACGATTTGTTATACATTTCTTAATTGTCCACTTTATCTATTTATCGATAACGATCGTTAGCGAAGTCTTAACCCGATCGTTTTCGCTATCACAAGTAACTTTGCCGAATCTAACAATAACAAAGAAAACTTTGGATTTAATTGTAGGACTTATTGGATAATAATAAAGTTGTGCAGCAGTAGATAACCTTGAACTCTCACCAAGATCTCTCGCCCGTCCGCACCAACGCAGTGTTAGCCTGCGCCGCTAGTACGATGCTACAGCAAACTTCGTATACTGCCTCATCTTAGGCTCATAGAATGCCAACACGATATCCTCTTTGGGAACACCTTCGCGAATTAAATCAGTCGCAATATCGTTTTCAGTCCAATCTTCTTCGATCCAGAATTTACCATCCCGAATCCGAACATAGACTGTCATCCCAGCAATACGTTCCCCATTCTGCCAACCAAGGTTCATCCAGATATAGTTGGCTTTAGCCTCATCTACAATCAAAAACGTTTCAATGTCCGGATTAGGGTGACGTTTACTCAACTCCACGTACTCAGTCAAAATGCGCTAAATTAGCTTTGGATACTCAGTTAATTTATCCATTGCAAAATTTCCTCCGTTTCTATATCTACAACAATGACGGGAAGTCGATGTTACTGAGAATAAGTTGAGTTACATCTTGAGTAAAAAAGGTATTGTACGCAACTTTGCTAACAGCAACGTACAACTTACGGTCTGGAGCTATTTCCTCTAGCGGTATATGTCATACTGACCGAGAGCCTCTTTCAAATCTTGTATCTTAGATGCTCCAACAAAGCTTTTTACCTCCACAACTAGCTTCTGCCCATCTCGTTCAACTGCAATTGGATGCTCAGCACCCAGATCAGCGTATAGCACAGTTCTGCGGTATTGAATGACGTAAGGATCATCTGTAACGAGCCAGCCATCCTTAATCAGTGCATTTTTTACGGCATTGTGGATAATGTCTAATTTGGGCATAAAGCAAGTATACGTCTGACTCTTATTGGTCAGGGTACAACTCCAGTCTGGTTTGTAAATTATCAAGTCTAGGAGTGACCCACCTTTCGTGCCAGTAACTCACTAAATCCTTTTGGCTAAAGGTTTTCCATACTACTCGGTCAGTATCCCCTAATAAATACTCTTGCCAATTCTCGGCTAATGTGCAACGGTAGTAACCTCGCTGCCATCCAATGCTCAGCATTTCTTCTGATAAGCCAAGTTCATGTAATGCTTTTCTCAAGATGCGCATCTTCCAATTTGGGCCTTGACCAAACTTATAAGTTTCAAAGGCATCTTCTGAAACAACTTGTCTAATAAGCTCCCAACTACCATTAGCTGTTATATGAAGGTGGCTCTGTCCTTTTGTATAGTCTATAAATTCCCAGTTAAGCAATCGATTATAAATCGCAGATTTTCCAAATGCTCCCAGAGTATCGATATAAATAAGATGGGGCTGTTTATTTTCTCCAGAAATAATAGAGGGACTATCTTTATATTTTTGATAAAAGTCCTTGCGAACTTTTGGAAACATTAAGGTAAGGGCAACCAACTTAGAGCCAAGTATGCAATTGTAAGGTGGTATTGCCCCAAGAATATAAGCGGTCATGCAGTTGTATAAGCGCTGCATCTTTTGCTCTTTCGTCCATCCAATAGATTTATCGTCTCTAACACCCAAACCAATAACAGGATCACAAAGACCGACAATACCAATGAGTTTATCATTCTGATGATCAAAGACGAAATATCGAACACGTCTGCCATAGCCGACCGTAACAGGGACAGACCAATGGGATGTAGCATAAGCCCAAAGACGTTGATGTTCGTCTCTAGACTCAACCATAACAAGATAAGGACTAATTTTAGATATATCTATATCTGATGACTGTGCAAGATATTTTTGAACTTTACTTTTATAACCTTGTCCTTTTGAATTTGTCCGCTCAGCTAGTTTTCGCTGGACTTCTCTAAAATCCTCAACAATAACTTGATGCTTTTTCTCATTCCAGATGACTCCATAATCTCTTAGGTTTTTAAGAAGCTTTCGCTTAAGAGCTTGTTTTTGCTTTTCTTCCATCATGTTTTGCCTGAGAGTTGATTAACTGTTATCCTCAAGCTAAATCAATCTTTAAATTTAGCTTCTGGGTATACCTTGCCTCCTACCAGCTTTTCAAATTCAGTGACTCGAACAGGAAGGGCAAAAGCTTGATCTGAAGAAACCATGTACAAATTACCTGGAATCGT
The DNA here is from genome assembly GCA_937927915.1 of uncultured Pseudanabaenaceae cyanobacterium. Lineage (GTDB taxonomy): Bacteria > Cyanobacteriota > Cyanobacteriia > Pseudanabaenales > Pseudanabaenaceae > M5B4. Next base: position 89,260 of record CALGKB010000009.1, on the reverse strand, counting down.
CTCGCGCTGAATAAAGTTGGCGATGACTCCATCATAGTTGATATTGGACTTTACGAGGGCTTTAATATCATCAGAGTTACCCATGTGGAAAGCAAAGAAATTTTCTGCTTGGGTTCGGATCTCATCAGAAATTGCAGAAGGGCGCTGAGTTACTGCAACTAAGCCAAGCCCAAACTTGCGTCCTTCCTTTGCTACTCTGACAAATGGATTTGCATTAGATTTAACGAATTCTTGGGATAGAACGTTTTGAGCTTCTTCTACAAAGATGACAGCATTGACAACTTCCTCTGGCTCATCAGAGGTGAATTTCTCTTTATTGCTTTCAAATAATTTACGAACCAGAATAGTCGAAATAATACTGGCATCCATATTATCTTTTAGTGACAAGTCAATTATGACAGTTTTCCCTTGTTTTAAGTACTTGAAAACATTTTCTATAAGTTCTGAAGAGCGAGAGTGTAAATTACCTTCGTCAATTAGATGACGAATTCTCTTACGAATAGCCATAATCGTTTTTCTAGCAGAAACATCTTCCTTGCCAGATGAGGATTTCTTTTGCTCTCCAAAGAAGTCGGAAAAATCCCGGTAAAGGTTGCTTGGATTCTGAACATAATCATCAATATTTGCGATAAAGCCAGACACACCTTCTTCATCAAGGTATAAAAGAAATGATCTCATGACTTCAGAAAAGCCTGCCCCAAAGTTTAATATGTCACTAACTGCCAAGTGTCTGTGCATATTAAGAGTAACTTTACCGCCAAAAATAAATCTCTTCTGTTTTGTATAAATTTCTGGTAGCTTCTTATCGGTGTATACAACCACGTTGTTTCGAATTGAATCTTCGTTAATATCTCCCAATCCGTATGTAGCAGTACCGCGCAAGAAATACTCGCCATTGAGATCAAAAATCAATTTGCCATATGATGTGTCGCGAGTCATATGGTAGAGAATCACCTTGACGAGATTGGTTTTCCCAAAGCCTGATTGAGCAAAAACCATTGTCCGCTTATTGCGAAGCTTTTTAATATCAAACAGAATTGGCCCCTTATCCTCAAATACTGTTTCTCCTACACAAAGATATCCAATCTCAACGCCATTTTCATTAGTCTTGTTGAGAATTGATTCTATTTCACGTTTATTTAGATGCCTTGCAATGTATGAAACGACTGGCAACTTTCTTACAGCCGTCGTAAAAGAAATTTTAGAGCCACTATCCGTAAACGTGCCTAGAATTCGAACTTTGTAGGTATAGCTGAACATTTTTTGCTTATCCCGTTCAGAAAGCTCCCTCTCTGCAATACGGGCATAATGCACAGCAATTAACGTCTTATCCTGAGATTTAAAGATTGGGTCTTCATCATAAATTTCAGCTTCAACCCTTGCAAGATATTTTGTATTTCCCTCATCTTTGGGGGTCAGTACAATGAAATCACCAGTTTGTGGGCTGGCTTTAGCATCCTCGTAAGAGGAATAAATTAGCAATGCATCTTCAGTAGTTTTCTGACCGTAGAGAACACCAAAATCAACCTTTCCCATAATTTAGTCCCTCCTAAAACCTTTCGTGCATATCTAGAAAGAGATTCTCAATATCAACATTATCCATTCTTTGATCTCTATAAAGAGAGTATTTCAGGCGAGCTATAATTTCTTCCTTAAAGTTCTTTTTTAACGATATGAAGTTATGAACTTCACATAATGGATAGGGATAGCCAAGGATATAATGTTCCTGAGTAAGACGGGTTAGTTCCTTAAATATAGAACCTAATTCAGAAGCATTTCGCTCAAAATTATTAGACTCAATCTGTGGAATCGCATCAAAGATATTTACATCAATAATGAGCCAATCATAATTTTGAAGCTTTTCAACATAGTCCAATCTGGCTGCAAAAAACAAACCAAATCCTCTTCCTCCATGAGTAGACTTTTTGATAAACATATCACCTTGATATGCTGATTTGAGCACTACATCAGGAACCTCAAACCAACAGCAGAGCTTCTTACGTTTTGGATCTGTTTCTACAAAAGGATACTCGTATTTAAGCTGATCTTGTAGATAATTATCTATTTGCTTAAATGTATAAGCAAGTTCCATCTTAATAGGAGATTGCTTTGTGACAGCAACTATTTTTACCCCTTTTTTGTGAGCATATTTTCCTAGTTCTACTAAATACTTTTGCTTAATCTGCAAGGGACGTAGTGTGCCATCTCGTAAAATGAAATCTCCTGGCTTTGTTTCTGTTAAGTTAATAATTTCTAAGACAAGTGAAATTTCTAATACTTCTTGGCAAAATCCCAATAGCGTTGACAGATTAGTGCAAATTTGTTCCTTCTTATAAGGAAATATTTCTTCTGGATTCTTATCTAGAAAATCAAGTAATTTTTTTACTGGTTCTAAAGTTAAAAACTCATCATAAATAGCAACTAGATGTTCTTGATGGGTAATTAGAATATTTTGTGGATAATACGCTTTACCCAATATGACTGGATCATCCAGTGAGTTCATCCGAATCTGCTGACCTCTATGAAAGCAGATATAGCCCGCCGCATAGATAGCAATACATAAGCCGTTGTAAAACTGCTCACTGTTATAACTACCATCAATCGCGTAGAACCGGCGATCGCTATCATCGATTTGATCGAATGGAATAATCTCAAAGATTTGAGGAGTCTCTATATTCTCCTTGTGCCCAACTACGGGAATACTATAATTTTTGTTGCTTCTTTTGTTGATATGTTGAGCAACTAACTCAATGGCACTGTCAGGGATCTCTTTTCTGGGCATACCTAGTTTTCAGCACTTTCACCTACAGTAATTATTATACCCACCAGCTTTGAGCTGCTTTCATGCCTACTTTGCTCTAGCTGCTAACGAGTATGCTTTGGGTTGTGACCTCACCGTTGACTCAGCAGTTTAACGGTTGAACTTACCCGATGTCAATGACTTTGAATGATAACTATATTTTAGCATACGATCGGGTGCAGTGATTTGTTATGTTGTGTAAATTTTTACAACGATCGCTCTCGATCGCCACAGACTCCAGCGCCCCATCACAGAAGAAGTAAGCTAATCACAACTGTGGCGCTGGCAACATAACCGCTTTGGAGTTGAGCGGCTTATCGAACTACACAACAAAATTAAAAATAACACAAACAAAGTCCACTCCAGCGATTCGTTATACATAATCAGTACAGTTCTAAATTGTAGCTTTTTTTCTTCTACAATTCCTAAAAGCATATCCTGGGCATGGTCGTGCTTGCTTTTCCCATCTCCATCTTTATCAAAAATACGACAATCAATGATGTAACATTGCGCATTTTCTGGATTGAAATATATGTAGTTAATCAAATCTTCTCCCATTACTTCAGCACCGATCGGTTTGGGAGAACTAAGGAAAATCTCTTTACTTTCTGCAAGAACGATTGCCTTCCCATTTTCCAGGTCAGTTATGGTTTTAGTCTCGATCGTGGTTAGGATAGGGGGAACAAGAAGTTATTGCAACACTAAAAGGCTTCATTGACCACTGATTTGCTTGATATAGTTGTAGTGTTCAGCATCATCACCTTGTTGCGTGCATAATTCCACAAGGATTAACAGGTCGATTATCCCTTTTGGTTCCTCGCTCATCTCATATTTATTTATTTTTTTGCCTCTCTTTGAGTGCTTCAGCTTGATTGAAGTCAGCGATCGCGCCCTGGTTGTCCCCTAGTTTAAACTTGGCTAACCCGCGATTGTAGTAGGCGGCTGCCAATCTGGGATTGATTTGAATTGCTTGAGTGTAGTCCTCGATCGCGCCCTGGTTGTCCCCTAGTTCAGACTTGGCTAACCCGCGATTGTTGTAGGCGGCTGCATATCTGGGATTGATTTGAATTGCTTGAGTGTAGTCCTCGATCGCGCCCTGGTTGTCCCCTAGTTCAGACTTGGCTAACCCGCGATTGTAGTAGGCGGCTGCCAATCTGGGATGGATTTGAATTGCTTGATTCCAGTCCTCGATCGCGCCCTGGTTGTCCCCTAGTTCAGACTTGGCTAACCCGCGATTGTTGTAGGCGGCTGCATATCTGGGATTGATTTGAATTGCTTGATTGTAGTCCTCGATCGCGCCCTGGTTGTTCCCTAGGGCATACTTGGCTAACCCGCGTAGGAAGTAGGCTTCTGTATCACTGGGATCGATTTGAATTAATTGAGTGAAGTCCTCGATCGCGCCCTGGTTGTCCCCAAGGTCATACTTGGCTGACCCGCGATTGTTGTAGGCGTCTGCATATCTGGGATCGATTTGAATTGCTTGATTCCAGTCCTCGATCGCGCCCTGGTTGTCCCCAAGGTCATACTTGGCTAACCCGCGTAGGAAGTAGGCTCTTGCATCAGTGGGATTGATTTGAATAGCTTGATTGCAGTCCTCGATCGCGCCTCTCCAGTATTCCTTTTCCACCTTTTCTACACCCCTAATACCCCTAATATTTTTATCCTAGCACTACTTTCAATTTCAAACAATCAGAATCATTCTATCAATATATCCATCATTATCTAATAATAATAGGGTAGGTTCTATGAACCAGACCAGACTTTTTTGTCACCCCCATAATGGTTCTCCCTGAATCAATCTGTCCCGAAATCCCCTCTTGTTCAGATTACATCTTGCTTGCACTGCTTCCTGGTGTGCAAAGCTCAACGAATAACACTCCCGATCGTTTTTATCTCCAGACCAATCGATCGGTTCTTCTTCCAGCAAGAATCTATTTCAATGGCTGAAGAAGACCCCACTAGCGGCATCTTCCCTGGATAAAATTGAGCTATTCATGAAGATGCTTTTTATCGCTGGCAATACTTAGAGTTACGATCGATAGTCTGTGGTGGGCAAACCCCATACGATCGGGTGCAGTGATTTGTTATGTTGTGTAAGTTTTGTAATAATCGCCCATCCACCTTCACCAACAACCTTGCCCACTCACGCCCCCGGTTCTGGCAACATAACGGTTAAGTTCAGTTGCCGAGCATAGCGAGGTCATCTGCAACCCTTTGTTAGACCCCTTTCATTTCATCAGCGGGCTTTGTAGATTTCAGGCGGCTCATCCACTTCCTTTCGCCGTAACACGGTATCGTACAGACCAATGTGTTCCCCTTCATGACGGTTGATGCCTATATAAATTAGACTGGGGTCTTCGTAGCGCTTGAATTTGTACACGGCATCGTTCATCAGGGCGCTGTTGAATAAACCCAAGCTGACCAACAATTCAAAGTCTTGCTTGGTAATGCCGGTAACCCGCTTGAACAAGCCCGGCTCCAGTTGCATGATGACATCGCGCAAGGTGCGCTCGCGGTAGTCGGTAAGGTAGAGAAAAACGGGAATGCGAGTAGCGAACTTGATGAGTTTTTCTTGAATTTCTTTGCGCTTGCTCTTGAATTCTTTCTCTTCCTCGCTGAGCCGCCGCTTTTCCTTGTGGGAGATTTGGCGATCGTTGGCTTCCCGTTTGGCTTCTTTGACCGCTTCGGATTTGTTGATGATGGTCTCGATGTCCTGATTCAGGTTGCGGAAGCCCTCGATGCTCATCAGGGCTTTCATGGCTTGCTCGTTGGACATCAGCCGCCGCAGGGTGTCGTTATCCACGTTGACCAAGAGGGCGCTTTCCCAGCGGCGCGCCAGCAAGGTGGCGGTGGTGCCGCTCATAGCCATCTCCAGCACACCGGCGGCGTCGATCTGGCGCATGGAACTGCCGTCGTAGGCCAGCACCGGCAGGAAGCGGATGAACTCCTCAACTTTCTTTTCGGGGTCGTCTTCGCCCACGTTGAGGCGCGTGCTGTAGTCGGCAATTTGGCGTAGGGCACGATCGGGGGCAAAGTCGAAGACGTAGCATTCCGGCTTGAGGATGAGTTCCTCGTTGGGCGAAAGACCGTCGGGGTTGGTGAGCGTCCAGGGGCTTTGCACGCGGAAGGCGGCTTGGAAGTAGGTTTCCGGGCTGGAGGAATTGCGCAGCATGAAGATGCCCGTCCAGGGGCGCACGGTGACGCCAGTGGTCAGTTTGCCGCAGGTGAGGGTGATGGTCTTAGTTTCCAACGGGTTGCCCATTGCTTCCAACACAGGCGGTAGCGCGGCAACGCCAATACCGGCCGATTCGCCAGCGGCGACGATGATTTTGTAGTCGTGGTAAAACTTGTTTTGCCTTTGGCGAAGCAGATTACGCATGGCGTAGCAGGCCGCGACGCTGGGCAGAAACCAAAGCGTATGGGAGAGCACAGAAAGCAGGCGCGTATCTCGAAACGGCAAGGGCGGGCGGCGATCGCGACCCAGCTTGAGGTCATCAATGCTGGCGGGCAGGTACTCACCGCGAATCAAGTCCAGCCACTTTTGCACTTCGCTTTCGTATTTGAAGCGCGCTTGATCGCCTACGCCCTCGGCGGAGAAGAACACATTTAGGTCGAACTCGTTGAACTCGCCCTGCAGGGCAATTTGACGAATCTCCTTCGGCAGTTGATAAGTCATCAGCACCATGCGCGGCAGCGCGGCGTAGGGATTGGGTCCTTTGGCGTCGTCCCATTCGGCTTTGGCGCGTTGCTCGTCGGAGTACGTCCAGTTGTAGATTTGTTCCTCAATGAATTCGCCGCTGGCAATGGCGCGGAACGGCGTGCCGGAGAGGTACAGGTAGTGGTCGGACGTGATGGGCAGGATGTCTTCGTCGAAGTAATCTGCTGCTTCGCCTTCGGCTGCTTTGCGTTCGGACTCGTCTTCTGCCTCGAACAGGTCTTTGGCTTTTTCGCGCCAGGCGCCGTAGTGGTAGTCGTCGAAGATGATGCAGTCCCAGTGGGTGTGGCTTCTGTATCTCTCATGCGGTTATTCCCAATATAAGCACAGGGATATCAATATCCGCAACGCCACGGTGCTCCAAATCCCAAACAAACTGCTCAAAATATGAAACTCCTGTGGACATTTCTTCGGCGAAAAGTTTAATTGGGACAATCTCGATGCCTACGTCTATCACTCCCAGTTTGTGGAATATGGTCATTTTCGCGCAGACATTGTAGACCATGAAAGCATACTTGCCGAATTGAACTTCAACGCCCACACGGTTTTTTACAAAATCCATCTCACGAAAAGCCCCTTTGGATGAACTATTTGGGGTGAAGCCAGGCACATAATACTCAGTCGAATAGTCACACTGAACTTTGTATTTTTCCCATCCGCGTAACCCGAATTCTTTTGTAAACGCCTTGTTCAACGCGCGAGGGCTGTAGAGCGTTCTGCCGGGCATAGTCTTCTCTCGGCTGGTTTTCGTCTTGCATTGCGTACTATCAACTGCAGCGATGACTTGCTTCACTTCTCCCAGTTCCGTTGGATATCGTGAAGTGATTATCTCTTCACCACGATTGAAGGAGTAGATGCCTGCAATGATCATTTGTATTCACCGCGTTGTTCCAGAAGACGCAACTGGGAAGGCTCTTGCCATTCTTCAGGAATTTGGGATACTTTCTCCCTCCCTGTTGGCTGATAGACAGGTTTGCCTATCGGACGATAACGGAGCGTACCATTGTAGTAATCCCGAATGCGTTGACGGGCTATCTCCACATAGGTTATTTCTCTCTCGCAACCCATCGCACGCCTATCATGCATGAGAGCGGCAATCAATGCAGAACCAACACCCATATATGGGTCGAATACCCAGTCACCTTCATTAGTAAGTGCAAGAACACAACGCTCGACAAGCTCGATGGGAAATTGGCACGGGTGGATGGTCTTCTCTGGATGGTTGGACTTGACGTTAGGAATATCCCAGACAAGCTCTTCCCAGTCCTGCACCAAGATTTCCCATACATCTGATGGATTCTTCCCCAGCGGGTTACCTGATGGCTTTCCCTTATTTGGCCCTTTGAAATGGCGTTTGCCAGGGTACTTTGCTGGGACGCGAACTGCGTCAAGGTTGAATATGTAGTGATCGGATTTCGTGAACCACAAGATAGTTTCGTAACGACCTGAAAACCGCTTGGATGCATGTAAGCCGTGCCCGAACTTCCACACAATTCGATTGCGCAATCTCATGCCAAGTTCTTTGAAGATCGGATAATAGAGAATATCAAGCGGGTAGACTTCCCCATCTTCAACAAAATTACCAACTTGCCAGCAAATACTCCCATCTTCTCGCAAGATACGGTAAAGTTGGGCAATTAATTGCGATTGGGTTTTCAGGTATTGTTCAATTGAAATCCGATTCTCGTACTCTTTCCCCAAGTTATAAGGCGGCGAAGTCACAACCAGAGCAACCGAATTATCAGGAACCTGTGCAACAAATTCGTTCACATCGCCAGAAAAGATGATTATCTCGGCGTCTGGCTTGAACTGTATTTCAACAGTCTTATTCGAATAAAATAATGGTAACTCGCTCATATTGAGTACCTTTTTACTGTTAGTTTAGCTTATATATTTTCGACGAATAACGACATCAAAACTTCCTCCGGTTGTTCGGTGTGAATGAACTTGTAGGCGTGGGTTTCCAGTTCCGGACCGCGGGCGTAGTTGGCTTGGCTGGCGCCGCAATAGACGCAGCGGCCGTCCCGCCAGGTGTGTTCGGTGCGCCGGTACGTTGGGCTTCTCAAAGGCGGTGCAAACCGAATATTTACCGTTGGCGGTTTTGGAGCAGTAGAGCGATCGGCGCGCTATCAGGCCGGTCAGTTCGGTGATGGCGATGCCGAAGAGTTGCCGGGTCATAATGTGGTTGATGCGCTGCTGCCGATCGGGGATGTGGCTTTCCAGTCCTTTATCCAGCCGCTTAGCGATTTCGCGTAAAAAGACGCCGGATTTGCAGCACGGGTCGAGGAAAGTGGCGTTGGGGTCGCTCCAGAGTTTGGGTGGCAGCAGGTCGAGCATCTGATTAGCCACCTGCGGTGGGGTGAAGACCTCGTCGCTGGAGAGGTTAGCCAGGCAGGAAAGCACGTCGGGGTTATAACTCGTCGGCAAAGGCATGGGCTAACTCCAGAAAATGCACCGGCGGGTACTCTTTGACTGGCTCCGGGATGAACACTTCTTCGCCCAAATCCGAAAACAGCGGCAATTCGCGCATGGAAGCCTGCTGCACCATCTCGTGAAAGGCAAAATCGCGCCGTTTGAGCAGGCTGCCGTTGACCAGCGACCATTCGCCAAAGACGATCGGTTGCGGGTTCTCGCCGACGGTTTGCAGCGAGAGGGCATCGCCATGAACGATGTTGCGTTTGAGGAGATAGCGCACACTCTCTCGACAAGCGGTTTTGGTCTTGTCACCATAAAGAGCCGTATAGGCCGCATCGAAAGTTTCGTACAGGCACTGGCGGCACTCCTCAGCGTTGTCTTCCAGAATGTCAATGCCGTACAACGAGGACACCGCCACAACGGCATACCGTTCGTAGTCCAACTGGCTTCGGCGGTAGCGTTTTTCCACCACGCGCAGTTTACGCTGCAGCACTTCGATCAGAAAATTCCCCGTGCCGCAGGCGGGTTCGAGGAAACGAGAATCAATCCGATCCGCTTCCTGTGCCACTAAATCCAGCATAGCCTTCACGATGTGTGGCGGGGTGAGCACCTCGCCGTAGTCGGCCACGCGCTGAGTCGTTTTAATAAGGGGATTCATTTTCACGAAATCAGTATAACTGAAGAATTTTACGAGTACAACGACTTTTTCTTTGAGGCACCGCGCTCGGCTCCGAAAGATGTTTCTGGGCAGCTTCCGGCTTGTTGGACAGACTCCCTGGGGCAAACCTTGGCACTCTTTCGCAAATCCCAACCCCAGGCTTACAATTGGCATTGTATTAATTGGGGTGCGATTCACCGCGAGGCTGGACCTGAGTGGGCGCTTTGATTTCTGAAAGCCCTCCTCAGATTAGCTGCTCAATCGCGCCGAGAACGGTGTGGGACTACACTCATGGCCTGGTTCGCCCTGACCGACACGCGGTTCGGCTTCGCTGCTTACTCAAAGATACCAAGAATATCCCAGCGATCTTTCCATTGTTCAAGCCTACTTTCCTCAATAGCGTGATGCTTTGATTCTGGATTTCCAGGACGTATTCCGCCATGTTTTTTCAGATACTCTTGGTGTGTCTTGTGGATGTTGTCCTTTAACCACCAATCTGTCACAATCCAGTAGTGCGGGTGGGCGGTTGTATCACCTAAATCAACAAACACCCTAAAATTCCTCTCGTCATCTTTTGGAGACGTCAGTTGGCTGCCAACGATACTTGAATGCCATGTCTTTCCACCACGCTTTGTCGTCACTTGAATAAACATAATGGGAGTTTCATCTTGACTTTACCGACATCGAAAATCTCCTTACTACCTACGGCCGCTGAATGTAAATAGACCGACCTTCATCCGCCGCCGTTCGTGCCGGGCTTTGAAGACGATTACCCTTTGCTCCTGCCCCCGCTCGTGCGACTCTTGTGCTTCATTTGAGTGACTTATGAGCTTGGTGGTTATCGTTAGGTATAGATCACTCCCTACCCGGAGTAAAGGGGGGTTCTATGGCTCAAATAGGTGAGCAAGGCTAATACGATGGGCTTCTGAAACTAATCTAAATAGCTCCCCCTCCGCCTCCAAACTCCAAGGCTTCTTTTCCACTACAGCTTCTAGTTCTATTTCCCGATCGCGAAATAAAAGTTCCGTATGGGGCTGACCACTGCTGTCTTTATAAATCAGTTCTACAACATCATTACCATGCCATTTAACATTAACAACAGTGACCTTCTGGTTGGGAATAATACCCTTGATTACAATACCAGGAATTAGCTCTTCTAGTCGCAACATATCTCCACTACTACTTTTGTCCCCCCAACTCTCTACACCTATCCCCTGCAACCCTTTATCTTACTCTGAACCCAGCCCATTTAGTAGGAGGAAAGTAAAACTAGCTTTCTAGGGGAGCTTAGAAGAAAAGAGAGAGAGAAAAACTTGTTACGCGCCCTGGAGGACTCGAACCCCCGACATCCGGTTTTGGAGACCGACGTTCTACCAACTGAACTAAGGACGCTCTCGGTTGTTTTTATATTCTATCACTGCTTTGTGACTTTGCCACTACTTTCTATAGGACGATCGAAGCGTTGCTTAATTCTAGTAGCTTTACCCACCCGCTTGCGCAAGTAAAAGAGCTTAGCCCGTCTGACTTTACCACGCTTGAGAACATTGATGTAAGCTACCTTGGGGGAATGGAGTAAAAATACCCGCTCAACCCCTATGCCCTGAAATACTTTTCTGACGGTAATTGTGGCGTTGACCCCCGAATGCCGCTTGGCAATTACTACCCCCTCGTAGGGCTGTACCCGTTCCTTACCCCCCTCTATAATCTTTACCCCTACTTTTACCGTATCTCCTACATATATCTGGGGTACATTAGGCTTGAGATACTTTGCCTCCACCTGCTTGATGATCGTTGCGGCATCCATGACTGCAAAAATAAGCGACAATCTTTAATTTTAATAAATAGAGGCTACACTGTCAACAATCTTTACCTTAAAGTCATGGTCAAGTAGGGTGAGCACTTGGCTGGGGTCCGCCAGTTCTATAACCACATGATCAGCAGCTACTGCCCCGATCGTGCCTTGCAATTCCTGCTGGGGACACAAAATCAGTACGGACTGCCCCACTTTTACAGTTGCGGGGTCCAGGAAAGCAATCACCTGCAGGTCAGTCAAGTTACCGATTTCCACAACGGGTTCAAGGCGGAGAATCTGTCCCCCGATCGGTGCTTTCACTTTCGTTTCTGGTAGTTGGGGGCTGAGCTGCTCCCACAGTTGGGGAGATGCCTGCAGTCTTGCCATCAGTTTGTGGTAACTGTCCCGCAAAAAAATTACTTGCCCCGCTTGTACTGCATCCCCCACTCGCACAAGGGTACGGCTAATATCGGCGGGGGGCACTAGGGTAACCGTTTTCCCTCTATTACGAATTTCCCCTGGGGCACTGACATTTTTAACAGTTTTGCGGACGGTGGGAATGTTATTAGAGTTAGCGGGGGAGGGCTGTTCCAGGGAGAGAGCTAGGCTTCCTAGCCCCAGGAGTCCCAACAGAATGGATGTCTGCCAGCTGAGTTTGACCATACTAACGTGGGTATGTGGACATAAGTCGTTGCACTTCGGCGGCATGGTAGGAACTACGGGTTAAGGGGGAAGCCACCACCTGTAAAAAACCCATCTCTTCCCCTAGGTGTCGCCACCGATCGAAATTTTCGGGCGGGATAAATTCCGCTACCGCTAGATGCTTGGGAGAGGGCTGTAGGTACTGCCCGATCGTGAGAATATCACAATTTACACGCCGCAGGTCTGCCATAACCGCTATAATTTCTGATTCTGTTTCACCCAAGCCCACCATGATCCCCGATTTAGTATAGAGGCGGGGTGCCATTTCCCGCGCAAGTTTAAGCAAATTTAAGGACCGCTCATAGTTCCCCTGAGGGCGTACTTTACGATAGAGGCGCGGTACTGTTTCTGTATTGTGATTGAGCACTTCCGGCTCGGCAGCAATGACTGTTTGCAAAGCATCCCTATTGCCACAGAAGTCAGGGATCAAGACCTCGATCGTAGTTTGAGGCATCCGCTGGCGAATAGCGTGGATACATTTAGCAAACTGACTAGCTCCCCCATCAGGGAGGTCATCGCGGTTAACGGAGGTAATCACCACATGGCGCAAGCCTAGACGGTAGACAGCCTCTGCCAGCCGATCGGGTTCTGTGGGGTCTAGTCCCCTGGGGGTTTTGTCAAAATCTATATCGCAGTAGGGGCAGGCACGGGTACAGGCGGGACCCATGATCAAAAAAGTAGCAGTACCAGCGTGGAAACACTCGCCAATGTTGGGGCAGGAAGCTTCCTCACAGACTGTATTCAGATGTAAATCCCGCAGAATCTCCTTGACAGTTCCCACCCGTTCCCATTGGGGGGCTTTTACCCGTAACCAGTCTGGCTTTGCTGTGGACATTTAGGTAAGTTAACTTAGCCATCTTCAGATTTTAACCCAAACCAGCCTAACCTGCCAAGATTTGTAGCAGCCAGTAGGAGGGGATATAGCGGAGGAGGGCATCGATCGCTTTTTCTAGAGGTACTTCCAGGTCACGGTTTTGCACTGCCACGATCAATTCATAACAGAGATCAAAACGGATGCGGTCTTGGCGGTCCATGACCATAAAGCGTCCCTGGTTACTCTGGTTGAGCTTGGTAATTTCTGCCCGTCCTACTTTAGCGGTATGGCGAATCTGGGGTTCTCGGGCATCCCGAATTAAGATAAATTGGGTCTGGGGAAATTCAGGTAGCAATTGATTCCAATTCTTGATGCGGTTGGTGAAATCATTGACATTGCCATAGATGAATCCAATGGCATATTCTTTTTCTTTCTTTTCCCACTGCAATAAAATGTGCTCTGGCAGCTTTAGTCTGGGGACGGGTAAAACGGAAATCTGGAAACCCGATTGGGGTTGAAAACTTTCGGCAATTGTGCGCAATCTGCCAATATCATTTGCCTCTGTGATAATAGCATGGGGATCATAGGATGCTTCCAACTTTTGTTCCAAGTCCTTCAGAAATTGCTGGATTTCTATAGACGCGCCCCCATTGTCTATCACTGAGGGCAACCGATTTTGTATCTCCTTGATTGTATTTTCTAAGTTAGTCAACCGCTCCTCAATTTCCGCCAATTTAATACTTGTCTCAACAGTTTCATTACTACTTGGCTCACGATTCCGGCCGGGAGGCAAGACAACTTCTAGGGGCGGTAAGGGCCACCCATATACTTTGTGTTGAAAATACTGAGAGGCTCGTTTTAAGACCGATCGGATAGATTTTTGCTGCAGGATTTCCGCCCGTTCCGTCGGTGTAAACAGTTTTTCTAAGTTAATACCTACCTCTTGGCTGCGCAGTTGTAAAATTGCCCACATCTGTTCGTCATCAGGGCGCTGTAGGACAACAGCATCGGTAATTCTTTCTGTCACCGAGGGGTCAAAAGCCTGCTGGAAGGACTGCCACCGATTGGGAAACAAATTGAGGATCACCAAACAGTGAGGCACCTGGGTTAAAAACTCTTTAATTCCATGACCAAAGGATTGCAATAAAGCCTGGTGATGACTAAGCCATAGCCCTTCTAGTTGGTCAAAAACAAAGATTAGGGGTTCATCTAATATGGACAGACGACCGAGGACTTGCAGCGCTTGGATAGCAAAATTTTCCTGGCTGAGTTCCTCTTCCCAATTCGGTAAATCCACATCCGTTAGTTCCTCTGGCAACATCACCTGCCCCGACAGCCAGCGTCGGACGATCTCCCTTTTCTGCACATCGCGATAGCGACAGAATTTGACAATGCCCCGCAAAATACTTAAGCCAAATCCCCCAGCCCCGTAGGTCTCACTCCACCAATTTAAGGTTTTAGTTTCTATGTACTGCCAAGTGCGGGTGTTCTGCACAGTGTCGCGGGAAATCTTGCTATACATACTGAGGGGGTCATGGAGCAATTCCTGTAAAATTGACTGCCCCACTCTTGTCTGTTTATTTTGTTCTGAGGCGGCAACAATACGGATAAACGTATTTGCTAGGAGGTATTCAATCTGGGTATAGCTACTGTCTAAAACTTTGCGAAATAGAGATTCTAAAGTACAGCAGTAAATGTGATAAAAAATTCTCTCGTGATTGTTGGGCTGGGGTATAAATAAGAGGCGATTAGTTTTAATATGGGTTTGCGCTAGGCGCATCATCAAATGGGTTTTCCCCGACCCCGCTTCCCCAATTACTACCACTCCCCGACTCTGGTGATTGCGGTCCAATCGCACCGCCTGCAGGAGATTAGATAGCTGCTGAAATTCCGTGGCGTAAACCGTGCTGAGGTCAGCGTGTTTTTGAAAGGGATTGTCAACTCTAGTACTACTAAAAGGATTGCTGGCAATCATAGACATTAACTGTTTATAAAGTTGATAAGTGAACAAAGCATCGTACTTAGCAGTGTGGGCTAGTTGCGGACGGAAATGCCGACCATTAACTTTGAGATTAAGATGCTTGCTCAAATACTCTAGCGAAAAATCGGGTAAATGGGGCAACAAATTTTTTGCCTGCGCCCACGTGCAAACTGTCTGATGGGCAGGATAGGGCAAGCGCAAAAACTCAAAACTCTGCCGCAGTACTTCTATATCATGGTTAGCAGAGTGAAATACTAACACCTGATTTTCAATTATTGCTGCCACTTCTTGTAAGATTTGCGACAGTTTATTGTGACCACCAACTTGTTTGTTGTAAATGACTTCCCCCCGATCGTTGACGATAGCAATATCTGTGAGGTGGGGATACCCTTCTGTATCGATGACTAGAAAACTGCTATCCACTTGGTTCTGTGTCCCTTGACCTGGCTTATAATATAGATCGCGTGGAGAATTCAAGGCAAGGGTGTGCGTGAAAACTACGAAGCAGTAATTGGTTTAGAAATTCACTGTCAACTGGCGACGGCGACCAAAATCTTCTGTAATTGCCCCAATACCTTCGGCGCTCACCCTAACGCCAATGTCTGTCCCGTGTGTTTGGGAATGCCCGGTGTGCTGCCTGTCCTCAATGCTAAGGCGTTGGAGTATGCTATCAAAGCGGCGCTGGCACTCAATTGTACGATTGCTCCCTTGAGCAAGTTTGACCGCAAGCAGTATTTCTATCCTGATTTACCGAAAAACTATCAAATCTCCCAGTATGACTTGCCCCTGGCAACTAATGGCTGGCTGACCATCTACACGGAGGAGGGACGAGAGAAACGCATTGGGATCACTAGATTGCACATGGAAGAAGACGCGGGGAAATTAGTCCATGCCGGGTCAGACCGTCTGGCGGGTTCCAGTTACTCCCTGGTGGATTACAACCGTGCTGGAGTACCCCTTTGTGAAATCGTGTCGGAGCCGGATATGCGATCGGGGGCGGAAGCGGCTGCCTATGCCCAGGAACTGCGACGTATTCTCCGCTATTTGGGCGTCTGTGATGGCAATATGCAGGAGGGTTCCCTGCGCTGTGATGTGAATGTGTCGGTGCGTCCCAAGGGTAGCAGCAAATTGGGGACTAAGGTGGAAATTAAAAACATGAACTCCTTTAATGCTATCCAGAGGGCGATCGACTACGAAATTGACCGTCAAGTGGCAGCGATCGAGGCAGGGGAAAGGATTGTGCAGGAAACCCGCCTGTGGGAAGAAAACAGCCAACGCACGATCACGATGCGTGTAAAAGAGGGGTCTAGTGATTATCGCTACTTTCCAGAGCCGGACTTACCCCCCATTGTCCTAACAGCTGCACAAATCGAGGCATACCGCAGTGCCCTGCCGGAACTCCCCCGCCAAAAACGCCAGCGTTATCAACTGGAATATGGTCTCAATGCCTACGAGGCGAACCTAATTGCTGACGATCGATCGGTAGCAGAATTTTTTGAAGCGGTAGTGGCTACAGGGGCAGAACCAAAGCCTGCCTTCAATTGGATCATGGGGGACATCACGGCTTACCTCAACGAAAACAAACTAAAAATCACAGAGATTCCCCTCACCCCCGCTGCCCTGGGAGAGATGCTGCAACTGATTGCCGACCAGACCATCAGCACCAAAATTGCCAAAGACCTGCTACCCGAACTCCTCAGCCAACCATTGGCGGGGACTGTCAAGGACCTCGTGGCTGCCAAGGGTCTCAAAGTGATGACGGGTGCCGAATTGGAAGCGATCGTTACAGAAGTCATCAACAGCCATCCTAAGGAAGTGGAGCAGTATCGGGCGGGCAAGACCAAACTCCTGGGTTTCTTTGTCGGGCAGGTGATGAAACGCACCCAGGGCAAGGCAGAACCGCAAACTACCAATGACCTGATCAAGGCTAAACTGGAGAACTAATCCACAAACACACGCTTGGTGAGGGTGAGGGCTTCCACATCGATCAAACCAGGGGAACGGGAGCCACCCCTTGCCTTAATGCTACTCATACCGAGAGCGACCGAGAAATAGGCGTTTTGGTGGGAGCGCTTGAAGGGAATGAAATGATTGATATAGACAATGCCGCTGTTGACCTGACTGGCAAATATCTGGCTTTCCCGCAGAGAATCAGTCAAAATACCATCGCAGTGACCGCTGCTGTTTTGGTTAATCCAAGCGATCGCTTCCTCCAGTTCATCGACGACCTTGATTGCCAGGGTATTGTCCAGATACGCCTCCTGCCACTTTGTCTCCTCCTTGATCAGATTGTCAAAGGGGTCACCCAGATTCCAAGTCGTAGCGCGGATGATTTCACAACCCCGTAAAGCAATCCCCTTTTGCTGTAACTGCAACAGGAGGCGGAGAAAATCCTGACTGCCCAACCACGAGCGGTGGATGATTACTTTTTCAATAGCACTGACGGGGTCAGGGAAGCGCACGCGGCTATCGAGGATGATACTAAGTGCCTTGTCCAGATTGCCAGTGGGAGCAATGTAAAGGTAGCAATTGCCCATAGCAGCAGGCAGCACCGCCACTGTGGTCTGTTTCATAATCTGCTGTACATAGCTGGGACGACCGTAGGGGATCACCAGGCGCAGATACTTGTCCTGGGTGAGCAAATCCTTGATGGCAGTTCCCTTCGGCACTTCCTGGAGTAATGCCCTCGGCAAGCCATACTTGGGCAACACTTCCTGCAAAATATTCACGATCGCCTGTTGCGTCTGGGAGACTTCACTGCCCCCTCGTAGGAGGAGAGCATTCCCCACCTTCCAGCACATTCCCGCCGCCACGATACTCAGTTCCGGGATTGCCTCATAGACCAAAGCCACTGTCCCCACAGGAATACGCCGATAGCCCGAGGGACTCGAGCGTTGGGAAATGGGACTGGGCAAATCCGCCAACTCGTAGAGACAGTCAATGGCAGCCTGCAAGCGATCGGGGGTGAGTTTTAGCCAGCCTGTGATCAAATCAGGGATAGACATCTCCCGACTGGCTTCCAGGTCAAGGGTATTAGCTTCCAGGATGTCGAGGCGATATGTTTTGAGGGCATCCGCCGCTGTACGCAGGAGCTGGGCATGGTTAGTAAATTTGCTAAACTCTGGCACACTGTTGAAGGCACTTGCCAGACAAGCGGTCAAATCCAGCATACTACCAGCGCACCTGTGCCAGCATATAGGTAAACAGGACAAAGACCATGAGCATCATCATCGCCACAATAATGGGAGTCAACTTAGGGGCAATGGGCAGCAGGAGAATGACAAACAGCAACCCCATGGCTAGGGCAATTTTACCCGCCGTATAGAAGCGCAGCCCCCCTTTTCCCCCTTTAATACGCTGTGCCCGCCAGCTTTTGCCATCCCATTGCCAACAGCCCTGAAAGGGGTCAATGGAATCCAACTGCACCAAGCTATTGCCATCTTCCGCTACCGTGAAGATAGAAGCACATTTGTCACAACCCAGGGCATCCGTGAGCATAATGGGATTAAGCTTGCCTTTGCGGGGACAAACACAGGGATAAGACTGTTGTAGGTCAATCTTCTGGGGAGGCACAGCAGTATTAACTCTATCTCTGGCTATTCTAACATTGCTAAAATAGACTATAATAAAAATCTTGTTAACGCGGACGTGGCGGAATTGGTAGACGCGCTGGATTTAGGTTCCAGTGTCTTTGACGTAAGAGTTCGAGTCTCTTCGTCCGCATCCTAAGAGGGAGGCAAATCTCTATACCCTTGATGCTACTATGAACCTAGCCTGATTCAGGGGAAATGCCTATGTATCGGTTTCAAGTGCGTGCCCATACGCAGCCAGGGGAATACATTGCCATTGTTGGTTCTGTGCCCAAGTTAGGTATGTGGTCCCCTGCCCAAGCCCTTCCCCTCACTACTAATGCCGACATCTATCCCCTCTGGCAGATCGAACTAGACCCCACCCACCTCGTCCACGCGGAAAATCGCCTGGAATATCAATACCTGCACATCAAACCCCCCAATAAGGTGGAATGGGAGTCCAAATTAAAAAATCGCGCTGTCCCCATTGAGCCTACGCCTGAGCTGCTGGTGATTGACAATGGCTACTGGGGCACGATCGAACCCTATGCCTACAGTTACTACGAGTACGGTACTGCTCCCCTGATTTTGCCCCAGCGGGAAGGGAGTCTCAAAATTGTGGTGGTGGGTAGCTCGGTGGCGGCGGGCTGTAGCGCTTGGAAACTCAGGGGTTGGGCATGGCTATTGCAACAGGAATTACAGCGGCGGTTCGGGCATCAGGTACTCCTGCACGCTAAATTGGGTGCCAATGTCACTAACATCATTGACTGGTTCCCTGACCTGGTGGCAAATCATCGCCCTGACATTGTCATTGTCGCTCTCTCTTTGGGCAATGAGGGCTTAGCCAGTGCCCCTAGCTATGAGTACAAAGCTATCCAACGGCGGTTTGAAAGTGGTCTGCAGAAGTTGCTGGACATGACGCGGGGGATCGGGGCGGTGCCGATGCTAGGGGGGGTTTATCCCAACGGGCACTATAACCAAGACCACTACAACATTTTGTTGGAAACGCACCATCGGATGCTCTGCTGGGAAGTGCCTGTCTTTAACTGGCTAGGGGCTTTGGATAACGGGCAGGGGCGCTGGAAACCAGGTCTTTTCTTTGACCACGCCCACCCCAACAGTGAAGGGCATCGTCTGATGTTTGCTGCCATTCCCCTGGAATTGTTTGACCTCAATCGGGCACAGTTACAGGAAAAACAAAAACAACAATTGCCGGACAAAGTACCTGTCTTCTCTGACGAGCAAGGTTTTCATCTCCTGGTCAATCCCCAGACAAAAGCACTGCGCATCATCAACGCCACCAGATACCCCTATGTCATTTCCCCTGCCTGGCGGGAACTACAGGAGGCGGTACAGAACAAGGCTAATCTTTTACCTGGTATTTACACCCTCAATCATCCTAATAACAATACGCCCCTGTCTTTCTTTGTCAGAGGTGATAGAACGATCGAGACGGTCTTAGAAATTCCCCCTGGCACTGACAGTGAATACGCTGCTACTTTTCATCTATTTGCCCCCAAAGCCTGTCAGATTCTCTACTACGACGGACAACTGGGGTTACTGAAAGAGAGTGACCAACGGCTGCGCATTCTCAACGAAACTGACCATGAGTATAACATCCATCCCATGTGGCAGGAGGTACGCACTGCCCTGAAAGCGATGCCCCCCGGTGTGTACAAGGACACCCTAGAGCCAGAGGCGCAGTTCCGTACGATGATGATTGGGAAAGAGGGGTTGGAAAGTCGGATCAAAG
Source organism: uncultured Pseudanabaenaceae cyanobacterium (assembly GCA_937927915.1). Taxonomy (GTDB): domain Bacteria; phylum Cyanobacteriota; class Cyanobacteriia; order Pseudanabaenales; family Pseudanabaenaceae; genus M5B4. The sequence continues at coordinate 69,061 of CALGKB010000009.1, read as the reverse complement.
CAAGACCGAAGTCTTCCATTATCTATGAATACCGATCGCCCCTTTCTGCCATTTCCCGCGTGGGCATTATTCCCCTGGGGGACAGGTGTGCGGTGCGGATGTTGTTGTACAAGTTGGAATTGGACGGTCCTGCCTACCCCTTCGACCTCACCAGGACGACTATTTTAAGTGATGTGGCAGACATTATTGCCAATCGCTTTGAGAATATGTGGAATCCTGACTATCTGCGCTACAATCCCTCCGAAAAGAGAATTTACCATACCAAATGGTCAGGGCTGTCCTTTGCCCATGAAGTGGAAGAGAATGACCAAAATATGTACCCCGTCTTTGAACGGATGAAGATGCGCTATTCCAACCGTGCAGCCCGCTTTTGGTATACTATCAAACACGCCAACGAGTTGTTGTTCATTCGCACAGGGGTAGCCGATCGCAACAGTGTCATAGACATGGTGCAAAAACTAGAACAAATCTGTGGCAACAAACCCTTCCGTTTTATGCTCATTTCCCTGCAAGATGCTAGAGATATAGTCGACATTCCCCACGTCTTACATTATTGCTTTGATTTCAACCCCGATCGGATGTACCATGATGAACACTACTGGCGGGAATGCGCTAAGACTATGGGGAGCATTTTGGAATCAATTGGTGTATCCAGCAAAAACCTCTTCTGGTGTCCCCCCAAGGTGCCCAAGGAAGATTAGTCTGCTAAAGTGCGAAAGGCAAGGAAGGCAAAGAGGAGGGCAGCCAGAGCCTTCAGAGGACGATCGGGTAACAGGTAAGCGATACCATCCCCCAGGAGGACACCCAAGCCACTGGTGAGGATGAGAGCGCTAGCGGAACCGATGAAGATATACCAGGGGAAGCGAGAATTGCTGGTCATAGTGAAGGTCACCAACTGACTCTTATCCCCCAGTTCGGAAATAAAGATTGTGACAAAGCAGACGACAAACAGCTCCCAGTTCATTAGTGAGTTTGGTGCACAAGCTCTACTACTATACACTAGGGCAGAGCTTCAGTCTTTACTTTTAGGAGAGGTATCGTGGCGTGCCAGACGGGTGAGGACTTGCACCGATCGATCGAGGAAGCCCTGCATAACTTTGGGGTCGAAACTGCGCTGGGAAAGCATAGCCAGGTCGTAGATATGTTGACAGAGCATGGTGATCATATCGTCATTACTTTGTCCCGTCGGGAGGACGATACTACCTTGGTCTAGTTCTAGGATGTAGTCCATGAGGGGATGGGCGATGTTGACAACTAAGATGTGGTCTTCTGGGAAAGAAGGACTGCTCTGTTGCAAAAACATAGAGATTTCCTGCATACGGCGAGCAGCCTCTGGCAACAGAATCATGGCAGGGGGAGCAGTGACATTGTTTTCCGCTTTGAGGGCTTCCGTGCGGATGTTAAGGCGGGGCTTATTGAGGGCACGGGCAAAAATTTCCTGCAACCGATCGCTCTTTGTCTTGTTGGTTTTGGGGTCAACCAATTCCGTTTTTGCCTCTTTGTCTAGGAGCGTATCATCTAGTTCCGCATCCACCCTCACAAACTTGACATCGCGGTATTCCCGTTCCAAAAAGTGAATGAAATGACTGTCAATGATAGAATCGAGGGTCAAAACCTCCAAGCCCTGTTTTTGATAGAGAGCGATATATTGACTTTGCCCAATGGGGTCAGAGGTATAGAATACACGGTTTTTTTGGCGGTCGCGATTGCGATCGAGGTAGGCAGTTAGGGTAGTGAAATTGCCCACCTTACTCTTGGTTTGTTCTGTTTCCAGGGTCGTGGGATAGACCAAAATATCCTTCACCTGCTGATAGAACTTATCGCTGTGCAGGGAGCCAAACTTCATAAAGACCCCAATATCTTTCCAACAGGCAAGGAAGTTTTCCCGATCGTCTTCATACATTTTTTGCAGATGGTCGCCCACTTTTTTGGCGATATAGTCTTGGATTTTACGCACCTTGGGGTCGCCCTGCAGAAAACTACGGGAGACATTGAGGGGAATATCTGTGCTGTCTATAGCACCCCGCAGGGGGAGTAGGAATTTGGGGATGACCTCCTCACAGTTTTCACTGACAAAGACATTATTGCAGAAGAGTTTAATCTGCCCCTTTGTGGGGTCAATATCCGGTTTCAGGCGGGGGAAATACAACACCCCCTTGATGATGAAGGGATAGTCCGTATTGAGATGGATCCAAAACAGTGGCTCATCTTGGTAGGGGTAAAGATAGCGATAGAACTCCAGGTAATCCTCCTTGCTTAAGCTGCTGGGGGGGTCACGCCACAGGGCTTTCTGGCGATTGATCACCTCTCCCTCCAACAAAATGGGGACAGGTAGAAAATCACAGTAGCGTTTGACAATGCGTTTAATCTCACTGCTCTCCAAAAACTCCAGGGCATCTTCCTGCAACGTGAGAGTGACCGTTGTCCCAACTTGGGTGCGCGTGCCATCCTCGATGGTAAATTGGGTAGAACCATCACAGCGCCAATGCACAGGAGTTGCCCCCTCCTGGTAAGACAGGGTGTCAATCTCTACTAACTCCGCCACCATGAAAGAAGAATAAAAACCCAAGCCAAAGGCACCAATCAACTGCTGGTCAGCACTGGCGGCATACTTTTGGGCAAACTCACTGGCACTGGAAAACGCCACCTGATTAATGTAGCGCTTCACCTCCTCTGCCGTCATGCCAATTCCCGTATCCGAGACAGACAACTGGCGCTTGCTGCGGTCGATAGTAATTTTTACCTCTGGGGCAGCCGCCCTCTCATAGCCCACGAGGCGCAATTTGGTGATGGCATCAACGCTGTTGGAGATTAGCTCCCGCAGGAAAATATCCCGTTCCGAGTAGAGAGCCTTCTTGATGATGGGAAAGATATTCTCCGTATGAATGCTAATTGTGCCTGTCTCTTGCATAGTCACCCTGTTGTGCCCAACGGCAGCCATTGTAAGCTCCCCCCGCCCAGAAGATTAAGATCGGATTTCTGCACCTGGGCAATTGCCAAATTTTAGTAGTTCTACTACCCTAGGATATACGGGTGGAATGGTAGGTATGTTTATCTTTTTGTACGTCTCCCTGGTAATCCTTCTCATGGCAGGGGCGGTGTTCTTCTTTATCAAGTCCGTTACCTATTCTCGTCCCCGCAGCCGCAGTGAAATCATTGCCCAGTTAGAACGCCAATTCCACAGCAGCCCCTCTAGTGACCCCTTCTAGTATGGTTTCCGATCGCTATCGTTTCTCCGAGCGGCGGCAGGTAAAACGGCGGCAACGCCAACTGCGCAGACTGAAGGCATGGTGGCAACTCCTCCTCTGCGGCGGTTTACTGTGGGGTATCTGGCGACTGACAAATGCTCCCCTGTGGTACATCTACGACCTGGAGCAAGTGACGATCGAGGGAGAAAACCTGCTACCGGAGACCCAGCTGAAGGCACACCTGGATTTACCCCTACCCCAGTATTTATTTCAAATACAACCCCAGGCGATCGCCAAGCAACTGCAGAGCCAAGCCCCCCTGGCAGCAGTGCAAGTACATCGTCGGCTCTTCCCCACCCAGATCGTGATTCGCGTCCAGGAACGTATACCTGTGGCTAAGGCAATGTACGAGGGCAAAAGCGGCTACCTCGATCAAGAAGGAGTGTGGATACCTGCCACTAGCTACCCCACCAAACTGCACCCCCCCCTGACCGTCCTAGGGTTTGGGGACCATGTGCAGGAGCACTGGGCAGAACTATATCCCCTCCTAGCCAGCAGCCCTGTGCATATCAACCAAATTAACTGGCTCGATCGTAACAACTTAATTCTGGCAACGGAATTAGGAGTAGTCTACTGCGGTAACTTTGAGCGGGAAATTTTCGCCAAACAATTGCTAAAACTCGATCGTCTACGGGGTCTACCCCAGGTGATCAACACCGCCCAGATCAGGTATCTTGATCTTAGGGACCTGTCCACGACGACGGCAAAATTTCGTGTTTCCCTTCCGTAACCACTACCAAACGATAGTATAATGCCTACACACAACTGGACTGACCTACTTGCCGATGACTCTGGTGATGGAGAGTTAGAAGAGTTGCTCGACCTCGACGACATTGTGGAGCCTGAAGTGCCTGTGCAAGCCCCCAAACGCCCCGCCATGAAGCAACAGTATACCCCCGATCCCAAGGGGGAGAACATCATGCCCAGCAACACGGCTAAGATTAAGGTGATTGGGGTGGGGGGAGGAGGTGGCAACGCCGTCAACCGCATGATCGCTGCCCAGGTGAGTGGGGTAGAGTTTTGGTGTTTCAATACTGATGCCCAAGCCCTCATGCTCTCCCAGGCTCCCAGGCGCTTCCAGATGGGGGTAAAAATTACCAAGGGACTAGGGGCAGGGGGTAATCCCGCCATCGGGCAGAAAGCAGCAGAGGAATCCCGCGATGACATTGCCCAGGCAGTAGAGGGAGCTGACCTTGTCTTTATTACAGCAGGCATGGGGGGTGGAACAGGTACAGGGGCTGCCCCCATCATTGCGGAAGTGGCAAAGGAAGTGGGAGCTTTGACGATCGGAGTAGTCACCCGCCCCTTTACGTTTGAGGGCAGACGGCGGCTTAACCAAGCGGAAGAGGGGATCGCTGCCCTGCGGGAGAATGTCGATGCTTTGATTGTCATCCCCAACGACAAGTTACTAAGCGTGATCACGGAACAGACCCCCATTCAAGAGGCGTTCCAACTAGCAGACGATGTCCTGCGGCAGGGTGTGCAGGGGATCACAGATATTATTACCATTCCTGGTTTGGTGAACGTGGACTTTGCCGATGTGCGGGCAGTGATGGCAGATGCGGGGTCAGCCATGATGGGCATCGGGACAGGGTCTGGCAAATCCAGGGCAAGGGAAGCGGCGACGATGGCAATTTCCTCTCCTCTGTTGGAATACTCCTCCATTGAGGGGGCAACGGGGGTAGTGATGAACATTACAGGGGGCAGGGATTTAAGCCTACATGAAGTGACGGTAGCGGCAGAAACGATCCAAGATGTGGTAGATGCCAATGCCAACATCATCTTTGGTGCTGTGATTGATGAACGGATGCAAGGGGAAGTAACGGTGACGGTGATTGCCACAGGGTTTTCCGGCAAAAACGGACCGACCAATGTCCCCCTGAAAAAGCCCGGTGCTACTAAAGCCCCGCCTACTCCCCCTTCTCCACCGTCCCCCCCCGAACCAGACAATCCCATCAGTAAACCGGACTTGGATATACCTGACTTTTTACAACGACGCAGACCACGAATTTAATGTTAGGATGCTATTAGATTGTTCTGGCAACGGCGGTGACTTTCTCTATTCCTAGATTCACCCACGAGTTCCCTGCCGATCGGCGGCATGAGGACAAGTTAAGGCTGTTTTCTGGTTCGGCTAATATCCCCCTGGCGCAGGAGATTGCCCGCTATTTGGGTATGGGCTTGGGTCCTATGGTGCGTAAGACTTTTGCCGACGGGGAAATTTATGTGCAGGTGCAGGAGTCCATTCGCGGCTGTGATGTCTATTTAATTCAACCCACCTGTCGTCCTGTCAATGACCATCTCACAGAACTGTTGATTATGATCGATGCCTGTCGACGCGCTTCGGCACGGCAAATTACGGCAGTGTTACCCTACTACGGCTATGCCAGAGCGGACCGCAAAACGGCAGGGAGGGAGGCAATCACAGCTAAGTTGGTGGCGAATATCATTGTGGAGGCGGGGGCAAATCGCATCCTGGCAATGGATTTACATTCGGCGCAGATTCAAGGCTATTTTGACATTCCCTGCGATCATGTCTACGGTGCTCCTGTGATCCTTAGCTATCTGCAGGAAAAACAATTGGAGGATGTAGTGGTGGTCTCTCCCGATGTGGGGGGGGTGGCACGGGCAAGGGCTTTTGCTAAGAAGCTAAATGATGCCCCTATTGCCATTGTGGATAAGCGCCGCCAAAACCATAACGAGGCGGAGGTGGTCAATATTGTCGGGGACGTGAAAGGTAAGACTGCCATCCTGGTGGATGATATGATTGATACGGCGGGCACGATTTTTGAGGCGGGGAAGTTGTTGCTAGACCACGGGGCAAAGGAAATCTATGCCTGCGCTACCCATGCCGTCTTCTCTGACCCTGCCTATGAACGCCTCTCCAGTGGAGTCTTCCAGGAAGTGATTGTCACCAATACGATCCCTGTGCCGGAGGCAAAACGCTTCCCTCAACTGCGTATTCTCTCGGTGGCTAATCTCCTAGGGGAAACCATCTGGCGCGTCCATGAAGACTCCTCCGTCAGTGTCATGTTCCGTTGATCGTTAAGAAAACCGATCGATCTCGTCCCTGCTGCTCTTCCTTCCCTTAACATTCTTACAACGAAGGATACAGGAGGGAAAATGACGAGAACCCTACCGCTAGTACAAAATAGTAGCTGGCTACGCAGTTATGCCTGGATTATGGCAGGCTTGACTTTGCTGTTGATGGCTGTGGGCAGTGCCACTAGAGTTATGAATGCTGGTCTGTCCTGCCCTGATTGGCCCCTCTGCTATGGGGAGGTTGTGCCTATAGCGCAGATGAATTTACAGGTTTTTTTAGAGTGGTTTCACCGCCTGATTGCTAGTGGTGTGGGATTGTTGACGATCGGGTTTGCTGTATCAGCTTGGTGGCAGCGGGAGAGCTTGCCCAGATGGGTGCCCTGGAGTGGGACGTTGGCAGTAGCAGTGGTAGTTTGGCAGGGCATTTTGGGAGGCTTGACAGTAACGGAGTTGTTGCGGTTTGACATTGTCACTGCCCACTTGGCAACGGGAATGGCATTTTGGGCAATTTGGCTGGGTATCGCTCTGGGCATGGAACAGCAGCTGGTTTTCCCTGGGGCGAGTCGTTTAGCAGTAGTGGGGGCGGTAGCTGCAACTCTGGTCTATGGGCAGAGTGTGTTGGGTGCCCTGGTGGCTTCCCAATGGGCGTTGCATCAGTGCCTAGCTAATAGTACCCTCTGTCAGGTGATGCATAACCATCTGTGGGGCATAGTTCCGGCGGCAGTGGGGGCAAGTTTGGTGCCCATTGTTGTCTGGCGGACTCCCGCTGCTACGGGCTTGATTCACCTGGGGGCACAAGGGATCGGTGTTCTGCTAACGGTGCAAATTCTGCTGGGGGTAGCAACCTACCAATTGCAGTTGTCTGTGCCAGTAGTGACAGTGTTGCATCAAATGGGGGCAGCTCTTCTGTTCGGTGCCTGCTGGGCAGTGACGGTTTTGGCAGTTAAGGGCAAAGGGGTATGACCAACTCCTTGAGCTATGGTTCTCCCTGGGGACAGAGGGTTTACGATTATTTGCAACTGACGAAGCCCCGTATTATTGTTCTGCTGCTGATTACAACGGCAGGGGCGATGGAGATTGCAGGACAGGGACAGGTCAATCCTTGGTTACTGCTGGTGACCTTGGTGGGGGGGGCGTTAGCGGCGGGAGCAGCCAACACGATCAACTGTATCTACGACTGTGATATTGACTTTTTGATGGAAAGGACGCGCTGGCGACCTATCCCTGCTGGTAAAATCACGCCGCGGCAGGCACTGCTGTTTGCTCTTACCTTGGCAACTCTGTCCTTTCTCCTCCTAGCTGCTTGGGCTAACCTCCTGGCAGCAACTCTGGCAATGGCGGGCATTGCTACCTACGTGGGTGTCTATACCCTGTGGCTAAAACGATCGAGTCCGCAAAACATTGTCATTGGCGGGGCAGCGGGGGCAATTCCTCCCTTGGTGGGTTGGGCGGCGGTAACAGGCAGTTTGGATTGGACAGCCTGGGTGTTGTTTGCTATCATTTTCATCTGGACTCCTCCCCATTTTTGGGCACTATCCCTGATGATTGAACAGGAGTATGCCAGGGCGGGGGTGCCCATGTTGCCCGTAGTGTCAGGAAAAGTCACGACTGCATGGCAGATTTTGTTCTACACAGTTTTGTTGATTCCTGTCAGTTTGCTCCTGGTGTTTCCCCTGGGGGTGATGGGGGAGCTATATTGCTGGGCAGCGCTCGTTTTAGGTCTGGCTTTTGTGGGGAAGGCTTGGCAGTTGGTGTGCCAACCAGAGGAACGGGCTATAGCTGTGGATGTGTTTAAGTATTCCATCCTGTACATGGCTTGTCTGTGTGGGGCAATGGCACTGGACAGTCTCCCCCTGCTGCACCGATCGGTTCTAGGATGAAGCTATGCGCGTCTGTGTGATTGGTACGGGCTATGTGGGCTTGGTGACGGGGGCTTGTCTTGCCTACATGGGCAATGAGGTGGTCTGCGTTGACAATAACGAGGCAAAGGTAGAGTTACTGCGATCGGGGCAATGTCCCATCCATGAACCAGGCTTGCCAGAGATACTGCAGCAGGTGCTAGCCCAGGGTTTGATTGCCTTTACTACCGACATCGGAGCGGGCATTCACCACGGTGAGGTCATCTTTATTGCGGTGGGAACTCCCCCCCTCCCGGATGGACGGACGGATTTGCGCTATGTCGAAGCAGTTGCCCGCAGTCTGGGTAGACATCTGGACAGTGATTACCGCATCATTGTCAATAAGTCTACGGTGCCCATTGGCTCAGGGGATTGGGTGCGCATGGTGATCTTGGACGCGATGCAGGCGGCAGCTAACCCTCACCCCCCCCACTTTGACATCGTTAGCAACCCGGAATTTCTGCGGGAAGGCTCAGCGGTTTATGACACTTTCAATCCCGATCGCATTGTCCTGGGGGGCAATTCCGCCGTCGCCCTTGAGAAGATGCAAACTCTCTATCAGGGTATTATCGATCGTACCTATGGGGCAGATAAGACCCTACCTCCTGTACCTGTAGTAATTACAGACATCAGTTCAGCGGAGATGATCAAATATGCTGCCAATGCCTTTCTGGCGGTAAAAATTAGTTTCATCAATGAAATTGCCAATATCTGCGATCGGGTGGGGGCGGATGTGCAGGAAGTGGCGAGGGGGATCGGTTTAGACAGTCGCATTGGGCAGAAGTTTTTGCAGGCGGGGGTGGGCTGGGGCGGCTCCTGCTTTGGTAAGGATGTGGCAGCCCTTATTCACACAGCGGCGGACTACGGCTACACGGCGGAAATCCTGCAGGCGGCAGTCAAGGTCAATCAACAACAACGCCTCCTAGTAATTGAGAAGTTGCAGCAGTCACTGAAGATTCTCAAGGGAAAAACGATCGGTCTGCTGGGACTCACCTTCAAACCCCACACGGACGATATGCGGGATGCCCCCTCCCTCACCATCATTGAACATCTCCACCGCCTAGGGGCGAAGGTCAAAGCCTATGACCCCATTGTCTCCCAATCAGGCTTACGGGATGGTATTGCCCATGTGGCAGTGGAAACGGATGTGGAACGCTTGGCAGATGGCTGTGATGCCCTGGTGTTGGTGACGGATTGGCCCCAGTTCCAGAACTTGGATTACCCTACCCTAGCTACCCTTATGCACCAGCCTTTGTTTATTGATGGCAGGAACTACCTCGATCGTGCTCGCCTGGAAGCCGCTGGATTCAAGTACATTGCCATTGGGCGCTAGGTATTTGCCAACTCCAAGAGCCGTACAATCACCTCTTCCACAATGCGATCGGGGGTAGAAGCGCCAGAGGTCACTCCCACCTGGATATTGCCAGCGGGTAGCCAACCTTTAGTGCGGGTCACGTCCCTGTGCAGGGGTTTATGTTCGATTTCCGAGCGGGAGAGCAGGCGTTGAGCACTATCAATATGGAAGGAAGCCAAGCCCTTTTCCTTTGCCATCTCCTGTAGGTGGGTGGTGTTAGAGGAGTTGAAGCCCCCAATCACAATCACCAAATCGAGGTCGTGTTCCAACAGTTTTACCATCGCATCCTGGCGCTCCTGGGTGGCATCACAGATGGTATTGAACGCCAAGAAGTGCTCGTTGAGCTTTTCCACGCCGTATTTTTGCATCATCGTCCGCTCAAACAGCTTCCCGATCGCTTCTGTTTCACTCTTAAGCATAGTGGTTTGATTTGCCACACCAATTCTCTCTAAATCCCGATCGGGGTCAAAGCCAGGGGACATAGCTTTGGCAAACTTGCCTAAAAACTCCTCCCGATCGCCACCATGCAGGATGTAATTTGCCACATACTCTGCCTCTGTTAAATTTAAGACAATCAGATAGCGTTTGGCATAGGAACTAGTAGCGATCGTTTCTTCGTGGTTATATTTGCCGTGAATGATGGAAGTAAAGTCCGCCTTTTTGTGCTTTTCCACTCGATTCCACACCTTGGATACCCAGGGACAAGTAGTGTCAACGATCGTAGCTCCCACACTTTGCAGGTAGGAAATCTCCTGATAGCTAGCCCCAAAGGCAGGGAGAATCACCACTTCCCCTTTTTGCACCACAGAAAAATCCTTCATCCCATCGACAACGGGGATAAACTCTACTTCCATCTGTCGCAACCGCTCATTGACCAGGGGATTGTGAATAATCTCATTGGTAATCCATATTCTGTGATGGGGGAACTGACTGCGAGTTTCGTAAGCCATTGCTACTGCCCGCTCTACCCCCCAGCAGAAACCAAACGCCTCCGCTAAGTGGATAGTCACCCTGCCTTCGTTATACTGGTAGTTTTGTTGTCGAATCCTTTGAATCAGGGGGCTATGGTACTCCGAGACCATCTGTGCCTCCGCCTCTTCCGTATGCCCAAAGCCGCGCCGATAGTAAAGTTCGGACTTTTGTAGCTCTCTGCGCCAAGACTGCGTATCAATATAAGAAGTTTCCATAGGTGGGGGTAAAAACCGTAAAATTGCTTACTATTATAGTGGAGATAACAAAAGCCGATCGGTAGCAAAGCACAATCCTATCCCTCCTTTGATCACCATAGAAATCTGTCAATCAATGGTATACGTGTTGTCTTATGCCCGAGCGTTAACACAGCAGTCGAAGTATGGAACAATAGGTCTGAGCACGGGATCAACGCCTTCCTCCAACTGGTCCCTGTACTGGAAGAAATGAGCAAAGAGGACAAGATCAACAACATCATTAGTTATGCTGTCATCCTGTTAAAAATAGTGGAAAAACAGAAGACCAAAGCCTGGGAAGTCTCTACAAACACCAGGAGCACTACCTCAGCAAAGGAAGCATTGCCCAATGCCCTTACCAAGCCTGCCTAGAAGTAGCAAGGGGGCAGTAGGATGCAGAAGAGGTGGCGAATTTAATTATTACCCAAGCCCTACCGCTGCTCAAAGTAAATCTTTAGCTATATCCCCGCGAGCAAACAGCAAATTATACAAACCCTGCCCATAGTTTTCCCCCGCCGGCAGAGGTAATAATCGATCGGTAATTAAATAACTATCATAGCCCAGGTCGGAAAAGAAATGGCGCACAATCATGGGGTCATAGCCCATCTGTTGCAGGGCAAATTTATTGATCTCACAGATAACAAAGGGGGGCTTACAGTTAACGATCGTTGTTTTTCCTCCCTCTAATACCAAAGGCTCTGCTCCCTCCACATCCATCTTTATTAATTTAATCCTATCTATATTTAACTCTCTAGTAATGCTATCCAAAGTCCGCATAGTCACCCTTTTTTGCACAGGATTACTGGCACTTTTTTGATTGTAGGGGTGCTTACCTACATCCCAGAGGGCGTGACCGCCATCGTTATCTTGATTGACATAAAAACTAACCTCCTGCTGACAATTACCGATCGCTCCTTCCACGATTTGGATATTGGGCAGTGAGTTGAGTTGGCAGTGGTAGAACAAGCGCATAATATTATCTCTGCACATCTCAGAGGCAATCACCCTACCTGAATTACCCACCAAAGTTGCCGCTAGCAGGGAGAAATAGCCCACATGGGCACCCACATCAATTACTACATCTCCCTCTGTTAAAAACGCTAAAAATAACCGCGAAACTTCTGGCTCATAAAGTTTGCCCTTGCTAAAGCAGGTTAGCATCAACTTCTGCGTAAACTCCCTACCATCTAAAAACAACTGCAGTGACAAGGGACTACCTTGAGGACCAGCAAACGTAATCCCCACATGACTGCCCTTGAGTGTATATGCCATATTCCCCCCTACCCCATAATGACGCTCATTATACTGCAGATTTACTTTGCCAATACTGCTCTTGACCCGTTGCAAATAGTCAATTTGCGCTGCTATTTTCTTAGGATAGAACTCATAAATGTACACCGATGCTGTGGGTTTCAGGACGCGCAATAACTTAAGTAACCAAGATGCCAACCATTCTCGGTACTCTGGGAGTGAAAGTTTTTGAAATTTGGTGCTGTTAAAGGATTTATGCCAATTGTCAGGGGGCAATATAGGGGGTAAAATGATGGATAGTTTTATTTTCTATCTCCTCAGGAGGCACTGGGGCAGCAAGTGTCATCAAATTCCTGGCATATAAATCTATTGCGGGGTGCCCCTTCCTTTGCTTGCCTATGCAAATCATACGTCCTAGGTAGGAGATTTAGCACTGGGGAAAAATAATGCCCCAGGGGGGACTAACAGTGTTAGGATGAGCCTAGGAACAAGTAGAGAGAAAAGCAGAGCGCAATGAGTGCTATAGAGAAAACTATCCCCTTTTTTGGCAGAGAGATCAAGCTGTTTATCAACAAGTTTGCCCCCCAGGCGGGCGGATGTGTGCTAATCCAGTGCGGTGATACGGCGGTATTGGTGACGGCAACTAAGGGGGAAGTGCGGGAAGGTATTGATTTTGTCCCCCTCGTGGTGGATTACGAAGAACGGCTCTATGCTGCTGGACGGATTCCAGGGGGCTTCTTGAAGCGGGAAGGGAAACCCCCAGAGAAAGCCATTTTGACCTGTCGTTTGATTGACCGCCCTTTGCGTCCCCTGTTCCCTAGCTGGGTGCGGGAGGAAATTCAAGTGGTGGCTACTACTCTATCTCTGGATGAAAAGGTGCCGGCGGATGTCTTGGCGGTAACAGGAGCTTCTGTGGCTTGTTGGCTAGCAAAATTGCCCTTCAAGGGACCAATGGCGGGGGTACGGGTAGGACTGCACCAGGACGAGTTTATTATCAACCCCACGTTTGCGGAAATTGAGTCCGGCGACCTTGACCTCGTTGTAGCGGGTACGCCAGAGGGGGTAATCATGGTGGAAGCAGGGGCAAACCAACTCCCCGAACAGGACATGATCGAAGCGATCGAGTTTGGCTACGAGGCAGTGGAGGAATTGGTAAAGGCACAGCAGCGGATTATGGCAGAGTTAGGGATTGAACCCCCTGATTTAACGCCTCCTCCCAATGCCTATACGGATTTTGAACAGTTCATGGCGGAAAAAGCCACCGATCGGGTACAGGCAGTGATTGCCAGTTGTGAAAAAGACCGTCTGGTCAGAGATGCCCAACTTGATGCCATCAAAGAAGATGTGAAATTAGCGATCGAGGCATTGCCAGAGGACCATCCCTTCCGTGCCATCAGTGGCGATGTGTTTAATGCCACCTTCAAGGAGTTGACGAAGAAGCTAATGCGCCGCCAGGTGATCGAGCAAAACATCCGTATTGATGGGCGCAGGCTAGATGAAATTCGTCCCATTACCTGTGAGGTAGGGGTATTGCCCAGGGTGCATGGCAGCGCCTTGTTTAATCGGGGTCTGACCCAGGTGTTGTCTGTGGCAACCTTGGGGACAAGTGAGGATGCCCAGGATATGTCCGACGAACTCTATGTGGAAGAGAAAAAACGCTATCTCCACCACTACAATATGCCACCTTACTCCGTAGGGGAAGTCAAACCTTTACGATCGCCTGGTCGGCGGGAGGTGGGGCATGGAGCGCTGGCAGAACGTGCCCTGGTGCCTGTGATTCCCTCGGAGAAAGATTTCCCCTATGTGTTGCGGGTGGTGTCGGAGGTGCTGTCCTCCAATGGTTCTACTTCTATGGGGTCTGTGTGTGCCTCTACCCTCGCGTTGATGGATGCAGGTGTTCCTCTGTTGAAGCCTGTGTCAGGGGTGGCGATGGGCTTAGTGCAAGAGGGGGATGAAGTGCGCATTCTGACGGACATCCAGGGCATTGAAGACTTCCTAGGGGATATGGACTTTAAGGTGGCGGGGACAGATACGGGTATTACTGCCCTGCAGATGGATATGAAGATCACCAATATCTCCCTGCAGACTCTCAAGGAGGCGATTTACCAAGCGCGGGCAGGGCGGTTGTTTATCCTGGACAAGATGTTGCAAACTTTACCGAAACCCCGTCCTGAACTGTCTCCCTACGCACCCCGTCTGACCACTATGAAGATCAATCCCGATCAAATTGGCTTGGTGATTGGTCCTGGGGGCAAAAATATCAAGGGCATCATTGAGGAGACAGGGGCAAAAATTGACATCAGTGATGATGGTACAGTCACGATCGCTTCTACCAGCCGCGAGGGGGCACGCAAAGCCCAGCTGATGATTGAGTCCATGACCCGCAAAATTACGGTGGGGGATGTCTTCCTCGGCAAGGTGACCAGGATTATTCCGATTGGGGCGTTTGTGGAGTTTTTGCCTGGTAAAGAAGGGATGGTGCATATCTCCCAGCTGTCGGAGAATCGGGTTGCCCGTGTAGAAGATGTCATCGATGTGGGGGACAATATTGTGGTCAAGGTGCGGGAGATCGACCAAAAGGGGCGGTTTAACCTGACCAGGTTGGGTATCCATCCGGAAGAGGCTGCCCAAGCCCAAGCAAATGCCCTCTAATGATCAGGGTTGTCAGTGGCGGCGATCGTGCCCAGGGGTGGCTGCAACGGTATCGAGGACTAAAACCTGCTTTTGTCCTGGTGTTGGGCTTTACTGCCACCTGTCTGATGGACGGGATTTCAGCGGCGGGGGCTACTCCTGCCAGTCGGCAAACTACAGCGATCGCGGATGGGGAGTTCCTCTACAGGGGTAAAAACTTGGACTTTCCTCTCCCTCCTCTCATGGCGGGGGCTTCCCCAGTGGTGATTACCAGAGCGGTGGTAGGGGGGTTAGGGCTACCTCTTTATATCTTTGACAGTGGCTTACCCCGATCGCCTACTGTGCCTGTTATTAATCTCGGCGGTGCCCCTGCCAGGTGTCTGACTACGGGTAGTGCCCAGGATTTGGCAACGGTGGAGAGGTTATTGCAGCAGGGTTTAGAGTGGGGGAAAAAACTGAGCCTGGATTATCCCTACCTCCTCCTGAGTGAATGTGTAGCGGGGGGCACAACTACGGCGTTGGCTGTCCTCACGGCTTTGGGCATCGAGGCACGCACAAAGGTCAGCAGTTCCCATCCCATCTGTAACCATGAGCAGAAGTGGGAGGTAGTGCAACAGGGTTTAGCCAGGGCAGAATGTACGGATAACCCCCTCTCGATCGTGGCTGCTGTCGGTGACCCCATGCAACCGGTAGTGGCAGGGATGATGATCGGGGCTAAGGGGGGGGTACTGTTGGGGGGTGGCAGTCAGATGGTGGCGGTTTATGTCTTGGCGCAGCAGTTGGCGCAGTATTATGGACTGCCATGGCAACCCGATCGGTTTGTGGTGGCTACGACACGGTGGGTCATCGATGACCCCAGTTGTGGTGTGGCAGAGTTGGCGACAGAGTTGGGCATACCTCTAGTCTGTAGTGAGTTGCATTTCCGCAATAGTCAGTATCCCCAGTTGCGCTGTTATGAGGAGGGTTTTGTGAAGGAGGGCGTGGGGGCAGGTGCCAGTGCCATCGTCAGTCATCTCTACGCCCAGTGGGGGCAAGAACAATTGTTGCAGGAAATTGAAACTACATTCGCCCAAGGTGTGCTTAAGGATTAGACCAATCTCGCTATACTAAGTGGGACTCCATCGACAAAACCTATGGGAAGACTGCCGCTGTATTTAACGATCGGGACAGTAGTGGCTTTTACTTGTCTTGCCCGTCCAGTTTTTGCCAACACGATCCGCAAAGCGCAACTGCGAGTGACAGATACCGCCCTAGAAGTAGTTTTAGAGACTCAAACCACCCAACTACCCCGCATCACCACTAATCAACGGGGCAAAAATTGGGTTGTAGAGATTAGCGATACCACCCTGCAACTACCAGAGGGCAACACCTTTTTCCGTGCTAATCCCGCCCCTGGCATCAGTGCTGTGACCATTCTGCCTTTAGACGATCGGACAGTGCAAGTCATCTTTACCCCTACCCAGCCTGGCAACCGTGTAGAAGTAGGGCAAAATCTTAGTGGTATTGTCCTCAAGTTTCCCCTTGCCCAGGAAAAGAACACTGACAAAGGTCGGCTGACCCCCCCTGTCCCTCCCCCTGTACAACCCTCTCCTCCTCCTGCTGTTCCCTTTGTGCCTAAAGCGATCGCGCCCCTGCCGGGAGATGTGGCGATCAGTCCTTTACCTTTTGCCCCCTTGCGCATCAGTTTGGGTTCTAGTGAACGTATCCCCACTTTAGTTCTCAAGTCCGCACCGGTGGAAGATGTGTTATCTGTTTTAGCGATGACTGTGGGTTTGAATACTGTATTTGTGGAGAGGGCAGAAGGGGATAGTAAAGCCGCCCCTACCACTGTTTCTATGGAGATCAAAAACGAAACGGTAGAAAATGTCTTCAATTACATTTTGCAGGTCAGCAATTTGCAAGCCAGTCGCATAGGTAATACTATCTTAATCGGCAAAGAATTACCGCTAACTGCCAAAGGTTTGGTAGTCAAAACTGTCAGGTTAAATCAAATCAAAGCAAGTTTGCCAGAGGTAAGAATTAACACCACTACTAACAGTGCCTCTAGTATTTCTAGTGGGGGCGGCAGTGTGGGGGCAGGGCAGACCAATGTCACTACTAGTCAGCTCAGTCGCACTACTTCTTTACAAAGACAAATTCCCATTAAAGGCGCACAACAGCTCCTGGAAGCCCTTGGTGCTAATGGCGGTGGCACACAACCTCGCACACCCCCCGCCCAGGGGAGGGCACAACAACCACAAATTTTTGAGGGTCTACAGGTGACAGCAGATAATCGCACTAATTCCGTGACATTAATCGGTACACCCAACCTAGTAGATGCTGCCATTGATTACTTGAAACAGGTGGATGTGCGCAGTCGCCAGGTGTCAGTCAATGTGAAAATTATAGAAGTTACCCTTGACGACCAGGAGAATTTTGGCAGTAGTTTTTCCTTTGGCATTGATGATAGTTTCTTTAGCGGCAGCCAGGGACAGATTACGGGCAATTTTGGCAACATCAACCCCACCTTTGTTCCCCCTGTCCCTACTCCCGATGGCGCCCAGGGTCCCTCCAGTCTGTTTAGCCCCCCTACAATCAACAGTACCAATGTTCCCCAACCAGGACAGCCTAATACGTTCCAATTTCCTGCGAAGTTCCTCGCCAATCTGCAAGCCAGAATTAAAAATAATAGGGCTAAAATTTTAACCGACCCCACCCTCATTGTGCAAGAAGGAAGCGCCTCCCAGGTGAATTTAACTACCCAGGTATTTGCCGGTCTGCGGACTATTTCGGAAACAGGTCCGGGTAATCAACCCCGTACTATTTCTGACCCCCGAGAACCGATCGATGTGGGGGTAATTCTTAATATTGCAGTGGAACAAATCGATGACAATGGTTTTATTACTCTCTCGGTTTCCCCAGAAGTTAGTTCCCCCGGTGACCCCATTCGCGGTCCAGATCAGGTCTTAATTCAGCAGTTAGTGAATCGTCGCCGTTTAGATACGGGCAATATCCGTCTGCGAGATGGACAGACTCTCTTTTTGGCAGGGATTATTCAAGAAATCGATCGGCAGAATGTCTTCAAAACTCCTCTGTTAGGGGATATTCCCTTAATTGGCAGTCTGTTCCGCGCCACAACAACGGCAAAAGAAAGACGGGAAGTAATTGTGTTAATTACTCCCAAAATCATTGATTAGATTGGAATTCCTCTAGGGCTGCTAGGACATGGGCAGCATACATGAGGGCAGGTCCACCTCCCATAAACACAGCGATCGCTAGGGTTTCCATAATTTCCTGTTGCGTGGCTCCCTCCTTCAAAACGGCTTGGGTGTGAAAAGCAATACAGTCATCACAACGACTGTTGACCGCTAGGGCTAAAGAGATCAACTCTTTGGTTTTTGCGTCTAAAGCACCGCTAGCACTGGCACTTCTACTGAGACTATAAAATGCTTTCATCACATCGGGCAGCGCCTCCTGCATCTTTGCCGTCTGTTGTCGAATTTTCTGTATCTTTTCTTTGTAACTCATAGAACAATATGACAAATCATATTAGTAAGTATATCATCCTACTGTTTGTGACCAGCGGTTTTCACAATCCCTTTAGTTTTAGGCAATCTCGCCTCTACCCCAACAGTGATAACGAAAGAAACAGTCGACACAATGGCTGGTATCCTGTGTAGGGGGAAATTGGTTTTCTTCTAGTTGATCTAAAACTCGATCGAGCTTTGCTTGGTCTTCTTCTTGCTGTTGTTTATTATAAGCAAAAGAAACTATCCTACTCTCTGGCGCATACCAGAAGTTGAGGGAAATTGTCTCTGGCGGGGTATTTGTGTACCAATGCCACAACAAAGGGTACAGACTCTGTTGCCAGGACACTTTTTCTTTCCCTGTCTTCCAATCCCAAATTGCGTAGCCAGTGGCAGTAATCACTAACCGATCGTACCGCGCCTGTAGTTCCCAGCCACGATATTGCCAGCGCACCGGATATTCACTGTACACCCTGCCTTCTACTTGGTCTAAACCCGATCGGCAGAAATTCTGCCACCAAATGCCCACTTGCCTGTCTACCCGGTCGAGCCAGGGCTGGCGCTTAGAGGGAGGGAGGGGGGTAAGTATCTCCACCAGGCGATGGAATTGGTTACCTAATTTGCTGTAGTTTGCCAGAGGGACGGCGAGTTTGTCGGGGGCAAGGTAGGTATAAAAGAACTTGCGGGGGCAAAGGCTGTAAACGTCCAGGCTAGCAGCACTGAGGCAGATCATCGGCTATAGAGATGGGTGAGATGGCGTAATTTTTCTGCGGTGCCCTCAGGGATGTGGGTATAGCGCCACGCCCAATTGCCAGCCGCCAAACCAGGGCGATTCATGCGGGCACTGTTGTCCAGCCCCAAAACATCCTGCAGGGGAATGATACACAGGCGCGCCACCGAGGCTAGGGCAATACGGATTAACAACCAAGGGACATCTTCTGCTCTGGGCATCCCTGGTAAGCCCCAGTAGTCCACTAGGCGCGATCGTTCGTGACTACCAATTTTCAACCACCACCCCAACACCGTGTCGTTATCGTGGGTACCCGTGTATACCACTGTATTTTCCTGGAAATGGTGGGGCAGATGGGCATTACTGCTGTCACCGCCAAAGGCAAACACCAATACCTTCATCGTGGGGAAGCCAAACTTTTCCCGTAGCATCGCCACCTCAGGGCGCAGGTCACCCCCCAAATCCTCCGCTAGGATGGGCAAACTCCCCAATTTGTCCAGGAGGATCGTGAAAAACTTTTCCCCTGGGGCTTCCTGCCATTCCCCTTTGATCGCCGTTGTCTCCCCCGCTGGCACCTGCCAATAGGTATCAAAGCCGCGAAAATGGTCAATACGTATCCAGTCCACCAGCTTGGTCAAATGCTGAAAACGGTTAATCCACCAGCGAAAGCCGTCTTGCTCCATAAACTCCCAGTTGTAGATGGGATTGCCCCATAGCTGCCCTGTGGGGCTAAAGTAATCGGGGGGAACGCCTGCCATCCATGCCACATCTAGGGTTTCGGGGTCAAGGGCAAAATTTTCTGGGTGTGCCCAGACATCAGCGCTATGGTGGGCAACATAGATGGGAATATCGCCAATAATTTGTATCTGCCGCTCGTTGGCGTACTGCCGTAAATTCTGCCATTGCTTGTAGAAGCAATACTGCTGGAACTGATGAAAACCGATCGTGTCTGCCAATTTTTCCCGTGCCGCTGCCAGGGCTTGGGGGTCCCGGCGGGCTAGTTCCGGCTGCCACTGGTGCCAAGACTTGTGGGGATAGGTTGCCGCCAGAGCCATAAACAGGGCATAGTCATGCAGCCAATCCGCCTGTGCCTCACAAAATTCTGTAAACTCCTCCTGCAGGTGTTCCTGGCTGAGGAAATGGGTGTAGGCATCCTGCAGAATCTGCTGCTTGTAGGGAATTACCTGGTCAAAGTCCACCACATCGGCGGGGAAGGGGCGGTGATAGCGATCGGGTTCTACCAGCCCCTCCTGGATCAACAGCTCAGGACTGATGAGAAGAGGATTGCCCGCAATAGCACTGAAACTCATATAGGGAGAATGACCATACCCTGTGGGGGTAAGGGGCAGCACCTGCCAGAACTTCTGTCCACTCTGCTGTAAAAAATCGATAAAACGGTAGGCACTACTACCTAAATCACCGATGCCATAGGCACTGGGCAAAGAGGTAGGGTGTAGCAAGATACCACTAGCACGGGGGAGTTGCATAGCCACCTAGAGGAATTTGGTCATAACTTAGCGCGATCCCCTACCGCAGGGGCAAAATCTCCACATCTTTTTAGAATTTAGGCACAATGAATATACTCCTATTATGTGTGTAGCTGGGATATGACGGAATTAGAACGGGAGGTTAGCCGCCGCCGTACTTTTGCTATTATTTCCCACCCGGACGCCGGGAAGACAACTCTGACGGAAAAATTATTGCTCTACGGGGGGGCAATCCATCTGGCGGGGGCAGTGAAGGCAAAGGCAGCCCAGCGTCATGTCACCTCCGACTGGATGGAACTGGAAAAACAGCGGGGTATTTCCATCACCTCTACTGTCCTGCAGTTCAACTACCACAACTACTGTGTCAATCTGTTGGATACGCCAGGGCACAAGGATTTCAGCGAAGACACCTATCGCACGTTGGCAGCTGTAGACAATGCCGTAATGTTGTTAGACGGCGCCAAGGGCTTGGAAAGCCAGACCCTGAAGCTATTTGAGGTATGTCGTCTGCGGCGCTTGCCCATTTTTACCTTCATCAACAAGATGGACAGACCAACTAAAGAACCCCTCGCCCTCCTGGATGAAATTGAACGGCAGTTGGGCATCATTCCCTACGTGATGAACTATCCCATCGGTACGGGGGATCAGTTCCAGGGGGTGTATGACCGCCATAGTCAGACAGTACATTTGTTTGAACGCACGGCTCACGGCAGTACAGAAGCAGGGGTACAGGTGTTGTCCCGCTTCGATCCCCGCCTCCAGGAGATCATCCATCCCGATCGGTGGCAACAGTTCCAAGAGGAGTGGGAGATGATCGAAGCATTGGGGGCGCAGTGGGATGCTGCTGCTGTGGGAGAAGGCAGGATGACTCCCGTCTACTTTGGCTCTGCCATGACCAACTTTGGTGTGGAACTGTTTCTGAAGTCCTTTTTGGAGCAGGCGTTGCCCCCAGGGGAACATGAGAGCAATCTGGGCAAGGTGAAACCCACGGAGGAAGAGTTTTCCGCCTTCGTCTTCAAGTTACAGGCAAACATGGACCCCAAACACCGCGATCGCATTGCCTTTATTCGCATCTGTTCTGGCAAGTTTGAAAAAGATATGACCGTAACCCATATGCGTACCGGCAAAACCATCCGCCTTTCCCACGCCCAAAAACTGTTTGGTCAGGACAGGGAAGCCATCGAGACTGCTTATGCTGGCGATGTAATTGGGTTGAATAACCCTGGCTCCTTTGCCATTGGGGACACTATCTGTGTGGGGAAGAAGCGTTTTTTTGCCGGCATTCCCAGTTTCTCCCCCGAACTCTTTGCCTATCTGCAGTCCCCTGAGCCTTCTAAGTTTAAGCAATTCCGCAAAGGGGTATCGGAGTTGGAAGAAGAGGGGGCAATTCAAATTATGTACTCCGTCGACGACAGTAAAAGAGAACCCATCCTGGCGGCAGTGGGACAGTTGCAGTTTGAAGTGGTACAGTATCGTCTGCAGTCGGAATATGGCGTGGAGACTAAGCTGCAACCTCTGCCCTACAGTGTCGCGCGCTGGGTGGTGGATGGTTGGTCTGCCCTAGAAGCCGCTGGCAGGTTATTCAACACGATGGTCGTGAAAGACCGCTGGGAACGCCCCGTCCTACTGTTCAAAAACCAGTGGAACCTGGAACAGGTGATGCAAGACCACCCCAAGTTAAAACTAAGCGCGATCGCACCTGTAGTGGGCTTTGACCAAGTGTCCGCCTAGGTCACCAACATAGCAGTAGCCACCGATCGGGCTTTTTCTTCCCCCGCCAGATACCGTACTAAAGCCAGGGCAAAGCTGGTGGCAGTACCGGGACCGCGACTAGTAAGGAGATGCCCATCCTGGACGACCGCCTCAGTGACATAGCTGCCACAGTGGAGTTGGTCTTGCACAGAGGGATAGGAAGTCACCCGTTTCCCCTCTAGGATGCCCGCCTCCGAAAGCACCAAGGGAGCGGCACAGATAGCAGCGGTGAGTTGACCAGCGCGGTAATTATCTTGCAGCAGCTGGCGCAGGAGCTGGTTTTCTTTTAACTCCTTCACCCCCGGACCACCGGGGAGGACAATGGCGTTAAATTCCTGGGGTTGGACATCCTGGAGGAGCCTATCGGCAATCACCGTAATCTGGTGGGACCCCGTCACCTCTTTCCCCTTCACCCCCGCTGTAATCACAGCAATCTCGCCCCGCCGCAGGACATCAATGATGGTAATTGCCTCCATTTCCTCAAACCCGTCGATCAAAGGCACTAGTACAGTAGGCATAAATTTTTACCCCTCCCTCGGCTTTGGTAATCCCTAATACAAAGTGCTACGCTAAATCTAGCAGACTAGCTACTCTAGCCACAATTGTTTGTGACATAATTTAAGTTTTTGCACTGGTTGGAGGTCCGGCGTGTTTGGTGATGAACGTCCCATGATAGAGGTGTTTCGGGAGATTGGCGGCAGTCAAACCCCCATTGAAAAGTACGAACGGGGTAAGACCATTTTCTTCCCCGGTGACCCAGCGGAGCGCTTTTATTTTCTGGTGTCGGGGGCGGTGAAGCTCTCCCGCGTGTACGAGTCGGGGGAGGAAATTACTGTTGCTTTGCTGCGGGAAAACAGTATTTTTGGGGTGCTCTCTCTGATTACTGGCAATCGCTCCGATCGTTTTTACCACGCCGTTGCCTTTACCCCTGTGCAGTTGATCTCTGTGCCCATTGAGCAGGTGGAAGTTGCCCTCAAGGAGAACCCCGACTTGCCCATGATGTTACTGAGGGGACTCTCCTCCCGCATCTTGCAAACGGAGATGATGATTGAAACCCTAGCCCACCGCGATATGGGTTCCCGCTTGGTCAGCTTTTTGCTCATCCTCTGCCGCGACTTTGGCGAGCCTACCCCCCAGGGGGGGGTCAAAATTGACCTCAAACTCTCCCATCAAGCCATTGCCGAAGCGATCGGTTCTACCCGTGTCACTGTCACTCGCCTCCTGGGAGAACTGCGGGATAAGAAGCTGATTTCTATTTCCCAAAAGCACATCACCGTCCACGACCCCATCAGTCTAGGACAACAGTTTGCCTGATCAAGTGCCACCCGCCCGCAGGCGGGGGATTCTGCCACTAACGCGGTCCTATATCAACAGCGAAGGCCATGATCTGGGTGAAAGTAGGCGTGGGGTTGGGGTTGAACTTGTTGAAGTTGTTGTCGCTGATGATGATCAGGGACTGCTGACCATTGGGCAACACGGGACCAAATACCATCCCCTCAATGTTGTCTAAGCCGGTGGGCAGACGCAGGGTGTCGAAGTTCAACAACAACCGCTTTTCTACAGGTCTGATGGCGTTGAGTTCCTGCTCCG
Organism: uncultured Pseudanabaenaceae cyanobacterium; assembly: GCA_937927915.1. GTDB lineage: Bacteria > Cyanobacteriota > Cyanobacteriia > Pseudanabaenales > Pseudanabaenaceae > M5B4. The sequence goes on along the minus strand of CALGKB010000009.1, from coordinate 45,367 downwards.
GCAAAGCCTTGAGGGAATCAATGCGGCTGATGTCCGTGGCTTTGTCCAGGGTGATCTCGTAGAGCTTGATGGAATTGCCCGTCCCTGGTGTCCCTGCCGTAAAGGAGCGCTCTAATGCCAACAGAGTACCACGGTCATCGAGGGGCAGTAAATCCACCAAACCACTGACAGCAAAATTGTTGCCGGTCGGTGCCTGGACTACGGGATCAGCAATGTAGAGAAATTCCCCATCCGGTCTACCTGTGAGGAGGTCATAGCGGAGAATGCGCGCGCGGGTGGGATTAGTGGCGGTTGCCTCAGGACCGTCCTGTACTAGGGCACCTTCTGTGGCTGTGTAGAGTTGACGACCATTGGGGGTCAAGGCTAGGCTCTCAAAGGCAAGGTTGTTGCGTACGCCCCGCGTCTGATTAGCGCCAAAACCGTTAGGGATGTACTTATCCGGGATAGGCAACGATCGGATTTCCCTGCCGGTGAAGAGGTCAAATTCCTTGATAAACGGCGCTGTCACCCTGGCAGCACTGGCTTCCCCTTCCGAGCTGATAAAGACCGTACCGCGACCGCTGAGGGCAATACCTTCGGGGTCAAGGGAGAGAGGGGCAAAATTTCTGCCCTGGCTGTCCGTGAGGATAGTGACATTGCCAAACTTGACGTTGGCGTTACCAAAGGCAGTGGGGTTCAGGTCCAGCTTGAGGGTGTAGAAGCGGGGGGTAGGACCTTCATCCTCTGTGCGGGCATCGGAGAGGGCATAGAAGGTTTTGGTCAGAGGTTCATAGGCAATCCCCGAAATGCCTGCAAACTCCGTGTTCGCCACATCAACACTGCGCCCAAAGAAAGTTGCCTGCCCAATAAACCGTAGATTAGTTACCGTGTTGCGGGCACCGCCAGGACCGATCGGGACATCCACATCCACAAACACAGCACTGTGGTCAGAGGTAGGCTGCAGGTCAGGGGTAAAGGGCGTAAAGGCATCGCCGCGGGAACCCACCAGAGGGAAGAGGGGGTCATTGCTGGGGGGCCAGAACACCTCCGCCCTGCGGATATTCAAATCAGCAGAGGGCAACACATAGTCAATGCGCAGGTTGCCAGGACCACCAGGACGATCGTTGAAATCTGTAGTATCAAAGCGGGGATCGCCACGGTGTAAATCGTTGACGCCACCGTCTTCGGCATTTTCCAGACCGCCCAAACTAGAGGGAACAACGCGGTTGTTGATGCGGGGATTTTCCGTCAACTGGCGGGCAGCAAAGTTATAGCTATCGCCGTCAAAGGGGTCAGCATTGAAGTCACCGGCAATGACAAAACTGCGTCCTGCGGGTAAGCCCCCCCGTTTGCCATTGTCATCGTAGATGTAGCCACTAGCGGCGGGATTAATGTAATCCGCCCAGAAACGAATCTCATCGTAGTTGCGCTTGCCGTTGCGGTCCTCTGGACCATCAAATACCGGGGGAGTCGGGTGACTAGCAAGGAGATGCACGATCGTGCCGTTGACGTTAATGGGTACGTCCCAGTGACTCTTGGAAGAAAGACGCAGGACATTGATTTCTTCCTGACTGTAGAACCCCCGCAGGTTTTCGTTGACGGGAGTAGCAGGGTTATCGGGAGTGGGGTCATTGGTCAGTAAGTTGTTGGGCATATCCTTCCACAGGAAGTTTTGGAAGGTGCGCACGTTAGCCGTATCAATGGGGAACTTAGATAGAACCACCATGCCGTACTGCCCAGGAAAGAAGCCGAACCCAAAGGCATCATTACCGTACTCCACGGTGCCAGGGGTAGTGACAACACGACCATCATTGTTGAGGTCAAACCCAGAGGGAATACCTGTGTTCACAGGAGCAACATAGACAAAGGGAAACTCCACAGGGGAAGCGCCATTTTGGGAGCGGGAAAGGTAATTTTGTTGGAAGAGGCGCACAGGACGCAGGGGATCACTAGCTAGGTAGTCAAACTCGTTGAGCAAAATAACATCGGGGTTGATCCGCTGAATAGTCTCCCCCACATTGCGTAACTGCTGGTTATCGGGGTTGGACAATACCTCCGCAAACTGTCCTTCTCTTCTATGCAGTTCGGCTGTGTATATGTTGAATTGGGCAAACCGTACTGTTCTGGTAGTCATAATTACAGCTCATAAATGCCAGTCCCCCTAACATACTTCCTATAGGTTAAGGTTAGATGCGAGTTTAGTTAAGGGAAGGTTAAAGACAGTTAAACAATTGTTAAACCTTCCCCTGCAGGAGGGGCAGGAACTCTTGTACGAGGGGGTCGTCTAGCTGACCCAAAATCCAGCGACTGAGGAGATGGGCGCTCAGGGGTGCCCACAGGATGCCATTGCGGTAGTGACCAGTACCGATCGTTAAGTTTTCGTATTTAGTTGCCCCCAGCAAGGGGATTTCTGCAGGAGCATGGGGACGGAAGCCCCACCAAGTTTCTGTGATTTGTAAATCTGCCAGGAAGGGTAAGACAGCAATAGCGTTACTGAGGAGGCTGTTAATCCCCCCCGCTGTGATGCCCGGTAAAAAGCCCACATCTTCTACCGTTGCCCCTAAAACGATCGTGCCATCTTGCCGCGGGACAATGTAGGCACCGGGAGCGTAGATCACCTGCCGGAGGCGGCGGTGGGGGTCAAAGAAGGAGAGCATCTGCCCCTTGCGGGGTTGTACCGGCACTGGCAGTAATTCCCGCGACCAGGCTCCCGCGGCGAGGAGATAATGCCCTGCCACTAATTCCCCTTGAGCTGTTTGTACACTGGCGACCTTGCCGTTGCTACTGTTAAATCCTACGACATTCACCCCTTCCTGAATTTCTACGCCCTTTAACCGCGCTGCCAGCAGGAGATTTTGCATCAACAGACGATTGTCCACCTGTCCATCGGCGGCATACCACATTCCCCCCGTCACCTTTTCCCCTAGTTCCGGTTGCCGTTGCAGCAGCTGCGATCGATCGCGGTAGTATTCCGACGGTGTTACCTCCCCATTAAACAGGGGGGCAAGGATACCACAACACCAGTAGCCACAGGACTGCCCCGTGATCGCCTGAATTTCCTTGATCCACTGGGGATAGAAGTCACGACTTTTAATACCGAGGGTGAGTAAGTCCCCTGTCAACTGCTCCGCCTGGGGAGCCAACATACCCGCCGCCGCCCAGGAAGCCCCCTGCCCGCAGATGCCCCGTTCTACCACTGAAACCTTTACACCTGCCTTTGTCAATTCCAGGGCTGTGGCAATACCAATAATACCGCCGCCAATTATTAATACGTCCGCTGTCATGGGGGAATGAGAGTTATTGCAGTAAAGTAAGAGTACCCCGAATTATTTATCCCCCCACCATACCTGGGAGTGATTTATCTATGTCGGAAATTCGCCAGAACGTCATCACTAAGGATTGGGTAATTTTTGCGCCGGAACGGGCCAAGCGCCCCCACGAGTTTGTCGACACCCAGCCCCTTCCCCCTCTGCCTGTCTATCGCGCTAATTGTCCCTTTTGTCGCGGCAACGAATACCTGGACAACACTACCGAAACTCTCCGCCTAGGGGGGGATAATTGGCAAGTGCGGGTGGTGCACAATAAGTTCCCTGCTCTGCGCCCTATAGGAGAAAGAATCCGATCGGGGGGCGGCATCTATCACAGTGTGACGGGCTTTGGCTACCACGAAGTAATTATTGAACATCCCGAACACAATCGTCATTTTGCCCTTTTTTCTGTGTCGGAGGTGGAGAACATTTTAACCGCCTACTTGCTCCGCTACCGCCAAATCCTGGCAGACCACCGCATTGAAACGATCGTTATTTTCAAAAATCACGGCAGCAAGGCGGGTACCTCTTTGGAACACCCCCATTCCCAGTTAGCGGGATTACCGATCGTGCCTTTTCATTTGCGGATGCGGATTGATGTAGCGATTCGGTATTTTGATGACAATGGGCAGTGTTTGTTTTGCGACACCATTGCCGATGAGATAGAAAAAGAAAAGCGAATTATTACCCTCTCCCACCATTTCGTCGCCTTTATTCCCTATGCCGCCCTCTCCCCTTTTCACATTTGGATTTTCCCCCGCCGTCATTTCAGTTGTTTTAGCAACATCCAACCCGCGGAACTGACAGACCTTGCCCTCGTCCTGCAGGAAGTCCTTGCCCGCCTCTACTGGGGTTTAGGCAACCCTGACTACAACTTCATCCTGCGTTCCAGCCCCACAGGGGAAAGAGATACGGAATACTATCATTGGTACATTTCTATTGTGCCCAGAGTCAATCGCACTGCTGGCTTTGAATTGGGGACAGGGATGTATATCAATACCTCCTTACCAGAGGACAGCGCCCAATTTCTGCGGGATGTGGTCATTCCCCCCTTTCCCTAGACACTAGGGTTTTCTACCCGCTGTACCTGGGAATAGCACTCCACTGCTTGGGTGAGGTCAAAGAGAGTTTGCTGCAATGCTTTGTGTTTTTCGCGGATTTCCTCTAGTTCGATTTCCTCTTGCTCTAACAGTTCCTTCAGGGCCGCCAGATTTTGCTTGGCAGGATTGCGCAGACTTTCGGTGATGACGACCGGTCCGTGGTCTGCCAGTATTTGCTCCACACTGCGAATCAAACTGGCTGAGATGTTCCGCATATTGGCAATCTCTTTGCGCCTCATGTCTTCTTCGCGATAGACTTCCTCTTCCATGATTGCCTTTTGGATTTCCGTTGGGCTTAAGCCCCCTGTGTTAGTGATACTGATGCTCTGCTCTACCCCTGTGTCTATATCGCGGGCAGAGACTTTCAAAATGCCATTGGCATCAATATCAAAAGAGACTTCAATCTGGGGGACGCCGCGGGGAGCTGGTCTGATACCCGTAAGTTCAAACCGCCCCAGGGTCTTGTTGTCCTTTGCCATTGCCCGTTCCCCCTGCAGGATGTGAATTTCCACCGTTGACTGGTTGTCCACCGCCGTGGAGAATATCTGAGTCTTGCTCGTGGGAATAGTGGAGTTGCGCTCCAAAATTTTTGTAAATACACCCCCCATTGTCTCCAGCCCGATGGACAGGGGAATGACATCCAGCAATAACAGGTCTTTTACTTCGCCCCCCAAAATGCCCGCCTGCACTGCTGCCCCGATCGCTACTGCTTCGTCAGGGTTGACGGACTGCTCCGGCTTTTTGCCATCAAAGAACTTGGTGATTGCCTCTTGTACAGCGGGAATGCGCGTCGACCCCCCCACCAGGATAATCCGATCGATTTCTTTGATCGTCAAACCAGCATCCTTAAGAGCTTGGGCAGTGGGGTCTAAGGTCATTTTCACCAAATGGGCAGTCAGTTCATCAAATTTTGCCCGTGTTAGTTCCACCTCCAGGTTCTTGGGTCCACTGGCATCCACCGCAATAAAGGGCAGGTTGATGAGAGATATGGGCGATCGGGACAATTCAATTTTGGCGTTTTCCGCTGCCTCCCGCAGCCGCTGCATCGCTGATTTATCCTCCCTGAGGTCAATGCCATGCTCTTCCTTGAAATTCTGCACTAACCAGTTGACAATGCAGGCATCGAAGTCATCCCCCCCCAAGTGATTGTTGCCAGAGGTGGAAATGACCTCAAATACCCCATCCCCCAACTGTAGAATGGAGACATCGAAAGTGCCCCCCCCCAGGTCAAACACCAGAATCTTTTGTCCCTTGTCCTGCTTATCCATGCCGTAGGCAAGGGCAGCCGCCGTCGGCTCATTCACAATCCGCTTCACATCCAAACCAGCAATCTGCCCCGCATCCTTAGTGGCTTGCCGTTGGGCATCGGTAAAGTAGGCAGGTACGGTAATCACCGCCTCCGTTACCTTTTCCCCCAGGTAGTTTTCCGCATCCTCCTTCAGCTTGCTTAAAATCATGGCGGAAATTTGCTGCGGTGTGTAGGTCTTGTCCCCGATCACCACATCGACGGTGCCGTCCTTGCCCATAGTCAGATTGTAGGGGACACGGGAGCGCTCATCCTCCGTTTCGTCCCACCGCCTGCCGATAAACCGCTTGATACTGTAAACCGTGTTGGCAGCGTTGGTGATCATCTGGCGCTTTGCCACCTGCCCTACTACCCGTTCCTTGCCGTCCTTGAGGAAGCCTACGATACTAGGGGTAGTGCGTCCCCCTTCCGCACTAGCGATGACTACAGGTCTGCCGCCCTCCAACACGGCAACGCAACTGTTGGTCGTACCGAGGTCAATGCCGATGATCTTGCCCATATGTCTGCCCCTACATATCCTTCAGTTTACCCATTTGTACCTTCGTTGGCTACAGGTTTTGCCGCCGGCGGGATAGCCACTTTCACTAGGGCATGGCGCAGTACTTTTTCCCCTAGCATATAGCCTGGCTGTACTTCCACTGCTACGGTGCCCTCTGCATATTCTGTTGTCTCCTCCTGGGCGATCGCTTCCTGCAGATTGGGGTCAAAGGGCTGTCCAACTACCTGCATCCGCGAAACGCCGAGGTCTTTTAGACTCTTGGTAAAGTTGCGATAGACAGACTGATAGCTGTTGTGGATTTTTGCTTCACCGTCGTTGTTGGGCTTGATCTGCAGTTGTGCCCGTTCAAAGTCGTCGACAATGGGCAGAATTTTGCGCAATAACTTGAGGGTGATGCGCTCCTCCTCCTCCTGTTTTTCCCGCTGCGTCCGTTTGCGGTAGTTGTCAAAGTCAGCGTAGAGGCGTTTGTACTGGTTGTCTTTCTCCTCTAGTTGCTTGGTCAATTCCATGATCTGATTGGTGAGATTGGCGACTTTTTGCTCATGTTTTTGCTTGAGCGCCTCTATGTCTTCCGCCGCTGCCTGGGGTTCCTCTGTGCTCGCGACTCCTGCTGTTGCCTCTGCTGCCTCCACTACGTCTATCAGTTCGCCGAGGTTAATCTCTTCTTCCTCCGCGAGGTCTTGCAGTTCTTCGTTGTTTTCGTTATCTTGCAACATTTCTTCTGTCATTGCGTCTCTCACACAGATGGGCTATTAAAAATTATATTTCCATAGATTACACTATTTGAGGCGATCGCTGACAGGATTTTGGTATGGCAAGGTTGTGGTACAGGGGAGTGGGGGCATTGCTGCTGGCAATTTTGGCTTTTGCCTGGAGTTGGAGTATGGGTTGGACACAACCGAAGGCAGGGCTGGATTTGGCGCCGGCGGGTCTACAGCTACAGGAGGTGGGAAGGGGGGTCTATGCCCTGGTGGGACAAGAAGATATTCCGCCGCCCCCCGATCGGGCTTTTGTCAATGCGGGGTTTGTTATCGGCAGTGAGGGAGTGCTAGTTATTGATACTCTCTCTAGTCCCCAGTTGGCAGAGCTGCTGTTTGCTACGATTAAATCCCTCACGGATAAACCCATTCTCTATGTCCTCAACACCCACTTCCATCCTGACCACACGGGGGGCAATGCTGTGGCTGCTAAACAAAATATCCCCATCGTGGGACGGGGGCGCATTCGGGAGCTGATGGCTAAGGCTAATCCCCAACTGGTTCCTCCCAATGTGATTATCAACAGTGAGACGGAATTTTGGCTGGGGGACCGCCGAGTCAAGGTGGAGCGGGTAGAGGGGCACGCCAAAGGGACGGATTTGGTGGTCTATGTCCCCGATGCCAAGGTGTTGTTTGCGGGGGATATGGTCTTTAACCAGCGATTTCCCTTCACGGGGGACGGCAACATCAAGGAATGGCAGGGCAGTCTCTACCGCCTAATTACCACCTATCCTGATGCCAAAGTGGTGCCAGGCCACGGGGAGGTAGGGGATGTGTCTATGTTGCGGGCGCAGTTTGCCTACTTTAATTTCCTGGAACAGTTGGCGTTGTCCTGGAAGGCCCAGGGTCTGACCAAGGAACAGGCGATCGCCCAGGCGCAAGAAATTCCTCCTGCCTACAGGGACTACAAGTTTCAGGGTCTCTACGGGGGCAATCCCAATACAGGGCTGCAGAGTAATCTGGACTCCGCCTACGACCAGTTCTCCCGCAGTTTAGGTATCCCCCTCTTGCCCTAGCCAGTATTGCAGGAGGAGAGGATTGACCACCCCAGGGAGTTCGTCCTGGGGACAGTGACCAGCCCCCTCAATGGGAATAAATGCTTGCACGGCGGGATATCGCTGCCAGGTTTGGGCAATCTTGATCGGCTCCCAGGGGTCTTCTTTGCCCCAGAGCAAGATGGCGGGACAGGGGAGGGTGTCCAGCAGCTCTTCGGGGGTAGGTCCACCGCTATAGCGCACAAATGCCACAAACACATCCAAGGCACCAGGGTCATAGGCGGGCTGCCTGAGCATCTCAATCAGGTCAGGGGTGATGGCGCTCTTTTGGGCATAAGCCTGGTGGAGGATACGGCGAATAGTTTGGGGTTGCCGCACTTGGGCAAAAAATAGCTGGGCAAAGGGGCGGAATGTCAGTAAAGTTTGCATCACCTGCGCCCCCAGGGACTGATACCAAGGCAGGTGGACGCGCTTTTTCTCATGTAATTGCCGTAGAGAACAGTTGATTAAAATTGTCCTGTCCACGAGGGAGGGGGCAAAATGGGCAGCCTGCATTGCCACGATCGCGCCAATGGAATTCCCCGCCAGGGTTACAGGGGTACCCACCACTTCCTGCACAAAGTCCACCACCAGCTTGCCCCAGGTGGGAAAAGTATAGCTAAGGTTAGGACTGGGGGAAGGTTTGGCAGAAGCCCCAAAGCCCAACAAATCTAATGCATACACCCGCCCCCACTGCGCTAGGTAGGGGATATTTTTCCGCCAATGTCCACTGCAAGCTCCAAAGCCATGAATTAACACTAGGGCGGGTTTCTCCCTCTCCTCTAGTTGCCCTGCTGCCTGATAGCTAATCCTATAACCGCTCCCTGAAGCCGCTGCACCTCGCCACTGCCAAGTTTGCATAAAAAATTAAGAAAACTTAATGCTTTGTAACTATTTTAGTGACTGCCCCAGACTTGGGTAGTAGCGGTGATCCAGTGCAGCAGGGTTTGGGGTTGAATGCCCAGGAAGACCACGATCGTGCTAATGGCAATGGCGGGCAGGCGGTCAGACCAGGTGACAGCGGGGATATTGTCCTGGCAGAGACGACCAAAGAATGCCCTATCGAGGAGGATTAAAAAGTAAACCGCCGTCAAACCTGTCCCCACCATACATAGCAGTGTCTGCAGCGGGAAGACGGGAAAACTGCCGCGAAAGATCAAAAATTCCGCTACAAACCCCATCATGCCAGGGATCCCAGCGCTGGCCATCGCCCCCAGGACACTCAAACTGCCAATCAGGGGTAAGCCCCGTTCCGGATTGAATAAGCCGCTCAAACGATCGAGGTCTCTAGTGCCCAGTTTGCTATAAATCACCCCCACCAGCAGAAACAAGAGGGCGGAAATCAGACCATGACTGACCATTTGCACTGTGACGCCTGTAATTGCCAGGGGCGTACCCGCCGCTAACCCCAGTAGGATATAGCCCATGTGCCCGATGGAGCTAAAAGCCACCATCTTCTTCATATCTTTCTGGGTGATTGCCACCAGACAGCCATAGAGGACGGACACCACTGCCCAGGTCGCCAGCAGGGGGGCAAAGCGTTGCCATGCCTGGGGAAACAGTCCCACCCCAAAGCGCAAAAGTCCATAGGTACCCAATTTCAGTAAGACCCCCGCCAGCAAAACCGATATAGGGGTAGAGGCTTCCACATGGGCATCGGGCAACCAGGTATGCAGAGGAACGAGGGGGATTTTAATCCCAAAGGCAAGGAGAAAGATAATCAGCAGGAGAGCCGCCACCGAGGGGGAAAATTGCCGTGCTTGCAAATCCTGGAAATCAAAGCTGAGGGGCAAATTGTTTTCACTCAAGCCCACAATACCGTAGCAGCCCCCCAGGAGGAGAATCCCTGACAGAGCAGTAAAAATGAGGAATTTTGTAGAGGCGTAGCCCCGTCTGCCACCGCCCCAGATAGCAATTAGTAAGTAGAGGGGGATCAGCTCCACTTCGTAAAACAGGAAGAACAGGAGGGCATTCTGTGCCAGGAAAACCCCGGCTACCCCCCCTGCCAACAAAAACAACAGAGCGTAGTAGAGCTGGGGACGACTGATACCTGGGGGCGTACTGTAAATGGCAATAGCAGTCAAAAAGCTGTTGAGCAAAACCAAGGGCAGGGCAATCCCATCGATGCCCAGGTGGTAGGAGATGCCCAAAACCCCAATCCAGGGCAGATTTTCCTCTAACTGCAAACCAGATTGACTAGGGTCAAAACGAGTCAAAAGGAACAGCGTTATCCCCAATAACCCCCCTGCTCCCACCAGAGCAAGATTTCTGACCCTATTTTTCCCCTCTGGCATTAGGGCTAAAACCACTGCCCACAAGACAGGAAACCACAGGACTAGACTCAACATCATTTCAGGGCAGGTAGGTCACAACATCAGGTTTGGCAAAGCGCACCTTGGGACGGAGGGCATTTTTATCGTCTGCTGCCCGATACCCCGCCACACATAGTACCACCGATCGGTAACCCCGCTGGGGCAACTGCAAAATCTCATCGTACTTAGCGGGGATAAATCCTTCCATAGGGCAAGTGTCTACGCCCAGCATGGCTGCTGCTGTCATAAATTGTCCTAGGGCAATGTAGGTCTGTTTGGTTGCCCATACTTCTAGGTCAAAGGGGGGATTCTCAATAAAGCCCTTCAACATATTGCCAAAACCTGCCAATTTTTCTAGGGGGACACCCTGTACCTCTGCCATGCGCTGCAGATACCGATCGGCATAGTCCGTATCCAAGTTGATCTTGATGGCAAAGACCACCAAATGGGAAGCTTCCACGACCTGGGTTTGGTTAAAGGAATGGGGGAGGAGCTGTTGGCGGAGGTCAACATCTTCAATGACAAAAAAGTGCCAGGGCTGCAGACCAAAGGAAGAGGGAGCCAGAACTAAACTATCTTCCAGGGCTTCCCAGATAGGCGAGGGGATTTTGCGGGTGGGGTCAAACTTTTTGGTGGCATAGCGCCATTTCAGATTGCTAACCAGCTGTTGGGGTGCGATAAAGGTATCCATGCCGTAGGTCAGTAGTTTTCTTCTTTGCATTATAGGAATAAAACCAACCTGCCGTCATTTCGACCCTGGCGGAGGGTGTCAAACAACTAGCATCACCATGCCTAAAAACAGGGAATTAGAAGAGAGTAGCCCCCAACCTCGCCTTGTGAGGGACGAGCGGTGAAGTTTGTGTTACATACCCCTCTAGCTGGCATTGACGTCTATTGTAGGAGGTAGGATCATCTTGCCTAACTTCTTCCTACCCTTCGGCAACTGCAAACTTACTTCCGTCTTACCTGGCAACTAAGGCAATACTATCGATCGATCGAGTTAGTTAGTATTATGGCAGATGGTACGATCTATGTTTTAGCGGGGGAAGAAACAGAAATTTTTATCAATACCTCTGGAGAATGGCAGTATGTCTGACCTGGAGAAAATGACCCCCCAAGAGCTGAGACGGTATGTTTTGGCTCATCGCCATGACCAAAAAACGATCGAATTACTAGCCGCACAAACGAGAGCAAACCCCAATCTCCACACATTTAGTGCCGCACAAGCCGATCGCCTAGGGGAAAAAGACGCACAGACATAATCAATGCCATAACAAGTCATCTGCCCTAGGGCATAAACACGAATTGACTCCCCGAGGTTGGTGGAGGGGCAGGTTTGATGCTAAATTAAAAAATAAAATCTAAAGAATTTATGAAGCCCATTACCCTCCTTGGTTCCACTGGTTCGATCGGTACCCAAACTCTAGACATCGTAGCGCAATACCCCGATCGGTTTCGCGTTGTCGGTCTGGCGGCAGGCAGCAATGTGGAGTTACTAGCACACCAGGTACGGCGTTTCCGCCCTGAAATAGTGGGGATAGCCAAGGAAGAAAAGTTAGGGGAATTACGGGAGGCGCTGAGCGGTCTTGACCCCATGCCCATTGTGGTAGGAGGAGCGCAGGGCTTAGAGACAGTAGCTAGTTATGGGGCAGCAGAGACGGTGGTGACGGGCATAGTGGGGTGTGCTGGTCTGTTGCCCACGATCGCGGCAATTAAGGCGGGGAAAAACATAGCCTTAGCAAACAAAGAGACTCTCATTGCGGGGGGACCAGTGATCAATCCCCTGGTAGCGGAGTACGGGGTCAAGTTGTTGCCCGCTGATTCCGAACATTCGGCGATTTTCCAGTGTCTACAGGGGGTGCCAGCAGGGGGCTTGGCGCGCATTATTCTCACAGCTTCGGGGGGAGCATTCCGCGATTTGCCCATTGAACAGTTGCCCTATGTCACCGTTGCCGATGCCCTCAAACATCCCAACTGGAGTATGGGGAAAAAGATCACGATCGATTCTGCAACCCTGATGAACAAGGGGCTAGAGGTGATCGAGGCACATTATCTATTCGGTTTGGACTATGACTGCATTGAGATTGTCATCCATCCCCAAAGTATTATTCACTCCCTGATTGAATTGCAGGATACCTCTGTCCTAGCCCAACTGGGACTGCCGGATATGCGGCTCCCCCTTTTGTACGCCCTCTCCTACCCCGATCGGTTGACTACCAACTGGCAACGCTTGGATTTAGTGAAATGTGGCAGTTTGACATTCCGTGCCCCTGACCATCGCAAATATCCCTGTATGGAGTTAGCTTACAGAGCGGGCAGAACGGGGGGAACCATGACAGCGGTGTTAAATGCAGCCAATGAAGAGGCAGTTTCTCTCTTTCTCAGCGCTAGAATAGGCTTTATGGACATTCCCAAACTGATAGAAGCTGCTTGCCAGGCACACGATTGTATTTCCCAACCCCGCCTAGAGGACATACTAGAAGCCGATCGGTGGGCAAGGCAATTTGTGCAATCGCAATTGGTCACGGTCTAAGAAACTACTAGAGTTAAATTCCGTCTAGGACAGTGATTAGATGGTTGGGACTATGCAAAGGTTACTGACGATCGGTTTTTTAGCTGCTACTCTATCTGTAGCCCTTCCCCCCCGCACCTTTGCCTTTACCAGTGACGAACAAATTACCATCAACGTCTACAAGGCGGCTTTACCCGCTGTGGTTACTATCAGGGGGATTGGCACAACAGGCTCGGGCAGCTTTATCAGTGCAGACGGTCTCATTCTCACCAATGAACACGTGGTGGGCCGACTTAGTCAAGTAGAGGTACGCACCCAGGACGGACGTAGATTTATCGGCGATGTGATCGCCACTGATCGGCGAAATGACCTTGCCCTCCTGCGAGTACGCAGCAACGAGAAGTTTCCCTTTCTCCGTTTAGCAGAGGCTAGTGGCATCCAAGTAGGACAGCGGGTGTTTGCCATTGGCGCTCCCTTTGGTTTGGCAGGGACATTGACCACAGGTATTCTCAGCCGAATTGCTCCCAATGGCGATTTACAGACAGATGCTGCCATCAACCCAGGCAACTCCGGCGGACCGCTCCTCAACTCCAGGGGCGAATTGATTGGAGTGAACAAAGCGATCATGGGGAATGGACAGGGCATTGGTTTTGCCACTAGCGCTCTTACCGCCCGTAATTTCCTCAACCAGGTAGCCAACCGTCCTACAACCCCGCCAGAGAAAAGCGGACGACGCTGGGGGATCACGATCGATGCCCAAACTTTTACCATCCAAGCTATCAATCCCAGTTCCCTTGCCAGTAGGATTGGTCTGCGTCCAGGGGATAAAATCCTAGCGGTAAACAATCAGCCTCTTAGGGATGTGCAGGAATTGATCGAGGTGTTAGAACAAAATCCCAAAGTCATTGTGCTAACGATCGCCCGCGATCGGAGAATAAGAATGATAGGAGTAGAAATAGAGAACTGATATGTCAATTTCCATGTTTCAAGTGCTGATGTCCTTGCAGCGCTCTCTCACAAACCTCACCCACATCCTGGAGAAGGGGGCTGCCTACGCCGAGGCAAAGAAGATTGACCCCAGTGTTTTACTGCAAGGGCGGTTGTTCCCCGATATGTTTCCCCTGGTGAGGCAGGTACAAATCGCCACAGATATAGCGCGGCGGGGGGCAGGGAGATTGGCAGGCATAGAAGCACCAGTAATGGAAGACAAAGAAACTAGCTTTGGGGAATTGATCGATCGCATCAACAGCACGATCGCTTGGCTACAAACCCTCACACCAGAACAAATCAACGGTAAGGAAGCAGCAGAAATTACCCTGCCCCTGCGGGATACCACCCTGACACTGCGGGGGATTGACTTTCTACTATATTTTATCCTGCCCAACTTTTACTTCCATGTCACCACCGCCTACGACATTTTGCGCCACAATGGGGTAGAGTTAGGTAAGATGGATTACTTAGGCAAGCCCGATTTTTAGATACAGCCTTCTGTTAAAATTGGGGGCAGCATTTGTCCATCGGTGCTATGACTGCCCTCATTTCTCTCAGAGATGTCAGCAAAAGTTTTGGTAAAAATGTGGTGCTAGATGGCATCAATTTAGACATTTATGCAGGGGAAGCTGTAGCTATTATTGGACCCTCAGGCACAGGCAAATCCACTATTTTGAAAATCATGTGCGGTCTCTTAGAACCCGATGCAGGGGAGGTATGGATTAACGGCGAAAAAATCAAGGAAGTGGGGGGAACTAGTTCTGTCCATGTGGGCATGGTATTTCAACAGGCGGCATTATTTGATTCCCTCACGGTGGCAGAAAATGTGGGGTTTACCCTGTGGCAAAATGGCTGCCTCAAACCGCAGGAAATCTTAAAAATCGTGGAACAAAAATTGGCGATGGTGGGCTTAAGTGGTATCCTAGACCGCTATCCCAATCAGTTATCAGGCGGCATGCGCAAGCGGGTGAGTTTTGCCAGAGCGATTACCGAAGACCCTCGCTGTTCCCAAACGGCACAAAAAATCCTACTCTACGACGAACCAACAGCCGGCCTTGACCCCATTGCTTCCACAATTATTGAAGATTTAATCCGCGACCTCAAGGTAAAACAGCAGGTCTGTGACAGTTATGTCGTTGTTACCCATCAACACAGCACAATTCGGCGCACAAGCGATCGGGTAATTTTGTTATACCAGGGTAAAATTAGGTGGGAGGGGGCAACGGCGGAGGTGGACAGGGCAGACAACCCCTATCTACGGCAATTCTTCACAGGGAGCACAGAGGGTCCCATCCAATTTCTCGGCAGGGAGGTGTAAAAATGCAGAAAAAATTGCTGCGGGATGGTTTACTGGGGCTGTTTATTTTGGGGACAGTCAGTGGTGCGATTTTGGGCATTTTGTGGGTGCGGGGGCGGGAATTTGGCGGTAGTAGATTTAAGTTTACTGCCCAGTTTCCCCTTGCCGATGGTTTAGTCGAAGGGGCAGCGGTACGCTATCGCGGTGTTCCCGTGGGAAAGGTGCAAAAAATCTATCCCAAACCCAACGGCGTAGATGTGGTTATTACCATCACCGACAGCAGTTTAGTGATTCCCAAAAACTCCAGCGTGCGTACCTTTGAAACCGGCATTCTTGGTAACACGATCGTGCAAATTGTGCCCCAGGAAGACCTACCCCCAGGCATGGCATCTAACCCCATGAGTGCTGACTGTGACCGTGAAAAAGTAATTTGTAATGGGGATACAATTGCGGGGCAACCAGGTCCGAGTTTTACCGCTCTGTTACAGGAGGGTTCTGATCTATTGCGTAAAATACGGGAGGAAAAGATATTAGAAAATCTCAACACCACAATTAAGAGTGCCGGCAGAGCCGCCCAGGGGGTAGAAAAGTTAACAGGGCAAGCCTCTAGTATCATTGATGCCATTCGCAATCCCTTTGACAAACTGGGGGAAACGATCGAGTCCTTTGGTAAAACGGCGGCATCTATTAGTGACGCTGCCCAACAGCTTAGCAAAACTGCTAAAAGTGCGGACAGTTTAATTATGGAAAATAAACAGCGCCTAGCCACAACTTTAGACTCTATCAGTGATACTGCTAGAGAAGCCCAGAAATTATTAGCCGATGCCCGTCCCTTGTTTAACAATGGCAAGTTTATTGAGAATCTGCAAACCCTCTCGGAAGATGCGGCAAAAACCGCCCGCAATTTACGCCAGATTACCGACACTGCCAATGACCCCAACACGATCGTGGCACTACGGGAAACTTTGGACTCTGCCCGCGCCACCTTTGCCAACGCCCAAAAAATTACAACGGACTTAAATGAGTTAACAGGCGACCCCAAATTCCGATCGGATTTACGGCGGTTGGTGAATGGTTTGAGCAATTTAGTATCGACGGGGAATGAGTTAATCCCAGCTACAGCTGTTGCCCAAACTAAGGGGGAAAAACTAGAGATAAGGTAGGATAGAAATGCCCAAGTTAGCCACTATTGACCCCCAAGCCTCCTATACCTTTGCTGATTTTTTTAAGCTCCATTTTGCCCCCCCCGATATTCTGTCCTACTTTGGCTATTCCCTGCGGCGGGACTACTTGTATTTGCCCCGTTACAGTGGTGAGTGGGACTTAAAAAATTGTATACAAGGGTATTTGCCCCGTTTCAGTCTCACTACAGAAATTGCCAGGTGGGAATTTTTAATTGCCCCTGTTGTGATTGACCTCTTGCACTACACACCCCCAGAAATTAGAGTAGAGTATCCCATTTTTGTCAGTCCACAACTGCAAGGGACATTGGATTATTTGTTACAAGGGCGGTCAACTCTTGTGGTAATTGCGGCAAAAAATGAAGACCTGGAGCAGGGATTGGTGCAGTTGGCAGTGGCATTAATTGCCCTCGATCGGTGGTTAGATTCCCCCCGAACACTAATTTATGGTGCAGTTTCCACAGGGACAATTTGGCAATTAGGGGTACTCGATCGGGGGCAGCAATTAGTCACCCAGGACCTAAATTTATACCGCGTGCCCGCTGATTTAGAGGATTTGATGCCGATTTTAGTAGCAATTTTACTCAACGAAAATCACCATGACTCCTAGGATTAGTGGCACAACTAAAATTTTGGGGGTGATGGGCTATCCTGTCACCTATAGTCTCTCCCCCGTCATGCACAACCGCGCACTAGAACACCTCGGTTTAGATTACGTCTATGTGCCCTTACCTGTACCGATGGAGCAATTTTCTGTTGCCATTAGGGGGCTATTTGCCTGTGAGTCAATTATGGGATTTAACCTCACCATTCCCCACAAACAGGAAATTCTCCCCTACCTAGTAGACATGACCCCCCTTGCCCGAACTGTGGGTGCAGTCAATACTGTAAAACGATCGGAGAAAGGTTGGGTGGGCACCAATACTGACGTAGATGGCTTCATTTATCCCCTGCAAAGTAGCAAGCTGCAATTACAAAAAGCAGTAATTTTGGGGAGTGGGGGCGCTGCCAAAGCCGTGATTGTCGGCTGTCAAAAACTAGGTATACAAAACATTACCGCTGTGGGCAGAAGTTTAGACAAACTGGAAATTTTAGGACAACAATTCAATATCCATATTTGCCCTTGGGCACAGCTGGATCAAGCCCTCGAAAATATTGACCTTTTGGTAAACTGTACACCCGTCGGTATGGACAACCAATCCCCCCTTACGCCTGGGCAAATAGCTCAACTCCCCCCCACCACGATCGTCTATGACCTTCTATACACCCCCCGCCCCACCCCCCTCCTGCACATGGCGGAAACCAGGGGACTAACTACGATCGATGGACTGCAGATGTTACTCTACCAGGGAGCACTGGCATTTACTTACTGGTTAGGAGTAGAAGCCCCCATCGCAGTTATGGCAGAGGCACTGGCAATCCCGCACAAAAGTTAAAGAAAAAAGGCAAGTGGGGCACAAAAAAAAGTTAGGATGGTAAGACACATAATGGTAAATCGTACAGGATGAAAGAGCCAACATGACTGAAACCCTCACCCACAAAAAAGACATCCCTGTCAACATCTATCGCCCCAACGCCCCCTTTGTCGGCAAGTGCATTTCCAATGAACCCCTGATCCGTCCTGGCGGCATCGGCAAGACCCAACACATTAAAATAGACATCTCCGGCAGCGAATTGCGTTACCTGGAGGGGCAGAGTATTGGCATCATTCCCCCTGGGGAGGACAAAAACGGCAAGCCCCACAAACTACGTCTCTACTCCATAGCTTCTACAAGGCATGGCGACGACGGGGATGACAAAACCGTTTCCCTCAGTGTGCGGCAGCTGGAATACAAACATCCTGAAACGGGGGAAACCGTCTATGGGGTGTGCTCCACCTTTCTGTGCAATCTCAAGCCAGGGGATGAGGTGAAAATCACCGGACCTGTGGGTAAAGAAATGCTCCTACCCGACGACCCCAATGCCACGATCATTATGATTGCCACAGGGACAGGGATTGCTCCCTTCCGTGCCTTTCTATGGCGGATGTTCAAAGAGCAGCACGAAGACTACAAATTCAACGGTCTAGCTTGGCTCTTTTTTGGTGTCACCAATGACGCTTCCATTCTCTACAAAGCTGACCTAGAGTGGCTAGCCTACAAGCACAAGAAAAACTTCCGCCTGGACCTCGCCCTTAGCCGCGAACAGACCACCAAGGACGGCAAAAAGATGTACGTACAAAATCGCATGGCAGAATATGCCGATGAATTGTGGGAGTTAATGCAAAAGCCCAACACCCATGTATATATGTGTGGTCTGAAGGGCATGGAAGGTGGCATTGAGGAATTCCTCACAGAAACAGCGGCGAAAAGTGGAGTAAACTGGAGCGAATACTGCAAACAGATGAAAAAGGAAGAGCGCTGGCACGTGGAAACCTACTAGGTAGGGCTAGGGATCGATCGGGGTTAAGAATTATTTATTGCTCCGATCGGTCAATCTGCGCTAGAATGCCACTAGAAATTCCCTAGGGCTGTCATGGAAACCGAAAATACCCCCAGAAGAAGAGCAGGCAGAGAGCTTACCCTCCGCGGTGGACGTACTCCCTTTGAGACAAAACTAATCAACGGCGGTCATGCCACGCCAGAGCAGTACGACCAGGCACTGAAGCTGAGCAAGGAGGAGGGGACACCCTTCATCGCCGCCTTAGAAAGTATTATCAACAACCCCCTGCCCCCCGATGTGGTGCGCTACTACAAGACTCTGCAGCTATTTGAGTTGCGGGTATTACACGGCATTGAGACGATCGATCCTGCCATTGAAGAGGAAAAATTTGCGGCGGAGAACGTCAGTGCCCTCATGGAGGCTATCCTGCCCATCAATGTTTGCAAAGACTGTGAAATGTTGCCCCTGGCGCGGACAGACACCCACGTACTGGTGGGGATGGTTTCCCCTGATAACTTCCGCCATCGGGATGAACTGCTGCGGGCGACGAACAAAGCGGGCTTGACCCCCACAATTCGGGTGATCACCAGGGAAGATTTCCTGGAGACCCTCGATGCTGTAGTGGCCTACCAAGTTGCTAAGCAGAAGGCAGTGGCAGGGGGGACAGAAATTGACGAAAAGGTATTGGAAATCCAGCAGGACATCTTTGGGGATGAAGAGCTGGAGGATGTAGCGGACCAAGAAAATGACCTCACCAAGGCAGTAAGTGAGAATTCTGCACCCATTATCAAACTGGTAGACCAAATTTTGGTGCGTGCCCTCAAGGATGGTGTCTCGGACATTCACATTGAACCGCAGGAGAAGTACCTACGGGTGCGCTTCCGCAAGGACGGGGTGCTACGGGAGATGATTCCCCCCAATGAAAAGCAGTTGCCCAAGAGCATTATCCCCGCTGTCATTTCCCGCTTTAAGATTATCTCCAACCTAGACATTGCGGAACGACGGAAGCCTCAGGACGGCAAGTTAAAACGGATGTTCCAAGGCAGACGGGTGGACTTCCGCGTTAACACCTGTCCGACACAGCACGGGGAAAAGATTGTACTACGGATTCTGGACAACTCCAATACCCAGCTGGGTCTCGATCGTCTGATTACTGACCCGGAAACCCTGGCAAAGGTGAAGGACATGGTGAGTCGCCCCTATGGTTTGATTCTGGTGACTGGTCCAACGGGTTCAGGGAAGACAACAACTCTCTATTCTGCCCTGGCGGAGGTAAACGACCCCGGCATCAACATCAGTACAGCGGAAGACCCCATTGAATACAACTTACCCGGTCTCGCCCAATGTCAAGTGATTCGGGAGAAGGGCATGGACTTTGCCTCCATTCTACGGGCATTTTTGCGCCAGGACCCCGATGTCATCCTGGTAGGGGAAACGCGGGACTATGAAACAGCCAAGACAGCGATCGAAGCAGCTCTGACGGGACACTTAGTTTTGACCACCCTACACACTAACGATGCCCCTGGGGCAGTTGCCCGACTGGAGGAAATGGGGATTGACCCCGTGATGGTCAGCACCGCTCTGATTGGGGTATGTGCCCAGCGCTTGATGCGGAGGGTCTGTGATGTCTGTCGCATTCCCTACAAGCCAACGCAGGAGGAACTCGATCGGTTTGGCTTACCCTCTAGTGACTTGGAGCGGACCTTCTACAAGGCTAACCGCCTCAGTCGGGAGGAGATCATCGAGGCCCAGGCAAAGGGGAAAAAGCTCTGTCCCAAGTGTGGTGGCAACGGCTACAAGGGCAGGGTGGGGGTTTACGAGGTGATGAAGAACAGTGAAGCCCTGGCTAGTGCCATCAACAAAGGAGCGACTGCCGATGCCCTCAAGGAAATTGCAGTGAAGGAGGGGATGAAGACCCTGATGTACTATGCTTTTGACCTCGTGCGCCAGGGCTACACCACCCTAGAGGAAGTGTTACGCGTTGTTTACACCGACAAGGGCAGAGAGGCAGAGGAGCGGATGCGTCGCAGTAAATCCCTAGAGTGTACTGGTTGTGGGGCAATTCTCAAACCAGAGATGCTGGAGTGTCCCTACTGCACTACACCCCGTACGTTTTAAGGAGTAGCAAAGGATGGTTCTAGACTACATTATCGAGGATTTGATGGAGGAGGTGATCGAGCGCAAAGGCTCGGACTTGCACATTTCTGCAGGCTTACCTCCCTATATCCGCATTAATGGCAGATTGACGCCAACAGATAGGGATCCCCTCACCCCTGAGGAGTGCCAGCGGCTCATTTATGCCATGCTCAACAACAACCAGCGAAAGATGTTTGAGCAGAATTGGGAGTTGGACTGCTCCTATGGGATCAAGGGGTTGGCACGTTTCCGCGTCAATGTCTACAAGGACAGGGGGACAGTGGCAGCCTGTCTACGGGCACTGAGTTCCAAGATTCCTGACATAGATGATTTGGGGGTTGCTCCTGTAGTGAAGGACCTGTGCCATTTGCCCAGAGGGTTAGTGCTGGTGACGGGTCCCACAGGTTCGGGGAAGAGTACTACCCTGGCTGCCATGATCAACAGTATCAACCTCGATCGCCCAGAGCACATTCTTACCATCGAAGACCCGATCGAGTTTGTCTACGAATCTGTCAAGAGTGTGATTCACCAGCGGCAGGTAGGGGAAGACACCAAGAGTTTTGCCAACGCCCTTAGGGGTGCCCTGCGGGAAGACCCCGATGTCATTCTGGTAGGGGAGATGCGGGACTTGGAGACCATTCAGTTAGCAGTGACGGCAGCGGAGACGGGGCACTTAGTATTTGGCACATTGCACACCAGTTCAGCGGCACAAACTGTAGACCGCATTGTGGATGTATTCCCCCCTGAACAGCAGGCACAGATTCGGGTACAGTTATCCAACTCTCTAAAGGCAGTGCTGAGCCAGACCCTAGTTCCCCGTGCTAATCCCAAGCCTGGTCAATTTGGACGGGTGATGTGTCAAGAAGTGATGATTGTGACACCGGCTATTGCCAACTTGATTCGGGAAGGGAAGACTGCCCAAATCTACGGCATGATTCAAACAGGGGGTAAGGAGGGGATGCAAACCCTAGAGACAGCCCTTGTCAACCTCTACAACGAAGGGGAAATTACTTTTGAGGCGGCACTGTCCAAGACCTCTCGCCCCGAGGAAATCCATCGCTTAGTGGGTCCCAATCCGCCTAACTTGAAGCGTCCTAAGGGTTCCTACGATCCCAAATCCCAGGAAATGATCAAGTCTCGTTCTATTAGTGGCTAGGTAGGTGTGCTATGGCTAAGTTCAAGGCAAAGTTAAAAGACCCCGCTGGTAAATCTGTCTCCCAAACGATCGAGGCAGAATCCCCTGCCAAGGCACGGGAGATTTGGCGGCAGAAGGGGTTTACGGTAATTGAAATCTCGGCAGTTAAGACGGGGTTTAATTGGCAAAAAATTAGCTTGGTAAGTGTTTCGACCAAGGACAAGGCTTTATTTTCTCGCCAGTTAGCTACCCTAGTCAATGCGGGTGTATCGATGGTACGAGGTTTGGGGGTAATGACTGACCAAGCCACCAATCCTAAACTCAAGGGGGCACTCAAGGAAATTCTGGCTGATGTAGAACAGGGGACTAACTTCTCCGATGCTCTGCGCAAACATCCGGATATTTTTGATCGTCTGTATGTGGCGATGGTGCAGGCAGGGGAAACGGGTGGTGTGTTAGATGACGTATTGAATCGCTTGGCAAAGCTACTGGAGGATTCAGCGCGCTTGGAGAACCAAATCAAGTCAGCTATGACCTATCCGGCAGTTGTGACGTTTATTGCAGTAGCAATCTTTATTGGGATGTGCAAATTTATCATCCCTGTGTTTGATGGTATTTTCAAAGAACTAGGGAGTGAATTACCAGCTTTTACCCAATTTTTAGTCAATGTTAGTAACTTCCTCAACAGTTGGATGTTTTGGCTGATCCCAATTGGAATTTTTGCTCTTATCACCGGCTACCAAATGTTCTATGCCACTCCCTTTGGCAGGTTGGTCATGGACAGAATATTCCTAAAATTGCCCCTATTTGGTGATCTTGTGATTAAGACAGCAGTAGCCCGCTTCTCTCGTACCTTTGGTTCCCTGTCCCGTGCAGGTGTACCTATTCTCAGTGCTCTGGAAATCACAGGGGAAACGGCAGGTAATGTGGTGATTGAAAATGCCCTCGCAGCGGCTAGGGAGGAAGTGAAAGAAGGGGGACAGATAACGCCAGCGATAGAGAGACAAAAGCTCTTTCCGCCGATGGCAATCCAAATGTTAGCGATCGGGGAGGAGACGGGTGAGCTAGACAAGATGTTGATGAAGATTGCTGACTTCTATGAAAATGAGGTGGAGGAAGCGATCAAAGCTCTCACTAGTATCATGGAACCGTTTATGATTTTGTTCCTCGGTGGTCTCGTAGGTTCAATTCTAGCAGGTATGTATTTGCCCATCTTTAAGATCATGGATGAGATCAAGTAGGTTGTATTCTGCTTCTATCCACTTTGTATTCGGCAACAGATTGTCTGGAGATTTGAACCAGGTTTTCTGTTGCTTTGCCATTTGCAGGGTGTGTTTGACGGTCTGCCCGATCGCCTCTTCTCTACTAATTTTGCCTGCCAAGTACTGGCGCATTTCGCGGTAGCCCAAAGTTTCTAGGAGGGGTAGGGTGTTGCCAAATTTACTTTGGATGTATTTTATTTCCTCTAGCCAGCCCCGATCGAGCATTTGCAGGACTCTTTGTCGGATTCTGGTTTGGTAGGTCACGGGGTCAGGGGGGAGGAGACCAATGGGGTAGATGGGAAAGGGGGGGGGTTTGGGTTTTCCTAATTGGGAAGGTAGTTGTCCAGTGGTGTAAAAGATTTCCAGGGCGCGGGTGATGCGAAACCGATCGTTAGGATGTAACACCTTTGCCCGAGCGGGGTCTATTTGTTGCAAAAGTTGGTAGAGGAGGGGGGATGCCATCTGGTCTAGTTGTTGGCGCAGTTGGGGTTGGGGCGGCACAGGGGGAATAGTGACACCGTGGGTGATGGAGCGGAGATAAAAGCCAGAGCCACCGACCAGAATGGGGGTAATTCCCCGGCAGTGAAATGACTGGATGAGGGCAGACGCCTGTTTTTGATAGTCAGCAATGGTTATAGGTTGGTCAGGGTCAGCAATGTCCAGCAAATAATGGGGCACCCCCTGCCTTTCTGCTAGGGTGGGTTTGGCAGTGCCGATGTCAAAGTAACGATAGACCTGCCGGGAATCAGCGTTGAGAACGGGGAGATGAAGTTCCTTGCCTAAGTTGATAGCTAATTTTGTTTTTCCTGTGGCAGTAGCACCAAAGATGACAATCAACCCTGGCTCTTTCATTGCTTCTGTCTGAGACAGTTATCACAAATGCCGCAATGCATAGTTTTTGCTTCCGCTACAAAACCAAATACTTCTAGCAAAAAAGACCAACGACATCTTCTTGTCCTGATGAATTGTTGCATCTGCATTGTGGCAGTTTCATCTACAGCGGGGAGAGAGCAAGCATCAGGGAGAATTTCGTAGTGGAAGGGGTCATGCCACACCAACTTACCAGCTCTGTGCAGTAATCCCAGGGCAGCGGGAGCATCTGCATCCATGCGACTCACCTCCTCATAGGTGCCTTGGCGGGGGAGCTTGGGTAGGAGTTGACGTGCTCTCTGCACAATTTTGCGCTGTTGCTGAAGGAAGAATTGATAACGATTACGATCGGTATTGTCCAACAGCCCTGTCGGTTCACTTACTAACATCAAGGCTGCAGCGGCTTTGCCATCTCTGCCCGCTCTGCCCACTTCTTGTACATATTCAGCGATCGTTAAAGGAGACTGGAAATGCAACACCCAGCGCGTCTTGGGATTATTTATGCCCACACCAAAAGCGGAGGTACACACAACAAAAGAATAAGCTCCCTCCAACCAGGCTTTTTCTATCTGTCTTCTCTCTTTTGGGATCATACCGCCGTGATAGTAGGTACATTTTAAGCCCTGGCTGTTAAACCAGGCGGCAAGTTCCTCACTGTCTTTGCGCGTCCTCACATAGACCAAACCCACCTCCCCCTGTTGGGAACGAATGTATTTTATCGATCGCTCTTTTCTGCCCTGAGGACTCCAACTGATTTCTACGTGGAGAGCTAAATTTTGCCGATAGGGGGAAGTGAGAATGACATGGGGGTCTTGTAACTGTAAACAAGCGCATAACTCCGACTGGACTTGGGGATCAGCGGTAGCAGTAAAAGCAGCAATGGGAATGGGGGGATGGTTTTTCTCTTTGTGTTTTAACAAGGCAGGTCGCAACGCCCCCAGTCTTCTGTAGGCAGGGCGAAAAGTATCCCCCCACTGCACCAAACAATGGGCTTCATCCAACATAATGCCGGCAATTGCTAACTTGGGATGACATAACTTTTCCCATACAGGGGGCGAAAAGAGAGTTTCGGGGGAAAGATAAAGCAAGCGCCACTGCCCAAAGTTCTTTAACACCTGCCACCGATCGTTTTTTGTCATATTGCTGTGGATAGTAGCAGCAGGGAGCTGTCGTCTTTGCAAATCCTGCACCTGGTCTTCCATGAGAGCCACCAGGGGAGAAATGACCAAAGTCAAACCGGACTGTAAAAGAGCCGGCAATTGAAAACAGATGGACTTACCACCCCCCGTTGCCAAAATAACCACCCCGTCCCGCTTTGCCAGTAAGTTAGCAATCACTTCCCCCTGGGGGGGGCGAAAATCCCCATAACCCCATACCTGTTTAAACTTGGTCCTGACCTCCTCCCACTCCATCAACCCGCACCGATCGTTTTGATCCCCAGGGTGACTGCCAAGAGCAACAAGCCCACAGCGTAGAATGTAGCCACCACCTGCAACTCACTCCAGCCACTGAGTTCTAAATGATGATGGAAGGGAGCCATCTTAAACAGGCGTTTGCCTATCCCCTCTTCGTTCTTCGTCGCCTTATAGTACGCCACTTGTAGGATTGTAGACAGGGATTCCCAGACAAATAACAAACCCAAGATCAACAAGCCCCAGAGCTTGTCCCCCAGGATAGCCGCCCCTGCCAACGCTCCCCCCAAGGCTAGAGAACCCGTATCCCCCATAAACACCCGCGCGGGATTGTGATTGTGCCAGAGAAACCCCAGGTAAGCACCACTGACAGACAGACAAAAGATAGCCAGAGGAGTATGCCCAGGATACAACAAAAATGCCAGACCCAAAGCCGCGATCGCTCCTGTGCCCCCCGCCAAACCATCCAAACCATCCGTCAAATTGGTAGCATTGCTACTACCTAACAAAACAAACATAGCTAGGAACCAAAAGAACCAACCCAAAGGTAAAGACCAATGAAAAGGTAAACCCACCGTTGTTGACAAACCCTGCCAGCTTGCCCAGAGACAAAAGACAAGGGAAGCAACCCCCAATAAGACCATCTTCATCCTAGGGGAAATCCCCTTGTTAGACTTGTAGCGCAGAATCAGCCAGTCATCTAACCAACCAACCACCATGAAAGCTAATGTCAAAAGGACAGTCGCAATAACCTCCCTCGCAACCCCTGTCCAGAGCACAGCTACCAAAAGAGCGATGGGGACAACAAAAATTCCCCCCATTGTCGGTGTACCTGCCTTTTGTAAATGACTTTGCGGTCCCTCCTCCCGAATCACCTGTCCCACTTTCAGTTGCCGCAGCCATGGTAAAACGATCGTGCCGCTGCCTATAACTCCCAGCAAACTTAAAAACCAAGGCAGTAGAAAGTCCCCCTTGTTCTGAGGAGGCAGGAGCCAAGTCTGCCCCCCAACTACACTTGCCAGGATGACAAACAAAGACAGAGAGATAGCTCTCCCTGTGAAGAAATTAGGTTTTGTAACTGTCGCCTCTTCCATTTAGAGTAAATCTTCCTCTTCCTCTCCCGTTAAATCAGCTACTAGGTCATCATCTTCCTCATCGTAGTAGCTAGTATCATCGCCAATGATTTCATTCAATTCATCAATATCTTCATCGTAAATCACACTAACCTCTGGGGTGCGGGCAGCAATACGCCCTGTTCGCTCCAGCCAGTCCAAGATGGATTCCGTTTGGGGTTTCGGTAAAATACCCGCCGGGCGATTACGGGGTTCTTCGCGCAACATGGGATTGTAAATCATAGCAACACACACCTTGCCAACACTCACTGCTATTATACCGAGCCAGTTTGAACAAGCCATAAAAAAACTGCCCACCCGCAGGCGGACAGCGATCGAGTCCAGAGATTAACCTAATTAGCCCAGGAAAGAACCGTTAGGATTAGTGCTGTTCTTGCGCCGGATACCAATTACCCCAGAACGGGGCACATTACCACCCTTGCGGGGCCAGGTACTACCACGACTAACAGTACGGGTTTGGTTATACACCTGACCGTTCAAGTCCAGCATGGGGATAGTGCGGGTATAGGTTACCGCGGGGCTATAGGGTTCATCTTCCCCAGGGTGCTGTACAGACAAGAGGAAAGTATCACCCACAAAGTAAGGACCAGTACACTCCGTGCGGTTAGGACCATAGCCAAAAGGCACTACCTGACCAGCATTGGGACCAGTTACAGGGATATAGAACACAAAGTTGTTGCCAAATACACCCGTGAAGGCAGATACATCCCCGACAGCCCTATGGTTGATAGTATTTTCCAGCCGCGTGGGACCGACGTTAAACCCATTGTGGGTGCTAGTGGACATATCCGTTACACCCCAGATGTTGCCTTGGTCATCGAAGACAAGGTTGTCCACGTTAGCAAAACCAGAGCCACCGAAGGAACCAGCTTCACCACCCTGTTGGAAACGCTCCCACCGGAAAGTCAAACCAGTACCATCCTCCGAATCCTCAATGATCTTGAAGAGAGCACCGGACTGCTGTTGGGCACGGGGGTCTTCCGACAACTTAGCAACATTAAAGATGCGAGAGTCAGGATAGCCATCGCTACCAGGAGCACTATCAGTGTAAGCAACAAAGATTTCTCTGGGGTTGCGAGGATTGATTTCCAAGTCCTCAGGACGCGCAGTAGGCGTAGCCCCCACCAGGTTAGCGGCGCGGAAGGCATCTACCAGCACTGCCCCCAGGGTGGGATAGAAGTCCCGCAGACGCTTGCCCAAATAGCCCGTAGGACCAGTCACAAAAGCAGCATCCTCTGCCGGACCACGGGTGCAGTCGAAGGTACCACCATCAACAGTCTGACCAGCAATACCATTGCGGCGAGGCAACTTAATAAGACCCAGATTCAAACGGTTGCTGGCATCAAACAGCCCCGACTCAAAGGGCACCGCCGACAACTCAGAAGGACGAATAGGATTGGTGGGCGTATCCAGAGTCAAAGGAATCCAAACCCCCGTCCCATCGGGGTTGTAGCGCGCAGCGTAGAGGATACCATCTTCCAGTAAGCGGCTGTTAGCCTTGTCTCTGGGGTTAGTAACAGTACCGCGGGAGACGTACTTCCAAGTATGACCACCACGGCGATCGTCCCCCATGTAGCAGACCAGTCTCTTACCAGCTTCCGCACGGATAGTGATATTTTCCCAACGGAAACGACCGAGAGCAGTGTGCTTGCGGGCACGGAAGTCAGGGTCAGCAGGGTCAATCTCTACCACCCAGCCATACTTCTCACCTACCAGACCAAATATTTCCCCTGTGGTGTTGGGCAGATAACCAACTTGCGTACCGTTGGGCAATACCTGTTCCTGTACACCGTTGTAGAAAACGTTGGAATCAGCCTGGAAGTTTTCTTCGCAGGACATAATTGTCCCCCAGGGAGTGACACCGCCAGAGCAGTTGAAACCAGTACCGATGATACGGTTGCCTAGACCATCAGCATTTACCCGTTCAAACACATCGCGGGCAGCAGGACCAGTACCAATCAAGAAGTTGTTGTCACCCTTCTGGTAGCTGCGGGGACCCCAGGAAGTAACAGTTCTATAGCGGTCAGTGCGCTCCGCATTGATTGCCAGACCAGAGAGCAAGTGATAGCGACGATTTCTAGGGTCGTTAACAGGCTCAAATCTGCCACTGGCATTGCGACGAATGCGGACTACCGACCCCCCTTGGTTGTATGCAAACTCCCCATTGAGGAGAAGACGGTCTTGCTGGCTCAACGCACTCAAACTAGAGGCATTAGGCAGTTTGAACCCAATCACAGGCTCAAAGGCATCGGGGAATTGGGGATTGTTTAGACCAGTAGGAGTGCCAGGAGCTAAAGGAGAAATGGGATAGCAGACGTATTCATGGTTGTTCCACAGCCAACCCTCTACATTGCCATTGATGGGGATGTAGCCATTGAAGTCAGAATTGAAGCCCACGTATTCCTCAGGATTGGGAAATACCCGATCGCCCCAAGCAATGATTAGGTAATACTCGTACTCAGGGGGAATAACTACGTCATCGATGACGGTGTAGCTAGTCAATCTGCCATCGCTGGAAGGTTCAACAATCCGCCCTTGTCCACCAAAGCCTGTAGCTAGGAAGGAAGGGGTAGTACGGTAAATGGGCAGAGGGCTGGGCAGGCGGACGGGGGTGAACTTCAGACCGCTTACGGATTGGGTAGAGGCACTGAAGAATTGCTCACTTACCACGTCAGAAAGTACAGCAACAGTAGTACCCACACCCACGCCAAAAAACGCAAGCAGTTTTCTGCGGGATAGATCGGACATGGAACTTCCTCTCAAACTAGAGTTTACAGCGGGAAAAACGTTAAGGGTATTGGCTAATACAGCTACTCAGACCGATCGGTATTAACCTGGACCTGTCCAAGTACCTTAACCACGTTAGTTATCAGGATATATGCCTAAAGTTAAGCAAAGGTAAAGGAGGGATTAATTACAGGTTATGGCGGGTGGGGCTTAGGCTTTCCTTCATAATTAACACGAGGTGGTCTTGGGGTTGGAGACAGTAATTGCCATCGGGGTTGCACAGGATTTCCCCTGTAGGGGCTTGAACGCCAATGAGGGTGCTGTGGCAATTAGCCTTTAGGAGGGGCATGGCTTCTAACACAGTTTTACCGACCAAATCAGGGGGGACCGGCACAATGTGGGTGTGGTTGCCGATGGCAGGGGAGAGGAGTTCATTAAACAGGTGGCTGATGCCATGATTGAGAGCGGCTTGACAGATGAGCATGGCACTGAGGTCGCTTCTGACAATAATTTCATCGGCGTTAGCCCGCTGGCAGTGCTGTAGGTACCGCTGGTCAGACAGTTCCACGATCGTGTACACATGGGGGTTTAGGCTTTCTACCGTTAGAGTTGAGAGGACGACTTTGGCATCGCGGGCTTCGGGGGCAAGGCGTTCATCCCCCAGGATTATGACGGTGCTGGCTTGCTGAATGTTCGCCCGTTGTAAAGTTTCATCCGTCACTTCCCCGCGAATGAAAAAAAAGTTGCGGTCTTCGATCGGTCGCCGTTCGGCATCAGAGATGAGGACAATGGGGGTATTTTTGGTGGTGGGGGTGCTGCGAAATTGGTGCAGGATGGAGCGGACGCGGTAGTTCCATTCGCAGAAGATGATGTGGTTTTCAAACTGATAGGAGTTCATCCCCTGTTCTTCCTTGAGGCGGCGATGGATAAGGCTACTGGCAACGGTGGCGCTGATGGTGATACTAGCAGTGGTCAGCAAACCAATACCTAAGACCATAATGATAACGGCAATCAGTCTGCCCAGGGGAGTGCGGGGGGTGAGGTCGCCATAGCCGACAGTTGTCAGAGTAACAATGCTCCACCACAGGGCGTCGGGAAAAGTAAAGTTGGGTTCTATTTCGGCCATGATGACAGCGCTCACTAGGACAATCCCTGTAATTAGGAGCAAGACGAGGGAGAGGTTTTCTTTTTTGAGAATTTGCCCTGTAAATAGTTGCTCTTCCAGGTTCATGCTAGTTTGGCGCCCCTCTGTTTAGGTTATCATTAAACAAGTTTGCGGTTGTTGCTAATGGTACGCCCTCTAGTTGTTGTGCTGGATGATGACCCGACGGGTTCCCAGACGGTCCATAGTTGTCTGTTGCTGACGCAGTGGGACAAAGAAACTCTACGCCTGGGAGTACGGGATAGTTCCCCTTTGTTTTTTGTGCTGACCAATACGCGGGCGGTGACCCCCGATCGGGCGGCGGCTATTACCAGGGAGGTCTGTCGCAATCTGCGGGCGGTGTTGCAGGAAGAGGGGGTGGCAAATTTTTTAATTGTCAGCCGATCGGATTCTACTCTGCGGGGGCATTACCCCATTGAGACGGATGTCATTGCCGAGGAGCTGGGGAATTTTGATGCCCATTTTCTGGTGCCTGCTTTTTTGGAGGGCGGTCGTTTTACGGAAGACAGTATTCACTATTTGCTGGTTGATGGTGTGCCGACGCCTACCCACCTGACGGAATTTGCCAAGGACTCGGTGTTTGGTTATTCTACTAGTTATTTACCTGCCTATGTGGAAGAGAAGACAAAGGGGAGAATCAAGGCTGACCAGGTTGTACGTCTGCTGTTAGCGGATATCCGATGGGGCGTAGAGGATAAACTGCGGCAGTTGCAGGGCAATGTCTGTGTGGTGGTAGATGCCAAGGAACAGCAAGACCTCGATCGCTTTGCCCAGGCTGTGTTAACAGTGAGTGGAGAAGGGAAGCGTTTTTTGTTCCGCAGTGCTGCTAGTTTGCTGACGGCTTTGGCGCAGTTGCCCCCCCAACCAGTTGCCGCCGTAGATATGGGTAAAGATGTGCAAAACAGGGGAGTGATCTTGGTGGGTTCCCATGTGCAAAAGACAACTACACAATTGCAAGCTCTCTTGGCGCTGGATACTGTCCAACCCATCGAGGTAAAGGTAGGACGTCTGTTATCGGAGGCTGGGGAAAGCAAAGAATTTCAGGCATTACAACAGGAGGTGTTGGAGAAGGTAGCTGACAGTTTGCAAAGGGGATTGACACCCGTCATCTTCACTAGTAGGCAAGAAATCACTTTTCCTGACCTGGCAGCAAGATTAGCTTTTGGCACTAAAGTATCGGACTTGTTGATGACGATCGTGGCTAATTTGCCCCCTACAATTGGTTTTTTGATCAGCAAAGGTGGTATTACTTCCAACGATGTGTTGAGTAAGGGTCTGGCGTTGCGGGCGGTGCGTCTGCTGGGACAAATTCTGCCGGGGGTATCAGTGGTGCGCACAAACTCCGATCATCCCCGCTTCCCTGACCTGCCGGTAGTGCTTTTCCCTGGCAATGTGGGCGATCGGGATAGTTTGGTGACGGTCTATCAACGCCTCAGTCGTAATTTGCTCTAGTAGGCAACCCCCAAGTCAGCGGGCAGTTCGGGAAATACCTTAGCAATGACGGGATGGACAATTTTTTTCTGATAAATATTCAAGCCCCGCTGTAGGACGGGATAGCGATCGAGTTTATCTAACCCTTCTGCCAACTGCATAACGTAGGGGAGCGTAGCATTGACGAGGGCTTGGGTTGCTGTCCAGGGAACTGCCCCGGGCATATTGGGTACGCCGTAGTGTAACACCCCTTCTTCCACATAGGTCGGTTGACTGTGACTAGTCGGTCTGACAGTAGCAATACAGCCCCCTTGGTCCACTGCTACATCGACAATTACTGCCCCTGGGCGCATTTGCTTAACTAACTCCCGCCCAACTAAGAGCGGCGCTTTTTCTCCTGGCACTAACACCGCTCCAATTACCAAATCGGCAGCAGGTATGACTTCAGCGATCATACTGGGACTGCTGTACAATAACTCCACCCTTGCCCCAAACAGCTGGGAGAGTTCATTTAGCCGATCGATGTTGATGTCCAGAATCTGCACCCTTGCCCCTAAACCTACTGCCATCTTTGCTGCCTCGGTGCCGACGGTACCTCCCCCTAAAATCACCACCCTGCCAGGACGCACACCGGGAATACCCCCTAACAGTAGCCCCATGCCCCCTTGTTGTTTAGTCAGCAAGTGACTGCCAAATTGGGTCGCCAAACGTCCCGCAATCATACTCATCGGTGTCAAGAGGGGAAGCTGCCCATTATCCAATTGCACGGTTTCGTAGGCAAAGGCAGTACAGCCACTTTCTAGTAAAGCGATCGTTAATTCCCGACTGGCTGCTAGATGGAGATAGGTAAACAAAATAAGACGATCGTGTAAGAACTTGTACTCCTGGGGCAGGGGTTCTTTCACCTTCAAGACCAATTCCTGGGCAAAGATTTCCTCTGCGGTTCTGGCAATTTCTGCCCCCTGATTTCGGTAATCCTCATCCCGAAAACCTGCCCCCACGCCTGCTCCTGTCTCGATCGTGACTCTATGTCCCCTAGCCACCAACTGTCCTGCCGCCCCTGGAGTTAACGCGACTCTAAACTCTTGGTCTTTGATTTCCTTAGGGACACCAATTCGCATAAATTTTATCGCCTCAACTTTGCAAATAGGGCAACGCCATATGCCAGGCAGTGATACTCTTGCTGTCAACTAAGGTAGGGGAGTCAGTGTGAATGAGGTCTTCTATCTGGCTACGATCGTACAACTGCACTGTAATATCTTCATCTTCATCACCGGGGGGTTGTTCTGCTAGTCTTTCCAAATCCTTTGCCAGATAAACATGAATGATTTCATCGGAATAACCAGGACAGAGGAAAAAGGCACCCAATTTCTGCCAACTGTGGGCACGATAACCTGTCTCTTCCTCTATCTCCCGTTTGATCGTTGTCTCAGGGTCTTCAGCGGGTTCTAGGGTACCAGCGGGAAATTCTAAAAGATACCTCTGCACAGCAAAACGATACTGTTTGATCATCACCAGTTTGCCCTCTGCCGTTACAGGCACCACCATCGCCGCCCCTGGATGCACAATATATTCATACTCCCCCTCCTTGCCATTGGGCAATTGTAAACGATCGATGCGTATTTTGTATTTGCGTCCCTGGTAGGTGAGACGGTTGTGCAGGAGGACAAAAGGGACGATGGGCATAGCAGTAGGGGGAGAGTGTACCCCCTTATCATATCACCGACCACCGACTACAACATTGCGAATGCGCACATGGGGTCCCCCCACACTAACAGGTAGCCCGATTTGGTTAGCCTTACCACAACCGCCGTAGGCAAATTGCGTATCATTGCCAATGGCATCAATATCCTGCAGCGTTTGGAAGACATTGCCACTCAAAGTGATGTCACTGACAGGTTCCGCTAGCTCTCCGTTGCGGATCATGTAGCCCGCCGCGGCGGCAAAGGTGAACATTTCACCATTCGTGTTGCCCCCTAGCATCTTGATCGCGTAAACACCGAGGTCAATATCTTTGACCATATCGGCAAAACTGTAGGACCCTGGTTCAATGGCGGTATTGGTCATGCGCACGATCGGGGGGTAGGAGGCATTTAACACTCTGGCATTACCAGTGGCAGCTTCCCGCATTTTGCCCGCCGTTTCCAGATTGTGCAGTCTTTGGGTGAGCACTCCTTCTTTGATTAGATATTTACGCTGTCCTGGTACACCTTCATCATCGTAGCGCATGGTGCCGGGGAGATCAGGCAGGGTGGCATCATCAATCACATTGAGGCTAGGGGTGGCAATGGGTTTACCGAGGGTGAGAATCTCCTGTAGACGGGGATTTTCATAGACAAAGTCCGCCTCTGACAGATGCCCAAAGGCTTCATGGATAAACACCCCCGCCAGATAGGGGTCAAGAATGACTGTGTATTGTCCCCCTTTCACAGGTCTAGCTTCCAATTGCTCGATCGCTCTTTTTGCTGCCGACAAGACAGTTTCTTCTTTATGGCGCAGGACACCGTAATCCGAGCGGGAA
Source organism: uncultured Pseudanabaenaceae cyanobacterium (assembly GCA_937927915.1). GTDB lineage: Bacteria > Cyanobacteriota > Cyanobacteriia > Pseudanabaenales > Pseudanabaenaceae > M5B4. The sequence continues at coordinate 10,881 of CALGKB010000009.1, read as the reverse complement.
TGGATAGACTCAAACCCCTGGCGCACTACCCCATTGCGGGCAACAACCCCAAACCGCCCCGACACATCCAACCGTTCCTGGCAAATTGCGGTACCGAGGGAATTGACAAAATAAGTAGTGGAAAAACGATCGCGGTAAGAAGTCATCGTAGTTTGAATACGATCGTCATAGTGTAGGAGCAAATCATTGTAATAGGCGAGTAACTCCTTCTTCTGTTGCAGAGAGTAACCCCTGGGGTCATCTTTGATCGTTGCTCTCACCGTATCCACTACTGGTGCCACTTCTGCTAGGGTAGTTTTCTCCTTGCCTACCAATTTCGCTTGACTGATGGCGGTTTCAATGCGATCCCTAAGATTTGCCAAACTATTAAACGTGACAAAACTCCATCCCCCCCGATGACAGGCACGGATGCCACCCGTAAGACCCAGGGAACGATCGACGGCATGCAGTTCTTTGCCTTGAAAGGAAATGAGAGTAGATTCACTCTCTTCCAAGCGCACTTCCAGGTAATCCACAGCACTGCTATAGGATTGAATCAGGGACAATAGCTGGTCTTGCATACTCACTCTCACTCACTAATTCTCAAGTGCCCCTATCCTAGCAAAGCCCTCATCCCCCAGGCAGTCTGCCCTTAGCAGCAAAACTTAACACTAGCCAAACGTTCCCGTTCTGTGGTACGATTAGGCGAGGATTCTACCAAAATTAGCAGAGGTCAGCCATGCTTACCGAAAACAAGCCTCAAGTTGTTGATATTACCGAAGGTTTAATGGAGTCCGGTGCTCCTACACCTGCAGGTGGCGAAAAAGGTTGGCTGCAGAAATTTTTGAGTAGTATCCGCAACAAGGCAACTGCATTGACGGTAGGTGTTAGCTTATTGACGGTTAGCATAGCTGCTACGGGGGTTTACATTTTCGTCTCCCAGGAGTTGGAAAGGGTTGTCTTAACTACCCAAAGACGGCTGGCTGAGCATGACAAGGAAACCCTAGAACAGATTGTAGTAGAGCGTATTTCTGACTCTGGTCCTCTGTCACGGCTGCGTTTGTTTCGGGTGGAAGCAGTCAATAGGTCCCTCACTCTGCAACAGAAAAGCCAGGCAATGCAGGATTTCGTCGACGGTTCGGAGGGTGGCTTTTTATCTATACAATTTATAGGCACTAACGGTGTGCCCCTGTTCTACAGTCGAGGCGCTCTCATTAAAAACTACGCAGATGATCAATTGTTTAAACGGGCACTATCCTCCTCTGAGGAAAAAGCAATATTAGACGTTCGGTTAGAGCCTGGACAGCAGAAGCCCAGGATTTACATTGCTAAAATGGTGCGCAACTGGAACAGGGAAGTCTATGGCGTGCTGTTATGTGATCTCAACCCTGAAGTTTTGACTAATGCGATTGCTGACATTGTAAAGGAAGAGAGGAGAGACTACCTCTTGTTCGATCGTAACAATATCATTTTCCTGTCTTCTCGTCCCGAGTTTGTTGGTAAGAGCATCACTGAATTTATACCTAACTGGGAAGAGATCAACTCCCGACCTGACATTAAGTTTTTGGGAGAATACTCTATCGGTGCTTTAGAAAGGTTTAGTGAAGACCTGGGCTGGAAACTAGTCACGGTTTCTAAGGAGTCTGATGTATTTGCTCCCCTATACCGTCTGCGGCTGTTGTTTGTTGTTGGTAGTCTATTTGCTATTGTCGCCATCACTATTGCCATTGCCTACGCAGTAGACAGAACTCTGCGTCCCGTCTTGGCAGCAACGGAGGCAGTTAAGGCAATTGGAACAGGCAATCTCGATGTCAAGGTGCAGGTAGAAGGGGAAGATGAGCTGGCGATTTTGGCGGATAACATCAACAAACTGGCAGAGGAGTTGAAAGAGTTGTTGGAAGAAAAAGAAAAAGAGGTGGAACGGATTGAGATCGCTCGCCAGGAAGCCAGACTAGAAGCAGAGCTACGGGCAAAAGAACAACAGGAGGCAAAGGAATTTCTGCAAAAACGTGCTCTGGAACTGTTACTGGAAGTTGACCCCGTGAGCAGAGGGGATTTGACTATCCGCGCTAAGGTGACCCCCGATGAAATCGGCACGATCGCTGACTCCTACAATGCTATCATCCGCAGTTTGCGGCAAATTGTGCAACAGGTACAAGCAGCAGCGGGGTCAGTGTTTGAGACTTCTCAGGAAAACGAGCTGTCGGTGCGCACGATTGTGGAGGAGTACCTCAAGCAGGTGGAGACCTTGAAACAGGCAACGGAGTCTCTGAAAGAGCTAGCTGATTCCAGCAAGAGTGTGACCGAGCGGGCGTTATCAGCGCAACAACAGGTGGAGATGGCAAACAAGGTAGTAACAGAGGGTGACGAAGCGATGAACCGTACCGTAGAGGGTATTTCCTCGATTCGGGAGACGGTCTCCGAGACAGCGAAGAAGGTAAAACGCCTAGGGGAAGCGTCCCAAAAGATTTCCAAGGTAGTGAACCTGATTAGTGAATTTGCCACGCAGACAAACCTCCTGGCATTGAATGCGGCGATCGAGGCAGCCCGGGCGGGGGAAGCAGGACGGGGGTTTGGGGTAGTTGCCGATGAAGTGAGGAGCTTGGCGGAGCAATCAGCTACAGCAACAGCGGAAATTGAGGAGTTGGTAGAAGAAATTCAGGCACAGACGCGGGAAGTAGTCCTAGCAATGGAAGAGGGGACCGACCAGGTAGTAGAAGGGACAAAACTGGTAGAAGAGTCGCGGCAAAAGCTGCAACAAATTGCAGAGGTAAGTAAACAAATTAGTGAGCTGGTGCAGGAAATTGCCTCGGCAGCCAGCAGACAGTTACAGACATCCCAAAAGGTGCAAGAAACCGTAGAAACTGTGTACACGATCGCGGAAGACACGGCACACAAATCGGAGACTGTAGCAGCATCCTTCGGGCAGCTGTTGCAATTGGCACAATCTCTGCAAGAGACAACCAAACAGTTTAAGGTTTAGACTGCGGTTGGATGATGCCCTGGGGGAAATAAATACTGCCGAGGATCAACAACAAACCAAAGATAATTAACCTTCCCTCCTGCAAAAACTGGCGCAGGAAGGGGTGGAAAAAGTCTATGCCCCCCAATTGGCGTAAAATTTCTGGCAGAGCAGTAAGACATATGCCCCCTAGCACCGGTCCCCACACAGTGCGGGAACCACCAATAATGACAAAGGCAAGCTGGGTAATACTACTATCAAAGCCCCCCTGGCGGGGATTCCACGTATTCAAAAAATGGGCACCGATCGCCCCTGCCATGCCTGCTAGAATTGCCCCCAGGGTAAAAGAAAAAATCTTGTAGTAATTACTGTTAATCCCCACTGCTTGCGCTGCAATTTCATCCGATCGGATTGCCCGCAGTGCCCTCCCCATCCTAATTTTTTCGATATAAGTTGTCACAGCGATCGCTAGGGTCAGTAAGGGCAAAACTAACCACAGATAGCCCAGTGTATTGCTAAAGGGTTGGGGAATATTGCTGATACCAATAGCCTTACCTGTGATTTCTAAAGTGAGGGCTAACACCCGCAAAACTTCCACAAAAGCGATCGTGGCAATGGCAAAATAAATTCCCCGTAACCTAAGGGAAGGAATGCCAACCAACAGAGCGCATAACCCTGCTAACAGACCACCCAACAGCATTTCCACCAGCACATAAACCAGGGGAAAAGGGGACGATCGGGGGAAAACTCTAGTAGATAAAATGGCAGCCGTATAGCCCCCAATACTGTAGAAGCCTGGTGTGGCTAGGGACAACTGTCCCCCCATCAAAGGCAGATAGAGAGACAGACCCAAAATAGCACCCAAAAAGACAGAGACAAATAAAAAGCTGTAAGTACGCAGAAACTCCAGCATAAAAGAGTTATTCCCACTCGATGGTGCCGGGGGGTTTAGAAGTGATGTCTAAAACAACGCGATTGATACCTGGCACTTCATTGACAATGCGATTAGAAATCGTCTCTAGGACAGAGTAGGGAATTTTTGCCCAGTCAGCCGTCATGCCATCCTCACTGGTGACAAAGCGTAAAACCACCGGATGGGCATAGGTGCGTTTATCCCCCATCACCCCCACCGTACGAATCGTAGGCAACAAAACGGCAAACGCCTGCCAGAGAGAATTGTAGAGACCCGAGCGGTTGATCTCCTGGCGCAAAATCATATCCGCTTCCCTCAGCATCTCTAGGCGCTCTGGTGTTACTTCGCCAATAATGCGGATGGCAAGACCAGGACCGGGAAAAGGCTGCCGGCGCACAATCTCATCAGGCAGTCCGAGGGCTTTCCCTACCTTCCGTACTTCATCCTTGAACAGCTTGCGCAAAGGCTCCACCAGCACAAAGCGCAAATTGGGCGGCAATCCCCCTACATTGTGATGACTTTTAATTTTGACAGCAATGCGCTTACCTGTGGCAGGGTCAACATTGGTACCCGCCGACTCAATGACATCGGGATAGAGCGTACCCTGGGCAAGGAAGTCAAAGGGACCCAGCCGCTGGGATTCCTCCTCAAACACCTTTATGAATTCGTAACCAATCCTCTTCCTTTTTTCTTCTGGATCAGTCACTCCCCGCAACCGCGCTAAAAAGCGCTCACTGGCGTTGACATACTCCACAGGGATATGAAATTGCTCTTCAAACAGCTTTAACAAGCGCTCTGGCTCGTGTTTGCGCATAAAGCCCTGGTCAATGAATACACAGGTCAAGCGATCGCCAATGGCACGATGGAGCAAAAATGCCAGAGTAGAAGAGTCCACTCCCCCGGAGAGTGCCAGCAAGACCCGCTTATCCCCTACCTGTTGGCGAATGTCTAAGATAGCTTCTTCGATAAAAGCATCGGTTGTCCAGGTTGGCTCACAGCCGCAGATGTGATAGACAAAATTGCGAATGACCGCCATCCCCCCCACCGAGTGGTGGACTTCCGGATGGAACTGCACGCCATATAGGCGCTTCCCATGGTGCACGATCGCGGCATAGGGGGTGTTGTCCGTATGGGCAAGACGGGAAAAGCCAGGGGGCAAAACCTCGACAGCGTCACCGTGACTCATCCACATCGTCGTGCCATCTTCCACGTTGGTCAGCAAATCCGTAGGGTCATCGATCGTCAAAGGCGCTCTGCCATACTCCCCCCGCTCAGACTTGACTACCTTACCGCCCAAAGCCTGCACCATCAATTGCATCCCGTAGCAGACACCCAAAACAGGAATGCCCAGGTGCCAGATTTGTTCATCACAGTGGGGTGCCCCCGCGTCATAGACAGAGTTGGGACCTCCCGACAGGACAATCCCCTTTGCCCCTAGGGCTAGCAGTTTAGTAGCAGGCGTAGTGTAGGGCAACACCTCTGAATAAACTTGGGTTTCCCGAATCCGTCGCGCAATCAACTCGGAATACTGGGAGCCAAAATCCAAAATGGCAATGATAGGTGTACTGCCCATCTCAGCCTCCCCCTACGATCGTTACTACTTCCAGACGGTCATCCTTTTGCAAGATCGTCGTCTCCCAAAACTGGCGGTGTAGAATTTCTCCATTATATTCCACTGCCACCAGGCGGGGATTAATACCCCAAAATTGCAGGGCTTGAGTGAGGGTGGACTGGGGGGGGCATTGCTTTGCCTCCCCGTTGACTTTGAGGGTAATCATTTCGTCACACTGACTGCCATGGGAGTTTCCAAAAGGGGGGACTGAGGCTGTTGAGGTACTAGGCTAACCAGGAGAAGGGCAGGGATAACTCCTAACAGGATTGCCAAGAGGGTGGGTAGAAGAAAGGCAGTCCCCAGCTGTAGGAGAGTAATAGTAGCACCAAAGGCAAAATTTACCAAGTACACCAGCAGGGGAAAGAGCAACTGGGAGCGACGGAGTTGGAGGGGTTCTGTACGCCAGAACAGAGAAGCCGCCGCCATAAACAGTGCCCCTGTCCCTAGCCACCCCGTCAGATTGCGGTAGGGCATCCCAAAAAATTCTCCCACATCGTGAAATTCCCAGAAAGGATAGCTCGCCTGGCTCATAGCAGGGTCAAGGACAAAATCCCAAGCTGTTAGCAGCACTGCCCCGATCGTGATTCCCCCCACCACCTGTGCCATACCATTGATACTCCTAGCAGAGAGAGCCGCCCGCCCCAGGAGATAACAGACAAAACCCATGTAGAACCAAGAGAGGGGAATAGTAAAGGGGACCAAGCCCGCAATTTTGTAGCCCAGCCCTTCCAGGTAGGCATAGTGACCAAAGGGAAAGCCGGTACTGGTACCCAGCAACTCACTGCCCAGGGAGAGAAGAATAGAGGGAACAGCAAAAGTCAACAGCCGCCTTGCCCCTAATGTCTGCCAGCCGTAGAGAGCCACCGCGATCGCTCCTAGGATGATGTAGACTGCACCGCCCCCCGTCATGCCCCAGGCAAAAATCTGCAGACCAAACTCAGAAAGGTGCGCCACAAAGTCAGGGTTAGGCAATACCCACAGCAGCCCCACTACACCAAACACCATAGACCCGATGTGCAGTCCCAGCATGATACGACTGACTTGACCCATGCACCTTACTCCCCCGTTTTTGCTTGAAATTTCTTAACACTACCAATATAGGACAGCTAGTGCTCCCTAGCCTAGACCTTAGTGCTGAATTACTCAAAGATGACTGTCCGTCTTGCCTCTGGCTGGCCGTAGACCAATACCCGTCGTTCCAGATGCAGTCGCACTGCCCGTGCCAGCACAATGCGTTCCAAGTCCTTACCCTTGCGGATCATAGAGGCAACCGTATCGCGGTGGGAGACCCTGATGACATCCTGCTCAATAATTGGTCCCTCATCCAAGTCCTCTGTGACGTAGTGGGCAGTGGCACCGATGATTTTCACCCCTCGCTGGTGAGCGCGCTGGTAGGGATTTGCCCCCGGAAAAGCGGGTAAAAAGGAGTGGTGAATGTTGATAACCTCCGGAAACGCCTGCAGAAAATTGGTACTGAGGATTTGCATATATTTAGCTAAAACCACGAGGTCAATTTGATACTGGCGCAGTAATTCCAGTTGCTCCCCCTCCCCTTTTAGTTTCGTCTCTGGCGTGATGGGAATATGGTGAAAGTTGATGTCAAAATCATGGGCAATGGGTTCCAAGATGCGGTGATTGCTGATCACCACAGGGATATGGGCGTTAATTTCCCCCGCTTTCTGCCGCAAAATTAAATCATACAGACAGTGCTCCTGCTTGGAGACAAAAATTGCTAGGCGGGGGACACGATCGGAAAAATACAATTGCCAACTCAAACCGATCGCGGTGGCTAAGTCCTGAAATTCTGATGCTATAGCTTCCCTGGGAATGCTAAAATCCGCCAAATCCCATTCCAAGCGCATTAAAAATAAACCAGCCTCCTGGTCGACGTGCTGGTCAGCATCGATAATATTGCCATTATGGGCAAACACCCAGTTAGAAATTTTGGCGACTAACCCCCGCTGATCAGGACAGGAAATCAAAAGAATTGCTGTTGCCATTAACGCCTTTATAATCACCAAAGCTAATTTATAACACTAGCTGCGAGTTGCAAGCCTGCTGGGCAATCTGGACGAGGTGCTGTTGAATGTGCACTAAATTCTTCTACCCTAGAAGGCAAAGTCTTTCCCTGACAAATAATAGTCTGAAACTGGTGACCCTCCTGCTGTTTGCGCACAATGCCCATAAAATGTAAGCGATCGCGCTTATCCACAGCAAGAGTGACCGCCGTCTGGGGAGAGCCTAGGGGCAGGAGTTGGATACTGTAGGTGTAGTGGGGGGTGGTTTGGCTGAGGTTGAGCCACTCAATGCGCAATTCTGAAAGACGATCGGTCAGTCTGCCTTTTTCCACATAGAAAGCCACCTGGGAACGACAAATGAGAGTGACAGCTTCCCGTGCCCGTTCCGTTTCCTCATCCCTGGCACTACAACTTAGTAACAAAAAAACAACTAGACCAAGGCTAAAAAGGCACCTCATCGGGCGGCAATGCTTCCAGGGGCGGCGGAACAGGTAGGGGTTCGTAAATAGGAGTAGCCTCTGCTACAGCCTTGGGGGAACTCACCGGCAGAGTCTGTCCCAGGGGATATACCCTCTGTGCCACCAGTTCTGCCACTTTTTCCTTGTAGTTGCCCCGGTCAACCATATTCATCTGCAATCGCCCTTCAATGAGCACATGATCGCCGCGATGGTAGTTTTCATGGACTACCGTTGCCAAATTCCGCCAGCAGGTGACCTTAAGACGATTGGGGGGGTCCTCGGGTTTAGCAGCAGGGAACTGCACCAGAAAAGACGTCACAGGAATTTGACCATCGGGGGTCGCCCGCAGTTCTGGCTCACTTAAAATTTCCGCTGCCACCGTAAAAGAATTCATAGGCTGACTCCAGCACAAAGGGTAGATTTTGTGTCATTATTTTAATCCAACCTGCCGACATAACAGATGCGCCGCATTGCTATTTTTACAGAAACTTTTGTGCCCAAGGTGGATGGCATTGTCACCCGCCTCAAATACACAGTGGAATATCTAGTACGACTAGGGGACGCCGTGATTGTATTTGCCCCTGACGGGGGCATTAGTGAGTACAAGGGCGCAGAGGTGTACGGCATTTCTGGCTTTCCCTTGCCCCTCTATCCAGAACTCAAACTAGCGATTCCCCACCCTGGCATCGGCGCCAAACTAGAACAATTCCGTCCTGACATTATCCATGTCGTCAATCCCGCTGTCCTGGGCTTGGGAGGTCTCTTTTTCGCCAAAGCTATGCGCATACCCCTGATTGCCTCCTACCACACCCACTTACCCAAATATTTACAGCACTACGGACTGGGCTTTTTGGAAGGCACCATGTGGGAACTGATTAAGACCGCCCACAACAGCGCTGCCCTTAACCTCTGCACCTCAACTGCTATGGTGGCAGAACTGCGGGCGCACGGGGTAGAAGTGGTTGACCTCTGGCAGAGGGGGGTAGACACAGAGCAGTTCCATCCCCGCTTTCGGTCCCTAGAGATGCGTCGCCGCCTCACCCAGGGGCACCCCGAAGACCATCTCCTCCTCTATGTGGGGCGTTTATCTGCTGAGAAGGAAATTCAGCGCATTCTGCCCGTATTACAGGCAATTCCCCATAGCCGCCTTGCCCTGGTGGGAGATGGTCCCTACCGCTCGGAGTTGGAACAGATTTTCAGCGGCACCCCGACCCATTTCGTGGGCTATTTACAGGGAGATGAACTAGCCAGTGCCTTTGCCTCCAGCGATGTCTTTTTGTTTCCCTCCCGCACCGAAACTCTCGGCTTAGTCCTCCTAGAAGCAATGGCAGCCGGTTGTCCGGTGGTAGCAGCGCGAGCGGGGGGTATTCCCGATATTGTCACGGATGGTGAGAATGGCTATCTTTTTGACCCCCAGCAGGAAGACGGCTTAATCAAGGCCACCCAAGCTTTACTAGGACAGGACACCACCTCCCTCAGGGAACGGGCTAGACTAGAAGCAGAAAAATGGAGTTGGGAAGCCGCCACCAAACAATTGCAGCACTACTACGACAAAGTGATTGCCAACAGCACCCTCTGAGAAAATGCCCCTCGTTAACACGCCTACCCTAGTAGCACTAGCCCGATCGGGTTTTGTCATCTCTTTTCCCACCGATACTGTCCCTGCCCTCGCAGTTTTACCAGGACAGGGGGAGAAGATTTATCAGCTCAAACAGCGTCCCCAGGACAAACCCCTAATTCTCATGGCAGCTACCTGGGCAGAACTGCAACCCTACCTTGATGGTAGCCATCCCGCCTGGCAAGCAGTGCGCGACAGATATTTTCCCGGTGCCCTGACCATGGTTTTACCCGCCAGCCGTTTAGGGCAAAGCCTCCATCAAATTGACACGATCGGTGTTCGCATTCCTGCCTCACCCATTGCTCTAGGGATTTTGCAACAGACAGGGGCATTACTAACAACTAGTGCCAACCGCAGCGGCACAGACTCCCTAGAAACCATGCATTCAATTACCAAAACTTTCCCCACCGTATTTGTTTGGGGTGACGGCGAAACCGATCGGGCTTTGGGCAGTGGTAAGCCCTCCACCGTAGTCAAATGGGAAAACAATCAATGGCAAATTTTGCGTCAGGGGGACATAGAATTTCTAAAATAGAAAAGCAACTTGCGAGCCAAGATGTGAGTTTGACCTCGACTATACAAAGCGACAAAAATGCTAGCAGTGCCTAGAAACACTGATATACAAGAACAAACGATCGTGTGCCAGGGCATCAGTTAGGAGCAATTCTTATCTATTCAGAAGGCATTAGAAGTAGTACCCAATTTACGCTTAAATTACTGGGAAGGATGGTTAGAAATTATGCCCATTAGTAAGCAGCACGAACTTATCTGCTTACACAAACATCCAAAGTTTTTCCCTAGTGGTGCTTACTCCCAAATAGTAGAAGGCAAAGTCCAGTTTCAAGGTGATCTCTCCTACAGTTTTGAAGTAGACAAAGAAGTACCTGATCTATGCATTGAAGTAGTAATTTGCAGTGCCAATACTGACAAAGTATGTAAGTACCAGTTACGCGGCATACCAGAAGTATGGTCTTGGCAAGAGAACAAATCCAAACTTACTATCTACAAGAAAGTAGATATGAAAAGTAGGGAAAAATTCGACCTTTCCCTGATTTAGATATAGAATTTCTCTGTAGCTGCCCCATGGAGAATGATCCTCCTTAAGAGAGGGCTACCTCAGTTACACATAAAAACAGAATACAACCCTCCCTTCGTTTCAAAACAGTTAGTTCTCAGCTAATAGATATTCTGAGTCTGCCCTTTCTGCGTCTGTTGTTGATAACCTTTCTGCCGCCTGGGGAGCGCATCCTGGCACGGAAGCCAGAGACACGAATACGCTTGCGGGCAGTACCTTCGAGAGTTCGCTTGGTCATAGTTGAGA
>CALGKB010000008.1 GCA_937927915.1 uncultured Pseudanabaenaceae cyanobacterium | reverse complement strand
CATCTCCTTCCACGTGTTGCTGGGCGATAAAACTTCAAACACTACCTGGGGTGCAATGTTGTCTTCTTCCCATTGTTTGTAGGAACCTCTGTCCCCTTTCGGTCTGCCAAAAACTACCATCACATCGGGGGCGGTACGAATATCAGGGCGACCTTCGACGGGATACCACAGCAAGTCCCCTGCCACAAAGACGTTGGGGTCATTACGGAAGAGATATTCCAGGTTTTCTTTGATGAGCACAATCCAGCGGAATTGTTTGGTGTTATCTGCCATTGGCTGACCATCGCTATCGGGATAAATGATTTTTGGGGTTCTACTTTCTGCCACCATGTTGTGTTTCCTTTGTCAGCCCTTCACCAATATTGTAATCGCCTAAAAAAAGGGCTAACCCCCTCGGATTAACCCTCTTCTGTAACTTATGCGCCTAGTACGCGATGGCAGGTCGCTAAAACGTTATCAACGGTGAAGCCGAATTTTTCGTAGCAGACAGGACCAGGAGCAGAAGCGCCAAAGGTGTCAATCCCTACGATCGCGCCCTCAAAGCCTGTGTATTTGTGCCAACCAAAGGTAGCCCCTGCTTCAATGGCAACCCGCTTGCGACAACTGGAGGGTAAAACGCTCTCCTTATATGCAGCCGGTTGTTCTTCAAAGATTTCCCAACAAGGCAGGGAGACTACCCGCACCGCTTTCCCTTCTTCCCGCAGTTTGGCAGCGGCTTGTACTGCTAGACCCAGCTCCGAGCCAGTAGCGATCAAAATCAAGTCTGGATTGGCAGCATCTTCGACAATGTAACCACCCCTCTGGGCGCCTTCTACGGATGTGCCGGGGATGTTTTTCACGTTTTGGCGGGTGAAGGCTAGAATGGTCGGACGTCGGCGCTCTCGGATTGCCACCATGTAGGAAGCTACGGTCTCATTGGCATCGGCAGGACGATAGACTAGCAGGTTGGGAGTTGCCCGCAGGGACGCCAGAGTCTCGATCGGTTGGTGGGTAGGTCCGTCTTCCCCTAGCATGATAGAGTCGTGGGTCATCACGTAAATTACGCCTACCTTGGAGAGGGCAGACAGGCGGATGGCAGCCTTCATGTAGTCAGCAAATACCAGGAAGGTAGCACCATAGGGAATTAAGCCCCCATGTAATGCCATGCCGTTGAGGATGGCTCCCATGCCATGTTCCCGTACACCAAAGCGGAAGTTGCGCCCCTCGTAGGAACCGGGCTGGAAGTCAGGAATGCCCTTGAGGTAAGTCATGTTGGAGTGGGCAAGGTCAGCAGAACCACCTAGGAGTTCGGGAATTACCCCCGCCAAAGCGTTCAAGCAGGCTTCTGAGAGCAAACGGGTAGATTTTTCCATCTGGGTAACGGGTTCGAGGGCTTTTTCCCAACCAACAGGTAATTCCCCTGCCATGATGCGCTTAAATTCAGCGGCTTCCGCGGGATAAGCCTTTTCGTACTCCGCAAAGCGGGCATTCCACTCTGCTTCTGCCTTTGCTCCCCTATCGATCGCTTGTCTAAACCGCTGCAGGGCCTCTTCGGGGATGACAAAGGGTTCGTACTCCCAACCAAGATTCTGTCGCGTTGCTATCACTTCCTCGCTGCCCAGGGGAGCACCATGTACTTTTTCACTGCCTGCTTTCTTGGGGGAGCCATAACCGATCGTGGTCTCCACAATGATCAAACTGGGCTTGTCGGTGACGGCTTTGGCATTCTCGATCGCTTTAGCAATGGCTTCTAGATCGTGGTTACCATCGGCAACTTTTTGCACGTGCCAGCCGTAGGCTTCGTAACGTTTGCCCACATCTTCTGTAAATGCCAGGTCGGTACTGCCGTCAATGGAGATGTGATTGCTGTCGTAGAGCATGATCAACTTGCCCAACTTCAGGTGCCCCGCTAAGGAAGCAGCTTCCGCAGCCACCCCTTCCATGTTGCAACCATCCCCCAAGATGACGTAGGTGTAGTGGTCAACGATCGTGTGACCTGGTTTGTTGAAGCGAGCAGCTAGATGAGCCTCAGCGATGGCAAGTCCCACAGCGTTACCTACGCCTTGCCCTAGGGGACCGGTGGTCACCTCTACCCCTTCCGTTTCAAAGTTCTCCGGGTGACCGGGGGTCTTGCTGCCCCACTGGCGGAAGTTCTTAATTTCATCAAGGGTGACACTGTCATAGCCCGTCAGATGCAGGAGAGCGTACTGCAACATACAGCCATGCCCCGCCGAGAGGACAAAGCGGTCCCGATCGACCCATTTCGGATTTTTGGGATTGAACTTGAGGAACTGATCCCAGAGGACGAACGCCATAGGCGCTGCCCCCATCGGTAGTCCGGGGTGACCAGATTTTGCCTTCTCTACCGCATCAATGGCGAGAAAACGGATTGTGTTAATACAGAGTTGTTCGATTGATTGTGTTGCCACTGCCATAGGAATTTCCTGGGAACGTTCTAGCTATATTCTCATGTCCAGGCGGTCAGGATCACAAAAACTAGAGGTTGACCACGTAGGCATCCCGCACGCCCTGCACCTTCAGAATTTCTTCCTTCAAGCCTTCGGGGAGGGGGTCATCAATGTTGAGCACCATGACGGCATCTCCTCTCACCATACGCCTGCCCACCTGCATACTGGCAATGTTAACGTTGAAATTCCCCAGCAGCGAACCGATCGCGCCAATAATACCCGGCATATCGCGGTGGAGGGTGAGCAACATATACTGACTGGGAGCGACGTTGATAGGGAAGCCGTTGATGTTGGTGATGCGCAGTTCCGATCGGCTTAAAATTGCCCCCGCCACGGATTGCTGTCCCTGGGACCCCTGGGCGGTGAGATGAATAGAACCACTGTAGTCTTCCACCGTTGTATCGCGGGTTTCTGTGACGCGAATGCCCCGTTCTTTTGCTTCAATGGCAGCGTTGACAAAATTCACCCGTTCCCGCAGGGCAGGGGAGAGGAGACCCTTGAGAGCAGCCACCACGATCGGGTTAGTTTCCCCATGGGCTAGTTCCCCTTGCAATTTCACATCCAGGGATTCTACTCTGCCCCCCGCCAGTTGAGAGACCAAATTGCCTAGCATTTCCGCCAGCTGCAGGTAGGGTTTGAGTTTTTGCCACACCTCCGGGCGCAAGCCAGGGATATTCACCGCTGTACGGGCAGGTAAGCCCAACAACACATCGCGGATTTGTTCCGCCACATCGATCGCTACATTAGTCTGCGCCTCTTCTGTGGATGCCCCCAGGTGGGGAGTGAGCACCAAATTTTTGCCCAGCTGGAGGAGAGGAGAATCAGGTTCTAGGGGTTCATTTTCGTAAACATCCAGGGCTGCCCCCGCAATCCTACTTTCTTGCAGAGCTTCCGCCAGTGCCGCTTCATCAATAATACCGCCCCTAGCACAGTTGATAATACGAGCAGTGGGTTTCATCAAGGCAAGGCGTTGGCGGTTGATGAGATGTTGAGTGTCCTTGGTTTTGGGGATATGGAGGGTGATAAAGTCAGACTCCCGGATGAGGATTTCCAACTCTACCAGAGTTACCCCCAACTGTTCCGCCCTGTCAGTGGTGATGAAGGGGTCATAGGCAAGGAGTTTCATGCCCAGGGCGCGCGCCACCGTTGCCACATGGGAACCAATCTTGCCCAAGCCAATGATACCGAGGGTTTTCTTGTATAGTTCTACGCCGGTAAAACTTTTCCGATCCCACTTGCCACTCTTGAGGGAAGCATTGGCGTCGGGAATATAGCGAGACAGAGATAGCATAAGAGCGAGAGTGTGTTCTGCTGCCGCGATCGTGTTGCCTTCGGGGGAGTTGACAACCACAATTCCCATGCGGGTAGCTGTCGGCACGTCCACATTGTCCACCCCAACCCCCGCCCGACCGATGATTTTGAGATTTTTCCCCGCTTCTATAACTTCCTTGGTCAGCCTTGTACCCGATCGGATCATGATGGCATCGTAATCGCCGATGATCGCCTGCAACTCTTCCTGGGAGAGATTGGTTTTTACATCCACCGTTGCTACTTGGGAGAGGATTTTAATACCCGATTGGTCGATGGGGTCAGAGACGAGAACTTTAGGCATGGTAGTCGTATTTACTTCTATCTGCTTATACCATTTTGGGGTAAAGGTGATCAAACCCCACTAAGGGCACTGATTTGTGCCTTCGCTTTCTGGAGGGATTCCAGCCATTCCTTTTCGGGGTCACTATCTGCCACGATGCCTGCCCCCACTTGCCCCCACACCCGATCGCCGGCTTTCAATAACGTACGAATGAGAATATTGAGGTCAAGGTAGCCCCGCCGATCGAGGTAGCCACAGGAGCCGTAGAAGAGACTACGCCGCACAGGTTCTAGGGTTTCGATAATTTCCATTGCCCGCACCTTGGGGCAGCCCGTGATTGTACCGCCAGGAAACACCGCCTTCAGGACATCTACCCAAGAGCACTCTGGTCTGATCTCCCCCCGCACATTGCTGACCAAATGCACCACATGACTGTAATATTCCTGCACCAACAATTCATTTACCTCCACTGTCCCCCAGCGACATACCTTGCCCAGGTCATTGCGTTCTAGGTCAACCAGCATGATATGTTCGGCAATGTCTTTACGGGAATTTAACAAGGCTTGGGCATCAGAGAGGGGGTCAGCACTTTTAGCCACAGTACCCGCGATCGGTCTGGTTTCCGCCACATGATCACGGATTCTGAGCAATCTTTCGGGGGAGCAGCTGATTATTTCTCCCCAGGGAGTGTGCCAGTAGCAGGCAAAGGGCGAGGGATTGATTTTATGTAATTGGCGATAGATTTGCCAGCCAGAACCACTGTAGGTAGTTGCAAATCGTACTGATAAGTTAGCCTGAAAAATATCCCCCTTAGCGATGTGTGATTTTGCTTTTGTCACCATAGCACAGAAGGCAGACCGATGGGGGATAAATTCAATTTCCCCACACCTAGCAGGGCTAAAATTTTCCCTAGGAGGTTGCTGTATTTTGGTCGCCAATTGTGGTAATTCTGAGGGGTTGGTGGTAGCTAGCCACAATAACTGTTGCCGATGATCAATAACCACAAATTGTTGCGGTTCATACCAAAATGCCACAGGGAAAGGGAGGGCATCCTGTTTTAGATAGGGCAATTTTTCAATCTCCCAGGACAAATCATAACCCAACCAACCCACGTATCCCCCCGTAAACGGCAAATAATCGGGCATCCCATCTGCCTGCTGCGCTTGTCGCATCAAAGCCAAACACTTCAACACATTGCCCAAATTGGGTTGCCAAATTCTGAGGGGATTAGCCGCCACGATCGAGAAGTTAGTCGCATCCTCCAAGACCGTAGAAATAGTAGCAGCAGCAAACAAATTCTCCCATACAGTTTGGGCTGAGAAACTCCCCTCCAAGCACTGCCAATACCAGGTGGTCACTCTAGTTATCTAACCGCAGAGACTGAATTTTTTCCGGCTTCAGAGATTCCATAATCCGCCGCGATCGGCGCAACAATTCCTCGGAGCCTTTTACTACTACCAAATACTTACCTTCTGCCAAGCGGTTGCGCAAGGGCAGAGATTCCCCACTGCCAAAAGCTACACCCACACCGCCCCCCACAAAAAAGCTCCCCAGAGCACCACCAAGCGCTCCCAGACCGCCTGAGATGACAATATTGCCCCACTGTCCCGCCCAGGCAAAAGTATCCAGCTTAGTGATTAAAGTAAAAGCCACCCCTGCCGCAAAACCAAAGGGGAGTAGCCAAGTTGCCATCAAGAGAGCCTGTTTTTTGCCTTTTTCCAGGGGGTCAAGCAAACCAAACTCCTCCGCCGTTTTGTAACCCCTCCCCAGGATTGCCAACTGCGGCTGGGGAATGCCCTGGCTTTCCAACTGGGAGTAAAGGCTCTCTGCTTGAATACGATCGGTGCAAATGGCGATGAGATAGTTCACTATTAACTGTCCTGACCCCTAGATAGAATTTAGCACAGGAATCAGAACTTGTATTGTTTCCCCTGTAGCCACAGACCCTGTAGGATTGCCTTGCCGGATTTTCCCACCTTCACTTCCGCGATGGCAGTTCTTTCCTGCATTGACTCCCTTACTGCCTGGTTGATTTGCTGCTGTTGCGCCTCAGGGAAATAGAATTCATTGATGCCATAATCTACATTCCGCCAGGATGTCACTCTCCCCTTCATGGCAATTTCTCCCTCAGAGAGATAATTGGGGAAAGTAGTGCTTACCCGCACAGGTTGCCAAGGCGTAGGATTAGTGGGACTGCTACTCTGGGGCGCTGCCAAGACCACATAGACCTCCCTAGGATTATCCCCTATAGTTTTGCCACCGGGAAGAGAACGCAAGTAGTCAAGATCGCTAAATTCATAGCTCACCACTTGAGAATAACCCCGCAGGAAATCGTAGGGATCAACGGGTTGAGTTTGCAGATAAACTGTTGTGCCAGTGAGAACAATTGCGAGGGGTTCCGTTGCCATACTCAAGGGAATTGCTATCTGGAATAGAAGAGGTAGTAGCAAGCGCCAGTAAGGTAGTTTCATAGATTTGCCTCCATCGATCGTTGGTGTAGATGCTTTTCAAACCAGATACCCAAAGCTAAAATTGCTACGCCGCACACACCCAGCACTAGTGCTTTGACCAGCAAACCTGTTTCATATTCAAAGAAGCGACTGACAATTTGCAAACAGAGGAGAATTATCCCAAACCAAAACTTACCTCGCTGTAGATTTTCTGTACCTAAACGGATTAACCCAAGACTGAATACTGCTAGAAGACAGTTGGTCACAAATATAGCTAATGGACTTTCTTCCTCTCCGGTCAAACTAATAAAGCTAATAGTCGTGAAAGAGATGAGAATGCCCAATAGAACTTTGGTTACAAGCTCCTTTGATCTCATCAGTTGATTGACCACCACATAGACCGCCAACCCAAATAGTAATCCAAAGTATGCCTGCTCAAATAAACTAAGCTGCAAAAATAAACCATAAGAACCATAATTAGACCAACTGCCCCTAAAGGAATAGAGATATAGACAGATTCCTAGGAGGAAAATACTGCAAAATCTGGCTACAGGTTGCATGGTTTTCGACCCTAAGTAAGCCCCTAACCGATCGAGTTGCAAACTATCACCATAGCCCCACAAAATTACCGCTGGTAGGATGAAACTAAATGGTGGACTGACAGTCCCGACAATTTGCCCCTGACTAAACAGCCATAGCAGAACAAGCAGCACAAATACTGCTCGCGATGCCAACCAGTAGGCAAGGGGTAACAATAGGAGAGAAATAACGGGCATTAACTTCCCTATGAAGTGTTCTGCCCCCCCCAACCTGAGACAATAATGACCATAGCCAATGCCCAGAATAATTAGACCCATCATGGCAAGGGTTTGAAAGCGTAAACTAGCCCCCATTACTAGCACGCCTATACTCCAAACAAAGAACAGCTCATAGAGCGGACCGCTGAGGTGAAATGTCTGGGCAACTAAGGCAATCACTGCCCCTAAACTTAACCCTGCTGCTAATAATGTCCCCTGCCCTAAACGTCGTAAGGACTCCGTATATTGCCAGAGATAAAAGCCCAAACTATTGCTGACAATCAGCCAAACTAGCAACAAAACTAACTTGGAAATGCGGTCTAAATTCTGCCAATTTGCTGCTACTGAGGTAATAACAGCAAGACCAATTAAAATGCCGCCCACTGCATACAAAATCGTACTGAATACTTGACTACCAGAGCTGAGTTGATCAAATTGATACCGATCGGCTAGCTGTTGCCACAACTCCTGGGAAATTAGCCCCTCTTCTCGCCATTGTTGCGCTTCCTGGCGCAGTTCTCGCCTGAACTTTTCCCTTGCCATCCTTACTCCTGCAACTCTAACCTTAGTATGCCCTTACACCAGGAGGGCGGTAGGGTCATTGTGACACTTGCTTAACTGTCCTAGTAGTTGTAATATTAGTTGACCTTAAAAAAGGTTTAGGAGATAATACCTAAAGCAGTGAGGTAAAGGCTATGGCATTTGCACTGTTTTTATGGGTTTTAGTTGTCATTCTCTCTCTGGCGTTTGCAGTTAGTTATTTGCTGTGGTCACCTCGTTATAAGTCCCCCTTTGTCATTGCCGTAGAAGTGATGGAGATTTCTACCAGGTTGTCTCTGTTGGTGGGGGGATTCACAGTCTTTCTGGTGGCGATTTGGTTAAGTCTAACTGTGTTGCAGTTGTTTCAGGCGCTCTAACCAAAGCCAGCCTCTCCCTTGCAGTCTGTCGGCAATTTCCTGTCGCTGTTTAACTAACTTGTCTTTGAAGGCAGCTGTATGTACCCCCTTACACCACAGAACGAGAGCATCTTCTCCGTTGTCTGCATAGTATTCCTTCCTGGTGCCGATGGCAGCAAAACCAAACTTTTCATACAATTTAATTGCTCTAGTATTGCTAACTCTCACCTCTAAAACTACCCACTCCACGCCGTAGTGATGCGCCCTGTGCAATATCTGCCATAATAAAGCGCTGCCCAAACCCTGCCCCTGGTACTCTGGTTTAATAGCAAAGACAATCAGGTGCCCCTCCTGACAATAAAACCACACACAGGCAAAGCCCAACACTTCCCCCCCTGCAGAGATAACCAAAAATTCACTGTTGTCATTTTCTAACTCGCCAAGATATGATGTCTCAGACCAAAAACCATCTAAACAATCCCGATCGATCAACACAATTTCTTTGATGTCTGATTCTGTGGCACGAGTAATGATAAATTCCCGCACTTTGACCAACCCTCACGAACGCATTATCCTTGCTTTGGATGTCCCTAATTTTAGCGAAGCCCAAGCCTGGATCGATCGTCTCCCTACGGTCCAATTTTGGAAAGTGGGGTTACAGTTATTTGTGGCAGATGGACAGCAAGTGCTCAACTACCTGCGGGAAAAGGGAAAGCGCATTTTCTTGGATTTGAAATTCCATGACATTCCCCATACAGTAGCCTCTGCCTGTGCCAGCGCGCTGCCCTATCAAGTGGACTTTTTAACTGTCCATATCAGCGGTGGCAGGGAAATGCTCAAACAAGCCCAAGCAGTGGTACAAAATAGCCCTACCAAACTGTTAGGGGTGACAGTGTTGACGAGTTTGACCGACGGAGATTTAAGTTGCCTAAAAGTGTCAATGACCACGATCGAATATGTACAACATTTAGCAGAAATAGCCCAGGAACTTGGACTGGCAGGTGTCGTCTGTTCTCCCCAGGAATTAGGAGTTTTACGATCGATGTTTCCCCCTCCCTTTTTGTTGGTAACCCCTGGCATTAGACTGGCAACGGAGGCTGCTGCGGACCAACGACGCTACAGTACACCCGCCCAGGCTCTAGGGCAGGGAGCTGACTATATTGTGGTAGGACGATCGATCTTGGGGGCAGATGACCCGGCGTTAGCGTGGGCAACTCTATGTGCCGGTATCCAACCGTAACTATGACAAGGAAGGGTGAACTAGAGTGCGGAAACTTGCCTGGAAATTACTAGATTTCTAGGTGATATTGTCAGAGAGCGTAGTAAAGGAGTGAGGCAATGGCATTTATTCAGGGCAGTGCAGGTAACGATGTTATAGACGGTACCCCCCTAGGGGATGAGATTTTAGGTTTAGCCGGCAATGACTTCATTCGTGGTTTGGGGGGCAATGACATTATCGACGGCGGCGATGGCAACGACACAGTCAACGGCAATGAGGGCAATGATTTCGTCCAGGGCGGTCGTGGGGATGACTTTGTCTATGGCGGACAGCAGGACGATGTAGTGCTGGGGGGCGAAGGTAACGACAATGTCAATGGCAACAAGGGCAATGACCTCGTCCTCGGTGGTACAGGTAACGACACGGTGCGGGGTGGTCAAGATAATGACACGGTTTTGGGTAACGAGGGTAATGACGTCCTCTACGGCGATTTGGGTACGGATGAACTGATCGGCGGGGCTGGTTTTGATGTATTTGTTCTGCAGGCGGGGAAAGGAGTAGACACGCTCATTGACTTTACACTAGGGGAAGATTGGCTCGGTTTGGACACATTGGAAGCTGGCGGTGCCCTTAGTTTCAGCAATCTCACTTTTGCCCAGGTGGGGAATGACGTCACCATATCGGCATTAGGACAGGTAATCGCCATTGTCAAAAACGCCAAGGCAACGGATTTCACGGAGGAAATTTTTACAACGGACTTGACGGCAAAGACGACGGCTCCCCCCATTGTGCGCGGCAATAACATCACAGGTACAGCAAATGATGACTCCATCGGGTCAACCAGCAGTGCAGGGGTGACAGGTACACCAGGCAATACCGCTACCGCCCAAAATGACACGATCAACGGTCTAGGGGGGAATGACAGCATCAACGGTTTAGCAGGGAATGACCTCATCAACGGCGGTGAAGGCAATGACATTATCATTGGGGGGGATGGCAACGACACCCTCCTGGGGGAAGCAGGCAATGACACGCTGCAGGGGGGGAACGGTAATGACAGTTTAGTAGGTGCAGCAGGCAATGATGTCCTCAACCCAGGGGCAGGTAACGACACCGTCAGCGGGGGAGCTGGTTTGGATGTGATAGTACTAGACCCCACGACTACTGTGATAGTGACAGACTTCAACAGCAGTGAAGACTATATTGGTCTCTCTGGGCTGACCAGGGCTAATCTCTCCATCGAACAGACGGGGGCAAATACAATTATTCGTCTGCTTCCCTCGCGCCAGGTGTTGGCAACCTTAACCAACGTGGATTCCTCTACCTTGACCGATCGCAATTTCACCACTGACCTTACCGCTCCCACCAATCCCCCTGTGATCATTCCTGGCAATCAGATCAGCGGCACGATCGGGAATGACTCCATCGGTGCTACTTCCTCGGCGGGGGTAGTAGGCGTACCAGGGAATGTAGCCACCAACGGCAATGACACCATCAGCACAATTCAGGGGAATGACACGGTCAACGCCCTAGGGGGGAACGACTTTGTGGATGGCGGCGATGGCAACGACCTCCTCTTAGGCGGGGATGGCAACGACACCCTCAACGGTGGCTTTGGCAATGACACGCTGCAGGGGGGGAACGGCAATGACAGTCTCATTGGCGGACCGGGCAACGATGTAATTGACCCTGGGGATGGCAACGATACGGTAACGGGGGGTATCGATCGGGATGTGTTTGTGCTGGCACCGCGCACGGAACCTGTGTTGATTACGGACTTCACCCCCAGTGATGACTTTATTGCTTTGACCAACGGTCTGTCCTTGGCTAACATTCAGCGTTCCCAGGTGGGCAGCGATACGATCATCACCTTTAACAATGTCACGATCGCCCGTCTCTTCAACCTGCCTGTCGTCAATCTCTTAAACAGCAACTTCACTAGCGGCATCGTACCACCGCCTGACCAAGGGGCACCAGGGAACACCATTACAGGCACGGCGGGTAACGACCTCATCGGCACGATCGCTACACCAGGGGTGACGGGGGGCACAGCTACGGACAACAACGACACCATCTTAGGTCTGGCGGGCAATGACACCCTCAGCGGTCTCGGCGGCAACGACAGTATTGATGGCGGCGATGGCAACGATATTATTGACGGCGGTGCAGGGGAAGATACTCTCCTAGGGGGCAACGGCAATGATACGGTGATCGGTGGGGCTGGCAATGACTCCCTCAATGGCGGCGAAGGCAATGATGTCCTCCTGGGCGGCTTAGGCAATAGCACGCTGACGGGGGGTGGTGGTTTTGATGTCTTTGTCCTCGACAGCGTTGTCAACCAGAGCATCACAGTCACAGATTTCAATGTCAACCAAGATTACCTGGGTTTGGGGGGCGGTCTCACCTTTGAGGCACTTAGTTTCGCGATCGAGGGTTTGAACACCATCATCCGCACGGCAGGCAGAACGATCGCTACTTTAGAGGGAGTAGTCCTCTCTCCCATTCCCCTAGCTAACTTCACCACCGAGTTGACTAGCAAAGCAGCAGCCCCAGGGGGAGTGATCACAGGGGGCAATTTCATTCAGGGCACCGACAACAACGACACGATTGGGGCAACTAGCAGCCCTGGGGTCACAGGCAATCCCGCTAACATTGCCACTAACTTTGCCGATACCATCCTAGGTGGCGGCGGCAACGACCAAATCTCTGGCTTGGGAGGAAACGACTCTATCCAAGGGGATAGTGGTAATGACACCATCCTGGGGGGCGATGGCAATGACACCCTAGAGGGCGGTGCTGGCAACGATCGTATTTCTGGCGAAAATGGCGATGACCTGCTGCTGGGGGGGGATGGCAATGACACCCTAGAAGGGGACTCCGGCAATGACACCCTACGGGGGGAAGGGGGAGCCGATGTCCTCAGCGGCAGTGATGGCAATGACGTCCTAGAAGGCGGCTCCGGCAATGACCGCTTGGAAGGTGGGGATGGCAATGATACACTGCGGGGGGGGTCCGGGGATGACACCCTCATTGGTGGCGCTGGTATCGACATCTTTATCTTTGAGGCGGCGGGGGACAACGGCTTGGACACCCTCACGGGCTTTACCTCCGGCACCGATAAGCTCAACTTTAGCTTGGAAAACAGCGTGCGTCCCCTGCGGGGCAATCCCAACCCCTCCGTCGCAGTAGTCAACACACCGGGCACCAACATTGGGAACAATAACATCATCATTCTCAATACGGGCAGCTTTAACAACATCAATGCCTTGGCAACTGTGCCCAGCAATACGGTGATTGGCGGCACCATAGGCGATCGGGTGCTAGTGCTCTTTGACCTGGATGCCGATAGCAACCCCTTCTCCCCCAACGAGACAATCATTGCCAGCGCCAGCCTCACTTCCGACGGACGGTTTACCGCTGTGTTTGCCTATGCCAGCTTGCCAGGGGGGATTGGCAACTATCTGGCTTTGACGGGAAACGACTTTATCTTTAACTAGTTAGGGCTATAATTGCGGTAAGTGCTCTGGTAGGTATGAGTAACTGCCGCAACGTCCTCGAAAGCATAGTTTTGCAGGAAGTGCAAGCTCAGCTGAAAAAACTGAGTCCTGAACTGCAGAAGCGATACAACGTTGAGGATTTAGCCGCCTACGCCCTCAATCGCCTACCCCCGATGTATGTCACAACCCAAAAGGGGTGGGTACAGTCCCGTTCCCGCGTCATCAAGGAGCTGCACCCCCAAGTCGTGGAGGTGGTGAAAAAAGCCCTCTATTCCTGCCGTACTGACCCCCTCAAACAACGGGAACCCCTGCCAGAGTCAGAACTAGCCAGTGAGCCGCGCACCCTGGTTTTACTGCAGGAGTTTTTGGGCAACCCTAACTTGCGCTGGGACCAGGTGCCCCAAGCTGTGGAGCGCGCCCTCAACAATGTCACCGTTGGGGGCAATGCCCGTTCCAGTACTCCCAGTAAGCGTACCTTTGAGTTGCATAGCTACCTGGGCAAGAAAAAGGCGCAGCCCCCCCCAGCGGCAGTCAATGAACCCGCTAGCGAAGAAGCCCGCATCAAGGGGGCAGTGGATGCCAATGACTTTGCTATCTACATTCAGGTCGGCAAGATGGCCTATCGCAATATCCTGGAAAACATCGTCATCTCCGTTGCCCGCCTGCAAATTTCCCACCTTGACCCCGACCTGGCGGAGAAAGTCAACTTGGACGAAGTGACTGCCTATGCCCTCAACCGCCTGCCCCCCCTCTACGCCACCGATGGGGAAACTCTCCGACAAATGCGCCTCAAGGCGAAAAATGAACTGGCGCAACAAATTGCTACCAACGTCCGCCAGGCAATCCAATTAGTTTTGCAGTCCCCTAAACCCGTCAAGGTGAAGCCCCAATTTCTGCGCTTTAACCGCGATATGGAAAAAGCTATGCAGGAAGTAAATCGGCTGCTCAACCGATCGGATATTACCTGGCGCAACATTTTGGATGTCCTGAAGCAGGAAATAGAGGCAAGGCGGTCAGCCCTGCGCCAACAAAATTTTTAACTGCTACTGCCAACTAAGTTACGGGAGACAGTTGCCGTTGCTTCCGGTGTATTCAACTCCGAAGGGGGAACTACCTGCCAGAACTGCGGTAGATACTCCTCCCACCGATTGAGAATCCTTTGCACCTTGTGGCTGCCGGTTGCCTCTAGACTCATGTGCAGTAAGTCCTTGAGTTGGGCAATGCCCGCTGGACTAGTTACCCGTTGCACCGTGAGGGTCTCTTTGCTCAAGCGGGACTGGAAACAACCGTCCTCATCCAGGAAGTAGGCAATACCTCCCGTCATACCAGCCCCCACATTGCGCCCCGTTGTCCCTAGGACAACTACCACACCACCAGTCATGTATTCGCAACAGTGATCCCCTGCTCCCTCGATCACCGCCTTGGCGCCAGAGTTACGCACAGCAAAGCGTTCCCCCGCCCGCCCATAGGCAAAGAGATAGCCGCCAGTAGCGCCGTATAGACAAGTGTTACCCACAATCGAGTTTTCCGAGGGGTCATAGCTGTAGCCAGGGGGGGGAGTGATACTGATCATACCGCCCCGCATGCCCTTGCCCACGTAGTCATTCGCCTCGCCGATGAGATGGAGATACATCCCATCAAGGTTGAAGGCACCAAAACTCTGCCCCGCTGCGCCCCGAAACTCTAACTGTAGCCGACTAGCTAAGCCCCTGTCACCGTACTTCTGGGCGATCACCCCGGCAATGCGCGCCCCCACCGATCGATCGGTGTTCACAATCCGCAAACTGAGGGAGAGGTCTTGCTGTTCGGCAATCGCCCTTTGCACGTCCTCCCTTGCCAAAATTGTATCGTCTAGGACAGTGCCGTTGCTGTGGGCAGTGGGGGAATGCTGGAGCCAGCCACGATCGGTCTTGACGTCCGGTAACTGCAGCAGGCAGTCTAGATTGATTTGCTGCATGTCCAACTTGGTGAGGGAGAGATTTTGACGCACACGCAACAGGTCAGACCGCCCAATGATTTCCTGCAGCGATCGATAGCCCAACTGTGCCAGGATATGGCGCACCTCCTCTGCCACAAACAGGAAGAAATTCACCACATGGTCAGGCACACCGGGGAAACGCTTGCGGTACTGCTCCAACTGCGATGTCACGCCCACTGGGCACTTATTGGTGTGACAAACCCGCGCCATGATGCACCCCTCGGCAATCATTGCTGCTGTGCCAAAACCGTACTCCTCCCCTCCTAAAAGAGCTGCCATCACCACATCCCAGCCCGCCTTGAAGCCGCCATCTACCCGCAACAACACCCGATTGCGCAGTTGATTCTCCAAGAGCACCTGATGCACTTCCGTCAAGCCCAGCTCCCAGGGTATACCTGCGTGTTTGATGGAACTGAGGGGAGAGGCGCCCGTGCCGCCGTCATGCCCAGAAATTTGAATGATGTCCGCGTTAGCCTTGGCTACCCCCGCCGCGATCGTGCCGATGCCGATTTCCGCCACCAGTTTGACTGAGACCTTGGCGCGGGGATTGATTTGATGTAGGTCATAAATTAGCTGTGCCAGGTCTTCAATGGAGTAGATGTCGTGGTGGGGCGGCGGTGAGATCAACTGTACCCCTGGCTTAGAGTGGCGCAACATAGCGATATATTCGCTTACCTTCGTCCCCGGCAGTTGTCCCCCTTCCCCTGGCTTTGCCCCCTGGGCAATTTTGATCTCCAGCTGGTCGGAGCTGACGAGATAAGCGGGTGTCACCCCAAAGCGCCCCGATGCTACCTGTTTGATAGCCGAGTTGGGGGTATCCCCGTTGCGTAAACCCCGCAGATGGGGGAATGTGGGGGAAATACCTGTCTCTGGGTCCACATCGTTGATTATCTGGGCACGGATGGGGTCTTCTCCCCCTTCCCCACAGTTAGACTTGCCGCCAAGGCGGTTCATAGCGATCGCCAGGACTTCGTGAGCCTCCCTGGACAGCGCCCCCAAGGACATTGCCCCCGTACAGAAGCGCTTAACAATGCTTTCTGCTGGCTCTACCTCCTCTAGAGGAATGGGCGCCCGATCGGAGTGGAATTCCAACAAATCCCGCAGTGCCGTAGGGGGACGATTTTGCAGATGCTGGCGGTAGAGTTCGTAGTGGTTGTAGTCCTTGCCTTCCACTGCTTTGTGGAGCGCCTTCACCATTTCGGGGGAGTTCATGTGGTATTCCCCGCCCGGACGGTACTGCACAAACCCCGCATTCTCCAACTTCTGTACCTGCAATTCGGGGAAGGCTTGGCTATGGAAACTGACCACCTCCCTAGCCAAATCACGGAAATTCATGCCCCCGATGCGGGAGACTGTCCCCCGAAAACACTTGTCGATTACTGCCTGCCCCAACCCGATCGCTTCAAAAATTTGCGCCCCGTGATAGCTAGACAGCAAGGAAATGCCCATCTTGGAGAGAATCTTGAGTAAGCCCCCCTCCACCGCCTGGCGATACCTGGCTTGCACTTCCGCCATCGTCAGTTGCGGTAATTTGCCCTGGGCCATGAGGGTCTGGGTCTTAGGTTTTTGCCACCACTGCCGCACTGTCTCCAAGGCTAGATAGGGACAGACCGCGCTCGCCCCGTAGCCAATCAGGCAGGCAAAATGATGGGTACTCCAGCACTGCGCTGTTTCCACCACCAAAGACACCTGCGGCCGCAAGCCCGCTTGAATCAACCGATGGTGGACTGCCCCCACCGCCAACAAGGGTGGAATAAACGCCCAATTGGCATCCAAGCCCCGATCGGAGAGCACCAAAATTTCACAGCCATTCTTGACCACATCCACCGCCCGCTGGCAGAGGGTCTCGATCGTCTGTTCTAGGGCATCAATGCCATCCGCCAGGGGGAAGAGAATGTGTAGGGATTGCACCGATCGGTTCGTCTCGTAGAGGGCCTCTAATTCTGCCTCGTTGAGGACAGGGGAAGCCAAATGCACCAGGCGCGCCGCTGTGGGGTCAGGGTTGAGCAAGTTCCCCTTGCGACCCAGGTGTACCTCCAAAGACATCACCATCCCCTCCCGCAGGGGATCAATGGCAGGGTTAGTCACCTGGGCAAAGCGCTGCTTGAAATAGTCGTACAGAAGGCGGGGACGCTGGGACAGCACCGCCAAGGGAATGTCATCCCCCATGCAGAAGACCGGCTCCTTCCCCGACTCTGCCATCGCCTCGATCACCATGTCCACGTCTTCCTGGGTGTAACCAAAGGCAGTTTGGTATGCCAGCAGGCGCTTCTCCTCTAGGCTCGTGTGGTTGGCAAAGGGCTGGGGAGTGAGTTCCAGACGATGTTGCCGCACCCATTCCCCGTAGGGCTGCCGCCGCGCAATATCTAGTTTGATCTCCCAATTCTTGAGGATTTTTTGTGCCTGCAAATCCACTGCGATCGTCTGCCCTGGTCCCAAGCGCCCCTTCTCCAGCACATTTTCTTCTGGCACTGTCACTGTCCCCGCCTCGGAACTGACGATCACCAGGTCGTCTTTAGTAATCAAATAGCGGGCTGGGCGCAGACCATTGCGATCGAGGAGAGCACCCACTATCTTGCCGTCACTGAATGCCAGGAGAGCGGGACCGTCCCAGGGTTCCTGAATGCCGCTGTAGAAATCGTAGAAGTCAATAATTTCTGGTTTATCTTCCAGGTCCGGCTGACTGCGGTACGCCTCTGGCACTAAAATCATCAGGGCTTCCAGGGGATTGCGTCCCGTCTCCACCAACAGTTCAAACACATGGTCCAAGTTGGCAGAGTCACTCTCGTTTTCCTTCAAAATCGGTCGGATGTCCTGGAAACGATCGCCCCACAGGGGGTGCTCTAAACTTTCCTCCCGCGCCTTGAACCAATTGATGTTTCCCAGCAGCGTGTTGATCTCGCCGTTGTGACCCAACAACCGCATGGGCTGCGCCAGATGCCACTTCGGCATAGTGTTAGTGCTAAAGCGGCGATGATAGACAGCAAAAGGGGTGACAAACTCAGGGTTTTGTAAATCCAGGTAGAACTGAGCGAGCACCTCTGCCCGCACCATCCCCTTGTAGACGATCGTTCTTTTGGAGAGGGAAGCGATATAAAACTCCTGTTGCCACTGGGGATAGCGCTTTTCAATTTCTAGCTTGATCCGCCGCCTTGTGATGTAGGTAGAGCGATCGTCGGGAGCCACAAAGACCGCCTGTTCAATCTGGGGTAAATTTTCCCGCGCCTGTACCCCCAGCACCTCCTTGTTACAGGGAACTACTCGCCACCCCACTAAACGCAAACCCTCCTCCTGGGCTACCTGGGCAGTAATGGTGCGACAAATTGCCTGTTTTTCTGGGTCTTGGGGCAGGAAAAACATCCCTACTGCACAATCGCTGGGGGTAATCCCTCCCATTTCCCCTTGCCAAATGCCCCAGGGAATTGCCGTCAGGACACCGGCGCCATCCCCCGAATCCCGATCGGCGCTGCAGCCCCCCCGGTGTTCTACGCACGCCAGACCTTGGAGAGCCAAAGACAGAATTTTATGACTCGATCGTCCTAACCGATCGGCAATGAAACCGACACCACAACTATCGCGCTCTCTCACTAACCAAGGCTGACCTGGAATGCAATAGGACACCATCGCTCTACTAAACAAAAAGACGTACTGGTTATTCTAACAATACCTTCTCAATTCTGACAGTGGGGCACGGAATTTCTTTAATTTCCTGTAATTTGGTAAATTTTGCTACCAGGGGTGGAGAAACTGGCAGTTAATGGGGGTTAGGCATAGATTAAACTGGAGAGGGTGATTGGGTGCATAGACTATGGTGGCTGAATTCTACCAGGAGACTGTGGCTTTGACCAAACGCTGGTTTATTCAATTGGTGCGTCGTCCTGCCACTTTGATTGTAGGGATAGTGCAGCCTCTAATGTGGTTGTTGCTGTTTGGTGCTTTGTTTCGCAATGTGCCGACGGAGTTTTTAGGGGAAGGTCAGAGCTACATTCAATTCCTAGCGGCGGGGATTGTCGTCTTTACTGCCTTTAGTGGTGCTTTGAATGCGGGACTGCCCATGATGTTTGACCGCGAATTTGGCTTCCTCAATCGCATTTTAGTTGCCCCCCTTGCTTCTCGTTTTTCCATTGTTTTAGCTTCCGCCTTCTTCATCTTGACCTTGAGTTTGTTACAAGCAGCAGCGATCGTGCTAGTCAGTGCTCTCATGGGCGCGGCGTTGCCCAGTGCCAGTGGCTTAGGAATGTTAGCCTTGGTCGTATGCCTGGTGGTGGTCAATTTTACCATGCTCAGTTTGGGGGTAGCTTTTGCCTTGCCGGGGCACCAGGAGATGTTAGCCCTCATTTTTCTCATCAACCTACCTCTCATTTTCTCCAGCACTGCCCTCGCCCCTCTCTCTGTGATGCCCACCTGGTTGCAGTGGATTGCCAGTGTGAACCCCCTGTCTCTAGCGATCGAGCCGATCCGCTACGTCTACACCCATCCGGATTGGCAGTGGCAGGCAGTGATTTTGCACGCACCCTGGGGAAATTTAACCCTAGCTAATTCTCTTCTGATTCTGGTCGCTTTGGCAGGAGTGATTGCTGTCTCTATTCGTGGTATTTTGCGCAAAGGCATAGCATGACCCCCTTCCCCGACAATCTCAGTTACATCAAGGCGGAGATCAGTTGGCTCGATCGGGTAATCACGAAAGCAGTAGCGCGGCAACGGCAAGTCGCCCACGAAATCAACAAAGTCGCCAAAACAGCAACCGATCGGGCTACCGCCCACTGGTGGTATGGCTTTGTCACCCTTGATCCCGCCCAGGGGGGAAGAGAAGTCCCCAAGGAGCAAACCAATACCTGTGTACGACTGAGCGATCGGGTGCAAAAAAGTAAAGAGGCGGGAGTATTTCTTGCCCTGCCAGAATTGTGTGCCCACTTTAAGTTGAATGAGTTTGAAAAGAATGTCATATTGTTGGGTCTGGCACCGGAAATTGCCCGCCGTTATGAAAAGCTGTTTATGATTCTCAACGAAGACGACACCAATGCCCGCTTGCCCACCCTTGATCTTGCCCTCCGTCTCTTTTCCAAAAATGACAAAGAATGGCAGAGCAACCGTCTTTCCTTTTTGAGCAGTGGCAGACTCCTGAAGAAACGCATCATCAAAATCCTCAAACGGGAAACCACCATTCCCACCTTCCTGGGACAATGCTACAAAATTGAAGAAAAATATGTCCACTTTTTGTTGGGGGAACCCACCTCCCTCGCTCCCATCCTCCCCCGCCCCCGCCGCCGCAAGACCGATACCTAACTAGTGCCTACGGCTACGCCTAATTTGCCAGCTCAAAATCAGCACAGGAATCAACCCCACTATTAAAATCATCAAGGCTGGCGCAGTCGCCTCCAACAACCGCTCATCCGCAGCATACTGATACACTCGCACTGCCAAGGTCTCCCAGTTAAAAGGACGCATGACGATCGTGGCGGGCAACTCCTTCATCACATCCACAAACAAAATCAAAGCACTGGTCAAAATACTGCCCTGGATAAGGGGGGTGTGAATCTTCCAAAGATTGACAAACTGCGGACTCCCTAGACTTTGGGCGGCTTCATCCAACTGCGGTTTCACCTTGCCTAAACTGGCACTGATAGAATTAAAAGGAATGGCTAAAAAGCGTACCAGGTAGGCAAACACAAGGGCAAAAATACTACCACTCAACAGCAAGCCAGGACGCGTTCCCAGCGTAGCCTCCACCACCCTGTTCAACCACTGATCCACAGCCCCCAGGGGCACCAAAGTCCCCACGGCAATCACCGACCCGGGAATGGAGTAACCCATAGAGGCTAGATACAAGCCATACTGCACGAAGCGCTCCCGCCCCACCCGTTTGATATAGGCTAACACTGTCCCCAAAAGTGCCCCCACCAGTGCCGCGATCAACGCCAACAGAAAACTATTGCGACTGAGGAGAAAGAAATCCCGCCCAATGGATTTTTGTTCCCACACCATCTCTATCAACAGGGCTAGGGGTAAAAAGAAGCCCAATACTACAGGTAAAGCACAAACCACGATCGCGGCTATAGCCCTTCCCCCCCGCAACTCATAGCGCACCGGCGACTGCTGCAACTTAAAATCCTGGTAATAGCGGTTTTGTCGTCTTGTCCAGCCCTCCACCAAAATCAGCCACAGCACCAACAGGGTCAAGACTGCTGCCAATTGCATTG
Organism: uncultured Pseudanabaenaceae cyanobacterium; assembly: GCA_937927915.1. Classification (GTDB taxonomy): domain Bacteria; phylum Cyanobacteriota; class Cyanobacteriia; order Pseudanabaenales; family Pseudanabaenaceae; genus M5B4. Next base: position 104,811 of record CALGKB010000008.1, on the reverse strand, counting down.
CCGTCTGGCGTTCCCCCAGCCCAAACCAAGTGCGAAAAATTCCTGTTGTAAAAGTGTCAATACCGAAATACTGCACCGTACCGTAATCATTGAGAGTTTCCATCAGCGCCAAGGTCACCCCGCTGACAATGGAAGGACGGGCAAGGGGTAAAGCGACGCGCCAGAAACTGCGCCAGGGATTCGCCCCCAGGGAACGACTTGCCTCCATCGTACATACCGACTGCTCCAAAAATGCCACCCGCGCCAACAGATAGACATAGGGGTAGAGCACCAACGTCAGCATCAAGATCGCCCCCCCCAAAGAGCGAATATTGGGAAACCAGTAATCTGCCATCCCCTGCCAACCAAACCACTGACGCAACTGCGTCTGCACGGGACCGTAAAATGCTAAAAACTCCGTATACACATAGGCGAGAATATAGGCAGGGGCAGCCAAAGGCATCAGTAACAGCCATTCCCACCACGATCGGCTAGGAAACCGGCACATACTCACCAACCACGCCGTACTGACCCCAATGACTGTCGTGCCAATGGCAACCCCGATCGAGAGATAGAGGGAATTGAGGATATAGTCCCAGAGAACCGTTTGGGCAAGGTGATTCCAAGTTTCGTAGTTGTAGGTAAAAATACTGCCCAGGACAAATAGGATGGGGGAGAGGAAAATTGCCAGGAAAATAACCAGACAGAAAATGAGAGAGTATCGCACTGTCAAACCGAATTTTCTTAACTCAGATGCAATCTTATAGCAATAACTTCGTTGCGATCAAGGGTCACTAGGGTAGGGGTGCTGACAAAATTATGACCCCCACCTTAGTATGGACTAGGGCAGATTTGGCGTTACTGCCTGAGGATGGCAATCGCTATGAGGTTATTGCAGGCGAACTGTTTGTGACGAGGGCACCCCACAGCAAGCACCGAAAAGTTTGTGGACGCTTATTTGCCGTACTAGACGATTGCAGCCGTAGGACAAATTTAGGGGCAGCAGAACTGGGTGTGGGCTTGATTTTGGGCGAGATGGACTGCGTCATTCCTGACTTGGTGTGGCTCAGCCAGGAGAGATATAGTGCTTTGTTAGATGAACGAGGTCATTTGCAGGGTGCACCTGAGTTAGTGATAGAGGTAGTTTCCCCAGGGAAAGAGAATGAAAGATGCGATCGACAGGTGAAACTAAAACTTTATTCAGCCTATGGCGTCCAGGAATACTGGATTGTCGATTGGCAGAGGCAAGAAGTTGCGATTTGGCAACGGCAAATGGGTGTTCTTCAGCTCCACAAAACTCTTTACCGCGATGATGTACTAGAATCCCACCTCCTGCCCGGTTTTTCCTGCCCTCTGCCCCAAATTTGGGCTTGACTAACCAAAAGTTTCCATGCCATAGAAATCATCGTCTCCTAGAATAATGAGATCGCTTTCCCTGTCCTCCATAGTGCTTAGCTGTGCCCCCAAGTAGATACTGCGGCTGAGGGCCTGGATGATTTTTGGGGGGGAAAAGAACTCCAAGAGGACATAATTCCCTACATCTAACCATTGTAATTCTGCTGCTGCTAAACTCTGTCTTATAGCGGGTTCTAAGCGCAGGGATGCCCGCATGGATGCCTCACTACTTTGAACTAAAACCGATCGTTTTGCTTCTAAAATTTGGCGGGGGGAAATGCCGACATCTACGATCAAATAGTCCTGTCCCCCGAACCAATTGGGGTCGTTTTTAACCCTGTGGAGAGTGAGCATCCCCTCTGGACTACAGTCATGGAGGACAAATACACCCAACTTGGGATTGCGCTTTGCCATGGTCATCACAGTTTCAAATAAAGTGCGGGGATAGCCGCCAATACTAACAATGCCACTGTTGTATTCAAAATGGAAATTATTGGCAATTAACATCTTGGCAATGTCATTGCTTTGACAGACCACTAAACGATCGAAACTGTAGTCCGTCACATCAGACCCTGGGATAGGGAAATAGTCATTAAAACTGGCTTTTTCTAACAGTTTAGGGGGGAAACCATGGGCATTTTGCCATTTTTCCAAGAGAGCATCCAGCAGGTCAGGGGTAATGGGTAAAGAGGCTTCCATCATGTTGGGTATGCGCCGCGCTTGCCACATCCCTAATCCCACAGCAGTCATACCCGTTAACCAGAGTAAAATGGCAAAGAAAGCTTGCTGTAGCCACACCGCCCCCAAGCCTATAAGCATTAAAACTATGCCCAAGTTTCGTATTGCCCGTGCCTGTACCAGCCGCTCCCGCCGCAACAGATTGAGACTCTGACTGCGTAACCACAGGTATATAAACCAAATTATATTATAAACTAATAATACTATGAAAATACCTGTCTGCAACTCGAGGCTGAGCAACGGCAGAATAACAAAGAAGGTGAGAGGAATTAAAAAACCAATGTAACCAACCCAAAATTGTCCAACGGTGGTTATTCCTGTTTTTCTCACTCGCTTAGCTAGGGCATAAAATAGTTGGTTCTTAGTAAAATAAACTCTGTCATTAGCTGAGAGGTCATTTAACAGTTTCTGAAAAGCAACATCAGTAAATCTTTGATTGACAGGCATGGCGGTTGGCTCAAAGGCAAAGGGAGTGCCACAGTTCTTACAGCGTCCCTGGTTCTCTGTCCTGTCCCGTAGATTATTGTCAGTGCCGCAACTAATACATTTCATAGATTTTCTCCATGTTTTGTTGATGGGATAATAGAACGCTGTAGTCTTCCCGCGATCGCACTAAACAGTGGTCCTTGCCCTTGATTACAACCTCTGCTGGTTTAGGACGATGTAAAAAGTGGGAAGCCATAGCATACCCATAAGCCCCCACATCTAGGATGGCTAATTTGTCCCCTATTTGTAAAGGGGGTAAAGAGAGGTTTTTGCCTAAATAATCGCGGGAATAAGTGGTGTTGCCACACACATCGGTTAGTACTTTCTCTGCTCTATCTTGGAGGGGAATAATTTCCCGATAATCACCATAGACACTGGGGGCAGTGAAATTGGCGATCGTGGTGTCTACCCCCACAATTTGTTTTTCCCCCTGATATTTCACAGCAACAACTGTAGTCAGTAAAATGCCACAACCCGCAATTACATTGCGCCCTGGTTCTAGGATTAAATGTATGCCTGTGCCTGTGAGAGCTTTTGTGATAGCATCGCCAAATGTTTGCCAGTCAAATTCTACTTTGCTATGGCGATAGGGATAGCCAAATCCTCCCCCAAAATCTAAATATTGCCAGTCTGGTAATGTCCTCCCTATTCCTATTAACTGATCGATGACGGTTGTAAAAGCTTTGGTGGCGTTTGTGCCCGTGCCACGATAAAAATGTAAGCCTTGGATTTGCCGATCGTGTTTCCTAGCAATTGCCACTGCCTGGGGAAATTCTGGGGGTTGTACACCAATGCGGCTTTCCCCTATAATTGCAGGTTCATGGAGGCGTAGCCCTAGCTTTAGTTGCGGTATCCCTTGGGCAAGCTCACACAATTGTTGCACCTGTGCCACGCTGTCTAAGTTAAAAGTTGTCACTCCCCAGGCTAAGATTTGTTGCATATCAACTACACTGAGATTGCTACCGCTGTAAACAATTTGGTGGGGGGCAAAACCTGCTTTTAGTGCCAAGTAAATGTCCCCTGGGGTGTTGGCGTGAATGTGCCAGCCTGCTCGTCTTACTAACTGCAAAAGGGCGAGGTTACCATTAGTAACAACAGCAAAACAAAAAGTAGTGGGTCTGTAGGGCACCTGGGCGGGAATTTGGTGTAGAGTTTGCCATAAACGATCGGCATCATAGACGTAGAGGGGGGAGCCATAAATTGCCAACAGTTGTTGCCATAACTCAGTCTGCATTGTCATCTCTCCAGTAAGAGTACAAACCTGTATTTGTCCAAAACCAATAGGGCAGTAAAAAGGGATGCCGCCAAGATGTTCTACAGTGGTAATTCTCTAGTTGGGAATGCCAAAATTGCCATGCCAGTAATAGCCACAAAATTTCTCCCACCCGCCGCTTGCGCAATACACTCCCCAGCCTGCCAAAGGCTACTTTTGCTGCTAAATCTCTCTGCCAGATGCCTTCCTTGGCTAAAACTGCCGGATTTAACCACCTGCCCAAGTCGCGCCAGAGAGGTTGCAAGCACCACTGCGTCAAAGGTACGCCCATACCCCGTTTCTCCCGCCACACCACCGCCGAGGGTAGCCAAGGTTCTACTGCCCACTTCAAAATATACTTCTCACAGGCTCCCCGCAGAAAGAGATCACTGTGGACGGTAAATGTCCATTGCGCTAGATTTTCGTCACAAAAGGGCGATCGTAACCTGATCCCGCGATATAACGCCAAATTGCTGGCGCGGGGATGGATGTTCTGTGCCCCCTTGAGTAGGAGGGTTGCCCGCCTTAACCTGGCTAGCAGTGACCCCCGCCCCGTCAAAGCTGATTCTATGGCAGTGCCTGGGTGCCAATCACGCACATATTGCCAAAACTGCGGTGTGAATACTTCTGCGCCGTAGCCCCCTAGGCGGTGAAATGTCTGCAGGTATTGTTCGGTAAAGTTTGGCAGTTCTGGTTGATAAATAGAGGCAGCGATCAGGGGTTTGTTTGTCCAGCCGGCAAAGAGTTGGTCCCCCCCTTCCCCGTTGAAAAGGACATCACACTCCTCTGCCGCCACTTGATAGAGTAACCACAGGGGGACACATACGCCGTCGCCAAAGGGTAGGTCTAGTGCTAGGGCTGTTTCTAAGACCGATCGTTTCACCAGTTGGGGAGAGCACGCCACTTTTACCAGGGGGATGTCTAGGTGTTGCGCCACTAGTTCGGCATAGGGTAGTTCCGAGATGCCGTATTGCCCAAAATCGAGGGTGTAGGCGCGCAGGCGAAGCCCCGATCGTTTTAAGAGTGCTGCTATGGTGGCAGAATCTAGTCCCCCCGACAATGCAATGCCTACGGTGGCTTGCTGGAGGTCACTAACTTGTTGGTCAACGGCGGCGGTGAGTAAAAATCGCAGTTTCTCCACAGCTGTGTCTTCGTCGGTGAGTAGCTCTGGTTTTTCCTGCCACTCCGCCAAAATGGGGTCACTAGTTTTGCTGACTAATTGCCCCTCTCTCCAGGTGTAGCGCCAGCCCGCCTCGATCGCTTTAATGCCTTTGTAGGGGGTGAAGGGGGTAGGCACGTAGGAAAAACAGGCGTAGCCATAGACTGCCAGGGGGTCAAGTTCTGGTTCTACCAAGGGCAGCAGCCACCGCCAACGCGTAGCAAACCATAGGCATTGCTCCCTCTCACACCAGTAGAGAGTTACCCGCCCAAAGGGATGTCTGCCTAAAGTTACTGTATCCCCCCTCTCTTGTACCCAGGCATCGCCCCCCTGCTGGACAATGCCCCTGCCCACCTCTAGTCCAACCCGATCGCTTTTAATTACCTGCCACCGGAGGTGAGAATTTTGCTCAATTAGATAGTCTAAGCCTCCTGCCCAAGTGCCCATAAACCCGAACTGGGTGACTGCAATGGGCATCACTTCACCCTAAATGTAGTTGTGGATACTGGCCGTCCCTTCACATACATGGTGACACTCCAGGTGCCGGGAAGGTCAGAGGTATTCAGTTGATATTTGCACTGTGTGTTCCAAAGACTTTTGTTGATCTCCTTGGTCCGATAGCTGTTTTGCTGCACAACTGTCCCCTCGGGGTTAAACCACTCACAGCTCATAGGCAATTTCTGACCGATCGGGGCGTTTGCCAGGGTAACGCGATAGACTACCTCGCTGGGACGGGGGACTACCTGCACAGCACGGTCTTTGTTACTGCCAATAGTCACCATACTGGTTTGACTGGTAACCTTGGCAATGGCAGCCTGCTGTCTCTGGTGGAAGAGGAAAGTCGCCCCAATCCCTACCCCCAGAACTACTAGGGCACCCGTAATCACCAGAAAGTTGACTAGGGTTTGACTCTTTTGTGCTTCTCTGCGCTTGACTTGTAAAACTGCCTCCTCCAGGAGTTCATCCGGTAGGTTCATGTCCCGCAGGATTTCCCTCGCTTGGTCGATCGTGATACTCCCCTCCCGCTGACTGGAGATTTTCTGGATTTCCGCGATCACTTGGTTGAGCTGCTGGGGGTCTATGTATTCCGCCATGTCTCCCTCCTGGAAACCTGCTTCCATCCTAGCAGCAGAAGGGGTGCTCTCAAGTCAAGTTTAGGCGTACTGGGGCATCCGATCGAATTGCAGATAGCGGTACAGCTCCTGGGCACAGGGGTCAATTTTGGCAGTCACGATCGCGCGGTATTCCTCTAAGGTGGGTATGCGTCCCAACAAGGCACAGACTGCTGCTAGTTCCGCTGATCCCAGATAGACGCGGGCATCTTTCCCCATGCGGTTGTTGAAGTTACGGGTAGAGGTGGAAAACACCGTTGTCCCATCCCCCACGCGGGCTTGGTTGCCCATGCAGAGGGAACAGCCGGGCATCTCTGTCCTTGCTCCCGCCGCCGCAAAAATGCCGTAGACTCCCTCTTCCCGCAGTTGTTGCTCGTCCATCCTGGTTGGGGGGGCAATCCACAGGCGCACTTTCACCTGTCCCGCTCCCTCTAGCACCTTTGCCGCTGCCCGATAGTGCCCAATGTTGGTCATGCAGGAACCAATGAACACTTCGTCTATCCTGTCCCCCGCCACCTCCGAGAGCAACTTCACATTGTCCGGGTCATTAGGAGCTGCCACGATCGGTTCTTTGATTTCATTCAGGTTGATGTCGATCGTTTCTACATATTCCGCATCGGGGTCAGGTTGCAGCAGTTGGGGATTTTGTAGCCAAGCCTCCATCTTGTGGATGCGGCGAAGGAGCGTGCGACTGTCCTGGTAGCCCTCCGCAATCATGTGTTTCAAGAGGGCGATGTTGGAGCGCAGATATTCACTCACCGTTGCCTGGCTGAGCAGGATGGTACAACCGGCACAGGAGCGTTCAGCGGTGGCATCCGTCAACTCAAACGCCTGTTCTAGCTGCAGGTCGGGTAGTCCCTCCATCTCCATAATGCGCCCGGCAAAGATGTTCTTCTTGTTTTGTTTTTCCACCGTCAACAGCCCCTTCTGGATGGCGACATAGGGAATGGCATGGACAATATCTCGCAGGGTCACCCCCGGCTGTAATTTCCCTGTAAACCGCACCCGTACCGATTCCGGCATATGCAAGGGCATGACCCCCAAAGCAGCGGCCAATGCCACTAAACCCGACCCCGCCGGGAAAGAAATCCCCAGGGGAAACCGCGTGTGGGAATCCCCCCCTGTACCCACTGTGTCTGGCAACAACATCCGATTGAGCCAGGAATGAATGATGCCATCCCCTACTCTCAGTACTACCCCACCCCGCGTGGCAAAGAAATCTGGCAGTTCCTTGTGTATTTTGATGTCCGCTGGTTTGGGATAAGCCGCTGTATGGCAGAAGGTCTGCAGCACCAGGTCGGCATTGAAACCAAGACAGGCTAGCTCCTTCAATTCATCTCTGGTCATCGGTCCCGTTGTGTCCTGGGAACCCACCGTTGTAATTATTGGTTCGCAGTAGGTGCCCGGTCGTACCCCTGGCAAGCCGCAGGCTCTCCCCACAATCTTCTGTGCCAAAGTATATCCCTTACCTGTATCTTGGGGGGGACGGGGACGGATGAATAGTTCACTGGGTGGTAAACCCAACACTTCCCTTGCCCGATCGGTGAGACCCCTACCAATCATGAGGTTGATTCTGCCCCCTGCCCGCACTTCATCAGCAATTGTCTCTGGTTTGAGCTGAAAACGGCTGACTACCTCTCCCCGATCGTTCTCTATCTCGCCGCGATAGGGATAAATATGAATTACATCCCCTGTTTGCAACTGGGTTACATCGCACTCGATGGGCAATGCCCCGGCATCCTCAGCGGTGTTGAAGAAAATAGGCGCGATCGTGCCCCCTAGGATCACCCCACCCGTGCGCTTGTTGGGGATATAGGGAATGTCCTTGCCGATATGCCAGAGGAGAGAATTGATCGCTGACTTGCGGGAGGAACCCGTACCCACCACATCTCCCACAAATGCCACAGGATAGCCCTTTTGTTTCAACGCCGCGATCGTCTCTAGGGCACCGGGGGCGCGGGATTCCAACATATAGAGGGCGTGCAGAGGAATGTCAGGACGGGATACCGCCTGGGGTGCTGGGGATAGGTCGTCGGTGTTAATTTCCCCTGCCACCTTGAACACTGTCACCGTAATTTTTGCTGGCAGAGGCGGACGATCGGTGAACCACTCCCCTGCTGCCCAGGAGTGCAACACAGCGCGGGCATTGGCGTTAGTCTGTGCCAACTCCACAATCTGGTGGAAGCTGTCAAACACCAAGAGAATGCGGGAAAGCGATCGGGCTGCCCTTGCCCCTAGCTGCCCATCTGCCAGTAAATCGATTAAAGGCTGCACATTGTAGCCCCCCACCATCGTGCCCAGCAAATCCACTGCTAATTCAGGGGAGACGATGGGGGAAGTGATCTCTCCCTTTGCCACCGCCGCCAGAAAACCCGCCTTCACGTAAGCCGCCTGATCGACACCGGGGGGCACTCGCTCCTGCAAAAGATGGAGTAAAAACTCTTCTTCCCCGGCGGGGGGGTGTTGCAACAGATCACAGAGGGCGGCAGTCTGTTCCGCTGTCAGGGGCAGGGGAGGTATTCCCTGGGCTAATCTTTGGGCGACCTGGGCACGGTAGTCAGCTAACATAGAGACATCTGCAAATGAGCGATTAGTATTTTAAGTATTGCACAATGTTGCAGGTCTGTTACCTCTATCACATTTCCTAGGGCAAAAGATTAACTCTTCCTAAAGAAGAACGGGGAAATTACACTCCTTGCTAGGCTGGTAGAGGGAGAGTTAGGGATTGGATCATGTCTAAACTAATGTCACGGTTCAGCATACCCTTTGGCGGGGGAGTGGGATTAGCTTTCTTTTTGCATTTCCTGCTCACCCAGTATGCCTTTGCCCAAGTTACGGGCGGGGGCGCAGTGGGAATATTGGCGCTGTTGGGAGGGTTTTTGCTTGTATTCATTATTATTCTAGTTGCTTTCTACATATTCTTTTCTTTGTGCCTGCAGAAAATTGCCAAAAAGTTAAACATAGAAAATGACTGGCTGGCCTGGGTACCCCTAGCTAACCTGTGGCTGTGGGTAAAGGTAGCAGGCAACCCGGATTGGTGGTCAATCTTTTTGATTGCTCCTTTATTTACTGGTGTTTTGCCAAAACAGTTGGCTTTCCTAGGCTTTATCTTGGGTCTAGCCAGTCTTATTGTGACTATTATTCTGTTAGTTGAAGTGCCACTGCGGTTGCATAAATCCCCCTACTTGGCGCTATGGAACTTGTTACCCCTTATTGGCAACATAATCTATATGTCTATTTTGGCGTTTGGTTAACATTTATTGACTAAGCTGTGCCCGCCAGTCGGTGAGTTTCTGTCTTACTTCTTCTTTCATCACACTGTGGAGTCGGCGATGGGTTGTGTTTTGCGATCGCTGTTTTCTGCGCATACTAGCCTGGGCTGAGCGCACATCCTGTTCTAGGTGTAAAGCAGACATCCACTCTGCCCCAAAGCCCCCCACCGTCAGTTGTTGCGCCCGATCGGAGGTTACTACGATCACTCGCCTCAGTTTACGCAGTTGGGCACAGACTTTTTCAATATAACTATCAGCCGTCTGGTGGTAGTCCGTGTAGTGGAGCTTGAGGTACTGGGTCACATCCTCCGTCGCCCCTGGCTGCGGCTGGTTATAGGCATCAAAAACGATCGTGGTATGAAAGCCTCTGTAGGCGCTGTAGTTAGCTAGAATCTCCACTAGCTTATACCTGGCAAGGGCAATATTACCTGTTGCCTTCAGTTCCTGCAGGGACTGCCAAGCGCCCACCACATTGTATCCGTCTACCAGCATCACAGGGGGTGACATAGTAAATCTTTATAACTTCCACCCCTATTGTGCCCTATGCCGATTCCGTTTTGGGTAGAGAAGATGGATGCATCAGGACTCTAGCAGTGGATAATTCCCGTACCATCTCGGTCGTGATTACACACCGCCTGGGCACACTGGAATCCTTGCGGGAGGGCAGCTCATACATTATATCCAGCATCAACTGTTCCACAATACTGCGCAGTGCCCTTGCCCCTGTCTTGCGCCGATAGGCTTCCTGGGCGATCGCTCTTAGAGCTTCCTCCTGGAATTCCAGATGGATGTTGTCCATGAGCAGCAATTTCTGGTACTGCTTCACGAGGCTGTTGCGGGGGGTGGTGAGGATGGATACCAGGGCTTCCTCATCGAGGGGATTGATCACAGCGGTAACGGGCACCCGTCCAATGAATTCGGGAATCATGCCGTAGCGCACTAGGTCTTCCGGTTGTAGTTCCTTGAGTAAATCTGCTTTGCGGTCTTCCTTGCTGCTCATTTGGCTCGGCTCAATCTCAAAGCCAATGGGCGATCGTTTGCGACAGCGCTGCTCAATAATCTTATCTAGCCCCTCAAAGGCTCCCCCACAGATAAACAGAATGTTTTTGGTGTCAATCTGGATGCACTCTTGGTAGGGATGCTTCCTGCCGCCCTGGGGCGGCACATTGGCGATCGTGCCCTCTAAAATCTTCAGCAGTGCCTGCTGTACCCCCTCCCCAGAGACATCGCGGGTGATGGAAGTGTTCTCCCCCTTGCGGGCAATCTTGTCAATCTCATCGATGTAGACAATCCCCCGCTGCGCTTCCTCTACGTCTAAATCCGCTGCCTGCAACAGTCGCAAGAGAATGTTTTCTACATCTTCCCCTACATAGCCCGCTTCCGTGAGGGTGGTGGCATCGGCAACGGCAAAGGGCACATCCAGCAACTTAGCAAGGGTCTGGGCAAGGAGGGTTTTACCGCACCCCGTCGGTCCGATCAACAGAATATTCGATTTTTGTAACTCTACACCGTCATCCTCCTGGTCCAGGCAATTCAGGCGCTTGTAGTGGTTATAGACTGCCACCGCCAAAATCTTCTTCGCTTCGTCCTGCCCCACCACGTGTTCATCTAGGAATTTTTTGATCTCCCTGGGCTTGGGCACCTGATGGAAGTTCTTACCCTTGCGTTTGCGCTTATCTGCTGGTTCTCGCCGCTGTTGTTGGGGAGGCACGAGTTCCTCCTCTAGGATTTCATTGCACAGTTCTACGCATTCATCGCAGATATAGACGCCGGGTCCGGCAATCAGTTTGCGCACCTGTTCCTGGGATTTGCCACAGAAAGAGCATTTGAGGTGAGCGTCGTATTTAGGCATAGCTGTTTCTCCTCACAGAACTTCAATGATGGTGGGTGGTTTGGGAGCAAGGGCGGAACGGGGGCTGTACATCACCTCGTCAATTATGCCGTAGGCCTTCGCCTCTTCGGGGGACATGAAGAAATCCCGATCGGTATCCCGTTCAATTTTTTCTAGGGGCTGTCCTGTGCGCTCTGCCAAAATGCGATTAAGTAAACCTTTGAGGTAGAGGATTTCTTTTGCTCTAATTTCAATGTCGATCGCTTGTCCCTGCGCTCCCCCTAGGGGTTGGTGAATCATAATGCGGGCACTGGGGAGGGAATAGCGCTTGCCCTTGGCTCCCGCTGCTAACAGAAAGGCTCCCATACTGGCGGCTAAGCCCATACAAATCGTGCAGACATCGGGGCGAACGTGTTGCATGGTGTCGTAAATGCCCATCCCCGCCGTCACCGACCCCCCTGGGGAATGAATATAGAGATATATATCCTTTTCGGGGTCTTCTGCCTCTAGGTACAGGAGCTGGGAGATGACTACGTTTGCTACCTTGTCGTCAATCCCCGTGCCTAAAAATACTATGCGCTCCTGTAATAAGCGGGAATAAATATCGCAGCTGCGTTCCCCCCGATCGGTGGTCTCCACGACAATAGGCACCCGATCGTTTGCCCGAATGTGATCCATAGATATTCCGTCTAACTGTCCGTATTATGCCCTAAATCCTCCGCTTGTGGGGGTGGCTGCTCAGTTTCCTCTTGTTCCTCTACCAGTTCTATGGTGGCGTGTTGTTTTAACCAATCCAGTGCCAGTTGTTTTTGCAGAGATTCCTGAATGAATTCACGCAGCTGGTCGCGGTCGTAGTTCCGTCCTCGCAGGGCTTCTCTATACTCCTGCAGTTGCTGCTCCACTGCCTCCGCTGTGGGGGTAAGATTTTCCAATTCCGCTACCTTGAGGAGGGCAAAGTTCTGTTTCAGGTTACTAATTGCCTCTGGCTCCACTAAGTCCCGCAGCTTTTGGCTTACCTCTGGGTCTTCTAGTAAACGGTCAGCCTCCCTGGGGTCGGCGCCTACGGTTGCCACAATATCCCGCGCCCGCTGTCTGGCGATCTTGGTGATCTCCGACCGGATCATATTTTGGGGCAGATCAACGGTGGTAATGGCTTCCAGGGCTGCCAGCACTGCTTCTTCAATGTTGGACTTGGTGCTCTCTTCCGCTTCCTCGATCGCTCGTTGCTGTAAATATTCCCGCAGTTCCCCTAGGGTTTGCTTGTTGCTGATCGTGCGGGCAAATTCATCGTCTAGGGGGGGCAAATCGCGGTATTTGATGTCCACAATTTTATGTTTCACCCGTACCTTTTTGCCCTGCAACGGCTCCAGGGGAAAGTCCGCAGGCATGGTCATCTCCTGCTCTCTTTCTTCGCCAATCTTCATGCCCACCAGCATCTGGAACAGTTCATACTGCAGGAGATCGGCTTCCAAAGTAATCTGGGCTGCTTCTCCCTCCATCTTTTCCAGGACTGCGTTAGTTTCAGCATCGAAGATGACAGAATCCAAGGTCAGGACATCCTCTGCCTGGGCAGGACGATCGTCGACGGGGACAAGGGTGGCATGGCGCAGGCGGAACTGTTTGAGAATCTTATCCACGTACTCTGGGTCGGGTTTGACTTTGCCCGCTGTCACCTTGAGGTTTTTATAGTCCCCTAGGGTCACCTCTGGCTCGTAGTCGAGGGTGAGGGAAAAAGAGAGTTGGGAGCCAATTTGTAAATCGCCAAAGAGTTTGTCACTATCTGGTTCCAGGTGGGGTTCTCCCAGGAGTTGTCTGCCCTCTTCCTTGGCGGTGCTAAATACTTTCTCCAAGGCACCCTTGATAATTTCATCAAAAACAGAAGCCTTCAGGACTTCTGCCCCCACGTGGTTGATCACAATTTGGCGGGGAGCCTTGCCAGGGCGAAAACCGGGTACGCGCACCCTGCCCATGAGGTCCTTGACGATGCGGTCATATATTTGGCGGGATTGTTCCCCCGCCACTTCTACATGGAAACGAATTTGACTACCAGGGAGTAGTTCGGAGGTGATTTTCATGCCAGGAGTTTTGTACTGGCTCCCTATGTTAGCACATTAGGCTACCTTTGCCAGGGAGGAACGCAGGGCGGTGATGCCTTTTTTCACTTGGCGGGAGACGGTGACGGTGGTCAAGCCCATCATCTGGGCGACCTGTTTTTGGGGCATATCTTCTATGAAGACATATTCCAGAATTTGCCGCGTGCGTTGCTCTAGCTCTGCCATTGCCTGCTGGAGGCGCCAGATGTCTTCCTGCTGTTGGGCATAGCTGCGGGGGTCAGAGACGGTCTCTCCTAAATTACACTCCGTATCGTCCTTAAGGGGGGCATCGAGGCTGAGGGGGATACGATTGCGGTGGGCAAGCTTCACTTCTTGCCATTCCCTAGGGCTAATACCCAGTGCTTGGGCAATTTCTGTATCCTGGGGTTCGCGACCCAGTTGCTGCCGTAGCTCGGACACCGATCGCAGGGACTGCTGATAGAGTTCGCTATAACGGCGGGGTAATCGCACAGGACTACTGCGGTCTCTCAAATAGTGTTGAATTTCACCGCGAATGTAACGGGTGGCAAAGGAACTAAAGGCACAACCGCGACTGCTGTCGTAGCGATCGATCGCTGCTAGTAAACCAATAAAACCTATTTGCAGGAGGTCTTCGTAGCTTTCCGTCGTCTGTTGCAGCCAGTAGGCGACCTCTTTTTTCACTAAGCCTGTATTGAGTTTAACTATTTGTTCCTTCAGACGTTGGGAGGGACACTGTTGGTATTGCCGCAGGAGGGTGTGGATTTCTAACTTATGGCTGGGGGTAAACATAGGGAGGCGTGACTCTACATTACCACTCTAGGGGAGCCAGACCTGTCCGCCACCTGTTGGGCTGTTAGCAGTTCCACCTAACACCTTGTTAGGAGAATTTTTGCCGCCAGTACACCTGCCCCAAAGCCATTGTCAATGTTGACGACTCCCACCCCGGCACTGCAACTGTTGAGCATGGTCAGTAGAGGGGCAATCCCTCCCAAATGGGTACCGTAGCCAATACTGGTGGGCACGCCAATCACAGGACAGGCTACCAAGCCCCCCACGACACTAGCTAATGCCCCTTCCATCCCCGCCACCACGATCACTACCTGTGCCTGCCCCAATCTGTCCTGCTGCGCCAGTAACCTGTGGATGCCCGCTACCCCCACATCCCACAGTCGCTCCACCTGGAAGCCCCAACATTCCACTGTCACCGCTGCCTCCTCTGCCACGGGAATATCCCCTGTTCCCCCTGTTACAATGGCCACTTGCCCCGATCGTTTTACTGCTTCCCCCAAAGTGGCAATTCTGGCGAGGGGATAGTAGCGTAGGTCCCGTAAATCCCGTTGGAGGATTTGGTAGACCTCTGGGGTAATGCGGGTTGCCATTACCAGGGGGTGGTGCTGCTGCAGATGCCTGAGAATGGCGCTGATTTGTGCAGGGGTTTTGCCCAAGCCCAACACTACTTCCGGAAAGCCCTGACGACGATAGCGATCGTGGTCGACTCTGGCAAAGTCCTGCACGGTTTGGTAGCCCAAAAATTCCCCTAGCGCCCCCTGGGGGGATAAACTGCCCGCCGCCACTAAATCAAACAAATGTTGCAGTTTTTCTTCCATTCTAGAAATTGCCTCGCCGCCGAGTCACAGCATCACTTTCATCGTAGATTTCCCCCACCAGTTCTTCTAAGACATCTTCCAAAGTCACTAGACCCACTGTCCCTCCATACTCATCCACCACGATCGCCATGTGTAATCTCTGTTGCAGCATCTCCCTAAGCAAATCCGCCAAGCGCTTAGTTTCGGGAATAAATACCGGATTGACCATCACTTCACTGACGGGGATATTGCCCCTGGTCTTCAGGGTCTGCAGTGCCATTTTAAGGGTGATAATGCCCACGATCGTATCTTTGGAATCCCCTTGCACAGGCAGGCGGGAAAAACCAGTTTGCAAACATAAATCCACCACATCTTCTAAGTAGCAGGTAAAACTGATAGTCTGCATATCAATGCGGGGTTTGACCACATCGCCGGCGCACAGCCGATCGAGGACGAGGACCTTATCCAGCAATTGCCGTTTGTCCAGGTCAATGTGCCCCTTGCGATTGAGGACTTCAATCAGGAGTTGTAAATCCTGCAGGGACTCCCCTGTGCCCCGTTCCCCCACCCCCAAATACTGCAACACCCCTTCGGCAATCCATTCAAACAGAAGCAATAGGGGTTGTAACAACAGGGATAGAACGTAGATGGGGCGTACCACCAGACGAAACAGGGGCTGACTGTTGGCAATTGCTAAGGACTTGGGCGTAATCTCCCCTACAACCAAAATGAGGAAAGTGGTAGCGGTAGTAGCGATCGTCAATGCCAACCCCCCCTGCCCAAACAGGGTGACACAGAGACTAGAGGCTAGCACTGCTATCGCCGTATTGACAATATTGTTGAGGATCAACAGGGTGGTAATAAACCTAGCCCGCTTTTGCAACACAAGGGAATAAATGCCCCCCCGATCGCCTTGGTCTTGGATAATGGAGCGCAGTTTGAGGTTGTCAAGGGCAGTAATAGCCGTTTCTGCTGCCGAGCAGAGGGCTGAGAGCGCCAGCAGTAGGATGGAAATCAGTCCATGGAAGAAAAAAATATCCCAGAAACTCTGCCCTGGGGAACCCTCACCCATAGTAAAGTCTTAATGTACAAGGACTAGAAGTGCCCATGACCCCGAATGTTGCGTCTAACCTGGTAAATGCCTTGCTCTCCTACAAGCCTATAGCTTCCTGGGCAAAACAGCAAGCCCGTCAGATGATGATCAACCGCGCTGCCCAAATCGGTATAGACTGGCACGATCGGGTGCGGCAACTGCAACAACAAGACCTCGAGGCAGCCCTGGCAAAAGTCCACAATCCCCAGGTGAAATATCCCAGCTACTATCTGCGCTCGTTTCATGGCTACGAATTGGGCAATTTGGGGTGGGAACCTGCCCTAGAGGTGGAGGTAGCTGCCTATGCCGTCCATTCCCGCATTTGGTCCCAGACAGGGGAAAGGGAAGGGGATGCCAAACTGCGCGCTAGCTACCACCAACAACTCCTCCCCCGCGTTCCCCATCCCCAGCGCATCCTCGATGTCGGCTGCAGTGTGGGCATGAGTACCAGAGCTATGCAAGCCCTCTATCCCCAGGCGGAGGTAACAGGACTGGATTTATCCCCCTACTTCCTCGCCATTGCCCAGTTACAACCATCCCCCATCCAGTGGGTGCACGCCCCTGCCGAGCAGACAGGTTTTCCCGATCGCACCTTTGACCTTGTCTCCCTCAGTTTGGTCTGCCATGAACTGCCCCAGTCCGCCACTAGAGAAATTCTGCAGGAAATGCACCGCATTCTGCGCCCAGGGGGAACCTTTGCCCTCCTGGATATGAACCCGCAGTCGGAGGTCTATCGGCGGATGCCCCCCCTCATCCTCACCCTCCTCAAAAGCACGGAACCCTACCTTGACCAATACTTCTCCCTGGACATGGCACAAGTCCTCACCGAAACAGGTTTTGGGGGAGTAGAAATTATCCCCGTCAGCCCCCGCCACCGTGTAGTGGTTGCCCGCAAAGACTAAGTAGATTCCGCCATTGCCAGGGGAGGGGGAGCGGTAGTTGCCGCCGGCACCAGGGTAATACAAGTCAACTCCGGCGGACAGTTGAGGCGACCAGGCAGATAGGTACCCAAGCCGCGATTGACGTAGAGCCAGTTTTTCCCTACCCGATGCAAGCCCTGGGCCCATTCCCAATGTTTAACCACCTCGTGGGTGGAACGCCATAGGAGCTTGCGAATCGATCGGGGCATACTCAAACGCAAAGGCCGCGCATAAGCCATGACCGGACCAATATGGGGCAAAACAATCTGACCACCATGGGTGTGACCCGACAGTTGTAAATCCACTCGCCATTTGCGTAGTATGGCTGCCGTATCGGGGTTGTGGGACAGGACAAGGCGAGGCACCTGGGGGGGGATCGCGGGCAAGACCCTTTGGGGCAGGAACAAATCCGACCAGTAATCCCCTAAACCCACGATCGCCAACCCCTCACCCCAGGGATAGACCACCGCATTTTCCAACACCTGGATACCCCATCGGGTCAAAGTTTGCGTGATCAACTCGCGGGAGTGGGACAACTCCAGGTCGTGATTCCCCAGCACCGCAAATATGCCCACCTTTGCCTGCAACTGTGCCAGATAGGGGGCTAACTCCAGGATCGGTTCCGGCTCATAGGTGACAAAATCCCCCGTCAACACCACTACATCGGGGGCAAGGGCATTAGCCTGGGCGATCGTCTCTGTGAGCAGCTTCACCCCCAGACGCAAACCGTCAAAATGGAAGTCAGAAAGGTGTACAATACGAAGACCAGCTAACCGTTGCGGGAGGGCATCGATGGGCACCGTGACATACTCTAATTGCAGCTTCCCCGCCAGGAACTGATGGATCACAGCCTTACTTTAACTCCTTGTTACTAGGATAAGTATTTCTGCTCAAATTTATGTAAATTTTTGTATGTTTTAACATGAGTTCGATTCAGTGGTATCCTGGACACATTGCCAAGGCAGAGGCTACCCTCAAGGAGCAGCTCAAGCTGGTAGACCTAGTTTTGGAAGTGCGGGATGCTCGCATACCTCGATCGAGTGCCAATCCCCGCCTTCAGGAGTGGACGCAGGGCAAGCAACACTTATGCATTCTCAACCGCATTGATCTAATCAGCGAAGAATTATTGCAGCAGTGGTACCAGTGGTTTAGCGCCCAGCAAATAGTAGTTTACGGCACCAACGGGCAGACGGGGGAAGGGGTAGGGAAACTCCTACAGGCAGCGCAGCAGGTGGGGATTGCCATCAATCAAAAACGGCAACAGCGAGGAATGTTACCCCGTCCTGTGCGGGCAGTGGTGGTGGGGTATCCCAATGTGGGGAAATCGGCGTTGATCAACCGTATTTTACGCCGCCGCGTTGCTCCCAGTGCCAACAAACCTGGTGTGACTAGGCAACTGCGCTGGATTCGCATATCGGAGCAGATCGAACTCCTGGATACCCCTGGTATTCTCCCCCCCCGCCTAGAAGACCAAGCCGCCGCCCTTAAACTGGCTATCTGTGATGACATTGGACAAGCCGCCTATGACCCCCCTGCCGTCACCGCTGCCCTTTTGGATATGCTGCGGCAATTGGGAGTGGATATAACCGATCGCTATGGTCTTTCCCTGGGGGACTTTGGCAGCGGCGAGGAATACCTAATTGCCCTTAGTGCCCAAACAAAGCAGAGCCACGATCGGACTGCTAGGCAAGTTTTGTATGACTTTCGGCGGGGCAGGTTAGGAAAAATTGGTTTGGAGTACCCTTAAACCGTCCAGTAAATTATGGCGCCATCCGCCTCCCGATTGCCGATTTGCAGCAGTCCCTGTTTGTAGAGATCATCTATAATTTTTTTCACCTTAGCGGGGTCTTCCCCCGTTTCAATCACACAGTCGGAGACCGTTGCCCCCCGTCTGTTACGACAAATCCGCAAAATTGCTACTTCCAGCTTCTCCTTTGTCTTTGTAGCACCAGGACTGGGCAGTTCCGTAGAGTAGTTGAGGTTCCGGGAAGATACAAAATATCTTGTGTAGTTGAACTTCAGGTTAAATCTTTCTTCTGACATCAGAAGTAGACCAATAGCCTCAAAAAAAGCAATAAAGGCGGGTATACCTGTCCAGAACAGCGAAGCATAAAGAATGCCCCAGCCAATCTCCCCTAGGTAGAACTTGTGCGCCCCCAACCATCCTGCTAACAGCGCTAACAGAACTGCTACAACTTTTTCCCTCTTCGCCACCATTGCCCTTTGTCGCACTGCTGCTTATAGGTTATCACAACTATAACTACCACAGCAAAGTAGACCGCCATACTAGCTGGACAAACCAATGGGTTGCCAAGGGTTATTGTTATTTTGCTGATCTCAACAGTAGTTATCCAGAGTAATAACAATTTACGGTTAGTAATCAAGGGGCTTGGATGGCATCAGGCTTAGAAAGGAAGTAATCACTGCTTAAACTCAGGGATAGGGAAGTACATGCAAGAATCTGCCTAGGGGAGCGAGAATGTTATTATTGTTAGGGGCAAGATCAGCAAGCCCAACCTGTAGGCTCAGATTACCTTTTTGGTGATGCAACAGCGCTAGAATTGGGGAAAGAAAGAGAAAGGGCATTTTACCCAGAGCTGTAGTAGGCAAATTAAGTTAAAATAAGGTTAAACAGGTCAGGATTGGCAGTGTGCAGGTAAGTTCTCCTATCCAACTCATTTTGTTCATTGACGATCGTCCTAGCTCCTTCGAGGTGGTGAAGGCGGTAGAGGAGTTTTTGCAAGGTTGTCCGCCAGAGAGTGCGGAATTACAGGTGATCGACGTGACAGGGCAGCCCTATTTGGCAGAGCATTTCCGCGTTGTCCTCACCCCTGCTTTGTTAAAAATCTATCCCGCACCGCGCCAGACGATCGCTGGCAAAAGTTTGATGGTGCAACTGAAAAATTCCTGGCACAGTTGGCAGTTAGCCCTGCAAAATCTCCAGCACAACAACGTAGAGTGCAAAAATCAAATCGATCGATCGGCGGAAATAATTAAGATGACAGATGAGGTTTTCCGATTGACGCAGGAGAAGAACTACCTGCAACAGCAACTGCATTTCAAAGACCGCATTATTGCTATGCTTGCCCATGACCTGCGCAATCCCATTACAGCCATTTCTTTAGCCCTAGAGACCCTAGATAACAGCGAAGACAAGCTAACCCCAGAACAGCAGGAACAGCTTTTACTCCATGCTCGCAAACAGGTGCGTACGGCTGACAATATGATCACCGAAATTCTGGAGTCCGGGCGGGGAGAAGTCTTTCATTTTCCCATTCATCCCCAGCGCACTAACATCAGTGAAGTATGCCAGCGGGTAGTGGAAGATTATTATTTGTTGCACAAACTCAAGGAAAAACAACAGGACCTAATCACCGATATTCCCAAGGATTTGCCCTATGTCTACGCCGACGGAGAAAGGGTGCAACAAGTGTTAGCCAATTTGATGGACAACGCAATCAAATACACCCCAGTAGGGGGGAAAATTCAGGTGACTGCCCTCCATCGCACCTCCCAGAAGGTAGAAATTACAGTGACAGATACTGGTCCTGGCGTCCCCCCCGAGCTACGGGAGAAAATTTTCGAGGAGCAGTTCCGCCTCAGCCGCGATCGTAATACAGAGGGTTACGGCATTGGTCTGGCAGTCTGTAAGCGCATCATCCGTGCTCATTACGGCAAAATTTGGGTGGACAGCCCCCCCAAGGGGGGATCGAGTTTCCACGTCACCCTACCGGTCTATTAGGCGTAAGGCGGGATTGGATCAACTGCAAACGGGAGAGGGAACTGACAGCGGCTTCCCGCACATAGCTATCGGTAGTCTCCGACTCGATCAGACGGGTGAGGACAGCAATGCCTCGTTCATCTCCAATGGAACCCAGTGCCCCCACGATGGAGACAGCGAGGGCAGGATTATCCGTAGTTTCCAAGCCGCGGATGAGGACATCTACAACGGGGGTGCCAATTTCTCCTAAAGCCATGACAGCGGCAATGTGGACAACGGGATTGAGGTCTTGCATAGCTTGCTCTAGTGCCCTGATCCCCACCTCTGGAAAACCCTCTGCCCCAAAGTTGACCGCTACCTGTGCCAATGCCTTTGCTGCACTGCCCCGCACCGTGACATCGCTGCTATTTAACAGGGAATCCGCCAGAAAAGGGACTACAGAATACCCGATCGCCCCGATCGTTTTTACGGCTGCGCGGCGGTAGGTAGTATCTGTTTCCCCCAGGAGAGCCATTAAGCGGGGGATAGTAGTTTCGTCCTGCAGTTCCACGATCGTTGCCATAGCCCGCTCCCGCATATGGGGATTGGGGTGTTTGAGTTGCTCAAATAGTTCGTCCCAGTTCGTTGTCATAGTTTTGTACACCGACATATGCCGCCATCCTAGCACGACCTTCTGCTTGAGGGCTGAGCTTGTCAATGCCCAACTCCAAATACAATTGCAGTTTTCAGCAAGGGAAATTCCGCAAAAGTTCACAAACGGCACCGATTTATGCCTATGGCAGGCTGAAACGCTCTGTTATGGTATATTCCATTAGGCGGCAAGCTATGCCTAAGGCATTCTTGCTTAACCAAGTTAGCTGAGGAGTAAACACACGATGGCATTAGTTCTAGGCAAAGACACTGGCGACTTCCTCATTGCCGGTAACGAGGGCGATGAGATTAGAGGTCTCGGCGGTAACGATACTATCCTTGGTGGTGAAGGGATTGACACCCTCAACGGTAATGAAGGGCAAGATTTGGTGATCGGTCGTTTTGGCGCCGATCGGGTTTATGGCGGTCAAGGCAATGACACGGTAATTGCCACTGGCGCAGGCATGATCGTCAACGGTAACAAAGGCGATGACTTAGTAATTGGTTTTGGTAATTCCACTGTATACGGCGGTCAAGCTAACGACACCATCTACGGAGCAGAAGGCACTGCGAACGGCGATTTGGGTGCTGACTTAATTTTCGGTGGTGCGGTAATGAATGGTGGGGCAGACCCCGATATTGACAGTGGCGTACCCGCTGGTAACGATACCCTGGTTGGCAGCCGTGGCAACAACACTATGACAGGCGGACGCGGTAACGATCAATTTGTGTTCCAGCCTGAAGTAGTAAGGACCTTTAACCTCACTTTTGAGCGTCCTCTATTCAGCAATATTGCAGGGGCAAACCAAGTAACCGTAACCGAAGGGGGCTACGGCGGTGCTGACGTAATTACTGACTTCTCTGCTGGTCCTGGTACTGGCGACATTGTTAAGTTAGTCGGTTTGGACTTGGGTTCTACTGTAACGATCGAGCAAGTTGGAGCCAACGTAAGAATCACTATTGCTGGTACTACCTCCCCCGATGGTTTGGGTGCTAACGCTGGCACTACTGCTAATACTCCTGGTGCGGCTTCTCCCACTAACCAGTCGGCTAACCAAACTATCACCCTCAACAACGTCAACATCCTTGACTTCTTGGCAGTTGGCAGTGAGGACCTAGAGATCAACGGGGAAATTATCAACACTGCTACCCCTGGTTTAGCTGTCCTCAACCCTAACCTCAACAATGCTTTCCGTTTTACCGTAGGCGATCGTCAGGGTCGTAACATCGACTTATCTCGTACTGGCTTGATTGGTACTCGTTTAGATGCAGATTTCGCGCCCGATGGCATTCCTTTCCCCTCTGTAAACAACGACACCATCAACGGTACCGCTGGTAATGACTCCATTGCTGGTTTGGCTGGTAACGACGTAATCACAGCAGGTTCTGGCAATGACTCGGTGCGTGGTGGTGTTGGTAACGATACTATTTGGGGTCAAGGCAACAGTGCTGCCGATCCTAACAAATTAGTTACTAGCAGTGACGGTCGCACTCTCACAATTACAGTAACTGACATTCTTTATGGTGACGAAGGCAACGACTCCATCCTAGGTGATGGTCCTAACTCTTCCAACGAAGGTCCTGACTTCATCGATGGGGGAGCTGGTGATGACTCTCTCTTCGGTAATGGCGGTTCTGACACTATCTTTGGTGGTGCTGGCAACGATTCCATTCAAGGTAATGCCGATCCTGACTTACTCTATGGTGGTGCTGGCAACGACACCATCAATGGCGGTCCTTTTGATACCAGCAATGACACTATCTTTGGGGAGGATGGTAACGACGTTCTCTTTGGTGATGGTGGCAACGACAGTATCTACGGTGGTGCTGGCAATGACTCCATCTTAGGGGAAGATGGCGATGATACCCTCCTGGGTGAAGCTGGTAACGATACCATCTACGGTGGTGCAGGTCGTGACTCCATC
The DNA here is from genome assembly GCA_937927915.1 of uncultured Pseudanabaenaceae cyanobacterium. Lineage (GTDB taxonomy): Bacteria > Cyanobacteriota > Cyanobacteriia > Pseudanabaenales > Pseudanabaenaceae > M5B4. Next base: position 81,637 of record CALGKB010000008.1, on the reverse strand, counting down.
CTGGGTGGGGACGGCGATGACACCTTGAACGGTGAAGGCGATAACGACACCATCCGTGGCGGCTCTGGTAACGACTCCTTGTTCGGTGATCAAAGCAACGACCTGTTAGAAGGTGGTCCTGGTAATGACTCGATCGATGGTGGTACAGAAAACCAACTCTCTGCTGTGACTGGTCTGCCCACAAATGCTTTAATCCCTGCTGGTCCAAACAACCTGATTGACGTACCTGCTACCGATGCTGCCCTTGTTGCTTACCCTAACGGTGTAGTTGGTGATGTGGTCAGCTACATTGGTAACACTACAGCCGGTGTAACAATCAATTTGTCAACTGGTGTTGCTACCAGTTCTGACAGCGGCACCGATGCTATTAAGGATATCGAACATGTAGTTGGTTCTAACCTGCCCTTCTCCCCTGATAACATTACGGGCGACAACTTTGCGAACTTGTTAGTTGGTCTGGCTGGTAATGATGTAATTAACGGTTTAGGCGGCGATGACTTTATCAGCGGTGGCGAAGGAGATGATTCTCTCCTTGGTGGTGCTGGGGCTGACACCATCAATGGTGGTGCTGGTAATGACACTCTCGAAGGTCAAGCTGGGATTGATGTGTTAACTGGTGGCACAGGCTCCGATCGGTTTGTCTTTAGAGACCGTACCCATGGACCTGACACGATCACCGACTTCCTGATCTCTGCAGGTGGTGCAGCCATTACTGAAGTAGACTTGATTGTATTAGATACCAATGGCACCCAGGCTGGTCCTCAAGGATTTGGTGGTACAGCAGGCTTGACCCTCAACCAAGCAGCAACTAACCCAGACTTTACCGCATCCTTCCTCTTAGGAGTTTCTTTCCCTGCGGCTGGTGTAAACCTTGGCGTAGGCTTTGTTCCTCCAGGTGGTGCTTCCAGTGTAGCTGTTTACTTCTACGAACTGCCCACTGGCAGATTTGGCTTCGACCCAGATGGAGATGGACCTGCAGGAATTATCGACATTGCTAACTTGCCTGCAAACCTAGTACCGAATACTTCCACGGGAGCAGAAGCATTTGCTAGCGCGGTAGTATTTGTCTAGATTTTGGGTATCATAGGGGGGGAATATACCACCCCTAGTTCCTAACTTAGTTCACTTTAGTTTATTAGGGAGAAATTAAAATGGCGATCGGTCTCTTTAGTGGAAACACTCTACGCATTGTTACAAACAATGCATCTGCCTTAACTGTAGTTACTGCTCCTGGTGCGTTTGGTGGTGCTCCTGGGCTGGTAATAGATAATCAAACTCTGACCGCAAATGTTGTGTTGGGTAGCGGTGTAAATGCCATCATTCGTGGTACTAGCTCTCCTGATACTCTGGTTGGCGGTTCCGGTAACGACACTTTTTACGGTGGCACTGGCGGGGATCAAATCACTGGCGGTGCTGGGGCGGATGTCTTCTTCTTCACAAGCCTAGCTGATGGCATTGATACCCTCAACGGCTTCCAAGATGGCGGAGCGGGTGGCACTGTTGATAGAATTGCGGTATCCAAATTAGGGATGAATATTACCGCTACTGTTCCCACTGGAGTATTAGCAGCAACTTTATTTGCTACCTTCCCCTTCAGTGGTATTACTGGCACTGCTACCACTACTGTAAGTGGTACCTTCTTCTCTGGTACAACTTTTACAAGGAGTTTGAGCGTATCAGAAATTGGGGCAACGACTGTTTCCACCAGTGTCTCTAGCACAGGCTTAAGCACTGTAGGATCTATTTCTGTTTCTTCTAGCCAAGTAGTAGTCACCACAGGTACTGTTCCCTTCACTTTGACGGGCACAGGGACATTTACCGCTACAGTTCCCTCCATTAGCTTCACTGCAAGTGGCTCAGTTAGTGCTACAGGCAGTGGAACCGTTGCAGTTGGTACTGCTTCTTTTCCATCAGGTACTTTCAGTGGTTCAGGTACTGGTACCACTCCTACTGGGACTGCTACTGTTAGTGGTACTGCTAGTTTCCCCTCGGGTACATCTAATGTTACTGCTAGCTTCAATGTTACTACTACAGGTACATTCACTTTCACTGGTACTGTTCCTTCAAGAAGCTTTACTGGCTCAGTAAGCTTTACTGTGTCTGGTACAGAAAATGCAGCGACTACTGGTTCTGCTAGCTTCTCTGTTTCTAATCCTGTGTTCGCCACCTTTAGTGCCTCTCAGTCCCAAGTTCTTGCTACAACAGTTGCTATTAGCGTTTCTGCTAGTGAAATTGCTGCCAGCACCTTTACTGTTACTCAAACTGTAGTAGGTAGCACAGTGGTATTTACTGCCAATAATGCTATCTTCTACTACAACAGTGTTGATGGACAGTTATTCCTTGATCCTGATGGCTTTGCTGGTCCACAAAACCCTGTACTGTTGGTGCAATTCAACAATCCTATTCCTCCCTCTCCTGGCTTTGGAGCAGAGGATATTTTCATTGTGTAGTGCTTCATCATATTGATACAAAACACATAGCTCCTTGCAGGGAGCTTTTTTTATGATATAATGTAGGGATAAGATATTACAAAGCTTGAGGTAGACATTTATGCAGTACTTAGAGTTAGCACTCCAGTACACGAAATCAAGTAACTGGCCAGATGCCCTGGCAAACTTATCTAAGGTTCTGGGAATTGATCAAGAAGGCAACGTCTACTTCAAAGCTTTAGTGAGTTTAGCCACTTACGAGTCCTCGTTAGAATTAATTAGGCAGATTAGGCGGGCGATGGTTACTAGTCTGTTGGCATTACCCGACGAGGATTTTGAAAAATTTTTTGAGAATCATATTCGTCCTTTACATACAATTATTTCTTCTTTCCTCCAAGTTCTTGAACAAGACCAGGTCTTACCTGCGGTTGATCAGGAATATCTACATCAGTGTGAGTTAAAACTGCAGGAGAAGCCTGTTGCTGCAAGCCTAGGAATTGCTTTGTATAGTCCTTTGCACCAGAACCCAACTTTCAAAACTGCTCAAAACATTCAGTTCCCTTACTGGTTTATTCCTTACTATACCATGCGGTTAGTTTTCAAAGAACGGCAGGCACATCTCGATCGGGCGCAGGAAGCAGTGTCATCCGAGGATGTACCTACAGCCTTGTCTGCCTTGTTTAGCTGCTTGCTCCCCTTTCCTCTGGTAGCTCCATGTAACATTTCTTTTAACGCTTTTAATCTTCTGTTGCACATTTACTACAAGGGAGAACAAGCAGGCGACTCTGACAGTGTCCATAAGATTCTACAAGTTGCTAAATTCCTTCGGGATTTTACGATTCAGTATTTGTTAGAGCTGCCTAACGATATCTTTGAATCTAGTTTTCAGGCTGCGATTTCACATTATTACGGCTTAATTTTGCAGTTTAATTTGAGTCAATACCCCCTCACCGACGTAGAACAAGAGGCTGTCAAAAAGTTACAAAGCGAGTTTTATGCTCAAGGGAATTTAGAGGGGAAACAATTACAGATTATGCTGGCATTGGGGCTTTATGATTTGCCCTATAGAGTTGTACCCTTTGTTAGTATTCCTCTGAAAGACTGGTTTTTAGAGTTTTACTGGAATAAATTTATTGATCCATTCTTTCTTTGGTTTCGGGATGATGATGCAGAAGAATATATCGACTACAAGACTAAAATCTTAACAGTATTCCGCAATTTGTTCTTCACATCCAAGAGTAACCCCCAATGGCTGCAGATAGCGAAAGAAAAGGTACAAGCTGCGTCATTATATTTTACTGTCCTTATGGTAGAAAAAAACTTAAAGCGTCTGATGTCTTTGTGGGCTGATATTACAGAGGAGTCAATTAGACTTCAGTCTATTCCTCTTGAACATCTGATTGGTCCGCGGGGTTCTGGTAGAACTAAGATCAGAGTAGGTGTTCTGGGAACATTCTCGAATAGAGGAGAACTATCATTATCTTTTCCCTTTTGGGGCTATCTACCTAGGAGTGAGTTTGAGATATTTGTTTATTTAGTTCATCCTGCTCAGCCAGAAATTTGTGAACGATTGCAAGACAAATGGGATAAAGTTATTCTTTTGCAGGGTGAATTATTAGATAAAGTAAGAACCATTCGTAATGACGATTTAGATATTCTGATTATTTGTATAAGCATCCTCTTTACTGGCGAACTTTATCAACTATGCTGTCATCGTTTAGCTAGGGTACAAATAGCTTCTGCTAATAGTCCCTGTACTACAGGTTGTAAGTACATCGATTATTACATTTCGGGCGCATTAGACGAGGTACTAGATGTTGCGCAAGATTACTACAGAGAAGAGCTAGTAATAGTACCAGGAACAATTTATAGATTTGCTTACCGCGATCTGGTACCTTTGCGTGCTACCATGAACTTCAACCGATCGGATTTGGGATTTACTGAAGATGCAATCATTTTCGCCTCTGGAACTGCTTTCGTCAAATTTACACCCAAATTGGTAAGGACTTGGGCAGAAATTTTAGCCGCCCTGCCTAACAGTTACTTGGTGCTTTACCCCTTTGGAGGTACCTGGTTCAACTACAGTCCTGTTGTGAGCTTTAATGATTTTATTGTTAGGATTTTTGCCGAATATGGTATTTCTTCCGATCGGGTTTTAATTTTAGGTAGTGCTTTACCTTCCCCTGCCGACTGTGTGGAACTACTGAAAATTTGCGACATCTACTTGGATAGTTTTCCTATGAGTGGAACTCATAGTCTTGCAGATGCGTTAGAAGCTAGAATACCGATCGTAGAACTAGATGGCAAGCAGTTTCGTACTCGTCAAGGAGCTGCTATTCTGAGGTATCTAGGGCTAGAGGAATTTGTTACCTCCACAGTAGAGGAGTATAAGGAACTGGCAATCAAACTGGCTCAGGACCCACAACTTAGAGACCAGCTTAGCCAGAAAATTGCTCAAGTTATGGCAAACAATCCTTACAGTCCAGAGTCCCTCACGAATGATTTAGTACCTCTCTACAAAGGATTAGTAGAAAAGTGGGACAAAGAAGGATATATCAAACAATTTAAGGAAGTAGGAGACCAATGCCTTCTACACGGTGATCTAGCAATGGCAGAGCGCTGCTACAGGAAGTTTTTAGAGTTAGACCCTAATGATGCTAGTGTGATTGCTAACTTGGGCACAATCCATGTCTGCGTGGAACAGCTCGACAAGGCAGAAGAACTTTACAGACAGGCTATTGCAATTAACCCCAAAGAGGCGAAGGCATATTGGATGTTGGGCAATCTCCTAAAGAAGAAGGGTGAGTTAGAGGAATCAGAAAGATACAAGGAACAAGCTCTAGAATTACAACCAGATTTATTAGGAGCTAAAAACTATCTAGACTTAGGTGCAGTTGAGAGTGGAAGAGGTAACTACGAAAAAGCTTTTAAGTTTTTGAGCCGTGCGGTAGAACTGCAGCCAGATAACAAAGTCTTGTTGATGCAGCTAGCGCGTACACTTTTGCAACTAGAGCGTAACCAGGAAGCAATTCAGACTTTGGAAAAGCTGGTGCAATTGCAACCTGATAACCCGGAATATCATTTGGAACTAGGTAAGACTTTGGTGGAACTAAACTACATAGACCAAGGTATAGAGCATCTGGAGAAAGCTGTAAGCATCAGTCCGTATAATGTAACTGCTCATAGTCAGATATGCAATGCCTACAACAAACTAGCTAATCACTTTGGACGTGATGATGCGTGGCTGAAATGGAGACAGGCAGCTTGGCGCTTTGCTCGTCTCTGTCGCGATCGTGCTCTTGTGGAGACAACTATGGCACTTATGAGTGCTCTGCTTCATGCTGGTCTCAATCAGGATGAAACACTTCTAAGACAATTACAAGAGTTAGATAAGTTGGTGCAAGATGAAGAGAAAGTAGGTAATTTGCCTCCCTCTGAAATTTCATGGTTGTATGTCAGTATTATTTTCAATATGCAAGACGTCAGAGATGACAGAGTTCTAAACTGTAATCTAGCTAAGAAAGTTGGCAAACTATACACGGAGAAAATGTTTTTGCCGCATATCGATCGGGATAGCTGCAAACAGAGACTGCAAGTAAGAATAGACAAACAGAGGGAATCTAAGACGCTTGATCGCAGTCTAAAAATTGGTATTGTTTCGCCTTATTTCCGCAGACACTCTGTGGGTTGGTGTAGTTTTGATGCCATTGCAGAACTATCATGTCTTACAACAGTTAATCTTTATTCCAGCGATAAAATCAAGGATAAGGATAGTCGTACTCAACAATTTGAAGCTGTAGCAGCTAAGTTCTTTAACCCTTCCACTAAAGCAAGAGCTATATATGAAGTTTGTGAAGAGATCGTTAAGGATGAGATTGATGTTTTGATTGAGCTTGATTCTGTTACTGCTCCGCAACACCTATACCTGCTAAATTCCTATCTAGCCCCTGTGCGGTGTAGTTGGCTGGGTTTTGACGCTCCTTTCACTTCGGAAGAGAACTACTTTATAGGTGATTGGCATACACATCCCCCAGGCGTAGAAGAGTGCTACACTGAGAAACTAGTACGTATGCCTGATTCCCATATGTCAATTGGTTACCTAGCCCACGTGCCACTTAACAGGGAGGAGTTAAGGCGAACTTTGCAGGTAGATGAAGATACTGTAATTTATCTTTACACACCATCCGCTCGGAAGTTTAATGTGGCAACGGCTAAGGCTCATGTCAGTATACTTAAGCGGGTAGAACGTTCTGTTTTGTATAGAAAAGGTACGGGAGATATTGCAGCTATCAGAGCTATCTATCAACGGGAATGCGAAGAACAAGGAGTTGATCCAAAGCGTATTTTAGTAGTAGCTAAAACTCAGACAGAAGAACAACACAGAGGAATCTATTACGTGGCAGATGTATTCCTAGATTCTTACCCATACAACGGTGGTACACAAAATATGGAAGCTCTGTATGCCTGCTTACCGGCAGTTACCCATGTGGGAGATACGGCATTTGGTAGGATGGGGCTATCGTTCCTTTCAACTCTAGGTATCAAAACTGGCATTGGCTACTCTTGGGAAGAGTACATTGAGTGGGGTGTCAGATATGGAACCGATCGGGATTTAAGATTATCAGTGCATGAGCATATGAAAAAAGCAAGAGAGCAAGACACTTTATCTCCCTTATGGAACCCCAGGAAATTTGCCCAAGACATGCTTGACCTAGTAACAAACCTCTACATCAAAGAAGTTTATGGAGAAGAGAAGAAATGAAGCTGCACATAGGCGGGAAGGAAAAGCATCAGGATTGGAAGATATTAGACATAGAACCAAGACCAGAGGTAGATTTTGTGGCGGATGCTGCTGATTTACGGGACTTTCCGAGTGGTTGTTGCGACGCAATCTATGCTAGTCATGTACTAGAACATTTTTACCATGGAATAGGAGGCGAAGTTATCAAGGTCCTCAAGGAATGGCATCGAGTCCTTAAGCCTGGGGGAACTATATACCTAAGCGTACCTGATTTGGATAAACTCTGCTGGCTCTACACTAGACCCGATGTGACATTACAAGAAAAGTTACACATAATGTCTATTATCTACGGTGGGCAGTCAAACATATATGATGTTCATAAAGTTGGATTTGACTATCAAATTATGGGCTACTATCTGGCAACAGCCGGGTTTATAGAAGTGCAGCGGGTAGAAAGGTTTAACTTTTTTAATGATTGTTCTAATTATTGCATTCGTGGAGAGCTAATAAGTCTTAATGTCATGGCTTCTAAAAAGCAAGGATGGGGGATTGAATATGTTTGATATTAGAACAATTTTGGGGGAGAATACTCCAGTAGTTAAAGTTGTTGCTGTAGGTTGTTCTTGGATAGAAGGAATTGAAAGATTCTATTCTTTACTTGAGCAAAGGCTAGGTAGTTTAGTCGGATTTGAAGCAAATCCGCAAGAATTTGCTAAGTTGCAACAAATAGCAGAAGAACGTAACAAAGTGATGGGATTGGAATGCTATAAGTATTTGCCTTATGCAGTTGGCGATGGCAGAATTAGAGTGTTCCATAACCTAAACGAATGTCTGAATTCTTCGATCATACCGCCTAACTATGCTATTCATCATTATATAGAAACAATACCAGGGGAGTTTGATATCAAGTCTGTAGAGACAGTCCAGACAATTAGACTTGACGATATTAACTTAGGAGATACTGACTACCTTTACTTGGATACTCAGGGCTTTGAGCTAGAAATATTGAGAAATTCTCAAGTCTTACTCAAGAATGTTGTTACAGTTCATACCGAAGTATGTTTTGTTGACTTATATCAAAGCCAGCCTCTTTTTGGCGATGTAGATGTATTCCTTCGCAGTTGTGGTTTTTACTATCACCATAGTGAACAAAAAGGTGGTCGTACTTGCTTACCTTTTACTTTTGGCGAATTAGGTGCTTTTCATCAAGAAGTATGGTCTGATTTCGTTTATATTCCTGCCTACGATCGGCTTTATAGGCTACCTTCTAGAAAATTACTTGCTCTTGCTACAATTGCTCACGCTGCCTATAATGCTTGGGATTTAGCAGGTCATGCTTTGCTAGTTCACGATCGGGTGTATGGTACAACCTATGCTGGTGAATATAAAGAAAAAATACTGGAGGCTATAAAACCAAAAGCTGCTGAAGTAAGCTTGAGTCCAGAAGACAAACTAAGGGGAGAAATTTGTGCATTTGTTAATGATGTTGTTAACAATGATCGGGTAGATCAATACACAGAAGCAATAGAAAAATTAGCTGAACTTGTCAGTTTGCTTGATATCAGTAATCAATACCATCATTTTGCTTGGTCAAATTTCTTATGCGGTAGTTTGTATAATTTACTCTGTAAGTGTTCTATTGCCAACAATGAAGCAGGCTATGACAAATTGTTAGAATTATTTCGGAATGTCAGGCGAAATTCAGCAAAGTTTATAGTTAATTTAGATGATGAAGCTGTAATGCAGTTGTTTCCCCACTTCCTACGACCAATGGTGGACTGCTTGTCATTATGTCAGAGCTTTTTCAGAATCCCTCTGGAAGAATCTGAGAATATAGTAGTAGCTAGGATGGTAGAGAGGTGTAATTATCTTCTAGATAATTCTCAACATAGTGGATTGATGCAGTTGTTACTAGCATTGAGACTATACAAAATGCCCCATGAGTTAGAAATTCCTTTCGATCGTTTTAATGTGACTGGTTATTTCTTGGACTACTATATTAGCACCTACTTAAACTACAATTTTGCTTTCGCCACCTATCCAGAAGAAGATGATAAATACAAATCTTTAGTAGAGGCAAGGCTAAAGATACTTGCAGAATGTATAGATCAGAATAAGTCTGACTACTTAACTCTATTGCCGCAGTTTTTATCTAATTTCTTGTATCTTAATCTTTACCAAAATCAGTCTAGTCATCGTAACCTGCGATGCTATATTTCTCAAATGGTAAGAAAGTTGCTTCTTTCTGAGAAAGCTAGCCTAAGTTATGATTTTACGAGTACATCAGACAACAGAGATAAGATTCGCATTGGTCTATTAGTTAACTCAAACAGAGATGCGAATTTTTCTGCCGCACTACCCTATGTTGAAAAGTTGGATAGACAGAAGTTTCAGGTATATTTGTACGGACATGATATTGACGATGTACAAGGAATTGATTTTTGTAGAAGGTTGCCGACAGAACTTGAAGGGGCTGCTCAGTTAATCCGCTCGGATGATCTGGATATACTAGTGATCGGTTCCAACATTACATTTGCCTATCAAAGAGCTGTGTCTAAGTTATCCCACTACAGACTTGCTAGGGTTCAAGTTGCTACTCCTTTGTCCCCTGTATCCACTGGTATATCTAGCATTGATTACTTTTTGTCGGGAAGATTGGCTGAAGAAAATTCGGACATGTCAGAATACACTGAACAGTTAGTTACTATTGCCGGTTCTGGCTTATGCTTCAGTCAACCTCCTTCTGAAAAAGAAGGTAATAGTCGCCAATCTTGTCACAGACTTGACTTGGGTATACCCACCGATGCTATTGTTTATGCTTCTGGGGCTAATACTGTGAAATCTTCTCCTGCCGCGCGTAAGGCTTGGATGGCTATTTTGAAAAGTTGTCCTAACTCCTACTTTGTTGCCTACCCATTTTTCTCGGGATGGATAAATAGTGAGACAGCAAGGATTAGTTACCAAAAGAACTTTCTACAATTAGCGGAGGAGGAGGCAGTCGAAAGGAGTAGGATAATTTTTATAAAGGAAAGGTTTCCTGATAGAAGGGCACTAATAGCTTTTCTACAGGAAGTTGTAGATATTTACCTCGACTCATTTCCTTACACTGGTGCTTTCTCGGTCCTTGATCCTTTAGATGCTGGCATACCAGTTGTTGCCCTGAAAGGGAAATACTTAAGTAACGCTCAGGCGGGGGCATTATTACAGGAAATTGGATTGGATAATTTGGTGACTACAAGTGTAGAAGACTACATTACTTTAGCTACAGCTTTGGGAAATGATAAAAATCTGCGTGATGATTATAAATCTAGAGTCACTAGGGCGATGGCTAATCCTTGCTTTAGAGATACTGAGTCCTTTGCTCAGAAACTGGAGAAAGTTTATATGGATTTGATCAAAAGCTATAAAAATAATGAATGAGGGTGGCTTAGTTGTCCTTAGAACTGAAAATCACTGTGATCCACTGCTACCCGCTCATCAAAGACAAAGCACTTACCCCGCCATAAACTCCGATCGGGGGGAATTACTTCCAAATACTTCAAAATGCCGCCTTTCAGTTGATAAACTTCTCTAAAGCCTTTTTGTTTCATATAGGCACTGGCTTTTTCACAGCGAATTCCACCGGTACAAAACATAGCTATCTTTTTAGGAGGATAGGGTTGGACATGGGTTTCTACATACTGGGGAAATTCGCCAAAGCTATCTAAATGAGGATCGATCGCTCCCACAAATGTGCCCATTTCCACTTCATATTCATTGCGGGTATCAATCAACAAAACATCAGGGTCTGAAATTAAATCATTCCAATCCTTGGCATCTACATATTCGCCCCCCTCCCCCAAGGGATCAAGCCCTGCAATACCCAACTTGATAATCTCTTTTTTCAGTCTTACCTTCATTCTGCCAAAGGGAATAATATCTGTCCTCCCCTCTTTGGTCTCCATAGTCTGAAAGCGGGGGTCAGCTTTAATAAAATTAACTACGATGTCTATTCCTTCTCTGCTCCCAGCGATCGTGGCATTTATGCCTTCTGCTGCTAGTAAAATTGTCCCCCGCAATTGCCAAGCATCACACAGTGCCTTTAGTTTAGGCTGCCATAGTTGATAGTCAGGCAAATGCGCAAAGTGATAAAAAGTGGAAACAACGATCGGTTTTGTCATCTACCTCACTCCTCCAACAACTGCAGCAAAGCCTCTTCCATCTCTGGGACGGTGGTGGTAGAAGTACCAAACTGACGGACGACAATACTAGCCGCTAAATTGCCCAAAATTGCCCCTTCTAGGAAACTACCCCCCGCTGCCAAGGTGAGTGTTAAAGCCGCTACTACCGTATCCCCTGCCCCTGTGACATCAAAAACCTCCGTGCGATTAAAGGCAGGAATATGAAATTCCCTGTCGCGGTCAAACAAGCTCATACCCTCCTCCCCCCTGGTAATCAATATCTGCTTTGCCTCGGTTAACTGCAACAAATCATCAGCCACCTGTCGCAAATTACCGGTCACGCTATAGCCCACTGCCCGTTCTGCTTCCGGAATGTTGGGAGTAAAAATAGTCGCCCCCCGATAACGCTGCAAACCCTGCTGGGCATCTACCACCGTCAGGGGATGATAGAGAGCTGCCCTAATCACCTCTGGCATGAAAACTCCCTCGTTGTAGTCAGAACACACCACTACCTGCACATCGTCTATGCAGGAACGAATTACCCCCGCCAATCTTGCTTCTATCTCTGCTTTGGGTCGTGCATCGGATTTACGATCGATTCTGACAATCTGCTGGGTGACGGACTGGCGGCTGTGCCCGGCAATGCGGGTTTTGGTCACCGTAGGACGATCGGGGTCGACAATTACACCCCTGGTATCAATGCCTGCTGCCTCCAAGATACGACATAAAACCCTACCTTGTTCATCATCCCCCACAATGCCCACCGCTAGAACCTGCCCCCCCAACTTAGCGAGATTGTAGATAGCGTTTGCCCCTCCCCCTGGCACCTGGCGCGTATGCTCATGGCGTAGGATCAACACGGGCGCTTCCCTGGACACCCGCTCCACTGCCCCCGTCATAAATTCATCCAAAGTTAAATCCCCCACTACCATCACCCGCTGTCCCTGGAACTGGTGGAGGTGACGGAGCAAGCTATCCCGCAGGGTCCGTAAATGGGGTAGAAAGGCAGTGAGAGACATTAACATCATATACCCTAGTTGGCGGCAGGGCGACGGCGGGGTTTAGTGGAAACATTACTGGTTCTGATTAGCTCCTGCAGGCGGGGATTGGATAACACACGGCGGGCATGACTGAGTAACTTATCTCCCCACAAATTCTCTTTCAAAAATTCCAACTGCCCATAGCGGGGGTCTTCTTTTAGTGCCTCTTCCCCCAACTGCAGACCTTTGGTTTCTTCTCCCCGCATAAATAGGGCAACCCCTAGGGCTAGACGGGGTTCCGCAGCGGTGTCTTCACTAGCGATCGCCTGCTTGATAGCTTCCTGCCACAGATTGATTGCCCGATCGATATTGTCCCGTTCGTATTCCACCAGACCGATGTTGTTGGTAGCAGCCCAGAAATTCTTTTCCTTGCCCAACACTTTTTGATATTCCCCGATCGCTTCCTCATAGCGCTTGGCGAGAAAGTAGGCATTCCCCAGGTCAAAGCGGGCGTTGATGGGAAACTCCTGCGTTGGCAGTGCCAGTCCCTGATTTAATACCTCGATCGCTTTGTTGTAGTTGCCGTCCCGCAGATAGGCTGCCCCCAAGTTAAAGAGAATAGAAGGATTGGTTTTGTTGAGACTGTGGGCAATCTGGAGGTGATTGATAGCTTTGCCATATTCCTCCTGGCGGAGATAGACACTCCCCAAAACCGCGTGGGTCTGGAAAGACTTGGGAGCTAACTGCACCGCCAACCGCGCCCTCGGCAATGCCAAATCCGTCTGTCCAAAGCGCAGTAGCTGGGCAGCATCCCGCGATAGAGCTAAAGCCTGCTGTTCCAAATTGCTAAAATTCAATCGCCCCGCTGGGGGTAAAACCGCCTGTGCTCTCACCCCTAAACTAGACCCCAGGGTTAGCCACCCCGCCAGAAACACAGACTGCACCCACTTCATACTAAAAGTTGTCATCGCAAACCGCTGCCTCTAGCTTATCATTAACTTATAGGTGTTGACTACAACCTGTCTATGACCCCCGAAAATATCAAGGCACAAGTGCGAGCGATCGTGCTCAAGCGCCAAGCCCTAGTGCAACTGTCCCAACAGAACAACCTGGGCGATCTCAAAATCGATGTCATGCAAGCCCTGGCGGAGATGGACGACCTCATTCAGGAATTCAACCGTACCTTTCCCGATTGTGCGTTACCAGAACTAAAACCATGAACATCCTGCAGAAGGCATTTTACTTGGGCGTCGGGTTGATTTCCCTGGTGGGGGAAAAAACTAGCAGTACTCTCGATCAACTGCGGCAACAAGCCAGCCAACTAGCAGAAGAACTGGTCAAACGGGGGGAGATGACTACTGAAGAAGCGCGGCGCTTTGTGGATGAGGTCATGGACCAGGCAAAACAGAAGCCCGATAGCAAACCCCCTACCCCCCGCCCCATTGAAATTCTCGATGCTCCCTCGGAAGATGAGGAAATCCAGCAGCTCAAGGACAGGGTGAAAGAGTTACAGGCAGAGCTTGCCCGCCTCAAAGGGAACCAAAGCAGCTAGGGATTAAACATTAGATTTAACTTTTGCCCAGGGGGTTACCTACTTATGCTATGCTGAAACAGGCTCGGAGCTATGCAGTTTCAACGCCCGAACCGTGTCAGGGTCGGAAGGCAGCAGCACTAAGGGATGCTTGGAACAGGCGTAGTTTCCGGGTCAATTCCTTGTTGTGCTTATCTCCAGGCGGTACTTTATGACTTCTTCTCTACACCCGATCGTTTCTGGTGGCTTGTGTGGTCTGCATAATTGCTGTCTCAGTCATCAGTGGTGTGGTCTGATCTGTCGTTATCATAGGTACTTGCCTGTCTCCGATCGGACTCCCATTGTCACGCTGTATGAGGGCAATACGCCCCTGATCCCCATGCCAGGTTTAAGCGATCGGGTAGGGCGGGGTGTACAAGTGTTTGTCAAGTACGATGGTCTCAACCCCACAGGCAGTTTTAAGGACAGAGGGATGACGATGGCTATCTCCAAGGCAAAGGAGGCGGGGGCAGAGGCGGTCATCTGTGCCAGTACGGGGAATACATCGGCAGCGGCGGCGGCTTACGCCAAACGGGGAGGACTACGATCGTTTGTGCTGATTCCGGCGGGTAAGATTGCCCTGGGGAAGTTGGGACAAGCTCTCATCTATGGAGCAGAGGTGTTAGCGATCGAGGGCAATTTTGATGAGGCGCTCAATCTCGTGCGCCAGATGGCAGAGCATTATCCTGTGACCCTAGTTAATTCTCTCAATCCCTATCGCCTGCAGGGGCAAAAAACAGCTGCCTTTGAAGTGGTGGAGGCTTTGGGGGATGCCCCCGATTGGTTGTGTATTCCTGTGGGCAATGCGGGCAATATTACTGCCTACTGGATGGGTTTTTCTGAGTACTACGGGGAGGGCAGGTGTAGCAAGCTACCAAAAATGATGGGATTTCAGGCGGCAGGGGCGGCTCCCCTGGTCACAGGGCAGGTGGTGAAACAGCCAGAAACGATCGCTACGGCTATTCGCATTGGCAATCCTGCTAACTGGCAGAAGGCGATGGAGGTGAAAACAGCTAGCGGTGGTGCTTTCCACAGTGTGACGGATGGCGAAATTTTGGCTGCCTATAAGTTGCTAGCGGCAGAGGGGGTATTTTGTGAACCAGCTAGTGCTACTAGTGTGGCGGGCTTGCTCAAGGTGGCTGACCAGGTACCCAAGGGGGCAAAGGTAGTGTGTGTCTTAACTGGGAACGGCTTGAAAGACCCGGATACAGCAATCAATACGGCTGCTAATCAACTCCACCAGGGAATTGCACCCAAGCTAGAAGCTATTGCTGCAGTTATGGGGTTTTGATCGTTTTTTTCTTGCAGTCTTTAGCTCTCCATAGGGCTGGTCTGGGTTTGATAGACCGCATTCCTGCAGTATTTCTGAAATAAAAGCTAGTTCTAGTTATGCTGTCTTTTTGAAGATGCGCATGAGATTGCTGACCATCCTTTGGAGATTGGGTGAATACAATATGCTTTCATGTTTTTCGAAGTTTCAGGTTATTGTGTCTTGACCATATCATATTAAGTCACAGATTGCTGTAAAGCAGAGGAAAACTTAGGTGCGTGCGTCAATAACATAGGATTGCTTGTACAGTATATGGCAGAGACTCAACGTGAGTTATCCTCTAACCAGGCATTGCTGACAACAATAGTGCAACAATAAGCAGAAAAAATTCAACTCCTGCGGCAAATTCTGCAACGCCATGAGGAAACGATCGGGGTTATGTAGGGACAAATTCGTATTCTTCTGGAAAGGCTGCTAGGTAATAACTAAAATGCCCTGTGTTATTATTTTGAAGTAGGCTTTGAGAGAGAAAACTATGGCAGAGGAAAACTTAGGTGCGCGCGTCAATAACATAGAATTGCTTGTACAGTACATGGCAGAGACTCAACGTGAGTTATCCTCTAACCAGGCATTGCTGACAACAATAGTGCAACAACAAGCAGAAGAAATTCAACTCCTGCGGCAAATTCTGCAACGCCATGAGGAAACGATCGGGGTTATGCAGGGACAAATTCGTATTCTTCTGGAAAGGCTGCTAGGTAATAACTAAAGTGCCCTGTGTTATTATTTTGAAGTAGGCTTTGAGAGAGAAAACTATGGCAGAGGAAAACCTAGGGGTACGAGTCAATAACATTGAACTGCTTATACAATACATGGCTCAAACTCAGAGAGATTTATCTACCAATCAAGAGCTACTCACCAATATTCTGCAAAGACAGGATGAGCGCATGCAACAACAAGCAGAAGAAATCCAACTCCTACGGCAGATTTTGCAACGCCATGAGGAAACGATCGGGGTTATGCAGGGACAAATTCGTATTCTTCTGGAAAGGCTGCTAGGTAATAACTAAAGTGCCCTGTGTTATTATTTTGAAGTAGGCTTTGAGGGAGAAAACTATGGCAGAGGAAAACTTAGGGGTACGAGTCAATAACATTGAACTACTCATACAGTACATGGCTCAAACTCAGAGAGATTTATCTACCAATCAAGAGCTACTCACAAACATTCTGCAAAGACAGGATGAGCGCATGCAACAACAAGCAGAAGAAATTCAACTCCTGCGGCAGATTTTACAACAGCATGAGGAGCGATTACAGCGCTACGATGAAACGATCCTAGTCATGCAAGGACAAATTCGTATCCTTTTGGAACGTCTGCTAGGCAATAACTAAAGTGCTCCCTGCTCTGATTTTCAAATAGGTGTTAAGGTAAAAGACTATGGCAGAGGAAAACTTAGGCGCGCGCGTCAATAACATAGAATTGCTTGTACAGTACATGGCAGAGACTCAACGTGAGTTATCCTCTAACCAGGCATTGCTGACAACAATAGTGCAACAACAAGCAGAAGAAATCCAACTCCTGCGCCAGATTTTACAACAGCATGAAGAACGATTACAGCGCTATGATGAAACGATCCTAGTCATGCAGGGACAAATTCGTATCCTCTTGGAACGTCTGCTAGGGAATAACTAAACCGATCTAACCCAGCCTCTGGATAGCTTGCGCTACTGTCTTAGCCACCCGATCGTCAAACACAGAGGGAATAATGTAATCCGATCGTAATTCACCATCACTGACTAAACTAGCGATCGCTTGGGCAGCTGCCAGATGCATTGCCGTAGTAATTCGCCTAATTCTGCCATCCAGTGCCCCCCGCAAGACACCGGGAAAGGCTAAAACATTGTTGATTTGATTGGGATAATCGCTTCTGCCCGTTGCCATCACCGCTACATCATTGGTGACTAGTTCTGGCAAGATTTCAGGAATAGGGTTCGCCATGGCAAACACAATGCGCTTGTCGTTCATCCGTCGGACCATCTCGACCGTTAAAACATTGCCGATGCTTAAACCTAAAAAGACATCCGCTCCCACAAGGGCATCCGCTAGACTCCCCGATCGTTCTATGGCAAATTCTGCCTTGCCAGGCGTCAGGTTTTGACGCTTAGTAGAGATGATCCCTTCCCGATCGCAGAGAATGATATGCTGTGCCCCTGCAGCTCGCAACAATCTGCCCACTGCTACTCCCGCTGCCCCTGCCCCATTGATGACAATTTGCACCCTGTCTAATGTCTTCTGGACTAGTTTTAGAGCGTTGGTAAGGGCTGCCAAAACCACGATCGCTGTACCATGTTGGTCATCGTGAAAGACAGGAATATCTAACTCTGTCTGCAGTCGCTGTTCAATCTCAAAACAACGGGGAGCGCTAATGTCTTCCAAATTGATGCCGCCAAAGACAGGTGCCAGCCATTTCACAGCCTGGATGATCTCTTCTGTATCCTGGGTTGCCAAACAAATAGGGAAAGCATCTAAACCGGCAAACTGCTTAAACAACATTGCCTTCCCCTCCATCACTGGTAAAGCAGCCTCTGGTCCTAAATTTCCCAAACCCAAGACAGCACTGCCATCGGTGACAATCCCGATCGTGTTGCCCTTGATGGTATAACGATAGACAGCCCTGGGGTCATCGGCAATAGCTTTGCTTACTCTGCCCACGCCAGGGGTATAGACCATCGCCAAGTCTGCCTGCCGCGCAATTACCACCTTGGGAGTGACAGCAATTTTCCCCCCCTCATGGAGAGCAAAGGTGCGGTCTTGCCAACTCAGTAACTCCACCTCTGGTAACTGTTTTGCCACTTCTACTAGCTCTAGGGCATGGTGTTCACTGCTGGCATTGACAACAATTTCTCGCTCCGAAATGGCGGGGGTTTGTTTGAGCAGATCAATGCACCCTAGATTGCCCCCCTTCTCTCCCAGGGCATTGATCACAGTGGCAAGGGCACCGGGACGGTTAGGCAGACGTAGCTTGAGACTGATACTGTAGCTAGGATTGGGGTGGGAATTGTTCATCTTGGTACAGGTACTTGAGTGAGTAAGTGCGTCACGACACCATCTACCTGCAAACCGTCCAATTGCGCTTCGGGCTTTAGCAACAGACGATGGCGTAACAGGGGTAATGCTACTCCCTTTATATCATCAGGGGTGACAAAATGTCTGCCTTCTATCCAAGCCTTTGCCTTTGCTGCCTGTAACCACGCCACTAGAGCACGGGGAGATACCCCTAAAGATAGATCGGGATGTTGTCTTGTGCGTTGGGATAGATCGAGTAAATAATCAAAGATCACTTCCTTGACTTCCACTTGTTTTACCAGTTGGCGGGCGGTCAGAATGTCTTCTACTGTAACCAACCCTTCTATGTTTTCCAGTCTTTCCTTGGCTGTCCCCAAACTCTGATGACTGTCAGATAACATCTGTTTTTCCGCTGCCCGCTCGGGATAGGTCACTAATAACTTAAACAAAAAGCGATCGAGTTGTGCCTCCGGTAGAGGATAGGTACCTTCAAATTCCAGGGGATTCTGGGTGGCAATCACCCAAAAGAGGGGCGATAAAAAGAGAGTTTCCCCATCCAAGGTCACCTGTTGTTCTTCCATAGCCTCTAGGAGAGCAGCTTGCGTTTTAGGGGGAGTACGGTTGATTTCATCTGCTAGGAGAATTTGCGTGAAAATTGGTCCCCGCTTTAAGACAAAGGTTCTACTGCTTAGATCAAAGATGTTTGTCCCCAAAATATCCGACGGTAAAACATCCGGGGTCAACTGTATGCGGCGAAATTCTGCCTGTACTAAACGGGCTAGTACTTTGACGGTCATGGTTTTACCTGTGCCTGGTACTCCCTCTAGGATGACGTGCCCCCCCGCCAATAAAGCAACTAGTAATTGTTTTTGTAGTTCTTCCTGTCCCAGAATTACTTTGCCCAGCAGTTCTAGAAGTTGGATAAACCGATCGTGAATTGCCATAACATCTGTGGGGGTAGCTATGTAATTATAATTTACTCCCCCCCGCACCGTTGATGATCCCTTGAAACCAGGCTAAAAATCTCTCCCCCAAAGCCTCTAGGGAATATTCTTTCTCCGCTTGGGCACGGCATTTGCTCCTCCTAATCCGATCGATACGCCCGATCGCTTCTGCTAGTGCTTCGATGTTATCTGGTTCTACGAGGTAACCTGTTTCATTGTGGCGAATAATTTCTACGGGTCCTCCCCTGGCGTAACTAATTACGGGCACACCGCAGGCGAGGGCTTCAATTGCCACATTGCCAAAGGCTTCTACCCATTTGGGAGTCATAATCAGAGCGCGTGCTCTACCAATTCTTGCTTGCAGTTCCTCCGTGGGGAAAAAGCCTTGATAGTGTAATTTTGCCTGGGGATATAGGGCGTTACATTCCTGCCAGTATGCCTCCTCTTGCATTTTGCCAAAAATTTGTACTTCTATGCCCAGCTGGGCACTGACTGCCGCCACATCTTCTAACCCTTTTTCGGGAGCGATTCTGCCAATCCACACATAAAAATCAGCGGGGGATTCTACATAGACATAGCGGTCTAAATCAATGCCACTGCCCAGAATTTCTACTTCTAATTGGGGGTCACCAAAACTGTGGGCTTGCACATGGGTATACATCCCCAAACGACGGGGAAATTGTCTGCCGGTTTGTACAATAATATGGTCGAGGGCATCACTGACTGACCCCATACTGACAAAATGAATTAGGGGCGTGGTGAAAAAAGAGGTGAGATAAAAGGGTAACCAGTCGTAGGCAAAATTGACAATCAAATCATAACGGTCTTGCATTGCATAGGCGTACTGCAGCATTGCCGCCACCACGGAGTCACTGGGAAATTGAATGGGGTCACCCCGATCGCTGTTCTGGGCAAAACTATGCAGGGCACCGGGCAGCGCCACGATCGGTATGTAGGGAGAGAGGGAACCACTGGGGGCAACCAGATGCACCCTATGTCCTCTGTGGAGAAGGTATTGCGCTAGGTTTTGGATGGTGAGTTCCACACCGCCCCCTACACCACTGCCAAAGGCACCAACGGAGGTGGAAATAAACAGGAGTTTCATTGTCCTTCTGTGAGAAACTGCGGCACGATCGTTGCATCTATTGTGTCTAAATCTGGCTGCCAGTAACTAATGTCATTTTCTAGGCGGGGTTGACCAGGCAGGGTAAGAGTTGCCACCCCCTCTGGGGGTAAGCTCAGACTAAAGGCAGCGAGGGCAATCATCTCCTCTGAGGTCAGGTTGGTATCTACATGTTCCTGCACAGCGGCAATAAGGGGTTTCAGGCGAGCGATCGTCCAGGGCTGAGCGAGTTTTTTTTGGACTGCCTGCAATAAAATTTGTTGCCGTTTAATTCTACCGATGTCAGCGTTGGCATCCCCCCGGAAGCGACTAAATGCCTCTGCCTGTTTGCCGTTGAGTACCTGTCTACCCGGATAGAGGTCGATCAACAAGCCCTGGGTTTTGTCGGCGTAGTACATCCGCTCTGGTATATCCACCTCTACCCCCCCGATGGCGTCAATCACCGCCCGCAACCCCCCTGTGTCAATGCGCACATAACGATCGATGCGGACATGGGGCAGCAATTCTTGCAGGGCAGTCTTCACTTCTTCTATCCCACCGTAGACATTGGCGGCATTGATTTTCGCCGTCCCCACCTCTGGCAAATGCACCTGGGTATCGCGGGGAATGGAGAGGAGGGTAATTTTGCCCTGGGGATCAAAGCGCAGCAGCATGATGGTATCTGTCCGCCCGTTGAATTTTGCCCCTGTCTCCCCCGAACCCCCATCGACTCCCAGCACCAAGACTTGGTAGGTAGTGGTGAGATTTTTGCCCAGGGCTTCCAGCCACACCTCCTTGAGATTTCTGCCCTGTAGGAGTCCTTGCCAGTCAATGGCGGTCACAGGTACATATTTGGCGGTCAGGGCACCCAGACCAATGGCTACACATACACCCCCCAGTAGCAAAATATTGCCCCATCGCAGGCGGCGGCGGCGGGATTTGGGCGCTAACTTGGTGCGACTGTTAGTAAGCACGGGGTACTAAACTATAATGCTCCTAAAACTATACCCCTAATTGGATGGCACAGGCTGTAATTATTGCCGGGGGCAAGGGCACGCGCCTCCGACCTCTCACCTACGGTTGTCCCAAACCTATGTTACCCCTCATCGATCGTCCTTTTTTGCAGTGGCTGGTGGAACGGTGTGTGGCAGTGGGGGTGACGGACATTCTAGTTAATGTTCACTATCAGGCGGGGCAGGTGCGGGAATTTTTGGCAGATGGCAGGCAGTTTGGTGCCCAGATTCGCTACATCGAGGAGGTCACACCCCTAGATACGGCGGGAGCGCTGACCCTGGCAAAGCCCTACTTTACAGGGGAACCCCTCCTGGTCTTCAACGCTGATATTTTGACCGATTTAGACCTCCAGGCATTGTTGACGTTTCATCAAACCCATGGCAACGCGGTCACTTTAACTTTGACCAGAGTAGAGGACATCACCCCCTATGGCTTGGTGGAACTGGACAGGGAAAATTGTGTCCTAGCATTTCGGGAAAAACCTACCCCCGACCAAGCAGCCACCTATCTTGCCCAGGGTATCAACACCATCAACGCTGGTACCTACGTCCTGCAACCCCACCTGTTTGATCTCTATCCTGGGGGAGAACCCTTGAGTTTTGAGCGGGTGTTTTTTCCAGAAGTCCTCGAGCGGGGCTACAAAATGATGGGCTTTGTGTGGGAGGGTTACTGGCTGGATGTGGGTACACCCCAGAAGTTCTATCAAGCCCAATTGGACATTCTGCAGGGCAAGGTGAAATTTAACTGGCGTGCCCAGTTGCTCAAACCGGGGGTATGGCTAGGTATAAATACTAATATCAGTGACCAGGCACGGTTATACCCTCCCTGTTACATTGGGGACAATTGCTATGTGGGGGAAAAGGCAGTAATTGCTGCCGGCACGATTGTGGGAGCTAACAGTTGGTTGAACAGTTCTGTAACTGCGGGGGTTTATCCCCCAGGGACCTTGGTGCTATGAAAAAACTTGCCCTGCTCAGTCTTGCCTTGCTGTTAGTGTCCTGCGCCAATACCCCCATCGGGGAGAGTCTCAGCACAGCGATCGCACCGCAAAAGTGGGAAGCCCCCCCTACCCTGCCCCCTGGCTTTCCCTTGCCCATTGCCCCCCCTGGACAACTGCTGGCTGCGAGGGGTAACGATCGGGAAGGATGGCTAGTTTTTAACGTCTCTAATAGTGCCGATGCTCTGCAGTCCTATCAAAAATTTTTTCGGCAGCAGGAGTGGGAAAATCTCAGTCAAACCAACCAACAACTTGTTGTCTTTAATCAGCAATACCTGGTAACTGTGAGCAGCCAAGGGCAGGAACTGAGTCTCTATTACCTCAAATTGCAAAATCCCCTTGCCGCACTCCCTCCTCCCGTTTCTCCCCCGCCTCCTGCCCCACCCGCCGCAGTGCCCTCTCCCCCTGACAGTAGCAATCCCTACCTAAGGGACCTGCAAAAACTGGGAGTGATTCCCGTTGACCGCAACATGAACGCCACGATTAGCCGCCGTGAGTATGCCCGCTGGTTGGTGACCACCCACAATCGCTTCTTTAGTGACCCCGCCCAGCAAATTCGCCCTGCCCTACCCGATCGGGAACTACCCCTCTTTCGGGATGTACCCCAATCTGACCCAGATTTTGGCTTTATTCAGGGTTTGGCAAACGCTGGCATCATCGATCGCAGCCTGCAGGAATTTCAACCCGATCGTCCCCTCACCCGCGAAGTCATGGTGCAGTGGAAAATTCCCCTTGATCTACGTCGTCCCATCCCCCCCGCCAGTTCTAACGCCGTGCAGAACGCTTGGAACTTTCAGGACAGCGATCGGATTAGCCCTAGCGCCCTGGGGGCGGTTTTACAGGACAGCCGCTTGGGGGAACTGAGCAACATCCGCCGCAGTTTTGGCTTTACCACCCTGTTCCAACCTGGCAAACACGTCTCCCGCCTGGAAGCTGCCCTCTCTTTGTGGTACTTTGGCGACGGGGAAAAAGGTATTTCTGCCAAAGAAGTCCTACAGTTAGCGAGTAGGTCAGATTAAATCACCCCAACAAAACAGCCAAATTGTCAGGGACAGAAGCTAGGAGAGCTAAACCTTTTGGTTTGATTTTATAGCGCCCCACTTCAATGTTCATAATACAACCCTGACTTTTATGCAACAGAGTTGATAGTTGCTGTTGACTGATGCCCTTTTGCAGTTTTGCCTCTCTGATGCTTTCTCCCGTAATCACAGCTACAGTAGAAAATTTGTCTTTATTTCTAGTCTTTACCTTTGCTTTGCCCTTTGGTACTGTCACACGCCAATCCTCAGGCAACTCAAAATCAGCAATAGAAGCATTGAGAGTGCCTATCCACTTTTGCTTAGAGTTGGTGCTGATTTTACCTGCCGTAGCATCCTCCATCCAGTATCGTAATGCTTCTTCCGGATCATCAGGAATGTTTTGACCAGTCAGCCAATCCGTTTGTATTTCCTCAGGATAACGATTATTGTCAAACACCGGCTGTAAGCCGTAATAAAACAGAAGTGTTGAATCCTGCAACAAAACCTAACGTTTTAACAGACAAGTAGCTCCAGCTGCTAATCAAAGCTCCAATGAACAATGGAACACCCTCGCCTCAGTTCCAGTTGCAAATATCGTAACTTATCTAACACCTTCCTGGGCAAGTATGCGGGTACATTCACTAACTCTAATACTAAATACCCAATCAGTTTTTGAAGAGCAGTTGGGAGTTGAGGACGGGATAGTCGCAAGGGCTGAGGTGCTTGAGAATGGACTTGACAATAGCAGCAAAAGATGCAGTAGTAAACTGATTATTTTTTCATCTTTTAAGCTAAGAACTACGACATTTCTTCCCTTTTTTCTACCCCTCCAAACTTTTGTTCAACACTTCTGTTTCAACCCATGATCAAATCCTTTGTCCACACAGTGCAGAGAGGACTATTTACCACTCGATCCCCTGCCCGCCCCATCTGTCGTGGAACTGCTGGAGATCAACGCCTTAGTTCTGCGTGTGAAAGGAATTGAGGTTATTTACGGGACTCCCTTACTAGACACCAAGCCCTACATCCCTGAATTTAATACTCGCACTAACTGCTGCACAGGCTAGTTTGCCGACAAAGCCCACATTGTCAATACCATTTGTGCTAAAGATCCCTTCACTGCCTAAAATTGCAGCAGCCAGGATGAGCTAAAATGGGGGAGGAATTGCGACAGAAGTTTACATGGAAATTCGGGCAGTTACAAACAATCACCGCGCTTGGTCGGGAGATGTTCTGGTGTTTGGAGTGTTCAGTGGTGACCTCCCCACCTACGTCCTGGAGATGGATAGGGAAGTTTTGGGTGACACGATCGCGGAATTAGTGGCGGAAAACAAGTTCAAGGGAGAAGTGAATAGCGCTGTAGGGGGACGGGTAGGGGGCAACAGTCCCATCAAAAAGGTGATGTTAGTGGGTTTAGGGGACCCTGCCAAAGCAACGACCGATACCTGGCGTAGAGCTGCAGCCCAGGCAGTCCGTTGGGCAAATCAAGCCCGCTGTAAGACTATGGCACTCAGTTTCCCTCTCTTCAACGCCGATGCTGACCTAACAGCGCAAATTCTAGCAGAGGGGGCAATTCTTACCGCCCATCAGGACAAACGCTTCAAGTCCAAGCCCAAGGAGGAAGACAAGGAGAAGAATGAGCCAAGCCTGGAAACGATCGAGATTTTGGAAAGCCAGGCTCAGGCAGCGATCGAGCGGGCAAAGGTCATCTGCAATGGGGTCATTCTTGCCCGGGAGTTGGTCTCCGCCCCCGCCAATGTGGTCACTCCTGCGAAGTTGGCAGAAACTGCCCAGGAAATTGCCAAAACCTACCCCGATCGGTTTACGGTGGAAATTCTGGAACGGGAGCAGTGTCAAGCCTTGGGGATGGGGGCATTTTTGGGCGTAGCGCAGGCCTCGGACTTAGAGCCGAAATTTATCCACCTCACCTACAAGCAGGGGGACAATCCCACCAAGTTAGCCATCATCGGCAAGGGTCTCACCTTTGATTCGGGGGGACTGAACCTCAAAACCGGTAACAGTGGCATCGAGACGATGAAGATGGACATGGCAGGGGCGGCGGCTACCCTCGGCTGTGCCCAGGTCATTGGTGCCCTCAATCCTCCCAATCTGGAAGTGCATTTCATCATTGCCGCCTGCGAGAACATGATCAGCGGCAGAGCGATCCACCCCGGCGACATCCTCACGGCCTCCAACGGCAAAACGATCGAAGTGAACAACACCGACGCGGAAGGTCGCTTAACTCTGGCAGATGCCCTGGTGTTTGCCGATCGGTTAGAGCCAAAGGCGATCGTGGACTTGGCTACTTTGACAGGTGCCTGCATTGTGGCACTGGGGGAAAGCATCGGCGGTCTGTGGTCAACGGACGATGAACTAGCGCAGAAAATTGAAACCAGCGCCAAATTGGCGGGGGAAAAGTTCTGGCGGATGCCCCTAGAGGAACCCTACTTTGAAGGTATGAAGTCCATGATTGCCGACTTTAAGAATGCCGGCGGGCGCTACGGCGGTGCCATTACAGCCGCTCTGTTCCTGAAGCAGTTTGTGGAAAAAACTACAGCCTGGGCACACCTGGACGTAGCAGGTCCCGTCTGGACAGAGAAAGAATCCGGTTACAACAACCCCGGCGGCACCGGCTATCCCGTGCGTACCCTGGTCAACTGGGTCTTGAGTATGGCAGCTTAGCTGTCAGCGAGGGAACGACGATAGCGTTCGCACAGGTGGGCAATGACATCGATGAGGGTAAGGCGATAGTCCAACAAAATATCGGGATTACGCCCCTCTATCTTTAATTGCCTTGCCAAGCTTTCCATCAGTTCTGCATGGATTTTAATAATGTCACTGACTGCCAGATGATGGCTAAATGCCTCCTCCACAAACTCTTTCACCGCCCGATCGGTATTACCATGAAAATAACGCCACACAATATCGCGGTATTTTTGCCGCAGTCCCTCTAAAATAACCGTATTATCCTCATTCGCCAAGCTGACCAACTGTGGTAACTTTGCAATCCTTAAATAAATATTAAGACATTCTTAAGAAACTATGGCAGGACACAGTAAATGGGCAAACATCAAGCGTCACAAGGCAAAAGTAGATGCTGTCAAGGGGCAAATTTTTGCCAAGATGTCCAGGGCAATCATGGTAGCAGCGCGCAACGGTATTCCTGACCCCGAGGGCAATTTTCAACTGCGGACAGCGATCGAGAAGGCAAAGGCAGCGGGTATTCCCAACGAAAACATTGAGCGAGCGATCGCTAAGGGTGCCGGCATGGCAGGGGGAGACAACCTAGAGAGCATCCGCTACGAAGGCTATGGACCGGGGGGAGTTGCCATTATCATCGAAGCCCTCACGGACAACCGCAATCGCACTGCTGCCGACATTCGCGCTGCCTTCAACAAATACGGGGGCAACCTGGGGGAAACGGGCTGTGTCAGTTGGCTGTTTAGCCATCGCGGCGTAGTGACCGTCAAACACACCATGACAGAGGAAGAAATCCTGGCAGCCTGCCTAGAAGGAGGAGCAGATACCTACGAATACACCACTTGGGAGGAAGAACCTGTGGTAGAAATTTTCACCGCTATTCCCAACCTGGAACACCTCAACCGCTATCTGCAATCCCTGGGTTGGTCAATTCTGCAGACGGAGTTCCGCTGGATTCCCAGTAACACCGTGGCAGTCACAGACAGCGAGCAAGCCCGATCGCTCCTGAAGCTCATCGATGCCCTAGATAACCTAGAAGATGTACAGACTGTCACCACCAATTTTGACATGGCGGAGGAATTACTGGCATTGGCATAGGAACAGAAACCGTAGCATTTACGACTAAAATACGGAAGACCCACTACCCCTAAGCTATGAACCATCAGCCCTTCCTGGTTTGGACTGCTGCTCTTTTGCTGGCTATGCCCGCCTGGGCAGGTGACCCCTTTCGCACTACCAATCCCCGCCCCATCGGCAATGAGACGGAAAAAGCCTTTCAACTGCTGTTCCAACAGGGCAACTATCCGGCGGGGGCAAGGCAGGTAGACGTAGCACTGCGCACAGAGGCGGATGAACCCCTCCTCCATGGACTGCGGGCAGCCATTGCCTACCTAGAGAAGGACTTTCCAGGGATGTTGGTCTATGCCAATCGCATCAAAGACAGCGCCCAAAAGCTCTTGCCCAAGGACAAACTGCGGGGGCATCTCTATACGGGGGTGGGACTGTTTATGGAGGCGGGGCATATAGTTTCTACCCAAGGTGTGATCAAAGGCGCACCCCAAGCCATTGCTACCCTACAAAGGGCACTGGAGGAGATTGCCAAGGCGCAGGAAGTCGACCCCACCGACCCCGAACTCAACCTCATCAAGGGCTATATGGACATCCTAGTTGCCTCTGTCCTGCCCCTAGCGGACTTGGAAACTGCCCTCAACACCCTAAGGCAAGCGGCACCGGAATATTTACGTTGGCGGGGGATTGCCCTGGGCTATCGGGATGCCAAAAAATCCGACCTTGCCCTGGAAGCGGTGGACAAAGCCATTGCCCTAGCGCCCCAGAACCCCGAATTGTTTTACTTGAAGGGGCAAATTCTCTGGCAAAAGGGTAGTATAGAGGAGGGCAAACGCTTCTACCGTATGGCGGCAGAACGATCGTCCCAGTTACCGAAGGAGGTGGCGCGGCAGCTCCTCCAGGAATGTGCAGCAATTACGGGGGCAAAGTGTTAGACATCAAACTGGTGGTTTTGGACATCGATGGCACGATCGCAGGGGAAGATAACACCGTCAGTCCCCGTTTGCAGGAGACCATCAAGGCAGTCCAGGCAAAGGGAGTCAAAGTGGGGATCGCCACAGGCAGGATGTACCGATCGGCAGTGCGTTTTCACCAAGCCGTGGGGGCGGATGTACCCCTCATCTCCTACCAGGGAGCCTTGATCAAAGACCCCCAAACCGATCGGGTAGTCAATCATTTGCCCGTCAGCACGGAGTACGCCCTGCGCTTGGTAGAGGACTTGCGGCGTTATCCTGACGTGGTTATCCATCTCTATGTCGACGACCAACTGTACGTGCAGGAACTCAATCCCCAGAGCCAAGCCTACGCGGAGCGCTCCCAAGTGCCGGTTGTCCCTGTGGGCTGTCTCACTACCTTCCTCCAACAGCAGACTCCCCCCACCAAGGTTTTAGCCCTAGGGGAAAATGGCGATCGGGTGGCACAACTGCTGCGGGATATGCAACAGCGCTACAGGCAGGATGAACTCTATTTGACCCGTTCCCAAGCCCGCTATTTGGAAGCCACTCACCCCCAGGCAAACAAGGGGACAGCGGTGCAATTTCTGGCGGAACAAATCTATGGCTTGCAGCCCCAGCAGGTGATGACGATCGGGGACAATGCCAATGATATAGAGATGGTGAAATACGCGGGGATAGGGGTAGCGATGGGCAATGGCACACCAGAACTCAAAGAAGTAGCGGACTGGGTTGCCCCCCCCATTACGGCAGAGGGAGCCGCTGTTGCCCTGGAGAAATTCCTCCTCACTTGAGAGCTGCCTGCAGAATAATTTGGTCGAGGTTGCCATAAATATCGTCGCCACTGATGGTAGTAGTGGCTTTAATGAGATAAATTTTGTCCTGATTGCGGCAGCAGAGGTGTAATAGGGTGCGGGCTAAGCGCTCCGATCGCAGTTTTTGGTCCATTTCCAAGGTATATTCTCCCCCTTCCCAATCTGGAGAGAGCACGGCGGGATTAAAAAATTCCCTACAGATTGGTTGCCGCCATTCCCTACCTGTGATGTTGAACCAAATTTGACAGTCGGTCACCCGATCGGTCTTGAGGAACTGGAGGGGAGTTGCCACGCTAATTTTGGCAGTGTCATCCCCTGGGGGGAAGGCAGTGGGGGTTTGTCCTGAGAGCAGGATTTGCAGAAAATCCCAATTGGTGAGTTGGGGAAAGGTCTCAAAAAAGCGTCGTGCTGAATGCAGTAAATTTTTAAGCACCGACCGATCGGTGATAGTCATCTGCCAGTGGGGGCTAAATTCTCTGATGATATTTCCCCACAGTAAATCCAGTCTGAGTTTTTTTTGCTGATAGAAAAGCAGGCGTTGTTGCAGGTATTGTAGTTCAGCAAGACTAGACGGAGGAATACGGTTGGAAGTAGGTGCTAAAAATTCCCCTGTACGGCGGTCAAAACAATTAGCTAACAGACTAGCGCGAATGGGGTCAGTGGGTAAAAAGAGACTGAGCATATTTCTCACTTCTGCCTGGCTAGGAAAGATTTGCCACTCACGGTGTACTAACTGGGTAACTGTCAGCATCGCCTGCCCGATCGGGTAGCGCAAAAACGCCACATAGGGCTGCAAAAACAAACACTGCTCCCCTATAGGAGAATGCTGCAGGATTTGAGTGACCATCTGATCAAACTTCGGGAGAATGATGGCTAGGCGATCGGGTTGTAACCCTTGGCACAGCAGGGATTGGGTAGTGTCAATTATCAAGTCAACAGCCTTTAAGTAGGAGTCTGACTGCTTGAGAATTACACGCTGGCAATATTTTTCTGGCGGGGGTGAGCGCAGAGGAATTTTTAGATTTGTACCGAGTAGTTCCGCAATTTTTAGCCCTAACTTTGCCATGCCAGGATAGCTATCTTTACAGGTATAGGTCATATTTTGATAGATGAAGCTGGCAACACGCCGATCGACACTGGTATAGCTGGCTCCCCCCCCCAAAGTATAGGCGAGGAAAAGATGTTTTCCCCGCTCCTGTGCCTGTTGATAAAACTGCAATAACACCGCATTACTTTCTTCTGCCTGGTCAACAATGAGGTAATCCCAGCCCTGCCAAAACCGATCGACTTGGAGTAAAACCTCCCCAAACAATTGCCATTGGTAACCAAAGTCAATCACCTGATAGTGTGATGCCAATTGTCGTAATTTTTGCAGACAACAGGGAATCGCTGCCAGCATTTGTTTATGGGTGACATCGTCAGGGGCAAGCCAGGCTGCCGCTAATCTTTCCCCCACAGTTTCTAAGGGAATATAGTTACTGCTTGCCACATAACTAACAGAGGCAATTTGGTCGACAATCTTGTACAAAGGTAAATGACAAGACTCAAATTTGGTAAAATGAATGGGGCATTGATCAAAGGTCTGCACTAACAAAAACTGTGTCAAATCCTTGCTTAAAAATACAGGCTGAAAAGTTGCAGGTAAGCCAGGTCGTTTTTGACAGACTTCCACCCAAAATGCCGCTAACTGCGCTTGCACAAAGGGGACAAACCCATACACACGTAAACCTCCCCCCCTGTAACCATAGCGTTCCTGCCACTGCTTTTGTAATACTTTCCCCTGCCTGCCATGGCGCGTCAGCACAAGAATTCGCTCTAGGGGAACCCCCGCCTGGTATAACTCCCCTAACCATGTTAGACACTGGTCTGCCAAGCCACTCCCTGGTAACCCAATTGTTGCCCGCCCTGTCATAAGTTTTTGATGTCATCCAGCAAAAGATGGGCAATCTCCAGTTTAGACAGCAAAGGATAGGTCCTACACCGATCGTGCCGGTCAAGGAAAAAACCCCTGTTATCTGCTCTGGCAAAGCCCCCCACCACCCGATCGACGGCATTGATGAAAATAGCATCCAGTTGTTTTGTATGTAGTTTTTCTCTTCCTTTCGCGATCATCTCTGCCTCTGTACCCGTTTGAGCGGCAAAGCCAATCACTTTTTGTTCTGGTCTTTTATCTTTACTGACAGCGGCAACTAAATCAGGCACTTCTGTCAAAGGTAAACAGGAGGGCAACTCCTGCTTTGCAAGCTTGTGATGGAAAGAGATAGAGGGACGCACATCACTGACTGCTGCTGTCATAATCAACCAATCGTGGTGGGGAAATTCCGTCTCCAATGCTTTTGCCATTTCTACAGCAGAAGAGACAACAATCGTTTTACAGTCTGTCACCACTGCCAGGGGATTGGCATAAATTAAAGTCACCTCTGCCCCCCTATGCACAGCTGCCTGAGCGATCGCTAACCCCTGTTTCCCTGTGGCGGGATTGCCGATAAACCGCACTGCATCAATATATTCCCGTGTTCCTCCTGCTGTCACTAAAATTCTCTTACCTTGCAAGTCTTGTTTGCCTTTCGTATGGCGGACAGAAGTGAGATAATCTAAGATAGTTTGAGGCTCTGCCATTCTCCCCATCCCGATCGTGTCACAGGCAAGCACTCCCGTCCCAGGGGGAATAATAAGAAATCTCTCGTTCGTCTGCAGTTTTTGCAGCTGTTCCTGCACAGTGGGCTGGCACCACATGACCGTGTTCATAGCAGGGGCAAGCAAGACAGGGCAACTGGAAGCTAAAACCACATTCAGCAAGAGATTGTCCGCTAAACCCACCGCCAATTTCGCCAACGTGTGGGCAGTGACAGGAGCAATCACCATCACCTCCGCCCATTCCCCCAAACTGATATGCAGAGGACGACCATGCTGCGATTGCCAAAAATCCCGATCGGTAAACACCGCCTGGCGGGAGAGGGTTGCCAAAGTGAGGGGACTGATAAATTCACAACTCTTTTCCGTCATCACCACTTTGACTGCCGTCTGTTGTTTTGCCAAATGGGATACCACTTCCGCCATCTTATAGGCAGCAATACTGCCTGTTATACCAACTAAAATATTCACAGTAACTTTTTACCCCTCCTATGCAAAATCTGCGCCGCTAAATCCTCCGCCCCAATATAATCCACCTCATAGTAAGCCAGGATGTGACTAGGACGGGGATTACCCTTAGACTTACCTTTCAAGCCCATTGCCAACAACACGATACAACCTTCATTATTTTGACACACCTGTTTCCAATGCTTAAAGGCGGGATGTCCCTGCCATTCTCTGCCAAATTCTTCAAAGCCATAGATGTTACCACTACCTGTGATAAATAACCCCACTTCTTCCCGCGATTCTAGGGGCATAAAACCCAGTTTTTGTAAGTCCTCTTGCTTTTGTAAGGTATTGATGAGGAGGGTAATTTCTGGTCTCGTATTTTGCACCAGGAGGACAGGATATTCCTTGTCCCGTAGTCGCCAATCCTTAGTCACTGCATAGGGAACAATATTGCGGATGATCTCTAATAGTCCGCTATCAAAAAAGGTGAGACGCAATAAACTACCCCTGGGCAACAAACCCTCCTCAATTAAATTATTCTCCTCCAGGTCAGGGGCAACAAAACTGACAATCTCCTCCGACTCTGCCACCAAAGTTTTAATGGTAATCGGTGTAGGGTCGGCAACAGAGCTGGGGGTATAGGTAGCTGTGAGGGGGGGAAATTTATCATGGCGGAATTGCTTTTTATACTGACGGAAAAACTGTACCAATACATCCAAAGTGGCAGTAATTGCTAGGGTCTCCTCTGCATATAAAAACTCGCGGTCTCCCTCCAGGGGATGCAAAACGCCAAAGTGGGGATAGTAATCAGTCAAACTCCAGCCGAAATTGTGCATAAAGTGCTTTATCTCTGGCTCCATTTCATCATCGCGATTGAAAATCATAAATATACAGTCCTGCTGCATAAAAGCATCCGCCATCTCCGCCATGCCCCCCATTTCCTCCCGCACTGTATTTAAGCGAAATTGCTTCAGATTCTCTAGGCTATGGTAAAAAATTAAGCCAATTTCTAAGCCTAACTTGCCCATGAATGTCACATAAAAACTCTGCACATCCCACCGATCGATCGCCACTTCCACCACCTGATGATCGTAGAGATAATTCCAGGGTTTTTCTTCCCATAAATAGAGCACTTGGGTATAGAGAGGGGGAGCCAGTTCTGTGGGTATGGGGGGAAGGATATTGGCATTTTGTTCCTTCAAGCTGTTGATAATTTCCTCTACCAGGGGCAGGCATTCCGCAAATTCCACAGTAATTTCTAATTCTTGCAGGATACCCCGCAAATAGAACTGGGTTTGGCGATTGTTGAGGATAATTTTTTGGGGACGCAGGGGCGGTAAATTGCCCTGGGGATATTCAATTGCCTGTAAAAGAGAACGGACAAAAACTTCCATGCCCGAATGGGGTTCTACCAAAAATACGGAGCGGACAATACCATTGGTAGCATCTGCCCAAATAATGTACTCCACATCCTCTGCCAGGGAGGAGGGAATAATGGGCACCACATTGGTAACTAGGCGGCGCGGGTTGAGGGGGATGCCACAGCGCGCTCCTTCCCAGACAACGGGGCTTTGTTTGATCTGCTGCAACCGTCGCACTGTCCCTGGTTTGAGGCGCACCATTTCTACATCTCCTACCGCAGTTGTTATACTCTATCCTAATTTAGGCTCTGCAGTGCTCAGTTTTGTTAGTATGTCTGTTGGTAGTACCAGAGTTATCTATGGCTGATCTAATTCCTGCTCACGGCGGCACCCTCATCAATCGTATCTGCACCCCCACCCAAAGACAAGCTTTCCTAGAGCAAGCCGATCGTCTCCCCGCTCTCTATCTCTCTGAGCGGGAAATTTCTGACCTAGAGATGATCGCCATTGGCGGGTTTAGTCCCCTGACGGGCTTCCTTGGTGCCAAGGACTACCGATCGGTGATAGAGGATATGCATCTAGATAACGGCTTAGCCTGGTCTATTCCTATTACTCTATCAGTGTCCCAGGAAGTTGCTGCTACTTTGCTCCTCGATAGTACAATTCGTCTCAACAATCCCCAGGGGGAATTTTGGGGAGTCTTAGAACTGCGGGAGAAGTTTACCTACGACAAAGAAAAGGAAGCTCTTGCCGTCTACCGCACTACTGATTTAGCGCACCCAGGGGTACAAGTCCTCTACGACCAGGGAGAAGTTTATCTTGGCGGTGACATTTGGCTACTAGAACGCCGTCCCCATCCCCTCTTCCCCCAGTACCAAATTGACCCGCCCCAATCACGGCAGCTGTTCCAGGCAAAAGGCTGGCAAACGATCGTGGGCTTTCAAACCCGCAACCCCATCCACCGTGCTCATGAATATATCCAAAAGTGTGCCCTGGAAATTGTCGATGGCTTGTTTCTCCATCCCCTCGTGGGAGCCACTAAAAGCGATGATATTCCCGCTGATGTACGGATGCGCTGCTACGAAATTGTGATTGAAAAGTATTTCCCCAGCGATCGGGTCATTTTAGCCATCAATCCTGCGGCTATGCGCTATGCTGGACCGAGGGAGGCAATTTTCCACGCCCTAGTACGCAAAAACTACGGTTGTACTCACTTCATTGTGGGCAGGGACCACGCAGGGGTAGGCAACTACTACGGCACCTATGATGCGCAAAAAATCTTTCAAGAATTTCGCCCAGAAGAACTGGGTATTACCCCCCTGATGTTTGAACACGCCTTTTACTGCACCCGTACCCAAAGTATGGCGACCACCAAAACCAGCCCCAGCAAGCCAGAAGAACGCATTCACCTCTCCGGCACCAAAGTTAGGGAGATGTTGAAACGGGGAGAGTGTCCTCCCCCTGAATTTTCCCGCCCAGAGGTGGCAGCGGAGTTAGTGCGGGCAATGCGGGAGGGGTAAGACATGAGGAGTACAGGCAAGCATTATTACGCTTCTGTCGGCTAGCACCAGGGGAAATTGGGATAGCCCCCCTCAAGGGAATTTAACCTAAATTGCAGGACCTATGTGGGGGGACAAAGCGTTTCATGATCCTCTTGAAATCAGTGTTCCCAGGGGATTTGGAGAACAGTGGGCGCAAGGTATCTCAAAGAACTAGCACCAGAGTTAGAGAAGTCAGGTAAGACAAGCCTCTGGGGCTGTAGATTCTAAGTCAGACGCTCCATTGCACGAAAACGCTCTTGCCTCTAATTCTCAGCGCCCCTTTGCCATGAACTCCATCCGGGATTGGGTACTAGCTAATCCCTACTTTTCTCCAGGTCAGCTGCACTTACGCCATGACCATCCTATGAAGTCAAACCTAGAGAATTATTGACAGCTATCAGAAATGCCTATGGCAGGCAATCAGTAAATTTGAATTACCATAGCTTGTTGTAAAATCAAAATCTCTATAAGAATTAATGCACCTGCTTTAACTGAGGCTGGCACGCCAGTTAGGTTTGACATATATAATAGGTGAATGCTGTCTATATAGTCCTACTATGCCAGTAACTCCCACGATCGCTATTGCCCACCTCGGTTGTGACAAAAATCGGGTAGACACGGAACATATGCTAGGTCTACTGATACAAGCGGGGTTTCGGGTAGAGAGTGATGAGCAATTGGCAGATTATGTGATTGTCAACACCTGTAGCTTTATCGAAGAAGCGAGACGGGAATCAGTGCGCACAATTTTGCAGTTAGCAGAATGTGGTAAGCGGGTGGTGATCGCGGGCTGTTTGGCGCAGCATTTTCAACAGGAATTGTTACAGGAAATTCCGGAAGCAGTGGCACTAGTGGGGACAGGGGATTACCACAAAATTGTGGAGGTCATTCAAAGGGCAGAACAGGGAGAACGGGTCAACGCGGTTACGCAGGAGTTAACCTACATAGCGGATGAAACTGTCCCCCGTTATCGCACGACCAACAGTGCTGTGGCTTATGTGCGCATTGCCGAAGGCTGTGACTATCGCTGTGCTTTTTGTATCATCCCCCATCTGCGGGGTAACCAGCGCTCCCGTCCCATCGAGTCCATCGTGCAAGAATGTCACCAACTAGCGGCAGAGGGTGTGCAGGAAATTGTGTTGATCTCCCAGATCACCACTAACTATGGCATTGATCTGTATGGACAACCGCAGTTGGCAGAGCTGTTAGTGGCGTTGGGAGAAGTGGATGTGCCCTGGATACGAATGCACTACGCCTATCCCACAGGGTTGACCCCTAAGGTCTTGCAGGCGATTAAAAGCACCCCCAATGTCTTACCCTATTTGGATTTGCCTTTACAGCATTCCCATCCTGCAGTGCTGCGGGCGATGAATCGTCCCTGGCAAGGTAGGGTGAACGATCGGATTATTGAGCAGATCAGAGCGGCTTTACCAGAGGCGGTGTTGCGGACAACGTTTATTGTGGGATTTCCAGGGGAGACAGAAGAACATTTTGCCCATTTGTTAGCGTTTGTGGAACGGCATCGCTTTGATCATGTGGGAGCTTTTACGTTTTCGCCGGAGGAAGGTACGCCTGCCTTTTCTTTGCCTGACCAAATCCCAGAGGCAGTTAAACAGGAGCGCAAAGAAAGACTAATGCTGACACAGCAACCTATCTCTTTAGCCCAAAATCAAAAAGAGGTGGGCAAGATTGTGCAGGTCTTAGTAGAAGAACAACACTATGAAACAAAACAAGCGATCGGGCGTTCTGCTAGATTTGCCCCTGATGTAGATGGAGTAGTCTACATTGAAAACGGTGACAAATGTCAGATCGGAGAATTCTATGCGGTAGAGATTACGGGTTGTGATGTCTATGACCTCTACGGCAGAGTCGTCTGATCTTTACACTGCTAGGGAGCTGCTGTTTTGCCAAACAGGTATTTACCAAGATGAACAGATGCGCCCCTATGTCATTTTCAATATGATTGCCTCTGTGGATGGCAGGGGAGCAGTAAACTGCGCTAGTGCTACCGACCGGCGGGTGATGGCACAATTACGGGCTAATGTCGATGCTGTGGTATGGGGGGGAGGTACCATTCGCCGCGATCCCATTGCCCTACGCTTACCCCCTGACCTAGAGCACCGCACACCCTTAGCTGTGATTTGGACGCGGTCGGGACATCTGCCGGCAGAACATCCCCTCTGGCAAAATGAACGATCGGAACGTCTGATTTTTACCATGACGGCAACTCGGGAACTGCAGGACATACCCGCTGAGATACGCCAGGTGGACTCTTTACTGCAAATGTTTTTTGTTTTGTGGCGGGACTACCAAGTGCGGACGGTTTTAGTGGAGGGGGGACCGACTTTTAATTCGCTGTTATTGTCGGAAAGTATTGGGGAAGAGATATTTTTAACCCTTGCCCCTGTCTTAAAGGGAGATGATACGCCGGCTATTTTACAAACGGGATTGACCAGTTATCTACAGTTGCATTGCCATTCTGTGAAACAGGTAAAAGATGAAATTTATCTCCGCTACTGGATTGGGGGATTATGTGTGGAAAGTCTGCCGCGCCGCCAGTAGTCTTCTGCCTGGGATACCAAATCTGCTATGATTGAGTGCCAGAGATTTGTGAGCGGTAATGATCACCACCGATCGGCGTAAATTGTGGCAGGCAGCCATAAAACTTCCCATGTACAGTGTGGCGGTGATGCCTATTGCTTTGGGTAGTGCGCTGGCGTGGTATGAGAGGGGCACTCTTTTCTGGCAGAGACTGCTTTTATTTTTGGTGGCGGCAGTCTTACTACTGGCGTGGGAGAATCTCTGTAATGATGTCTTTGACGATGAAACGGGAGTAGATGCACATAAATTCCACTCGGTCGTGAAGTTGACTAATAATAAAAGGTTGGTTTTCCTACTGGCTAATCTCTTTTTCCTCTTGGGACTAGTCAGTTTAGGGGGAATCATCTGGCAGCAACAGGATGCCACGGTTTTATCTTTAGTCTTACTCTGTTGTCTGTTGGGCTATGTCTATCAGGGTCCGCCCTTTCGTTTGGGGTATCAGGGGTTAGGGGAGGTTCTCTGTTTTTTTGCTTTTGCTATCGCTGTCGGAGCCGCGTATTACAGTCAGGTGCAATCTTTTAGTCTTTCTTTGTTCTTGCCTGCTGTCATCAATGGTTTGAGTACCAGTCTTATTCTCTTTTGTTCTCACTTTCACCAGGTGGAAGACGATAAAAAGGCGGGTAAGTTCTCTCCCATTGTCCGTCTAGGAACAAAACGATCGGCGCAGTTGATCCCCTGGCTCTGTGGGGGCATCTATGGTCTAGGGGTGGTAGGTATAGGTTGCGGGTTATTGCCCTGGACAGCCCTGGGAATTTTCCTCAGTCTGCCCTTTGCCTGGCAGTTAATGCAGGTAACCAAACACTACCACGATCGTCCTGCCCAAATTCAGGGCTGTAAATTCATCGCTGTTGCGTTACACTTCTGGAGTAATTTAGGTCTCATTTTGGGTTTGCTTTTCCATGCTCTATGAAGCGCGTATTTACATCACCTTGCAGGAAGCTGTCCTTGACCCCGCCGGCACTGCTGTCCAAAAGTCCATCCAGGCACAAATGGAAATCAAAGTTCCCTCTGTGCGCATTGGTAAGTTTATTGTGCTCACCCTGGAAAGTACCGATCGGGGAACGGCGGAACAGACTGTGCACAAGATATGCCAAGACTTCCTTGCCAACCCTGTGATTGAGGACTACTACTTTGAACTAGAAGAACTCCCTGGGGTCAGTGATCTTGCCAGTAATGGCGGAAGCAGCTGCCGTGAAGGGGGAAGCTAGATAGATCTGCGCCTCTTTGCTGCCCATACGACCGGGGAAATTGCGATTTGTGGTGGACACACAGACTTCCGCTTGGTTCATTCTGCCAAAGGTGTCCTTCGGTCCGCCCAAACAAGCAGCACAGGAGGGTGCCGCCGGCTCGATACATCCCGCCGCAGTAAAGATTTCTGCCAAGGTCATCCCGTCAATCTTTTGCGTAAATAAATCATCATAGACTTTCTGGGTGGCAGGGACAAGATAAGTGGGTACTTTCACCTTCTGCCCCTTCAACAACTGCGCCGCATGGATGAAATCTTCCGTCTTACCCCCCGTGCAAGAGCCAATATAAACCCGATCGATGGGTGTGCCCTCCACTTCCCGTACCGTCGCCCGATTGTCAGGGGAATGGGGCTTAGCCACTAGGGGTTCTAACTTGCTGACGTCATAGATTTTGTGGCAATAGTAACTGGCGTCCTTGTCGGGGTACAGGGGATCAAAGGGCTTGTCCGTCCGCTCTCGCACATAGGCAAAGGTGGTTTCATCAGGGGGAATAATGCCATTCTTACCCCCCGCCTCGATTGCCATATTGCAGAGGGTCATGCGCTCTTCCATTGTCATTGCTGTAATCGTTTCCCCGTCAATTTCCAGGGCGCGGTAGGTAGCTCCCGCTACGCCAATATCGCCAATGACTTGCAAAATCAAATCCTTTGCCAACAGGTAGGGGGGCATCTCTCCCACAAAGGTAAAGCGCATCGTGGCAGGTACTTTCAAAAGTAGTTTCCCCGTGCCCATGACAAAAGCGGCATCTGTGTTGCCAATGCCTGTGGCAAATTCCCCAAACGCCCCCGCATTGCAGGTATGGGAGTCTGTACCAAATAAAACTTCCCCTGGTCTGGTGTGTCCCTCCTGTGCCAGGGCAATGTGACATACTCCCTTGTAGTCAGGGTTTGCCTTGAAGTTAGTTAGATCAGTAATGTCATAGAAATACTTGATGCCCTGTTCCTTAGCAAATTCCCGCAGGATGTCTAGGTTGCGGTTAGCTCTGGCATCGCTGGTAAAAATATAGTGATCGGGAATGAGCACCACCTTCTCGGGGTCCCACACCTTGGCATCGGCGCCAAATTCCCGCTTAAAAACACCGATCGTGCCTGGTCCACACACATCGTGAGTCATCAGCAAATCGGCGTTTACCCAAATATTCTCCCCAGGAACGACATGACTGCGACCCGAAGCCCGCGCTAAAATTTTTTCCGTCAATGTCATTCCCATAGCTTGTGCACTCCTTTGTTGACCTGCAGTTTAGAATGCTATTATAGCCTGCCTGTGCCCAAAGAGGTATGTGGGATACTAGATTTTTACTTATGGCTGTTTTAAGACTAGGCTAACTGGTTTTAATCCCTATCGCGGCTGTAAACACCCTCGGTTGCTTTTAGACCTGTGGCAGACTCTAGGAAACTAACAATTTGTGGTTTCTGTCTCGTAGATACCTGCCATGTCACTTTTTCCTGAGCACCATTGGGCTTTTCATAGCTTATTTCGATCAAACCGCGCCCTTTCTCTATAAATCTGATTTTGTGGAGGGCAAAAAATCCCTGGGAAGCAAATAGCTAACCTCGCTTTGTATAGCTAATCTCCCCGATCGTTTATCTATTTTCCATTTGGCTTCTTCCACCGCCAGCAAGATCACCACGATAATAAACAGATATATACTGCTACCAATGATTAGAAGTGTGCGCAACCGTTGTTGCAATCCCTGGTGAGGTTACCGACTCTGGTGTCTTTCCTCCAATATAAAGGCTTGTTGGTCTTGCCTAAAACATAATCGTTGATCTGTTGGGTGGTGTGCTTAGCGATCGGGCATCGCTTAATCAACTACTTTTTCTTGTTACTGTCCTAGAGAAACCAACTTGTTATAAGCAGAACTAGAAACGTAAAGATATTCCAAGCAACTAGACTATCTTGAGTGACAGATTGCAGGGCATCAGTGTACAAACTACAACCTGAAGAGTTGCCATACCCTACTCCACCCCAAGCACCTGCTTCTCCATGGTAAGGGCTAAGTTGGGGTAACGGGGCAGGGTAATTAGACCGAGACGGAGGTCGGGGGGCCAGAAGCGGAAAATCGCCCGTCCTTGGATGTTTTCCTGGGGTAAGAAGCCCCACACATGGGAGTCATTGCTATTGTTGCGATTGTCCCCCATCACCCAGTAGTAACCAGGGGGAACAGTAAAGGGGGCAATTTCGTAGCGAGGGGGTTCTAAAATGTAGGGTTCCTCTAGGGGAATGCCGTTGATGTACACTTTCCCCCCCTTGATGGCTACCTCCTCCCCTGGCAGTCCAATCACTCGCTTGATGTAAGCTTTGCCTGTGGTAAAGGGTGGCTCAAAAACAATGATTTCTCCCCGCTGCGGCGCCCGCCAGTGGTAACTGAGTTTTTCTACCATAATCCGATCGTTGACCTGCAAGGTCGGCTCCATCGACCCGGAGGGAATATAGCGGGGTTCAATGACAAAGGAGCGCAGGAGCGTCGCAATCAGTAAAGATAGGAGAATGATACGCAGGGATTCACCGTGTTTTTGCCACCAGTCTTTCATAGTCAATACTGAGGAGTGCGAATTACACCGACCCGACCATCCAGGGGCCAATAGCGAAACGCCGCCCGCCCCACTACGTTCTCCGCCGGTAAAAAGCCCCACACATGGGAATCCAGACTATTATTGCGATTATCCCCCATTACCCAGTAGCTATTGGGCGGCACAACAAAACTGGGCATACCCCTCGTTTCCACAATCTGGCTAGGTTGAAAGCAATTGTCAGGACAGAGGGCGGGGTCTGTGGTAGGTAGGGTGTAGGCGGCGGGAATGGTGATATAGGGTTCCGGAATGGGCGTGCCGTTGACATAGACTGTGCCGCTCTGAATACTGATGGTGTCACCCGGTAGACCAATTACCCTTTTAATGTACACACTGCCCTTGTTGGGAATGGCGGGATGATTGGGGGGATGAAAGACTATGATTTCGCCCCGCTGCGGTTTGCGAAAGTAATAGGAGATTTTTTCTATGATCAGGCGGTCTTTTATTTGCAAGGTTGGCTCCATCGAACTGGAGGGAATATAACGGTTTTCGGCAATGAAGGTGTGGACGCCAAAAAATAATAGTAGTGCCATCCCGATCGTGTGCATAGTTTCTTCCGCG
Source organism: uncultured Pseudanabaenaceae cyanobacterium (assembly GCA_937927915.1). Classification (GTDB taxonomy): domain Bacteria; phylum Cyanobacteriota; class Cyanobacteriia; order Pseudanabaenales; family Pseudanabaenaceae; genus M5B4. The sequence goes on along the minus strand of CALGKB010000008.1, from coordinate 39,840 downwards.
ATCGCTTTCAGGGAGCGTTGGGGTTGGACGGTTGTCTCGGTCATACTAACTCCGTTCGATGGGAATTTCTTGACTGCCGTTGAGTGCAAAAGCCTGATGTACTGCCTGCAGGGCTTCCACTGCCCGACTCTGGCGGATAATACAACTGACTTTGATCTCGGAGGTGGCAATCATTTCTATATTAATGTCTCGTTCGGCAAGTGCCTGGAACATCCGCGCTGCTATCCCCTTTGCCTGCGCCATGCCTAGCCCCACGATGCTCAATTTGGCAACATCTGTGTCCACCATGACTGCCTGACCCGTTTGTTGTAGGGTACGTTCTGCCTCGTAGCGATCGGTGGTCTTGATAGTAAAGGCGATGTTGTTTACCCCCTGGGCAGGTTCCGATTGGATGATCATATCGAGGGGAATGCCTTTATCCGCTAAAGATTGCAGGATTTGGGCTGCCACCCCCGGACGATCGGGGACATTCAGCACCGCTAGACGGGTCTGGTTTTGGTCGAGGGCTACCCCCCTGACGCTGGGTGCTTCTACACTGGGGATTAGGGCAGGCGTGGGTTCTAACTGAAAAATCTCACCCAATGCCCTCAAGGCACGATCGCTATCCTGTTCCGCAATCACACAGCTGACCTTGGTTTCCGAGGTGGCAATCATCTCAATATTAATGTCATGCTGTCCTAGGGCGCTAAACATCTGGGCGGGAATCGCTGGTCGTCCCACAATCCCTACACCACTGATACTGACAATGCTGATTGCTCCATCCGCCACGATCGTTTCTGTTTGGTGGAGGTCACGACAGAGGCGTAAGGCATGGTCTAGGGCGGCGCGGGGTACGGTAAAGGCAATGTCATTGTAATTACGGGGGTGCTGGATGGACTGCACAATTAAATCCACCAAAATTCCCTCGGCGGCAAGGGCAGAAAATAACTGGGCGGCAATGCCGGGACGATCGGGGACGCCTAGGAGGGCTACCTTTGCCTGGGAACGATCGATGTGAATGCCATCCACCAGCCGACTGACTTCCAGGGCATGGAGGTCACCCCTAGCCCCATTGGGACTGAGAATCTTAGTGCCAGGGGCATCCGACCAACTCGATCGCACCACCAGAGGAACGGCAAAATTGCGGGCAATTTCCACCGCTCTGGGATGGAGTACCTTTGCCCCTAGACTTGCTAGTTCTAACATCTCCGCCGCTGTAATTTCTGCCAGCAAACTGGCTTGGGGCACTAAGCGGGGGTCAGTAGTCAAAATCCCCGGCACGTCGGTGTAGATTTCACAGCGATCGGCATGGAGGGCAGCTGCCAGGGCGACAGCAGAGGTATCAGAGCCACCCCTTCCCAAGGTAGTCACTTCCCCGCTGGGGGTAATCCCCTGAAAGCCCGTTACCACCACAACTTTACCCTGCTCCAGTTCTGCTTTGATGCGGCTTATATCTATCCTGACGATGCGCGCCCGCTGATGGTGGGGTTCTGTGATGATCCCTGCTTCCCTGCCGGTAAGAGCAATGGCTGCCTGTCCCCGCGCTTGTAATGCCATACTCACCAGAGCAGTGGTCACCTGTTCCCCCGTTGCCAGCAGTAAGTCCATCTCCCTAGGGTTGGGGCATTCCCCTGCCACCGCTCGGGCTAGGTCAATCAAACTGTCGGTAGTCTTGCCCATTGCCGACACTACTACCACCACCCGCTCCCCCTGGCTCACTGTGTGCTCTATGCGCTGGCATACCTGTAAAATCCGCTCTGCATCAGCTACGGAGGTGCCACCAAATTTTTGTACTACTAACCCCATCGCTGCCACAAAAACCTAGCCCTCTAGCGTACTACACATATAGCCGCACGAGCCAGTGAAATTTGAGATTTTCTACGGAGGTGTATTCTTCCTGTTGCCCCCGCTGCTGAAAGTAAAAGGAAGCCCACTCCAAATCCGTTACCGCCTGGCGTAATTTGCCCCGCTGTTTCTGCACGATCGCTCGCGCTCTGTAGGTCTCTGGGTTATCTGGTTCTAAGTGCAATGCCCGATCGAAATCCGCCAGGGCTAAATCCAACTCCCCCTGCCGATGGTGAGCACAGCCTTGATGAAACCACGCTCTACTGTGATTGGGCATGAGCTGAATGGCTTGCTGGAAATCCCCTAATGCCCTCTCTAAGTGCCCCTGCAGCATTAGTTCAATACCCCGATCGGTGAGAATTTCCACCCGGTCTGGTACGGGGGGCGACAACTCCAGGGCATGGTCATAGTCCGTTAAACTCTGCTGTGACTGTCCCAGGGCACTATACACCAGGGCACGGTCATAGAACAGCCGATAGTTGTGGGGGTCTAAAGCAATCCCGCTATTGAAATCCGCCAGCGCCCCTTGGTAATTTCCCTGCCGCAACCGCGCTAATCCCCGATCGAGCCACAGTTCCGCATTGTGGGGAAGATACTGCAGTGCCTGGTCGCAGTCCTGTTCCGCCTTGTCATAAACCCCTAGCAGTAGGTAGGCAAGACAGCGATTACCATAGGAGAGGGCAGGAGCCTGGTCAAGGGTCTGGGAAAACAACTCTACTGCTTTTTTGTACTGCTGCGCTTGTAGAGCTTGCACTCCCGCTTCCACCAATCCCGTTGCCCCTACCCACCAAGGTAGACACAACAGCCACACACCTACCACTAGGAGCAGTCGCATTATGCCTTACCCCAGCCCTTTTCTGCCTGTTCCAGGACGTACTGCGCTACATCCCTGATTTGGTCATCGGAGAGTTTCTTGCCAAAGGCAGGCATGGCATTCTTACCCTTCTTGATCTGATAAGCGATCGCCTCTTCCGTGTTCATGCCGTACTTTTCCAAGGCATCTTTTTTCAGGGTTTTAGCCGCCACTACCCGATTACCACCGCCGGCATGGCAGGCAGCACAGTTGGCAGTAAACAGCTTGGCAGCTTCGGGGGAACTAGCAAAAGCGGGCAGAGTTTGCCACAGTAGGCTAGCCAGCACAAACAAAATAGCTAATAGTTTGCCCATCAATGTCAGTAAAATTTAGGAGGACACTTCCCAATTGTAGCGGAGCGGGCAATTTTGTCAAAAAAGAGTCGGATTACTGTTAAGTTATGTTAAGAATTTTGTAGCAGAAACTGAGTATGGCAATTCTGCGCTGGCTGCTCAAATTAATGCAATCTTTCCTGGTCTTGGGTAAGGTGGTGACGCTGCTATTACGGGGGAGATTGCACCGCCGCAATACGATCGAGCAGATGGCAATTGTGGGGACTGGTTCCCTGGTGATCACTCTGATTACTGCTCTCTTTGTGGGGGCAGTTTTTACTATTCAAGTTGCGAAAGAATTTATTAATTTTGGTGCGCAGGGGGCGATTGGGGGGGTACTAGCCATTGCCATTACGCGGGAATTAGCGCCGGTTTTGACAGCAGTGATTATTGCCGGCAGGATTGGTTCCGCCTTTGCCGCTGAAATTGGCACGATGGAGGTGACAGAACAGATCGATGCCCTTTACATTTTGCGCACCGACCCCTTGGATTACCTAGTCACCCCCCGCTTAGTGGCTTGCGTGCTGATGATGCCCCTGTTGACGATCGTGGCGATTTTTACAGGTTTGAGTGGGGGGATGTTGATTGCCCAGGGTTTGTACAGCATTTCCCGCGATACCTTTTTAGATTCCGTGCAGCGTTTTTTAGCCACCTGGGACATAGTCAGCGCCATGATCAAGGCGGGGGTATTTGGGGCATTGATTGCCGCCATCGGGACGACCTGGGGGTTGACGACGACAGGGGGAGCCAAGGGGGTAGGGGAATCGACAACGGCAGCAGTTGTCACTTCTCTGCTGGCGATTTTTAGCAGCAATTTCTTCCTCTCCTGGGTCCTATTTGGTGCCATCGGGAGTACTCTGTCCAGAGGTTTGCTTGGCTCCTAGAATTTCTGTCCCTATTTAGAAAAGCGCAGGCTAGGATAAAAAAAAGTACGAGCAAGTGCCCATGTTACATGAGTTGCCCGATGATTATCCCGACCCTGGTCAGCCCTTGGAGGAGATAAAAGAAGCCTGTGGCGTGTTTGGGGTCTATGGGGAGGGAGAACCCGTTGCCAAATTGACCTATTTTGGTCTCTACGCCCTGCAGCACAGAGGTCAAGAGTCGGCAGGCATCACTACTTTTGACCACCAGGGACAGAGCCATACCTACAAAGCCATGGGTTTGGTGTCCCAGATTTTCAATGAAGCCATCCTGGCAGACCTGCCTGGTCATATAGCCATTGGGCACAACCGCTACTCCACGACGGGTTCTAGTCAGATTTGTAACGCCCAGCCCGTTGTCATCCCCACTCCCTTAGGAGACCTAGCCCTTGCCCATAACGGTAATTTAGTCAACGCTCTGGAACTGCGCACAGAATTGGCGGCCCAGGGAGTTAGCCTCACTTCCTCTTCCGATTCCGAAGCCATTGCTTGGGCAATTGCCCTGGGGGTAATGGAGACAGGGGATTGGATCAAAGGCACGATGGCGGGGGTAAGACGTTGCCAGGGGGCATTTAGTTTAGCCTTGGGTACGCCCCAGGGAATTATGGCGGTGCGGGACAGCTACGGGGTACGACCCCTGGTGATTGGCACTTTGGGCGCCCAGAAGTGGATCATTGCCTCGGAGACCTGCGGCTTAGACATTATCGGGGCAGAATTTGTCCGATCGGTAGAACCAGGAGAGCTAATTTGGCTGGATGGGGAGGGGATGCAGGGGCACAGATGGGCAGAGCCTAGGTCCAAGCTCTGTATTTTTGAGTTGATTTACTTTGCCCGCCCTGACAGTTTGCTGGAGGAGGAGACCCTCTACACCTATCGGATGCGTTTAGGGAGTGTCCTCGCCCAGGAAGCACCGGTGGAAGCAGACTTGGTAATTGGGGTGCCTGACTCCGGCATTCCGGCAGCGATCGGGTTTGCCCAAACCAGCGGCATTCCCTACGGGGAGGGGTTAATCAAAAATCGCTATGTGGGGCGGACATTTATTCAACCAACGCAGTCCATGCGGGAGACGGGAATCAAAATGAAGCTCAACCCCCTCAAGGATGTGCTGCAGGGCAAACGGGTCGTAGTCGTGGATGATTCCATTGTGCGGGGCACGACCAGCCGTAAAATTGTACAGACCCTGCGGGAAGGCGGTGCTAGGGAAGTGCATATGCGCATCTCTTCTCCCCCCGTCACCCACCCCTGTTTCTACGGCATTGACACTGACTCCCAAGACCAATTGATTGCCGCCCGCCAGAGCTTACCAGAGATTGCCACCACTTTGGGGGTCGACTCCCTTGCCTACCTCAGTGAAGCGGGAATGTTGCAAGCTACCCAAACTGACCCCGATCGGTTTTGTACGGCATGTTTTAATGGTAGATACCCCATTCCGATTTCGGATAAACTGAAACGTACCAAACTAATGTTAGAATGCCATGACCCAAGTGCTGTTTCACCTTGCCTTCCCCGTTAAAGATATTCCCTCTACCAAGAAGTTCTACATCGATGGTCTAGGGTGCCTAGCGGGGAGGGAAAACGATCGGTGTTTGATCCTCAGCCTCTACGGTCACCAGTTGGTTGCCCATGTTGTAGAGGAATTGCCGCCACCGCAACAGGGTATCTATCCTAGGCACTTTGGCGTTGTCTTTCAAGCGGAACGGAACTGGCTGGCGCTCCTAGAACGGGTGCACGAAAAACGACTGCCCTTCTACGTCCGCCCCAAGGTGCGCTTCCCTGACACCCCCCTGGAACACCGCACTTTTTTCCTGGCTGACCCCTCTAATAATCTGCTAGAATTCAAGTATTATCGCTTTGAGTCGGCGATCTTTGGGGAAACGGCTCTGACGCAGGTGGGGGACATGGCTCCTGAACAGTTGCCAGCGCAAAAAAGCTAAGGCAGGTCTGCCCGTAGGTACGCCGATCGGTCTGCACCAGCTCTCCTATACGCTCAGGTAAGGGGTAATGGCTACTGTGCTCCACAGCGATTTGGGTAGCGGCATGGCAGAGTCGGTGTAGGTGACTCAGCACAGGCAGATATAGCCCACTGGCGTAGGGGGGGTCAAAGTAGATGAGGTCAAAGCTCTCCTGCAACTTGGCAATGGCTTTCACCACGTCCATCTTCAAGATGTGTAATTGCTGGGGCTGCCCTACTTTCCCCAGATTTGTCTGCAGAATTTTGCAGGCGGCAGCATCTACCTCGATCGCTACTACCCGTCTTGCCCCCCTCAGCAATGCCTCAGCACTCATTGCCCCCGACCCGGCACAGAGGTCTAGCCAAGTGGCATCCACCAGGTAGTGTTGCCAGATGTTAAACAGTGCCGATCGGACTTTGGCAGGGGTAGGGCGGGCAGTTTTAGGGGTTTTGAGGCGGCGGTCTCCCCCAATGCGTAAATTCATCAGAACGCAAGCTACACGTTCGTCAAGAACAGCATAACATCCCCTTCCTGTACCACGTAATCCTTGCCCTCACTGCGCACCAGCCCCTTCTCCCGCGCTGCTTTCATAGAACCTGCCCTGACCAGTTCTTCATAACCGATCGTTTCTGCCCTGATAAATCCCCGTTCAAAGTCGGAGTGGATTACCCCTGCTGCTTGCGGTGCCTTGGTACCGACGGGAATTGTCCAGGCGCGGGCTTCCTTTTCCCCCACCGTGAAGTAGGTCTGGAGTCCTAGAAGCTTGTAGGTAGCACGAATTAGGGATTTTAACCCCCCCTCTTTCACCCCCAAACTGGCAAGAAAAGCAGCCCTCTCCTCTGGCTCCAACTCCATTAGTTCCGCTTCCACCTGGGCAGATACCACCACCACCTCGGCATTCTCTTCCTGGGCAATCTGGCGCACCGCTTCCACATACCTGTTCCCTGTAGCGAGGTCATCCTCTGCCACATTCGCCGCGTAGATCGTGGGCTTCATAGTCAACAGTTGCAAAAAGGCAAGGGCACTTTTCTCCTCCTCTGTCAGGGTCGCCTGCCGCGCCAACTTCCCTTCATCTAGGACTGCTCTGACTTTTTCCAGTGCCTCCAGTTCTAACTTCGCCTCAGGGGCACCCGTACGGGCAGCTTTGCGGGTACGATCGAGACGCTTGTCAATCTGAGCCAAATCCGCTAGAGCCAACTCCAAGTTGATAATCTGTATATCGCGGGCGGGGTCAACACTGGCTTCCACATGAATGATGTCATCACTGTCAAAACAACGCACCACATGGACAATAGCATTGCAGTTGCGAATATTACCCAAAAACTGGTTGCCTAGACCTTCCCCCTTGCTGGCTCCCTTTACCAAACCAGCAATATCGACAAATTCCACCCGCGCTGGCACAATTTGCTGGGAATTGCCTAACTTTGCCAACACTTCCAACCGCTCATCGGGAACTGCCACTGAACCAACGTTAGGCTCGATCGTGCAGAAGGGAAAGTTAGCCGCCTCCGCCTTAGCGTTAGCCACCAGCGCATTAAATAGAGTTGATTTCCCCACATTGGGGAGTCCGACAATTCCAGCTCTAAGCATCTTGACTTGTCAGGGAATTAAGCAGCTGCAATTCAGGATAGAGGGGAAACTGCTGCAGTAAGTCCTGCACCTTTTGTTTAGCAGTGCGAGCCACCTGCCCATCTAAACTGTACTTGCCCTTGCTGGGAACCCCTTCCACCGTAGTATCGGGTTGTACGTGGGGCAAGACCTCTGCTAACAGGCGCGCAATCTCTTGCATTTGGGGTTCCTGCATGCCCAGGGTCGTCACCGCCGGCGTACCCAACCTGAGACCACTGGTAAACCAAGCCCCGTTGCGATCGAAGGGGATAGCATTGCGATTGAGGGTAATACCGCACTCCCGCAGCGCCATTTCTGCCTGCCGTCCTGTGATACCGTAGCGCTGGAAAACATCAATTAAAATCAAGTGGTTGTCTGTGCCCCCCGTCAAAACTGGTAGAGATTCCTGCAGGCAATATTCCGCCAGAGCTTGGGCATTTTTGACAATTTGATGGGCATATTCCACAAACTCAGGGCGCAGCGCCTCCTGGAAAGCGACAGCTTTAGCCGCCATCACGTGGGGCAGGGGACCGCCAATCACCATCGGGCACCCCTTATCCACCCAAGTCCCCATCTCTGCCGTAGCCAGCACCATACCACTGCGCGGACCCCGTAAAGTTTTATGGGTCGTAGAGGTGACAATATGGGCATGGGGCACAGGATTGTAATCCCCCGTAAACACCTTCCCAGCCACCAGACCGGCGAAGTGCGCCATATCCACCATGAACACCGCTCCCACCTCGTCGGCAATTTCCCGCATCTTGGCGAAGTTGATCTTGCGGGGGTAGGCGCTATAGCCCGCCAGCAGTACCAAGGGTTTTATCTCCTGTACCTGTGCCCGCAGGGCATCCAAGTCAATCAAGTAGGTTTCAGGATTAACACCGTAGGAATAGGCATCAAACAGCTGGGCAGAAATATTGCGCCGATAGCCATGGGTCAAGTGCCCGCCACAGGCAAAATCCAACGCCAATAAGCGCTGATTTCCCACCGCTGCCCTTACCTGCTGCCAAATATCCCTGGGGGCAGTAGCGGGGTCCTTATAGCCTAGCTTTTCCAACAGGGGCATCTGTACCCGGCTAGACAGAATCGCCATAAATGCCACTAGATTGGCATCGGCACCGGAATGGGGTTGTACATAGGCATATTCCGCCCCAAACAGTTCCCTGGCTAAGCGGCAGGCTTCCGCCTCGATCGTGTCTACGTTATCGCAGCCCGCATAAAAGCGATGGAAGGGGTAGCCCTCGGCATACTTGTCCGTCAATAAATTGGCGTGGGCAAGCTGCACCGCTAGGGAAGAATAATTCTCGCTGGCAATGAGCTTGAGGTGCGATCGTTGGTCTTGTAATTCTTGCAAAATCGCCTGCGCCACCACAGGGGAAGTCGCCCTGACGTGATCAATAGCGGCATAGAAAGCAATGGCAGCCGTATCTCGCTTACCGTTAGTTGTGGCTAGATATGCTTCTAACAAACTAGAGCTAACAGAACTCACGCTGATTTCTCCGACAGGGCTAGATTATCTTAGCACATCCAGGGCAGGGGGAGACCCCCCACCAAATTTACAGGATTGCTCCCTTGGGAGAAACGATCGGTTGCATCAACATGAGGCGCAGGAACTGCCATGCCAAGAACAACTGATGGGGTAGCTTAGCCAGGGCTTTTTGCCACTGCGGTTGATCGCTTGCTTGAATGCGGTTAATTTGATGCATATGGGGGATACAAGCCTCCAGGCGTGCCCAGAACTCAGGGTGATCCACATTCAACACCACAGGGAAAGCCTTCATGGCATCGCGGTTGGTTTCTCGGATGACCACCTTGACATATTCCTCCGTGTTCATACCCAGGGCTTCGTAGAACTCCTTGCGGTTGCACATATCGTTGAGGTACATGGTGGCGAACACCGACAGCAAGAAGAACCGACTCCACCAATTGGCCTGCCAGCCTTCGATATTCTGTTTTTCAGTGCGCAGGAGCAAGTTACAAAAATCCCCGTGGCGGCTCTCGTCTTGGCACCAGCTCTCAAAGAACTTGAAGATAGGATAAATGCGGTTTTCCGGGTGAGCTGCTAAATGTTGATGAATTTTGATATAGCGCCAGTAGCCAATCTTTTCCGACAGATAGGTGGCATAGAAGATGAACTTGGGCGCAAAATAAACATACTTCTTCGTTTTGGAGAGGTTGGATAGGTCTAACACCATGTCAAAGTCCTGCATTGCCTTGTTCAGAAAGCCCGCATGGCGCGCCTCATCCCTACTCATTAAATTAAAACATTCCGCCACGATCGGGTTTTTGTCTTTAATTCTGACCGCAATTTCCTTGTAGAGCAGGAAGCCAGAGAACTCAGAGGTACAAGAACTCTCCAGGAAAAAACGAAAATGTTCCTTCGTCTTTTCGTCTAGGTGTGCCCAGGACTGCTCAAATTCCTTATCCCGCACAAAGTGACGGCGGTTGTAGTCCGCTTGAAATTCCGCTAGCATCGCCTCAAACTCAGCCTCGTGCCCGCTGATGTCGAGGTTTGCCATCGCCCCAAAGTCAGTGGTGTAAAAACGGGGTGTTAAAATTGTTTCCTTGCGCTCTGTCGCCGCTTTGACTGGAGTTGCAACCATAGTACCTGCATTTTTTAACTTGTATTCTAGTCTATGAGTATTTGCCTAAGGTGGGTGTTAAGAAGAGTTAAGAAGATTGGGGATAACCCCTTGGCAGAAGGGGAAGTAGGTGCTATGATAGGAGACCTGTGGGCGTGTAGCTCAGTGGATTAGAGCACTTGACTACGGATCAAGGTGTCGGGGGTTCGAATCCCTCCTCGCCCGTTTCCCTGGGGGAAAGTATCTATGGAGTCGGAGGAGTTGGCGGCACTGCAAGCGGAGAACCAGATACTGCGATGGGAGATAGAGCGCCTGACCCAGGAGAATGAGAAACTACGGGAGATGGAGCAGCATCTCTTAACTGCCCTGGAGGCGGCATTGCTGGAGCGCTATGACCTAGAGACAATGCTAGAGGTGACGGTGAGTCATGCTGATATGGTGGAGCGGGAGTTATTTTCCGCCGTCAGCAGGGCTTGGGAGGCAGCAGGCGTTGATGAACTGACGCAGTTACCGAACCGTCGCCAGTTGTTGGAGTACCTCGATCGGATGTGGCGACAGATGATGCGCCAGGGGTTGCCCTTGAGTTTACTTGTCTGTGACGTTGATTGTTTCAAATCCTTTAACGATCGCTATGGGCACCAAATGGGGGATGAGTGTCTCCAAAAGGTGGCGCAGGCAATTGCCAGGTCTATCCGTCGCCCCATTGACCTTGCCAGTCGTTACGGGGGGGAGGAGTTTGTCGTGGTGCTACCCAATACGCCCATCGAAGGGGCATGGCAGATAGCGGAGGACATCCGTCTCGCAGTCAGAAATTTACAGATTCTCCACCAGGCATCCTCGGTCACCGATCGGGTTACTATCAGTATTGGCATAGCGACTCAAATTCCCCAGCGCGGTACGCTGCCCACAGGCTTACTGCAAAAGGCAGACCAGGCTCTATTCCAAGCTAAGCGTCGGGGACGCGATCGGGTAGAAATTTCGCATTAGCGCATTGCCACACTGCCTCCACTGCTTCACTTGTCCAGAAACCCTCTGCTCGTCGCCCCGATCGGATTTGCAAGCGCAACCACCAGTCCTGGGGCAACCCCACCGCCTCTAGTTCCCACAGGTCAGAATCCACTGTACAACTAAAGGTCTCCTGGTCTACTAGTTCCGTGCTTAGGTGAGCGATCGTGTCCCGCAGCCGCCCCAATAGCCCCCAGAAGTCCTGCCATTCCGCCGCTGTCACCTCAAACGCCCAGTCGTCTCCCCCCAGCAAGCCCACGTAATCTGACTCTGCCCGATACCCCAGGCGCCAACCCTTCCCTGCCTCAATCACTCAAAATCTGGGGCTGACTCTTTTCCTCTGCGATTTCCAAAATTGCCTGCACGATCGGTTTTACCCCTTGGTCTTGCTCCTCCTGCTCGCGGTAGTAGCGGGATTTGGCACGGTTTGCCACCTTCACAGTAGCGCTATAGCGATTGGGTTCGCTGTTAATTAACTCCTCCATGCGACGGTTGACCAAGAGAGAATCTACAGTCGATCGTTTTGCCATACCTCCCTCCTATTTGTTGGTAGCAGATGGACGGGGAAACTGCTCTTCCACAAACCCCAGTTCAAAGAGCTGCTGATAAGCCTTTTGTCCTAGTTCTCTGGTTGGTTGTTGACTGCGAATTAACTGCACCAGCAGGGGTATTGCCAGTTCCGGTTGATTGTTGGCGCGGTAGACCACCGCTAACTGAAAAGTGGACTGGTCCCGCAGTTGTGCTGCCTCTAGTGCCTTGCGGCGATGGCTGTCCGCAATTTGGTTATCGATACCGGCAAAGCTAGCATTCAAATCCTGATAAAAGTTAGAGAGCTGATTGAACACCTGGCGGGCATCCATCAGTTTAGCAATGGCAACATCATATTTTTGTTGACTGACTGCCTCCATCGACTCCGCCATCAGGCGATTGCCCCCCGCAAAACTAAACACACTGGCATTGAGGGTATTGGGTTTAGGCTGATTAGCCTGGGACAACACCGGAGGAGTGAAAGTGGTAAGGGCAAGGAAAAGTAGAAGTAGTCTACGCATGGAAAGACTCTAACCTTAGGATTTTGTAGCAGCTAACAGCTCATTGACAGTGTTGAGGAGTTGCACTGCCTCGTAGGGCTTGCGGATATAGGCAGAAGCACCATTTTTGCGTGCCCAGTGCTCATCAAAAGCCTCCCCCTTCGTAGAACACATAATGACGGGCACATTCTTGGTAGCCGGATTATTCTTCACCCAACGGCAGAACTCATAACCATTCATGTTGGGCATGACTACATCCGTCACGATGATCTGGGGCACATCATCCTTGAGGGCTTTGATTTTGTTCACTGCTTCTACCCCATCGCTAGCCTCTATGACATCAAATCCCCCACTGCGCAGCTGCTCCGCCATTACTTCGCGAATAGTGCTACTGTCGTCAACAACCATTACCTTAGTCATGTTCCTCTTCCTGTGCCTACATCTATCTTATTCCTGCTGGTCGAAATCAGTATAGCAGAGACAAAACTTTGTCCAAGATTATTCCCGCTAAATTTCTTGATATTACATTGCTTTGACCGCGGCAGTTTCCTCCTTGCTGAGGGCAAAATATAGACGATTGAGGGCATGAATATAAGCGCGGGCGGAAGCAACAATGATGTCCGTATTCGCTGCATGACCGGCATAGACAACACCGCTGGGATGTTTGATGCGGATCGTCACCTCCCCTAGGGCATCGATCCCCGCTGTCACTGACTGCACGGAAAATTCAATCAGTTGATTGGGCAGATTGACAACGCGATTGATTGCCTTGTAGACAGCATCAACGGGTCCAGTCCCCACAGCGGCATCCGTGCGCTCCTCTCCCTCCGGCGTTAACACTGTTACAGTAGCAGTAGGCAGGGCATGGTCACCGCAACTCACCTGTACGTGTTCTAGTTTGTATGCCTGGGGTAGGTGTTGGGTTTCATCATTGACGATGGCAGCTAAGTCCCAATCACTGATTTCCCGCTTCTTGTCCGCTAGTTCCTTGAACCGCACAAAGGCACGATTGAGTTCCTGTTCTGTGAGGTGGAAGCCCAACTCCTGCAGCCGCGTGCGAAAGGCATTGCGCCCCGATAGCTTGCCCAGGACAATTTGATTGCTGGTAAGACCAATGGATTCGGCGTCCATAATTTCGTAGGTGCGCTTGTGCTTTAATACCCCGTCCTGGTGGATACCGGACTCATGGGCAAAGGCATTTGCCCCCACGATCGCCTTGTTGGGTTGCACGGGAATGCCAGTCAAGTTAGAGACGAGGCGGGAAGTTTTGTAGATTTCCTTGAGGTTGATGTTGGTGAGGGGAGCTTCACTTTCCGGAGGACGACCCAGGAAGGGGTTAAAGTATTGACGGCGCACATGGAGGGCCATGACCAGCTCTTCCAGGGCAGCGTTGCCAGCTCTCTCCCCAATGCCATTAATTGTGCATTCCAACTGGCGGGCACCGTATTTAATCGCTTCCAGGAAATTAGCCACCGCCAAACCCAGGTCATCGTGACCGTGCACAGAGATAATAGCCCGATCGATGTTACGCACATTTTCCTTGATGCCCTTGATCAACGCCCCAAATTCAGCGGGGGTGGTATAGCCGACGGTGTCGGGGATGTTGACCGTGGAGGCACCTGCCTCGATCGCTAATTCCAGGACTTGGTAGAGAAATTCGGGGTCAGAACGACCAGCATCTTCGGGGGAAAACTCCACATCTGGCACGAGGGAGCGGGCATAGCTCACCATCTCCGGCACAATTTGCAAAATCTCGGCGCGGGTCTTTTTCAGTTTGTATTCCAGGTGAATATCCGAGGTGGCGATAAAGGTATGGATGCGGGCACGGTGGGCAGGCTTGAGGGCTTCTGCACAGGCGGCGATGTCCTGTTTAGTGGCGCGGGCTAAGCCGCAGATTACAGGTCCATTTTCTGTCCCCACCACGCGGGCAATCCCCTGCACTGCCTGGAAATCCCCCGGACTGGCGTAGGGAAAACCGGCTTCAATAATATCCACTCCCAGGCGGGCTAGTTGCTGGGCGATGAGTAGCTTTTGTTCCACATTGAGAGTAGCCCCAGGAGTTTGCTCACCATCTCTTAGGGTAGTATCAAAAATGAGAATCCTATCTACCATGCGATCGCCCTAACAAATCATGCTTCCTATTTTAGCCTATGAAAATGCGGGTTAAGGATTTTTCCCTGCCCTGGGGTCAGTTGCTGGTGTGGCTGAGTGCGACGGGGTTGGTGTTTTTGACGTTCTGGGGCTGGCGTGCCCTCGTTGACCCCAATTCTACGGGGGTGCCGGAGGCAGAGGTGTTGCAGGAGTTGTTGTTGCCCCCCCCCCAATCCCTGGGAGAAATCAAGGAGGAGTTAAAGCAGCAGGGTTTGAGTTTGGGGGAGCCGTTTCCCCTAGGGACTAAAGATATAGCCCTTTACCCTGTCCTCAACAGTAAGAAGGAGGTGCGGCAACTACGGGTGTACCAGGCAGGGGGGCGGAAGTTTCGGGGTAAATGGCACTTGCTGGATGCGGTAGAGATTACGGGGTTGCGCAAATCCGCCGTTGATGCCCCCCGCCAACGCTACCGACCCCTGGCTACCCCTAGGGGCAATGACCCCATTTTGCCCTTTACGGAATTGCAGGAGTTAGGGGGAGACAAGCCCAAGGAGGAAATCTGGTTTTTAACTAGCGGCAAAGCTGCCAATGGTGCCTATGGACTCATTTTCTATCTGGCTACCAAGCCCCAGCCCCGCCTCTATATGTTGGCAGAGTGGGTCAGCCCTGTGGGGAAGTTGCCGGAGTGGCAGGAGGTAATCAATTTACCCCCTAAGCCCAATACTCCCGATCGTCCAGAAATTGTTGTGGACCAGACCCTAGCGCCGGAGCCATTTATGGAGATTCTGCGGCTGGTGCCGACGGGGGACAAGGGCAATCCCTACGAACTGCGCAGTATTTCCCTGACGGAGCGGGGCAAACTGGGTAAAACCTACAGTAATGCTCTCCTCCTTGCCCGTGCGGGGCTGTGGTCTCCTGCCCTGAAGATTTGGCAAAAGGCGGAGGAAAAGCTGTCTATCCCCATTCGGGAGCAACACGCCTATATTGCCTACCATGCCAATCTGACGCAGAGACAGGCACAGCAGGCGTTGACGGATGCCGGGCAGCAGGCGCGCAATCTGATTGTGGATGGGCAATTCGCTGCTGCTTTGACCCTAGCTACTCGCAATGACAATAATGCCCGCAGTGTAATCAATCTCCTACAAAAAGATGACAGTCTCTTTTGGCGACGGGTGCAGGCAAGTTTACAGGTAAACAACGACCCCGCTGCCTACTCCTGGGGGGCAATTGTGGTGATGGTCAGGGAAGGGTTACCCAGTGCCCGTGCTTGGTTGCAGGAGCGCAGTCGGGCAACGCCAGAGAATCTCGCTGTTTTGGATGCCCTGGATGTGGCTCCCCTCACTATCCGCCCCCAACAGTTTTTAGCTACTCTCACGCCCCTGGCGGGCACCCCCTCCGATCGCTGGTATTTACCCCCGGGCGAACTTTCTGTGGGTCAGACCTGGTATATTGTGACCCCCATGGTGATTAGGGATGGCAAAGTTTGGCAAAATGCCCCCATCGCCGAATTTGGGCAGCGGTCTCCCAAGACGGTGTGGAAGGCTCTCAGCCTCGATCGGTTGCCCCTCCTGAACATCATTGAGATTGACCGCCCAGACTACGCCAGCTTTTTTAGTGTCACAGCCCGCTCGATTTGGGTGGATGAGGCAGGGAATGTAGAAATTTTAGCCAGTGGTTCTGAGTATATTGCTAGAGGCATATCCCGCCAACGCCTACCGATCGTGGCAGTAAATGGGGGCAGTCTCAGTCAGTTACCCCGCCAGCGTTTGGGGGAATTGGGGGCTATAGTGAGCGATCGGGTCAGCCGTGCCATCTACGGGGAATTGCAAACCTTTGGCGAAGTCTCCTTGGATTTGCTCAGTTTCCAGCAGCGGTTACAGGACTGGCAGGTGACAGTGGCAGACATCAATGGCGATAGTGTGGCAGAAATTGTCATGGAAATTCAACAGGACCAGGTAGACTTAGGCAATCGCTACTATCCCCTGGTGGCGGTATTTACGGGAACGGGGGATTTAATCTACAGCACGATCAGGGAGCAATCACCACGCAAATGGGTGGGTATTTTGCCTGGCAATACGGGGGGACAAATTTTAACAGAATTAGATGGACGGTATGAAATTTGGGATTTCTAGGCTATAAAATTAAGGCATATGCAGTGGACAAGTCCATGAAAAATGTCCTCACTTCCCTGGCAATTTTAGGCGGCTCCCTGCTCCTTGCCTATGCCTCCCTACCAGGTGTGCAACAGACTTTGATTATTGTCAGCGGTTCCGAACTGGAAGAACCTCTCAAACTCCTGGAGGAGACCTTTGAACAGCAAAACCCCCACATTAAAATTGAGGTCAAAATTCAGGGGTCCCAGGAACTGGTCAACAAAGTAGTGGACCGCAAAAATGACTTCAAGCCCACGGTCTTGATTCCCGCCAACGGGGAACTGCTCAAGGAATTGGAGCAACGCCTGGGGGGCAATGCTTTCTATGACCCACCCCAACCCCTGGCCAAAACTCTGCTGGTGGCGGTCTCCTGGACGGAACGGGGGCAGGTACTCTTCCCTGGGGGGCAGTTTGACTGGCGGAGTATCCACCGCGCTATGACTAACGGCAGTTGGGGCACGATCGGGGGCAATCCCCGCTGGGGCAGTTTTGATTTTGTCACCACAGACCCCACCCGCTCTAACAGTGGACAGCTCACCCTCGCTCTCTGGGCGCAAAGTCACCTGGGCAGTTTGGATAATGCCACTCTCAATTCCCCCCAGAGCCAGGCGCTGTTTAGCTTGATTAAACGATCGGTCTATCAACCCCCCCGCTCTACGGACATTCTGCTGCAGGAGTTTATCGCCCGCGGTCCCAACGATGCGGATGTGGCTATGGTCTATGAGAGTATTGCCCTGCACCGTTGGCAACAGGCAAGCCAAAGACAAGGCAAACCCTACCACATCTATTACCCTAACCCTACGATCGAGACTATTTCTACAGCTGCTATTTTGCGGGAGGATGTCTCCCCTGCCCAGGCAGAGGCTGCCCGCCAGTTTATTAGATTTTTGCAACAGCCCCCCCAACAGGCAGTATTTACCCAGTATGGCTTTCGCTCTGTAGATAACAACTTGGACCTCCGCAGTGTACCCAACAGCCCTTGGAGCCAAAATATCCCCGGTGTGGCAGTGACTATTCCTGTGCAGGTTTTACCCCAACCCGATCGGCAAATCCTGACGGAGATCATCCGCCAATGGGAAAGGAGCAATTAAACGATCGGGAGGCACAACGGCGGCACTACAAACAACAGCGGCAGCAACTGTCAGGGGAAATTTGGCAGCGTAAAAGCCAGCTAATCTGTGAAAACCTTGCCCAATGGGCGGTATGGCAGGAGGCACGCTTGATCCTGGGATTTATTAGCCATCGCCAGGAGCCGGATTTAATGCCCTTAATTAAAGCCTTTCCCAATAAAACCTGGGCTATGCCCCGCTGCCAAGGCGATGACCTGCTGTTCCACCACTTTACCCCCGCCACCCCCCTCACCCCCAACCAGTGGGGCATTCTGGAACCCCCCGTCACTGCCCCTGTCCTCATACCGGATGGGCGTACCCTCTGTCTCGTGCCCGGATTAGCCTTCGATCGCCAAGGGAACCGTCTGGGGTCGGGGCGAGGCTACTACGATCGGTTGCTGTGTCGTCACCTCTACTGTGTGAAGGTGGGGGTTACCTTCCAGGAATTTGTGGTACCTCTGCTCAGCTCCAAGAGTTGGGATATAAAGATGGACTACCTAGCCCACGACGGCGCGATCGAGCCAGTGCAAAAGTAGCTGGTTAAATTGCTGGGGGTCTTCATCCTGGGGACAGTGCCCTAAGCCCTTGAGGAGAGCCACCTCCGCCAGGGGGGAATAGCTAGCTAACTTTTTAGCTGGTTTGGGGGGAATGACGCGGTCCTGACTGCCCCAGACAATTAAGAGGGGGACTTTGAGAGCAGCAATGATCTGTTTGGCACTGGGAACTTCCTGGGGACGGGACATACCGCGATTGAGCCAATTAAAGGCAATCACCGCCTGGCGCTCCCTAGCAGGACTGGCAATAATTTCTACCAATTCCCTATCCACATTCTGTTGCCGCTGCCCATAGACAAAACTACCCAACACCCAGCGGATCACCCAAGGTTGGCGAAATATATAAAACAGAGGAGTTGCCAATATCCCCCCGATCGTGCCTTCCAAAAAGCGCTTGACAGGACGGACAAAAGCAGGCAGGGAACGTTCTACCGCCGCCACATCGGGCAGACTGACAGTGACCACCCCCCGCACCGCCTGGGGATAACGATGGGCAAACAGCAGTGCCACTAAAGCCCCCAGGGAATTGCCCACCACCACGAGGGGCTGCCCCACCACCCCCTGATAGAAGTCATGCACCTGCTCTACCCAAAGATCGAGACCGTAGTGAGTAGCGACTTTTTCCGATGCCCCAAAACCCAGTAAATCTAAGGTGTAGACCCTATAGCGCTGCCCCAGTGCCCCCACATTGTGCCGCCAGTGGCGACCGGAAGCACCAAAGCCGTGCAGTAATAGGACTGGTACATCCCCCTGCCCCCGCGTAAACTGGTAGCGAATTTGCCAGCCCCGCCACAGCCAGTCCCTCCCTTGGACAGAAAAACGATCGTGGATCATGGAAAAATTTGCCCCTAGTGCCAGGCTATGTTAGCATCTACGGGAGGGTTTTTATACAAAAATAAATAATGGCAAAAGTCCTAGTCCTAAACGCTTCCTACGAACCCCTTAACATAACTACCTGGCAAAGAGCAGTGGTATTGCTGATTAAGGGGAAGGCAGAACAGATAGAACATAATGGCAAAATGCTCTATCCCGACTTTCCCCTGCCCACCGTCATACGCCTGCTCCACTATATCAACCTCCCCTACAAAGACATCCCCCTAACCAGGCGTAATATCCTACACCGCGACGGTCACACCTGTCAATACTGTGGATATACGGGGGAAGACCTCACTCTAGACCACGTCCTACCCCGATCGCGGGGCGGCGAAGACACCTGGGAAAACGTGGTCACTGCCTGTGTGCGCTGTAATGTGAAGAAGGGCAACCGTACCCCCCAAGAGGCGGGAATGCAGCTGCGCAAGCCCCCCCGTCGTCCCCACAGCAGTCTGTACTTTGAGGTCACCAAGTATTTACGCGGCGACAGCAACCAGGAGTGGAAGAAATACATCATCGGCAGCTAGGGACGCTGGTATAGCTCGATCGTGTCCCGTTTGATTTTAACGTCATAGCTACTGAGGAAGTCATTGCCCAACAGCCCCAATGGCATTTGGGGAGCGATCGCTACCGGCACGTTATTGACAGTGGCGCCATTGACACTGATAGACTGGACAAAGCCAATGGGAAAGACCACCGTTGACCCATCCGCTACTTGAGCCTTCACAGCAGTAAAGGGACGGACATTGAGGGCATTTGCCATTTCCTGGGTGATCACTGTCCCCGTTGCCCCTGTGTCAAGGATCATATCAAAAGTCTGCCTACCATTGAAGGTGACCGCTATGACAGGGGTATTGCCGCGGCGGTCTTTGATGGGGACTACAACAAAGCGGGGGGAAGTGGCAGGGGTAGCAGTCCTACCGCAGATATTAGTGAGGTCAACTTTACGCCCCTTGGCATCCTGGATAAAGCACTGGGCATCCTGGGCTAGCAAAGGCAGAGCACCGCCCCCCAACAAAACCAAAGCGAGGGCAAGAGGAGAGAACATCATAAACCAGTGGGAGAGACCTGTATCGTCACTCTAGCACAACTGACAGAAGGGTTAGATTTTCTGCAGAGACAAAATTCCCATCATTCCCCCTAGAAGCGGATAGTGCTTACTGACTGCGAAACCCACCTCCTGTGCCAGTTGTATTTGCTCTTGTCCCTGGGGAAATTGCTCTAAACTGGATTCTAAATAGGCGTATTCCCTAGCTAAATTTAGCCGCTGGGCAGTGGGAACAACGATCCTGCGCAAATACCATTTTTGGAAGGTGGCTACCCCTGGGTCATAGGGACGGTGGAAATCTAAGATTACTGCTCTCCCTGGGGTTTTAAGGACGCGATAAATTTCCTGCAAGCCCTGTTTTATGTCAGCTAAATTGCGCAGACCATAGGTCATCGTCACCCCATCCACACTGGCATCCGGAAAGCGCAAATACAAAACATCCCCCCACTCCCAGGTTAGATTAGGTAAATTTTTCCCTTTTTGTCTGGCAAGTTCTAACTGGCACTCGGCAAAATCTACCCCAATTACCGTTGCCCCCGATCGTGCCAATAGGATCGCCATATCGCCACTGCCACAGCACAAATCTAGCCACACCTCCCCTAGCTGCGGGGCTGCCCAACGGTAGACCATTTTTTTCCACACGCGGTGTAACCCCAAACTCAAGGCATCGTTGAGGTTGTCATAGACGGGGGCAATTCTATTAAACAGATCAGCAACTGTACTCATAAAAATTTTTCCCTCTATATTCTTGCCATTCCCGCTGCACTGCTTGAAAGAGGCTGTCATCTTCCCCCCGCAGACTGACTAAGCCATAGAGACGGATCGGGGTTGTCCTGCCCCGCAATTGCTGCTGACCTAAATCCACCGCTACAATTTTGTCCTGGGCAATGGCATAAACGGTTTCGGAAATAACAATATCAAAGCCCAGTTCTTTGGTCATACTTTCGATGCGACTGGCAGTGTTTACAGTATCACCGATTACGGCATATTCTAACCGTTGGGGAGAGCCAATATTCCCGACAATAACTTCCCCAAAATGTAAACCAATACCATGGAAGAAAGGTATTTGTCCCTGTTGTCGCCAGGTTTTTCTTAATTGGTGGAGGGCAAGACGCATTGCCAAACTGGCTTTAATCCCTGCCATCACATCTTGGGTTTTACCCCGTGACAGAGGGGAACCAAATTCTGCCATGATGGCATCCCCTATGAATTTATCCACTGTGCCCTGGTGGGCAATAATTGATGCTACCATAGCGCTGAGATATTGATTTAATTGTTGCACAAGGACTTGGGGGGGGAGCATTTGGGCAATAGCGGTAAAACCGCGAATATCGCAAAACATCACCACTGCCTCGATCGCTTTGCCTGCCATTATTTCGTAGTAGGAATCGGGTTGTTGTAAAATTTCTGCCACGATGGGGGCGGCGACATATATATCCAAAGTGCGGCGCAATTTCTGCCGAGCTAACTGTTCTTGAATTACTCCCGTAACTAAATAGGTAGTGCCCATACCCAAAGTGGTAATGAGAATTTTGCCAATAGGCAGAAATAGATAGAGGGTCTGCCAGAGGATAAAGCTAGTAACTACGGCTAAAAGGGCAAGTATAATAGCAGCGGCAAACTGATATTGGGGCTGTGGGATTTGCTGCAAGGCATAGGCACAGAAAAATAGCCAAACTAAAAGTAGCCAGGGGGCAGTTAAAAATGTAACCGATCGGTTTTGCAGTATAGTTGCCAGGGCGTGGGCATGAATTTCCACACCCGCCATTGGTCCCAGGGGGGAGGGTTGGATGTCCTGCAGGGAGGGGGCAGTGGCTCCAATTAGCACGATTTTGTCTCTAAAAACCTGCCCATTTTGTAAAATTCCCTGCCAATTTTGCTGCTCCAAGAGATAGGAAAAGGGATATTGTTGCCCTGACCGCACCCAGGTTTCTGCCCTGCCAAGGTAGTTGATATATTTACTAGCAGGCGAGACAGTGACCCCCGCTTGGTGTAAAATTGCCCCCACAAAAGTTTTTTCCCCTGTGGGAAGTTGGGGTAGACGATGGATAGTGCCGTCCGCCTCGATGGGGAGATTGACAAATCCTTCTACTTTTTGCTCTAACTGGGGGAAAATATCCCGGGGACTAAGACGGCGTTCAATTTTGCCCTCCTGGCTGGCAGAAACTTCATAGCTGCTGGCTAATACTAAGCGGTCTTGGTAGCGTAGGAGGGTAGCTAGAAATTTGCGATCGTCTTCTGCACCATAGATACTAGGATTGACAAATAATAAATCAAGAGCGACAACTTTTGCCCCTGCTTGCATTAAGCGATCGATGGCAAGGGCATAGTTTTTCCGTTGCCAGGGGAATTTTTCTGTTTGGGCAAGACTCAGTTCATCAATAGCCACTATGACTATTTCTGGTGGGGGGGATTGGGCGGGTCGCCACCCTACAAATAATGCCTGCATTTGCAGTTCTAAGAGGGGCAAGAATTTACCCAGGGTTAGTGCCAGGAAGCCCCACAGTAAAGGAATCCCAATGCTGCTTTTAGAGCCGCGCAAATTGTTGCGCTGCTGCCTGACAAAGTTGACACAAGTAGTGGTGATTGTGTCCATTACTGGCGAGAATCTCCCCCCATTGCGCTACATCCCGATTATTGTAGGTAAGGGGAGAACCGTCAAACCTAGTCAGTTTTCCCCCTGCTTCCTGCAGGATCAGTTCCGGGGCGCAGTAATCCCAGTCCTTGGGCGCCGAATGCCCTGATACAGAGATGTAGTAGTCCGCCCTGCCCTCTGCCAGGGCCGCAAATTTCCCCCCAATACTGCCGACGGCACATTCCGCTGCCTTGGGTACCTGAGTGAGGATGTAGTTTAACTTGGGACTGCGATGACTGCGACTGGCAATCACTGTCATTGTGGCGGGGTCAAAGCGATCGGAAACCTGTAATTTTTGCCTTTGCCCTTGTCTGTCTTCCCTATAGGCTCCTTCTCCTAGCACAGCGCTGTAGAGTTTGCCTAGGGCTGGTAATACCACTACTGCCACAAGCGGTCGCTGCCGATAGGTCAGTCCTATGTGGATAGCAAATTCCCCTTTGCCTTCCAGAAATTCATTGGTGCCGTCGAGGGGGTCAATAATCCAGACCCATTCCCGCTGTAGTCGGGTAAAGTCATCCTCTGTCTCTTCACTGAGGTAGGCAAATTCCTGGGTGCCAAACTGCCGCTGTAAGCCCGCTAGGATCACTTCGTTGCTGGCAATATCTGCCTTGGTGACGGGTCCTTCCGAGCCACCTTTGTCTTGAATGTCTAAATCTCGCCCACCGGCGATGGACGGCTGATAATATGTCAAAACTACTTCTGCTGCCTGCCAAGCGATCGGTTTTACTAAAGACAACCATTCCTGCAAGGGCAAGTGAGCTTCGCTGCACGACTGTTGTTCCATAGTTTCCTGTTTAGCTCCCCCCACAGTAACACAGGACAGCCATTAAAGCCTATCTCGACCTCATTCTCCTGGCAGACCCTAAGTACATCGATCGCTTTTGTCAGTTGTATAACCGCAGATGCAAGGGCGTCCAGCTAGAACTTGGGGGAGATACAGTGAACTAGTGCTTGCTTTAGAAATCCTTAAGCTTTAAGCTAAGCTTGGCAAACTGGTGACATATGGGGCGCAAAATCGGTCTTGTCATCTTGGGGGGTATCTTGGGGCTATGGCTCAGTAGTTGTCGCACTAGTTCCCCCTCCGGTCAGGCACAACCGCCAGCTGGTCCTCCTCTCCACACCATCAATGTCGATACAGCAGTGGCAGCCCTCGAGACGATCGATCGCCCCCGCCAGTATACAGGCACAACCAACCCCCAGCGGGAAGTGACTCTGCGGGCAAGGGTAGAGGGGCAACTGCTAGAACTAGCAGTCGATCGGGGGGACTTGGTGCAACAGGGGCAAGTGATTGCCCGCCAAGACGATGGGATATTAAGGGCTAATGTCCTGCAGGCGGAAGCGGAATTGGCAGCGCGGGCAGCGGAACTAGCCAGAATTGAAACCCTAGTCGCTAATGCCAGAGCACAGGTAGAGCGCGCCCAATTGGAACTACAGCAGGCCGAGGCAGATGCACAAAGATGGCAACAATTAGCACAGGTGGGGGCAGTCCCTCCCCAACAGGCGGAACAGGCACAGACGAGGGCAAATAGCGCCAAACAAACTCTGAAAGCCACCCAGGCACAGTTGCAATCCCAGCAGGCAGAGGTGGTCACCGCCCAAAGACGCCTTGCTGCCCAAAGAGCCATCCTGCAACAGGCAGAGGAAAGATTATCCTACACCGTCCTGCGTGCTCCCATCCCAGGCATTGTCACCGCTAAAACTGCTGAGGCAGGCAACCTCCTCCAAGTGGGGAATGAAATTGTTAAAATTGCCGATTTCTCTACAGTTAAGGTAGTGGTGGAAGTGTCGGAACTCGATCGGGCTAATCTCACCTTGGGACAAACCGCTACTGTCACCCTCGATGCCCTACCCAAATTGCAATTCCCAGGGGAGATCAGCCGCATCGCCCCCACAGCTGACCCCCGTTCCCGTCTCATTCCTGTAGAAGTGACCATCGCCAATGCCCACCAAACCATCGGCAGTGGACTGCTTGCCAGAGTGACCTTTGTGCCCCCTAAAACCAGCAAGGTGGTGACAGTCCCTCTCACTGCCCTGCGCACAGCGGGGAGACCCAATGCCCAGGAGAGTACAATTTTTGTCGTCCAACGATCGGGGGAAACTATTAGGGTAAAAGCCCGCTCCGTCCAACTAGGGCAAGAAGTCGATGGCAAAGTGGTCATCCGATCGGGATTAGTGCCGGGGGAAGAATATGTCGTTAGAAGCAGCAGACCCCTGCAAGAGGGCGACAAAGTAGCAGTCAGTGTGTTATCGCAGGCAAAGGGAGGGAAAAATGACAGACCAGGGAATTAGCATCAGTCGGCTTGCCATCCGCCGGCACATTGGGACTCTCATGCTCAGTTTGGCGGTGGTGGTGTTGGGGCTATTTTTAATTAGCCGCTTGCAAGTCGATCTCCTCCCTGCCATTACCTATCCTCGCATTGCCGTGCAGTTGAATATCCCTGGCATTTCTCCCGAAGTGGCAGTGGATGCGGTGACCAAACCCCTGGAAGCCTCCCTTGCTGCTACGGAGGGTGTCACCCAGATATTCTCCCGCACCCAGGAAGGAAGGGTAAGAGTAGATTTGTTCTTTGCCCCCGGCAGTAATTTAGACCAGGCATTGAATGATGTGACTGCTACCTACAATCGCGGGCGCAGCCGCTTGCCCGATAATATTGAAGATGCCCGCATTTTTAAGTTTGACCCCTCCCAACTGCCTGTCTATGAATTTGCCCTCACTTCTCCTAGTCTTTCTCCCCTAGCCCTGCGCATTTTTGCAGAAGAAGAGCTGGCAAGGGAATTGAGTGTCGTGCCTGGGGTGGCAGCTGTCGATGTCGTGGGGGGACAGACAGAGGAAGTGACCGTAAAGGTGGACTTTGCCCGTCTGCAAGCCCAGGGTATTGCCCTCAGGGATGTGTTGACTGCCCTGCAACAGAGAAATCAAGATATTTCTGGCGGCAGATTAGAAGGACCCCTATTTGAACCTTTGACTAGAACGATCGGTCGTTTTACCTCCCCCCAGGCGATAGAGGAGTTATCTTTCCCTGTCAATGGCAAACAGGTCTATCTGCGGGATTTCGCCACTGTGACCGATGGCAGTGCCGAACAGCGCTTGTTTGTCACCCTCAATGGCGAACCAGCCGTAAAAGTGACAGTGCAAAAACAGCCCGATGCCAACACGATCGCTGTGGTAGAAGGGGTGCAGCAAAAGTTAGAAACCCTAAAACAACAGGGGTTAATTCCTGCCGATGCAGTGTTGACAGTGACCCTAGATGACTCCCGTTTCATTCGCAATGCCATTAAATCAGTGGTGCAGGCGGGGGTGACAGGGGCAATTTTAGCTGCTATTGCCGTCCTGTTATTTTTAGGTTCCCTGCGGCAGACCTTGATCATCTTGACTGCCATTCCCCTCTCCATTCTGGCGGCTGTCATTGTCATGGCGTTGTGCCATTTCTCCTTGAATTTGTTTAGTTTGGGGGGGTTAGCCCTGGGGGTGGGAATTGTAGTGGATAACTCCATTGTCATGCTAGAAAGCATTGCCGTAGGGACAGGGATGGTGTTGGGCAAAAGTGCCAACAGTAGTTTGGGGTGGAAAGAGACGATCGAACGCTCGATTGCCAGTAGTCAGAAGGTGGAATCTGCCCTCATTGCTTCTACCAGTACAAACATAGTAGCAGTCTTGCCCTTTTTGTTGATCGGCGGCTTTATCTCTCTCTTGTTCAATGAATTGGTGTTAACGATCGTCTTTGCTGTGGCAGCCTCTATTGTGGTGGCAGTGACAGTGGTACCCGCCTTGGCATCGCGGCTGTTGGCAGTGAGGGCAACTAGTGGCATAGGCAGATGGTGGTTATGGCAGCAGTTTAACGATCGGTTTCTTGCCGCTACAGAGGGTTACAGTTGGTTACTGCAGCATTTACTGCGTTGGCGCTTATTAGTGATTGTACTGGCGTTTCTTCTCTGTGGCAGCACTGCCTGGTGGATGGCAAGACAGATACCGCAGGAGATTCTCCCCCCCATCAACACAGGACTGGTGAATGTCATTGCCCAATTTCCCGCTGGCACCACCTTGGCGACCAATCAACGGGTGATGAGGATAGTAGAAGAGATACTGCGCCAGGAACCAGAGACAAAATACGTCTTTTCTACGATCGGGGGGGTGGTCTTCGGCAACAATGCCACTGCTAATCCACTACGCAGTTCCAGCACCATCACCCTACAACCAGGTAGTAACGTCTTTGCCTATGTACAAAAAGTAAACCAAAAGATCAACAAATTGAATTTAGCGGGTATTCGCATGCGAGTTAACCCTGGCAGAGTGCGGGGGATCATCCTCAACAACTCCCCTACCCCAGGCACAGAAATCGATGTCCTGCTGCAGGGCAATGATCTAATGACCCTAGAAAGAACAGGCAGACAGGTATTGCGCGCATTAGAAGAGAAAGTGAAAGGGGCAAACTTCCGCCCTGACAGCGATGCCAGACAACCAGAAATCCAAATTCAACCCAACTGGGAAAGACTGCAGAGACTGGGCTTGACAG
Organism: uncultured Pseudanabaenaceae cyanobacterium; assembly: GCA_937927915.1. Lineage (GTDB taxonomy): Bacteria > Cyanobacteriota > Cyanobacteriia > Pseudanabaenales > Pseudanabaenaceae > M5B4. The sequence continues at coordinate 12,759 of CALGKB010000008.1, read as the reverse complement.
TGGCAGACCTAGGACAGACAGTCAATACAGCTATTCTAGGCAGCGTACCGACCCAGCTGCAGCGGGGCAATCGCCTTGTGGATGTGAGAGTGAAACTCGATCGTGCTCAGATCAGCAAGCCATCGCAATTGGCACAACTGCCCCTGTTTACCAGGGAAGGACAGACAGTGCAGCTACATGACGTAGCGGCGATCAAGATGGGGACTGCCCCTGGGGAAATTCTACGCCTCAATCAAAAGAACGTCTTTGTCATCAACGGCAACCTCAATCGGGGAGCTAGCCTCAGCCAAGCTATCCAAGAAGTAGAACAGACATTAAAACAAATAGAATTGCCCCCTGGTATCACAGTCTTGCCCAGTTCTGCCGCCGAGGCAAATCGTCAACTACAACAATCCCTGCAAGTCCTGGGTCTGTTGGCAACTTTTCTGGTCTTTGTGGTGATGGCAGTGCAATATAACTCCCTCATCGACCCTCTGGTGATCATGTTTACTGTGCCCTTAGCTCTGGCGGGGGGTATCTTTGGTCTCTTTGTCACCCAAACTTCCATCGGTGCCACCGTGGTTGTGGGGGCAGTTTTACTAGTAGGAATTGTCGTCAACAACGCTATTATCATGGTGGAATTAGCGAATCAGATCAGAGAAGAGACAGGCTGCGATCGGATGACCGCGATTACCCAGGCTGCACCGCAGCGCTTGCGCCCCATCTTGATGACCACGATCACCACTGTTTTAGGGTTGTTGCCCTTGGCATTGGGTTTAGGGGAGGGGAGTGAATTTCTACGCCCCTTGGGAATTGTGGTTTTCTCTGGTCTGTCTTTCGCGACGCTTTTGACTTTGTTTATTATTCCCTGCTTTTATCTGCTGTTGCATGAAACCCCCTTCCCTGCCTGGGGAGGGAAAAAAAGGAGGGAAAAGGTCAGCTCACTGTAGGGCTTTGATCGCTTGCTGCACCCGATCGATCCACTCCTTGTCTTGCACAGACTCATAGAGTTTGAGGGCAGTTTGGTAGTGATTGAGTGCCTGCTGTTTATCGCCGCGGCGGCTATAGAGTGCCCCTAGTCCCAGGTGGGTGACAGCATAGTTGGGATTTTCCTGCAGGGATTGCTGGTAAGCCTTCAGTGCCTCCTCCAGCTTGTTTTGTTCCACTAGCGCAAGTCCCAGGCTTGTGTAGTCCACCCAAATTTCTTCTTTCCCCAGACTGATAGCTTGCTGCAGTGCCTTCACTGCCCCCTCCATATCCCCCTGCATCCTGAGGAGATTGCCCAGATTGCTGTAGGCAACGGCGTTTTGGGGGTCAACCCTAATAGCATCCTGAAAGGCAGCAATGGCTTGCTCATATTCCCTGCGATCGGCATAAGCCCTCCCCAAATTGTTGTAGGCAGCGGCGTATTGGGGGTTGATTTGAATCGCTTGGCGATAGGCCTCGATCGCTTTGTCCAGATTTCCCTGGCGGCGGTAACTCAAACCAATACCATTGAGGGCGACGGGATTGCGGGGTTGCAACACCAAACTGCGACTAAAGGCGGCTTGAGCCTCCGTGATTTTGCCAATTTGCAACAGGACATTGCCCCAGGCATTGTAGAGATCGGGATTGCGGTCATGGCGTTTAATTGCCTCCCCATAGGCAGCGGCAGCCCCCTCCATATCCCCCTGGGCAGTGAGAGCAATAGCCAAGTTATAGTGGGCATTGGGGAAATTGGGTTGCAGAGCCAGCACCGATCGGTAGGCACTTGCCGCCCCCTTGTAGTCCTTTGCCTCGTAGAGCGCCACCCCCAGGGCAAATTGGGCAGTGACATTATCTGGCTGCAGCGTGATAGCTTTACGCAGCGTCTCGATCGCCTCTTGCTGTTTCCCCTGCTTGCGGAGAACCGTACCCAGACCGCTGTAGGCAAGACCATAACTGGGGTCAAGTTGGATTGCCATTTGAAAAGCCGCCGCCGCCGCGGGGAAATTTTGCCGTTTCTCCTCCGCCAGACCGAGATTGTAGTAGGTGGGAGCCAAACTGGGTTCGGGCTTACTGAGCTGGATCACCTTTTGGTAGGCGTTAATTGCCCCCGTGATGTCCCCCTTTTGGAAGAGGGCTAAACCCAAACCATAGTGGGCAGGGGCATAGTTGGGGTCAAGTTTAAGAGCCTCGCGGTGGGCATTGACAGCACCATTGAGGTCACCCCGTTGGCGCAGCGTTACCCCCAGACCATAGTGGGCAGGCACCAGTTGAGGATTGGCACCGATCGCTTGACGATAGACTTTTTCCGCCTCCTCCAATTTATTTTGTTCCCGCAGGGCATTAGCCTGTTGCAGCAATACAAGGGCATTCTCCTGGGCAACCAGTAGAAAAGGCACCCCTAGGGAAAACAGCAGACCGACAACTCTCTCCATGATTGGTCTTGCAGACTCATTACTACTACCCTAGAATAAAAACGTTTCACTATAGCAAACAATACCTCCCTATGGGCAGATTACAGTCCTGGCAATTAGAACTAGTCAAGGCTTGGCGTTGGCTCATATTTTATGTCCATCTCCTGCAGCAGATGGGGGGGCTGAGGGGGATAGCGCAAGCGATCGGTAAAACCATCACCATCCTGCTACAAAGAGCACTTGCCTAGGCAATATGTTCAAAAATCCAGAGGACTTCCCCTTCACCGTCCTCCTAGAGGCTCACTGGCAAGTAATCCGTGATGAAGCACTGGCAGTCAGCAAAGAGCGCTTTTTAGCCTGGCCCGAACGCCATCTCTACGAAAACGGGTGGGAAGTCTTAGGCTTGCTTGCCTTTGGCGTAGAAATTGCCGGCAACACCAAACTCTGTCCCCAGACGACGGCGCTAGTTAAGCAGATACCAGGGATTGTGACGGCGGGTTTTTCTGCCCTGCAACCAGGTACCCACATTGCCCCCCACACCGGCTATGCCGATGGACTGTTACGCTGTCACCTGGGCTTGGCGGGCTGTAGCGGCTGTAGTATCCGTGTTGGCGAAGAAATCAGAACCTGGACGGAGGGCAAATGCCTTGTCTTTGATGACACCACTGAACATGAAGTCTGGCATCGGGGACACGAGACACGCATAGTCCTACTGCTAGACTTTCCGCATCCTGCCAACACCCCCCAGGAAAAGAATTGGTGGCAGCAGTGGTTCGGGGGCAAGAAATCCCAGTAAAATGACAACCTATGGAAAAGAGGGACAAAAGCAACAGTGTTTGACTACGATTTGATTATTATTGGGGCTGGGGTGGGGGGACACGCCGCCGCTCTCCATGCCAGAGCACAGGGTTTGAAAACCGCGATCGTGGAAGCCAGGGATATGGGGGGCACCTGCGTCAACCGGGGTTGTATTCCCTCCAAGGCACTACTAGCAGCAGCGGGAAAAGTGCGGGAACTGCAGGCAAAGGAACATCTGCGGGCACTAGGGATCAGCGTAGGAGACCTCCAATTCGATCGCGCCCAGATCGCCCACCATGCCACTAGAACCGTAGAAAAATTGCGCAATGCCCTCACCAACAGCCTCCAGCAACTGGGGGTAGATGTAATTCAAGGCAGGGGTAAAATTGCCGGCATCCAGAAAGTAGAAGTCAACGATCGGGTCTACACCGCCCAGGACATTATCATCGCTACCGGTTCCCAGCCCTTTGTCCCCCCAGGCATTGAGGTGGACGGCAAGACGGTCTTCACCAGTGACGAAGGCATTAAACTGGACTGGTTGCCCCAGTGGATCGCCATTATTGGCAGTGGCTACATTGGTTTGGAATTTTCTGACATTTACACGGCGCTGGGCTGTGAAATCACCATGATTGAGGCACTGGATACCCTCATGCCCGGCTTTGACCCCGATATTGCCAAACTAGCGGAACGGGTTCTCATTAAGCCCAGGGACATCGAGACCTACACGGGTGTCCTGGCTAAAAAAGTCATACCCGGCAGCCCGGTGATCATTGAACTATCCAACGGCGAAATTTTAGAAGTGGATGCTTGCCTCGTGGCGACAGGGCGCGTGCCCCTCAGTGCAGACTTGGGCTTAGAAACTGTGGGACTGACCCCCAACAAGCGGGGCTTCATTGAAGTAGATGACCGCATGGCAACGGGGGTAGAACACCTCTGGGCAATTGGGGATGTGACCGGCAAAATGATGTTAGCCCATGCCGCCTCTGCCCAGGGAATTGCTGTGGTGGAAAACATCTGCGGACGCCATCGCACCGTGGACTATAGCAGCATTCCCGCCACCGTATTTACCCATCCGGAAATAGGGTTTGTGGGACTGACAGAACCCCAAGCCCAGGCAAAGGCAGAAGCAGAAGGATTCACGATCGGGGTTACGCGCTCCTCCTTCAAGGGGAATTCCAAAGCCATTGCTGAAGGGGAGACCGAGGGGATAGCCAAAGTAATTTACCGCCAGGACGATCGTACCCTGTTGGGGGTACATATTTTGGGACTCCATGCCTCGGACCTCATTCACGAAGCTGCCCAAGCAATAGCTAATCGTCTCACCGTTGACCAACTCGCCTTCCAGGTACACGCCCACCCCACCCTCAGCGAAGTCCTGGACGAGGCTTACAAACAGGTCCTCCACAGTCACTGACGGTTTCCCCCACCCAGTTGCTGGAACGATTGTGTTACCCTAGCATTACCACATCACAACCAGGCAATATGCAACCAACAGCTGTGCAATCTGCGTACTACTACGGTGATGCCTATTACCGCACCCCTCCCCCTGACCTCCCCTCCCTCCTGCTAAAAGAGCGTATTATCTATTTTGGGTTGCCCCTGGTCTCCCCCGATGAGTACAAGGACCAACTAGGGGTAGATGTCACAGAACTGATCGTGGCGCAACTCCTCTATTTACAGTACGAAGACAAGGAAAAACCCATCTATCTCTACATCAACTCCACCGGCACTTCCTGGTATACAGGGGACGCGATCGGTTATGAAACGGAAGCCTTTGCTATCTGTGACACCATGCAATACATCAAACCCCCTGTACACACCATCTGTATCGGGCAGGCGATGGGGACAGCCGCCATGATTCTGTCAGCGGGGGCAAAGGGTTGCCGTGCCAGCTTACCTAACGCCACGATTATTCTGCACCAGGCAAAGCGTCAAGCTAGGGGACAAGCCACTGACATTCAAATCCAGGCACAGGAAGTCCTGGCGAACAAGCAGGCAATGATTGAAATTTTGGCAAAGAACACAGGGCAGCCCCCCGAAAAAATTGCCAAGGACATGGACAGAATGTTCTACATGACTCCCCAGGAAGCCAAGGAGTACGGCATCATCGACAAAGTGTTAGAAAGTCCCAAAGACCTACCCAAAGCCATTCCCGCCGCCGTAGGAGCCTAGAGCAATGCCAGTTTACATCCCCCGTGTACCCTATCGCTTTCCCCAGAGCAACTACACGCAGTGGATTTCTATCTATGACCGCCTCTCCCTAGAGCGGATTATTTTCTTAGGGGGAAGGATTTCCGATGGTCTAGCCAATTCTGTCATCGCCCGTCTCCTCTACATGGACTCGGAGGACAACAACAAAGACATCTACATCTATATCAACTCCCCTGGCGGTTCTGTGCGGGCGGGTCTAGCCATCTATGACACCATGCAGTGTATTAAAGCTGACGTCTGCACGATCGCTGTGGGTATGGCGATGTCGATGGCAGCAGTAATCCTGGCAGCGGGTACCAAGGGCAAGCGGTTTGCTCTCCCCAACGCAGAAATCATGCTGCACCAATCCTCTGGCAGTGTGGAGGGACAGGCGAGTGACATTCAAATCGAAGCAGAGGAAATTCTCCGCCTCGATCGACGCATTAACGAAATCCTCCATCTGCACACAGGGCAACCGATCGCAAAACTGGAGAAAGACCAACAGCGGGATTTTTATCTGACCGCCCAGGCAGCCAAAGAATACGGCTTAATTGACAAAGTACTAGAACCGAAGGAGTAGATATGCCCATTGGAATTCCCAAAGTCCCCTATCGCTATCCCGGTGATTCATTCACGCAGTGGATTAGCATCTACGAACGCCTATCTTTGGAACGGATTATTTTTATCAGCGGCGAAGTCACCGATGGCTTAGCCAACTCCGTCATTGCCCGTCTTTTGTACATGGACTCAGAAGACAAAGATAAAGATATTTATATTTACATCAACTCCCCTGGCGGCTCCGTCAGCGCTGGTTTAGCTATTTTTGACACCATGCAACACATCAAGGCAGATGTCTGCACCATTTGCATTGGTCTGGCAGCCTCTATGGGGTCATTTTTATTGATGGCGGGCACCAAGGGTAAACGGTTTGCTCTACCCCACTCCCGCATTATGATTCACCAGCCCTCCGGCGGCATTCGCGGTCAAGCCTCCGACATTGCCATTGAAGCCAAGGAGATTTTACGCCTACGCCGTCGCCTCAACGAAGAATACGCCAAACGCACAGGACAGCCCCTAGAAAAGATTGAGCGGGACATGAACCGCGACTACTATATGTCCGCCTACGAAGCCAAGGAGTATGGGTTGATCGATCGGGTCATCGAGGGTCCCGCCTAGGGTGTGCCAAAGACAAGGTTGCGGGTAGTTGTGAGGTTGATCACGCTGTCGGGAGGAATAACTACAACTTGGGGGGCAGTGACATTGCCAATGATCACACCAGCGGCAGCACCCGCCAGGACTTCCTCTGTAGCGATCGCCCTATCTCCCGTTATCCCCGCCAGGATAGCAGCCGCAGCAGCACCTAGGGCAGCATCCCCCACGATACTACCCGTTGTAGTTTCTCTGGGGTCTTTGACATCGTTGATCAGTTCTGACTCCGCCCCCAAGGTGACAGTCACACCTCTAGTAGTCAATTCCTTGGCTACAAAGCGGGAACCCCCAGGCGCAGGCACAAATTCTCCCCGTATTACTGCCCCAGTAGGAATTAGGGTTGTACCGTTTTCCGCCACTACAGGCTGCGTCACCACTAGTTCCGTTGCTAGAGTCTGTCCAGTGGCAATGTATAGCGTGTCCTTACCAGCGTAGCGAGTCACTAGGCGCTGGCCAGGGGGTAGATTGAAGCGTTGACTGACAGTGGTGGGTCTAGGGGTAGTAGTATTGGGTAAGGTGCGGAAGGAGGGCGATCGACGGATCATCGTGTCCTGGGCTAGCACAGGACTAATTGTTAACACACTCAGCACACCGACTAAAAACTGTTTGAGCATAGGTTTGTCTTTCCCTCAGTGGATAGCGCTAGAGACTGATTAGGCTAAAGAAAAGTTCCGTTCCCATAACAATCGGGCTAGCTGAATATGCAAATTATGGCTCGCCTTGTAAGCCAGATAGTGGGCAATGGGCAGGTGGGGGAGCAAACTCAAATCCCCGATGAAATCCAGCAATTTATGACGGCAGGGTTCGTCGGGAAAGCGCAGGGGCGGGTTGAGCCATTTTTCCCCGTCACACACGATGGCATTCTCCAAACTACCCCCTTGAATTAACCCCTGTGCCCGCAATTTTTCCACTTGGTCAGCCATGGTAAAAGTCCGCGCCGGGGCAATTTTTTCCCCATAATCTCCCTGGGGCAGCCAGGTAAACCACTGAGTCCCGATCGCTTTGGAGGGGAAATCAATACCGTAGGTAAATTGCAATTGGGGAGCAGGCATAGCTATAACAAAGCGGTCTTCCTCTTGCACCCAGACAGGGTACTGTAGGACAGGGGGAGAGGGCTTTTCCCCTTGGCAGACAATGCCAGCCTGATTTAGCAACTCCACCCAGGGCAGAGCAGAGCCATCTAGGATAGGGATTTCCTCCCCCTGTACATGAATTGCCACGTTGTCAATGCCCATGCCCAGCAGCGCACTGAGGAGATGTTCCACCGTCCGTATGCCTCCAATTGCCGTGCACAGAAGCGTCCCCTTTACCTCTGCCACTGTCGCAGGCACTCTATGACCATCTATGACAAAATAGCGACCGGCATCAGCAGGTGCAGGTGCAAGAGTGACAGTAGCAGTTGTTCCACTATGCAGACCAATGCCTGTCAGCGAAAGAGGCACACCGATCGTTTTTTGTACCATAACCACGCCTCGTAGGACCGGGGAACACAAAGCTATAATCGGGTTTAGGTTAACACATAACAGTAACAAATGGTAAACAATTCTCCCAGCTGGCAAGCGATCGTGCAATTGATCAAAGACAAAACAGGCATCAAAATTCGCCCCGAAGACTACAGTACTTTACAACAAAAGCTCAAACAGAGAATGAAAAACCTGGGACTGACAGACGAAAGAGAATACGCCGCGTTATTGGCGGGAACCCAGGCAAAGGGGGAATGGGAGAAACTTGCTCCCCTCATTACCACAGGGGAAAGCTACTTTTTACGCGATCGGGGGCAAATCCAGCTCCTGCGGGAGAAAATCCTACCCGACATCCTACAAATGAAAGCAAAAGATAAAAACCTGGTAATCCTGAGTGCTGGCTGTTCCACAGGAGAGGAAGTATATTCCCTCGCCATTCTTTTGCAAGAGATTCCCTATTACCTACAAGACTGGCAGATCAACCTTGTAGGAGTGGACATCAACCAGCAGGCGATCGAGAAGGCAAAACGAGGCATCTACTCCGAATGGTCATTGCGGGGTGTAGAAAACCATTACCGATCGTCATACTTCCGTCGTCATATAGAAGGGTGGGAAGTTCTAGCTTCCTTGAAACAAATGGCAAAGTTTTACCAATGCAATCTCTTAGAAGATGAACTATCTATTTCTACAGGCGGCAATGTAGATTTAATTATCTGTCGCAATGTTTTCATTTATTTTGACCCCGATAAGATTCAAGTTGTTGTCCACAAATTTATTGATCTCCTGCAACCGGGGGGATATTTACTGACAGGACATACAGAATTACAAGCCCAATCTATCACGCCTTTGGAGGTGGTTAGCTATGCGGAATCATTAACTTATCGCATGCCTATCCATAAGACTTATGAGTTAACCCCATCTACCCCTGTTTTGCCGATTCTGGTAGAAAATCACAAAGATAAGGGCAGGCAAATGCTTATAAATGGTAACTATCAGGGGTCAATTTCCCAGTTGCAGCAATGGCTAATTCTCTATCCCCAGGACACAGAAGCGCTCCTCCTCATCGCTAAAGCTTATGCCAACCAAGGACAATACCAAGCTAGCCAGAATATCTGTCAGCAAATCCTCGCCCAAGACCATGCCTGCCTGGATGCCCTCCATCTCCTTGCCCAAATTGCCGAAGCACAAAACGATCGGGAACAAGCAAAAGAATATCTACGTCGTATGATTTTTATTAGCCCTCATCATATCCCCCCCTACTTTGATTTAATTGATTTCCACTTGTACGATCGGGAAGAAACCCAAGCAGCACGCCTCCTGCAAGCCCTCCTCCCTCTTGCTGCCACTATGACCCCCGAACAGCAAGCCAAACTATCCCTCCTCCAGCAGATCACAGAGAGTAAAATTTGAGCAAAAAAGTAAAATAAGCACCAAGAAAGTAACAAAACAGTAAGAAGCAAAAAGTGTTTAATTTTACTTGACAAGTGTATGCATAATTTGCTATTTCTTAGTAGGAGTTGAGGGGGAACTATGGTGGTAAACAAGGCAGAGAATATGGCGGCAGTAGTCAGGGAGAACAGCCTGAGTAAGTCCCTACTGGAGCTACAGAAGGGGGGATACACAGGGGCAGTTAAGCTGAGCTGTACATGTGCCAGGGATAGGTCTTTGCAATATTTCTGTTTTTTACAGGACGGCAGTCTAACCTTTGCCAATCCATATATTCCCTCTAACAAAGATTTCATCAACATTCTGGGCAAGAGTCTGAAGCTGGGTTACATTGACTCGCTGCTAGATTTTGTTTCCCGCCGTGTTGACCTGGGCACAGGCTCCACCTACGAAGTGTTACACACGATCGTTTCTACCAAAGCTATCACCTGGGAGGATGTAGAGAAGTTTTGCTTACAACGGGTGCTGATTATTTTGGAGCGATTATTACCCCATCAGTGCGTGGTTGACCTCCATGAGAATGTCAAGATTGACCTAGGGTTTGGTGAGGACCAGCATCGGTTTAGTTGTACAGAGGTTTTCCAGCAACTGGCGCAACGGCAAAAGAAGTGGCGGCAATATGCCCCTGTAATTCGCTCCTTGGAGGACATTCCCGTTGTACACAACGGGGTACTGCAGACAATCACCCACAAAGCCACCCTGGTACACCTGGAGAAATGGGTAAATGGAGAGCGCACGATCGCTGACATTGCAGAAGCACTAGAGCAAGACCCCCTTGTGCTGGCTCCCCTCTACTATCATTGGGTACAGGAAGGTTTAATTGAAATCCATCACATTTCTAATACGAATGAGACCAAAACAAAAACTGTTCCTGTGATTTTAAGTGTTGATGACAGCCCGATCGTGCAATCCATGCTCCGCAAAACTCTTAGCAGTGATTACGAAGTCATCTGTGCTGGCAGTGCTATGGAGGCGTTGGGGGTTCTCAACCGTACCCATGTTGACCTTATTCTTTTGGATGTGACGATGCCTGAAATTGATGGTTTTGAATTTTGCCGTACTATCCGTAAGATCAGCAAGTTTAAAGATACCCCTGTGATTATGCTAACAGCAAAGGATGGGTTAATCGATCGGGCAAAGGGGCATTTAGCGGGTACAAATCGCTACTTAACCAAGCCAGTCAATCCTGATGAATTATTAGAGGCAATCCGCGAGTATGTTTAGTTACCTACAGATAGGTTTACAGTCCCAGACTTTTGGATTGCCCCTAGAAGTAGTGGAAGAAATTTTATTGCTACCAGAGATTACCCCCCTGCCTGATGCCCCTGGAGATGTGGTAGGAATTATCGATCGGCGGGGTCAAACTTTACCAGTAATTCATTTAGCCCGACGCTTAGGCATAGCAGAGCCGAGGTGCAGCATAACAGACAATTTAGTAGTAGTTAATATCGACGGCGTAACAGCGGGGATAATAGTCGATCGGGTCATAGAAATAATAGAACTTCCTGGTAATTTGATCGACATCTTGAGGGAGGAATTCAATCCGCCTTTGAGCAGCTTTTTAGGGGGAGTAGGGAGAATAGGGGAACAAATTTTGCCTCTTATCAATCCTGCTACTCTAATTCGTGCACCCCAAGCAGTGAGTGAACTATCTACAGTTGCCGTCAGCGATAGTCTAGGAGATTTTTACAGTCGTTTTGCTCCTGATGCTACCCCCCAAGAGCAGGCAGTTTTCTATCAGCGGCGGCTCAACTTGAGTCAGCAAAAGCAGGAACAGGTACAAGAGCATTTTCTCCTTGCTCTAGCTGAGATAGACAATGAGGTAATCGGCATTCCCCTAGAACAGGTAAGGGAATTCGTCGTATTTGACCAGTTTTTTCCCGTCCCCTTTAGTCCCGATTTTATTCTGGGGAATATAAATCTACGCAGTGAAATAGTGACTCTAATCAATATTCGCGCCCTTATGGGACTCCCCACGCAAGGACAGGCTAAGAATAAAGCGATCGTGACTCAGTCCCACAACTCAAATGTGGCAATTGCTGTAGATGAAATCAGGAATATAACAGATGTAGATTTAGTCTCAGTTAAGCTAAGTAAGGAGGCTACCCAAGGAGTTATGGGTACTGCTATACTGGAGAATGAAGTGATTACAATTATTGATCTACCAGATTTGTTGAGTAAAGTTTAATTTGGGGTTGGGGAGGATAGGTTCTATGCTAGAGCGGTTGAAATTACGGGGTAAATTCCTGGCAGGGTACAGTGTACCGATCGTGATTGCCTTTGTGTCTACAATGCTGGTTTTTTTAGAGGTCAGCAATACTAAGAGGCGTCTAACTGACAGTCGTGCTGCCAACAATCTGTTGCGTACCTTACTAGAAGACAGCTTTGTGACAGCAAGAAAGGAGCATAATCTCAGTGAGTATCTTTTATCGGATCGTCAAAAATCTGCAAATCTAGCGGAATTAGAAAAGCTACAGAAGCGGAACCAGGAGTTAAAAGACAAAAGCAAGGAGATACTGGCAAGTAAGCCCGATTTATTGAATTTTGAGCAGGTTGAGGCGAAGCTAGGCGAGCTAGAAAAACTGATTGACCAGAATAACAAAAATATTCAACGCGTTTTGGAGTTAGCAAAAGCTGGTAGAGTAACAGATGCATCTAAGTTTTGGTTTTCCCCAGAGAACCAGCAGGTAATTGACCAGATCGTTGCCCTGAAAGATGAAATGATCAAGCTATTACAGGAAACTTCTACTGTCAAGCGCAAGCTGACAAGTGATGCCCTGAATCGCAGTATCACATTCTCTGTCCTGGGTTTAATACTGACAGCAGTTGCTTCCCCTGGTATAGGGGTGTTCATTGCCCAGTTGATTACCAAAAGTATCAGCAAAACCACTGCAGAACTAGCTAGTATTACTTCTCAAATTGCTGCTTCTATGGCAGAACAGGAAAAAGTTATTTCCCAACAGGCAGTCTCCGTCAACCAAACCACAACCACAATGGAAGAATTAGGGGCATCCTCCCGTCAGTCGGCAGAACAAGCGATCGCTTCCTCCACCAACGCTCAAAAGAGTTTGGAATTATGTAACACAGGCAGCCAATCAGTACAACAGACTCTGCAGGGCATCAGCACCGTCAAAGACAAGGTGACCGCCATTGCGGAAAAAATTGTACAACTGAGTGAACAAACAGCCCAAATTTCTACTGTTTCTGACCTGGTAGCAGACATTGCCAATCAAACCAACATCTTGGCGTTGAATGCTGCTGTAGAGGCAGCCAGAGCAGGGGAACAGGGCAAGGGT
>CALGKB010000007.1 GCA_937927915.1 uncultured Pseudanabaenaceae cyanobacterium | reverse complement strand
ATCCCTGGCGACGAAGGGTCTCAAGCTGATTGCCGGTTTCGGGATTTCTTCCCGCGAGCAGGTAGAAGCGTTGAGCCCTTACGTAGAGGCGGTAGTGGTGGGGAGTTACCTGGTTGGGATTATCCGGGAAGCCGCATTCCCATCAAAGAGTTCAGAGGGTGGGGAAGATGCCCTGGTGAAAAGAGCAGTGGCCGCGGCAGTATCGGGCTTGATCCAATCGAGGTGATACTGCCACAATTTTCCCACCACTCTAGCACCGCTTAATAATTTTTTGCCTATTCCTTTTTCTTAATGGAAGCCTTTACTGAAGAGCCCAACTGCCGAAGAGCGCTGGTGTCTCCCTTGATTTTTCCTAACGGAACTCCCGGAGAAGCCATTCGGGGGCGAGAATCGGAACTGGCCGGGGTAGGGCCAAAGAAGATACAGAAGGCGTTTCCCGGCGGCCAGAAGGCGATTTCACCCACCTCGTACAGGTCCCGAAGAGTGGAATCTTCCTTTACAGGAGCACCGCAGGAGCCATAGAACTCGTCTCCCCACCGGGACATCCGGATTTCCTGAGGGAGACTATTGTAAAAGGCCTTAGGTCCGTTTCCTTCGTACAGATCGGCTTCGTAGGTCTGGTTCCCGATCTGAATGGTAATGGTAGGCATGGTTTCCTCCTGCTGGGTATTCCGGAAAGTGCCGACGATCGGACTCGAACCGATACACCCTTGCGGGCGGCAGATTTTGAGTCTGCTGCGTCTACCAATTTCGCCATCCGCCCAGGGATTTTTATAATAGCAGAGAAATTCTAAAAACGCTAGCCTATGGTGGACGTAAAACAACCGCTGCAAATTGGTAACCTCACGCTCCGCAGTCGGGTCTTCCAGTCGCCCTTGTCGGGGGTAACGGATATGGTGTTCCGCCGCTTTGTGCGCCGCTTTGCCCCCCGCTCGTTGATGTATACGGAGATGGTCAATGCCACGGGTTTACACTACGTCAAACAGCTACCCAAGATTATGGAGGTGGATAGGGAGGTGGAGACCCCTATTGCCATTCAGTTGTTTGACTGTCGCCCGCATTTTTTGGCAGAGGCAGCGGTAAAGGCAGTGGCAGAAGGGGCTGACCTCGTGGATATTAACATGGGTTGTCCTGTCAATAAAATTACTCGCAACGGCGGTGGCTCTTCTCTCCTGCGGCAGCCCGAACTAGCGCAAGAGATTGTACGGCAAGTAGTGGCGGCGGTGCCTGTGCCTGTGACGGTCAAAACCCGCCTTGGCTGGTCGGATCAGGAAATCAACATCCTGGATTTTGCCAAACGGATGGAGGATGCCGGGGCAAAGTTGATTACTATCCATGCCCGCACCCGTGCCCAGGGCTATAATGGCAGTGCCAGGTGGGAGTGGATTCGGCGGGTAAAAGAGGTGGTCAAAATTCCCGTGATTGCCAATGGGGATATTTTTTCTGTGGAAGCAGCGATCGCCTGTTTGGAACAGACGGGGGCTGATGGGGTGATGTGTTCACGGGGGACAATGGGCTATCCCTACCTAGTAGGGGAAATTGATCACTTCTTCCAAACGGGGCAGCGCAGGACTCCCCCCACTACCCAGGCAAAGCTACTGCTGGCACGGGAACATTTGCAAGCCCTCTACGACTACAAGGGCATTAGTGGACTGCGGCAGGCGCGCAAACATATGACTTGGTATGCTAAGGGCTTCCCTGGGGCTTCTACACTGCGGGACCAGCTCTGTCGCTTGGAAACCCTGCAGGAGGGTCTCGACCTCCTCGATCGGGCAATAGAAAGCCTGCCTCCAGAGGAGAGGAATTGACTATGCGTCCTTTGCCCTTTGCCCTCACGCTGACGACAGTGGGAATTGCCCTGGGGGTGGGGATATGGGTTTACTTCCATCCCCTAACGGAACAGAAAGGTGCCTCCCCTGCTCCCCCTGGCTCTACCCTAGGCAATGTCACCCTCACGGAATTTGACAGCCAAGGGAACCTAATCTGGGAAATCAAGGCAACTAAGGCAGATTACAACGAGGAGAACTTCACCGCTACCATTGTCACAGTCTCTGGCAAGTTCTATCGCCAGGGCAAGGTGTTAATTGAGGCAACGGGTAAGGCGGGGTCAGTCAATCAAAGGGAAAGAAAAATCACCGTCGACGGCGACATCAAGGCTAAACTCCTGGAGGAAAATATCGAACTCAAGGCTGATCGGCTAGTCTGGCAGGCAGACGATGACCTCCTCACTGCCACAGGCAATATTCAAATTCAACAGCCCGATCGCAGAATCACCCTGGTAGGTAAATCCCTGCGGGCAACGCCAAGCAAGAGTCACTTTACCCTATCGCAGGCAGTGCAAGTTAAGAGTGAACAACCTCCCCTCCTAATTTCCACCCCCGCCTTGACCTGGGAAGCGCCGCAACAAATTGTGCGCATTGATGTGCCCTTCCAAGCTAAGCACCAAAAAGAAGACCTCAATCTCAGTGCTCAAAAAGGGGTGTGGCAGATTCAGAAACAAGTGTTACAACTGCCCCAATCGGCTAAGCTCACTGCCCCCCAAAGAGGCTGGGAACTCAACTCCCGCAACTTGGAATGGCGAATCCAAGACAATCTCGTAAAATTACCCCAACCTCTGGAAATTAAGAGCACAGCGCGGGGTTATGTAGTCTCTAGTCAACAGGGTATGGTCAATCTTGCCCAACAAGTTATCCAGCTCAGGGGCAACGTCAAAGCTGTTTCTACCTTTGATCAATCGCAGGTAACTGCCGATCGGGCTACCTGGAATATTCCCCAACAATTGGTGACCGCCGAGGGCAATGTTTTCTATCAGCAGGCACAAAGCGACCTCAAGGTCAAAGGCGATCGGGCAGTGGCAAATTTAGCACAACAAACGATCGAGGTCTCCAGTACTAACGCCGTCGAAACTTTGGTAATTCCCAACTGAAAACCGCCCCTGGGGGCGGTCCTGGGATTAGAGCTGGGGCACGTATCTTTCCTTCTCTGGCACTGCGGTGTACTCCGCTACAATTTGTCGGAATTCATCACCGCTGATGGTCTCCCGATCAATCAAGATGTCTACGACACGATCGATAACTGTTCTGTTTGTCTGGATAATTTGCAGCGCCTTCTGGTAGCACTCTTCCACGATCTGCCGCACTTCTCGATCGATTCTGGCAGCAATAGCATCGGAGTATTCACTGCGCATCATCAATCCCGCCCCCAGGAAGACTTCCGTGTTTTGCCCCTCCAGGGAAATCGGTCCCAATTCCTCCGACATGCCGTAGCGAGTGACCATCTGCCTTGCCATGGCGGTTACCTGCCGGAGGTCGTTGGCTGCCCCTGTGGTGATCTCCTCTTTGCCAAACACCACTTCTTCTGCCGCTCTGCCCCCCAAAGCAGCGGTGATGCGATCGAGGATCTGGGCGCGGGAGATCAACATCTGTTCCTCTGGGGGGGCAAACCAGGTCAACCCCGCCGCCTGACCCCTGGGGATCAAAGTCACCTTCTGCACAGGGTCATGGTGGGGCAATAAAGTACCGACAATGGCGTGACCGACTTCGTGGTAGGCAATCAAGCGCTTTGTCTTGCCGTCTGTGAGGGGTTTTCCTTCCAAACCCGCAATCACCCGATCGATGGCATCGTCAATTTCCGCCATAGTGATCGCCTCTTTGCGCCGCCGTGCTGTGAGGATAGCCGCTTCATTGAGGAGGTTAGATAGATCAGCCCCCGTGAACCCCGGTGTGCGCCGCGCGATCGCTTCTAAGGACACCTCTTCTGCTAGCTTCTTGCCCTTGGCGTGTACCTTGAGCACCTGCAATCTGCCCTTGATGTCGGGGGGGTCAACAATAATCTGGCGATCGAAACGCCCCGGACGCAGGAGGGCCGCATCCAAGACATCGGGACGGTTAGTGGCAGCAATCACAATCACCCCGGTATTCCCCTCAAAGCCGTCCATCTCCGTCAGAATCTGGTTGAGGGTCTGTTCCCGCTCGTCGTTGCCACCGCCAATACCGGCACCCCGCTGACGACCAACGGCATCAATTTCATCGATGAAGATGATACAGGGAGCATTTTCTTTAGCCTTGCGGAACAAATCCCGTACCCGGGACGCCCCCACACCGACAAACATCTCCACAAATTCCGACCCCGACACCGAGAAAAAGGGTACGCCCGCTTCCCCAGCGATCGCTTTTGCCAAGAGAGTTTTACCAGTCCCCGGCGGTCCAATCAGGAGTACCCCCTTGGGAATTTTTGCCCCTACCGCTGTAAACCGCTCCGGCTTCTTGAGGAAGGTGACCACCTCCTGCAATTCCTCTTTTGCCTCTTCAATGCCCGCCACATCGTCAAACTTCACCCCTGTCTGGGCATCCATAGAAAAGCGCGCCTTGGATTTGGCGAAATCGATCGCTTGCCCTGGTCCCCCCAACTGATTAGAGCGACGGAACAGAAAGAGCAACCCACCTAGCAATGCCAAGGGGAAGAACAAGTTGCTGATAAAATTCCAGACAGCAGCATTATTACTGGGGGGATAGACTGCCAAGTCCACCCCATTTTCCTTCAACTTTTCCAACAGACCAGGGGCATAGAGGGGTAAATCCACCCGCGCCCGCAACTCCCGATTCTCCAATTGGGGGTCGGCTACCGCCACCACCGCCGTTCTGCCGCCATCGAAAATATCCACCCGCCGTACCAAATGCCGATCGAGATATTCCAAAAAGCGACCGTAGGCAATCCGCGTATTCGCCGCATTGATAGGAGGTAGCGCCACCGTAGGACGCGCTAAAAGGGTTTGCCACAGAAAGAAGACTATAACTGCGACTGGTAACAACCACAGGACAAAAGTACGCCAGGAAAATTTCATATCACGCCTGCTTTATTAAACTTAATCTATTATGCAGGATCACTCCTGGTGGGCGTACTGTCTCGAGGCAGACTATAGGATGGTAGTATAGATAGTGAGTGCTGTTAAGGAACGTAATGGGCAGAGTAGTAGGCATAGACCTGGGGACAACTAATTCTGTAATCGCGGTGATGGAGGGGGGCAAACCCGTAGTTATTCCCAATGCGGAAGGCAGCCGTACTACGCCCTCGGTGGTCAGCTTCACCAAGGATGGGGAACGCCTGATTGGACAAATGGCAAGAAGACAAGCCGTCCTGAACCCAGAAAATACCTTCTATTCCGTCAAGCGCTTTATCGGCAGACGTTACAGTGAACTGAGTAAAGATGCCAAAAAAGTAGCCTACACCATCCGCAAGGATGAAAATGACATGATCAAAATTCGCTGTCCCCGCCTCGATCGGGATTTTGCGCCGGAGGAAATCTCGGCTATGGTATTGCGCAAGTTGGTAGAAGATGGAGAGCGCTTTCTAGGGGAGAAGGTAACAGGGGCGGTGATCACTGTGCCTGCCTATTTCAACGATTCCCAACGCCAGGCGACCAAAGATGCCGGACGGATTGCCGGTTTGGAAGTAAAACGGATTATCAATGAACCGACGGCGGCTTCCCTTGCCTATGGCTTAGACAAAAAAAGACAGCAAAAGATTTTGGTCTTTGACCTGGGGGGGGGCACCTTTGATGTGTCTCTCTTGGAAGTGGGGGATGGCTTGTTTGAAGTCAAAGCTACCAGTGGCGACAGTCAGCTAGGGGGAGATGACTTTGATAAAGCGATCGTCAATTGGCTAGCAGAAGAATTCAAGGCGCAGGAAGGTATTGACCTATTGAAAGAAAGACAGGCTTTACAGCGTCTGACAGAGGCAGCAGAAAAGGCAAAGATCGAGTTATCTACCCTGGGAGCAACGGAGATTAATCTCCCCTTTATCACAGCAACCCCTGATGGACCCCTGCACCTGGAACGGACACTAAAACGATCGCAGTTTGAGCGGCTTTGTCAGGATTTACTCGATCGTCTCTACGAGCCTGTGGAACGGGTGTTAAAGGATGCCCAATGGAGTCCCCGCCAGATTGATGAGGTGGTGTTGGTAGGGGGAGCCACCAGGATTCCCGCAGTGCAACAGGTAGTGGAGGATTTGATTGGCAAGAAGCCTAACCAGTCCGTCAATCCCGATGAGGTGGTGGCAGTGGGGGCAGCCATCCAGGCGGCAATTTTGGCAGGGGAAGTGCGGGATGTTCTACTGTTGGATGTCACGCCTCTATCCCTGGGAGTGGAAACCTACGGCGGTGTGATGAAGAAGATCATTCCCCGCAACACCACCATCCCCACCAGACGATCGGATATTTTCACCACAGCAGAGGACAACCAAACCTCAGTGGAAATTCACATCCTGCAGGGGGAGAGGGATTTGGCGCAGTACAACAAGTCTTTAGGTAGGTTCAAACTCAGTGGTCTGTCACCACAACCACGGGGTATGGCTCAGGTAGATGTAACCTTTGACATCAATGCCGATGGGATTTTGTCGGTGTCGGCAGTCGATCGGCGTACAGGTATTGAACGGCGGGTGACAATTAAGGGAGCTTCCACCCTGGATGAAGCAGAGGTACAGAGAATGATTGAGGAGGCAGAACGCTTTGCGGAACAAGACCGCGCCCGCCGCGAACGGATCGAGAAAATTAACAGAGCCGATCGGTTGATCAGTACGGCAGAACAACAACTGAAAGAAATTGCCCTTGATTTCAACGTGCGGCTGAGTTACGAACAACGGAAGGAAATTGAACAGTTGATTAAAAACTTGCAGGAAGCGATCGATAAAGAAGACGACTATTTAATTGACGTAGGGCAGGCAAGGTTGCAGGAAGCCCTCTATCGCCTCAGCCAAGAAGTCTATCGGGAAAAGGATGACAAATTCCTCGACGACGAAGAAGATGACAACATCCTGGGGGGCATTTTGGAAGGGATCGGTAACATTGCCAATCGCAACCGTCGCAGTACCCGCCCTGGACGCAAACCTGATACCAGAGTCTCCTACGAAGAAGATGACGACGACTGGATTTAACATTGTCATTTACGACGGCAACTGCAATCTCTGCACGACTTTTGTCAAATTGATGGAGCAAGTGGACGGGGGTAAACTCTTCCGCTATGTCCCCCTGCAGAGGGAGGAGGTGCTGCACTCCCTAGGCATCGATCCCGCCGAGATGGCAGAAGGTGTGATTTTGCTGGAAGGAGGGGAGAAGCTCAGCAAGCAAGAGGGCAAATATCAGGGAATGGCAGCGATCGAGCGCATTGGTCAACTATTGCCTGGCTTTCCCCACCTAGTGCAACTCTACCATCAGATACCTGGGGTGAAGCCCCTAGTTACCTCTGGCTATGCTTGGGTGCGAGACCACCGCTATCAACTGTTTGGGCAATGCCCCACCTACGAATCCCAGTACCCTTTCTGTAGCCCATGACCGCAGTCACAGTAATTTTGCCTGGTTATTTGGCGGGCAGTGGGGACTATCTACCCATGGCGGACTATCTGCAGCAGCGGGGTATCAAAGCTACCGTGGTACCTCTGCAGTGGTGGGAATGGCTACCGACAGTGGGGGGCAGGTCCGTTGTGCCTATCCTCGATCGGTTACATGCAACTGTACAAAGGGTACGCGATCGCTATCAGGCAGACAAGGTCACCATCATTGGACATTCAGCGGGGGGCTGGATTGCCAGGATTTATCTAGGGGAGAAGCCCTACTACGGGCGGGTGTGGGGAGCAAAGGACTGGGTGAGCCAGCTAGTGACCTTAGGGACACCCCATTGTAGTTTGGAACCCTGGACGAGGAAGAATTTAGGCTTTGTCAACGACAACTACCCAGGCGCCTTTCATCCCGAAGTCAGGTATGTATGTGTAGCGGGGGAAGCTATCCCCGGTAGAAAGAGTTGGCTTGCCTATCAAAGTTACAAGCTGACTATTGGCGAGGGGGACACTAGAGGCGATGGCATTACCCCCGTGGCAGCGGCTCACCTGGACGGAGCGACTAACATTGTCATCCCTGAGGCTAGTCATTCCCCTAAACGCCCCCCCTGGTACGGCACAGAGACAGTCATCGATCGGTGGCTACCCCATCTTCTATAATGGGCGTGGTCATTTATACAAAGATTATGGAACGGACATTTATTGCCATCAAGCCCGACGGTGTGCAGCGGGGGTTAGTGGGGGAAATCATTCGCCGCTTTGAAAACAAAGGTTTTGTCCTCCTGGGGTTGAAGATGGTCAATGTCAGCAAGGAACTGGCAGAGGAACACTACAGCGTGCATCGGGAGCGTCCCTTTTTCCCTGGCTTGGTGAAATTCATCACCTCTGGTCCCGTCGTGGCAATGGTGTGGGGCGGAGAAGGCGTAGTGGCAGCTGCCCGCAAAATTATTGGAGCAACCAATCCCCTCACAGCAGAACCAGGCACAATTCGCGGCGACTATGGCGCTAACATCGGGCGCAACCTCATTCACGGCTCCGACGCCATCGAGACGGCACAGCGGGAAATCAGTTTGTGGTTCAAGGAAGAGGAACTGATCGACTGGCAACCCGCTCTTACCCCCTGGGTGTATGAATAGGTGTTTGGGGCACGAGTCCGCCCCCTGTGGGCATTAGCAACGGATTGTATCTTTCTCAATCACGGCTCCTTTGGGGCAACTCCCATTCCTGTTTTGCAGGCGCAGTCCCATTGGCAACGGGAAATTGAGGGGCAACCAGTGGCATTCCTAGGGCAAGAACTCCTCCCCCACCTAGAGCGGGCTCGCTCCGCTTTAGCGGCGTTTATTGAAGATGACCCCCGCAACTTGGTATTTGTGGAAAATGCCACCACAGGCATTAACACAGTCCTGCGCTCTTTGCCTTGGCAAGCAGGGGATAAGATTCTCACCACCAATCATGTCTACGGCGCTGTCAGGCAGGCATTGCAGTTCCTCAGGGATCGCTATAGCGTGGAAGTAATTTTTGCCCCTGTCCCCTTCCCCTGCCAGGATGTTTTGTCTGCATTGTTGCCCTGGATTACCCCTGAGTTGAAACTAGTTGTCATTGACCACATTACTTCCCCTACCGCCCTCCTGTTCCCCATCCGGGAGATTATTACCTATGCCCATAGTCAGGGAGTACCCGTTTTGGTGGATGGGGCGCACGCACCGGGGATGGTGGATTTACACCTAGGGGAATGGGGGGCAGATTGGTACGTGGGCAACTGTCACAAATGGCTCTGTAGTGCTAAGGGCTGCGCTTTTATCTCTACTCAACCCCAATGGCAGCCATTGACTCACCCCCTCACCATCTCCCACGCCTACCACCAGGGCTATCTACAGGAGTTTAACTGGATGGGCACTAGGGATTTCAGCAGTTGGTTAGCACTGCCAGAGGCAATAGAGTTTCTGCGCTCCCTAGGGATTAGCCCCAGTCGCCACTACAACCGCAGTTTGATCGCAGAGGGGGGACACATTTTAGCTACTGCCCTAGCAACAAAGGCACACATCAGTCCCCAAGTCTTTATGCTCACCTTGCCGCTGCCCGATGACTGGCAATGCCACTCCCCCCAATCCCTCCACGACTGGCTATGGCGGGAACACCGCATTGAAGTTCCCATCATCTCCTGGCAGGACAGGCTCTATATCCGGATTTCTGCCCAGGTCTACAACGAACTGCGGGAGTACGAAACCCTAGCACAAGTGATAGAATCTAGGCTCTAAAATACAGACAAGCGACAGGGGAGGAAAAATGAACGCAGCACTCATGCTAGAGGAAGGGCGGCTTCGGCGGCAGCAGGACCGGCACAGCGCCATTGAATACTACACCCAACAGATGCAAAAGGCGGCGGTCTGTCACGATCGGGAACTGTGGTTGGCAAGCACCCTCACCCTCGCCTGGGAACTCCTAGAGAGCGGCAAAAGCGATGGCGGATTGATTGCCCAAACTCTCCCTGTTGCTGACCCCCATGACCCCTACCTCCGTCTTGCCCAAGCCCGTCTGCTCATGTCCCAGGGCAATTTCACTGCTGCCATTGACCTCTTGACTCCTGCTACCCCCACTGATGACCTAGAATTACAGGGTTTGTTAGCGGACGCCCTAGCCCAGTGCTATGCCATTACCCATCAGTTTACGCAGGCAAAGTCTTTGTTTGAACGGGCTATCACTCTCCTCAGCCCCAGCTCTTTTTATTTGGGGTTTAGTCATCTGCACCGGGGGGAGATGTATCTCTTTGCCCAGGACTTTGATCAAGCAGAAGAAGCGGCACAGATAGCCTTGGAGATTGCCGTCCAGACAGAAGACCAGCTCCTCCGTTTCTATGCTTTGTTTCTGCTGGCAAAGATAGGGTTGCGTCGCCAGCAAGTAGAAGTAGCGGCGGACTTAATTAGCGACTGTCAAACCCTGATTGACCCAGAGACAGAACCCCTAGAGGGTGTACTACTGGCACTACTGCAGATAGAAGTCTTTTGTCTGGCGGAAGATGCCAAATCTGCTCTTTCCCTGTGGGAGTATGTGGCTCCCCTGTTGGGACAACTCCAGGATTGGCGCCTACAGCAACAGGCAAACTATGTCAAAGGCAAAGTCGGTATTGCCAAAATCACGGCGGGGGCAGTTGGTCTCCACGAAGATATGGTGGAGGAAATCGAAGACACCCTGTTAGATGTGGCAATGGAATATGAACAGCGCCAGATGTATTCCTGTCAAGCATTGGTACTCCTGGAGGTAGCGGGCCTCTACAGCATTGCCGTCAAATTGCCTACCCCCTACCAGTTCCAAGGTAAATCTATCCGCTCCCTGGAACAAGCCGCTGTTCTCTTGGAGAAAGTGGGGCTGAAAAATACTCCCCTCGGACAGGCAGTAGAACAAATGTACGATCGCTTGTTAGACAACCTCTCTTTTACCAACAAAAGCTAATTAGTCTTGCACCTCCTCCAACAAGGACTGAATGGTTGCCAGCGTGGTGGGGTCATTTTTGTAAAGAGTGGCGGCTGTTTGTAGCATCTGGCGGGCTTCACTCCTACGTTTTTGTTGGGCAAAAATTTTCCCCAGTTCCAGGTAGGTGGGGGCATCATCGGGGAAGCGCTCTAATAGTTGGCGGTAAGCAACGATCGCGGCTGCTGTGAAATTCCGCTGCATATGTAAATTGGCAATTTTGCGATAGATTTCCCGATTGTTAGTATAGCGACTAGCGATCGTGTAGGCAGCAACAGCCTTCTCTAAATCCCCTTGGGCTTCCCAAAATTTTGCCATCGCCAAATTAGCGCCTCTGTGGCGGGGGTCAATTGCCAGTGCCCGCTGATACTTCTCCTGTGCTTGCTGCAGTTGATTTTGTTTGAGCGCCACATCCCCCAGGGCGACCCACAGGTCTGGGTTGAGGGGAGAAATACGATCGGCACTTTGGTAGACTGCCGTTGCTTCCTGGAATTTGCCCTGTTGCTGCAGCGCGTAGCCCAGATGGAGATAAGCCTTCACATCGCGAGGAGCAAATTGAATCACCTGCCGATACATCTGTTCTGCTCCTAGCCAATCCCCCTGCTGGGACAGCACAAACCCCAAGCCCTTGAAAGCATCAATATTTCTTCTATCCAAACTTAAGACCCGCCGATAGGCATCCGCTGCTTCATCCAGTTGGCGATTCTGTCCCAGGGCAAAACCCAGGGCTAAAAAAGTAGCGCTGTTATTGGGATTGAGGCGTGCCGACTCCTGCAAAACCGCAATGGCTTCGGTATAGCGCTGCCGTTGGCTGAGCAAAAAACCAATACTGTTGAGAATTTGGGGATTACGGGGGTCAAGGCGTGCCGCCTGGCGATAGGACTCAATGGCAGCGTCGATATTGCCCTGTTGCCACTGCGTTCTACCCCGTCTGACCCATTCCACCGCCTGGGAATTAGCCAGCAGGGAAAAAGCAAGGAGTGACCACAGAAGAGAAGCTAGCCAAACAGCACCCATGACCCTTTTTTTGCCTTATTTACGTCTGTTATTTTAACCGATCGGGGTCACAATAGCGATGCAGACAGGCATTGAGTTCGTGCAGATCAAACAACATCGGTAAAAAATGAATACTTTTTGTTTCACGGAAGTAAAACAGAATAGGCAGGGAGGGATAAAAAATGCGCCAGGCTTTCCACTCTTGATAGGGAAAATGTCTGATCACTTTGTCACCACGATAAATATCTAATGCTGTGTTGGTAAACACCAAGCGCAGAGTAGCGGCTTGCAATAACAAAAATATGCCAAACAGGGCTAACAATCCACTCAACCAGGGCAAGATAAACCATAGAGGAATGGCTATAGCAGCAATGACAACGGGCAGAGTGTAACTAGGGGAAATTTGCGTGATTTCAGAGGTAACCATAGACTGCACCAGGAGGTTTATGAGGAACATAGTATTACTTATTATGGTCAAGAAAATAAAAAATTGGGGGTGAGTATGACTAGGTATGGGCGCAACGTCGCTGTCACTTTCTTGGCGCTATTTTTACTTTCTCTAGGTGTTTCTACCCAAACAGCCCAGGCATTAAACTGGATGGATTTGCTCCTGCGGGGGGCACAGATTATCCAAATATCCAACATCTCTGACCAGGAGGAAGTAGCTCTAGGGGCACAGATAGACCAACGCCTGCGGCAGCAGGTAAAAATCAGTGATAACCCCCAGGCAAATGAACTGGTAAAAGCGATCGGGGCAGAGTTAGTCCCCTATTGCGACCGCCCGCAGCTGACCTATAGGTTCCAGGTGGTGGAAGACCCCGAAATCAACGCCTTTGCCACTTTGGGGGGCTATGTCTATGTGAATACAGGTACGATCGCTGCTGCGGATAACCGTGCCCAACTGGCGGCAGTGATTGCCCATGAAATCGGACATATTGCCGGCAGACACAGTTTAGAGCAGATGAAACAGGCAGCTATTGCCGAGGGAATTCTCAGCTTAGTGGGAGCCGATCGCAATGAGTTAGTGCGCTTAGGGACAGCTATTGGCATTACCTTACCCCGCAGCCGCGAGGATGAATTTGATGCCGATCGGCGGGGACTGTTCAATTTGGCAAGGGCGGGCTATGCCCCCCAAGCGATGCCCAAGTTCATGGCCAAGCTAGCCAATAACAGCATGGTTGACCTCAATTTTCTCAGTACCCATCCTCCTGTTCCCGATCGGATTGCCTTTCTCAATCAGCTAATTCAGGAAAACAACCTACAGGGCAGCAAGGGACTGGATGACACCACCTACCAACAGACTTGGCGCAATTTCCAGACAGGGGATCGCCAGAAAACCCCAAGAGGCTCTAAACTGAGATTGCGGTTATGGTGACAACAGGCGAGAATGACATGTGATGGCTTCTGCGGCACGATCGGGAACACCCCTCTGATCGAGATGCCCACTCTTTCCCAGGCAACAGGCTGTCGGATTTTGGGCAAGGCGGAATTTCTCAACCCTGGGGGTAGTGTGAAGGACAGAGCAGCCCTGTTTATGGTCTTGGCGGCGGAAAAGGCAGGCATCCTCAAACCAGGGGGCACGATCGTGGAGGGCACAGCGGGGAATACAGGCATTGGTCTTACCCTGGTGGGGAACGCGCGGGGCTATCGTACGGTAATTGTCATGCCTAGCAACCAGTCCCCGGAAAAAATTGAGCTATTGCGCACCCTAGGAGCAGAAGTGGAGTTAGTCCCTCCTGTTCCCTTTGCCAATCCCCAGAACTACTACCATGTGGCGCGGCAGCGGGCAGAGGAGTTGGGCAATGCCTTTTGGGCAAACCAGTTTGAAAACACCGCCAATGCTGATGCCCACTACTACACTACGGGACCCGAACTCTGGCAGCAAACCAACGGCGAGATCGACGGTATTATCATGTCGGCGGGCACAGGGGGCACGATCGGGGGCGTAACCCAATACCTCAAGGAGAAAAACAGCCGCATTGTCACCTACTTGATTGACCCCCCAGGCTCTGGTCTCTACAGCTTTGTGACGACGGGACAGTTCAAAGCGGAGGGTAGTTCTATCACAGAGGGCATAGGGATCAATCGGGAGACAGCAAATTTTCAGCGCAGCAAATTAGATGGGGCACTGCAGGGCACAGACCAGGAAGTAGTGGAGATGGCGCATTATCTGCTAAAACGGGAGGGGCTATTTGTGGGCAGTTCAGCGGCATTAAATGTTGTGGGCGCTGTGCGCTTGGCACGCATGTTGGGCAAAAATAAAACGATCGTGACCATCCTCTGCGATGGGGGGGGGCGCTATCAAAGTCGGTTATTTAATCGGGAATGGTTAGCAACAAAGGGACTGACTCCCACTGCCCAGGGCTTAGAGTTTTTGCAGGACTAGGGGGTAAGCAGTGCGGGAACTAGTGTGGTTGGATTTTCGCCTCTCGATCGTAGTGGCTGTAGCAGTCCCCCTCCTCCTCCTAGGCTGGGCGGTCTTAACTAAAAACAAAGCCATCTACAATATGTTGGTCACCTACTGGCGGGTCAGCAGCCTGCTAGGAATTACTATCTTTCTTTTGATTGGAGGGTTACCGATCGCTTTTTTAGTGGGGTGGGTGGCACGTATTTTAATTCCCCTCTCCCTATGGTGGTGGCGGGACCTCAACGAGGAGTTACAGCAACAGCGGGGACTGTTGCGGTGGGTGTTCCTTGCCTGGCGCTGGGGAATAACTGCGTACTTTACAGCGGGAACAGTGGTAGGTGTATCTTTTCTGCCCTGTGCCCTCTTGCCGGCTAATGAACTTACTGATACCTGCAAAGTTGTGTTAGAAGTGCCGTTGTTGTTCAAGCAGATCGTGTTTTACTCCATTCCTATCCCCAACCTGAGGGCATTTGGAATTGCCATGTTAGTTGTGTTTCTCATCTTCTTTAGTTCTTATCTGCTGTTTACCTTTCCGGAACGCGGCAGGCTGCATAAGAGCAATTAAATAAAAGCAGAGGCTAATCCTCTGCCTGACGAAACTAAGTAAACATTACTGGTTGACAGTGGCAAAGCTGGGCAAATTCGCCCAGTACACTACCTAATTGCAGATCGGTATGTCAACTCAGGTTAGAAAACGATCGTTGCGTTAGGATGCACTAAAGCAATAATCTCACCCAAACCAGGTATAAAGATAGGACCAGGCAACACGGTAGAACTTGAGATAGGAGGACGGGGAACTAAACGCACAAATGGACTTGTTAAATTCAATCCCACTAAAACCGGATCGTGGTCGGAAGTGCGGAAGGGATTGTTGGGATTAAAGAAGTCAGGGGTGTTGCCACCTGCGCCATTCTTAAACTCCAAGTTGTAATCTAGGAAGCGCGGCTCATCGGCATTGATTGCCCACTCTTTTGCCCCTGTAACCTGATCTTTCAGGGAAGGAGTTGCCAAGGCATGGTCTAGACGCCCTGACTGACCTTGAAAGACAAAAGAGTAGGAGATGTTATCTCCGTCAAATAGGTCAATCAAATCCACAAAGCCGTTAGCGCGGAATAGATCGATCGGGTCTTCTTCGCCATAGGCATTGAGGTCGCCAATCACCAGTACATCAGGGTCACCGCTAGTAGGGATCACAACATTGTTAATGAAATTGACCACTGCTTGGGCTTGTAAGCGCCGCTGGAAGTTGAAAGCCCCTTGACCGTCTAACTTGTCCTCGTTATCCCCTGTGCCCGTTCCACCCTTGGATTTGAAGTGGTTAACTACAGCTGTAAAGATAGCGCCATTACTGTTAACCTGGAATGTCTGGGCGATCGGCGCCCGACCAAATCCAGCAAAGGAAGGATCATTGGTGGTCAGGGCAGGACCGATCGGTGTCACAACGCTTGGTTTATAGATAAACCCGACCTTGATGGCATCATCCCCACCAGCCACAGAAGTGTAGCCAATGGGGTCAGGGATGAACGTGTAAACGTTAGCACCAAGCTTACTATTGACAGCATTCACTAGATCAGCGATCGCTGTAGTGCCATTATTTTCTAACTCAATCAGTCCCAAAATGTCAGCGTTAAGTTGAGCGATCGTAGTAGCAGTCTTTTCTCTCTGGCGATTAAATTCAGTGATGTTGTTAGCGCCACGAGGATCAAGGTTGTTGTTTGGTCCAGTTTTGTTCGTACCGTCGTTGAGAGTGGTGAAGTAATTGAGCAAATTAAAGCTACCCACCTTCACATTAGCATTACCTACATTGGGAGGAGTGGTCGGACGGGGATTAGTATCTGTAAAAGTAACTGTACCCGTAGGCTGCACACGGTAAGTACCAAAGCGTTGATCCAGTATGCCTGTCAGACCTGTAACTGTGTCCCCCACACGACGAGTATTCTGACTGTTGAGATAGGGCACAGTCGCCAAATTCTGGCCACTGAAACCGTCATCTAGGATGATTGCCCGCCGATCGTTTAAGCTCTGTTGGGCGGTTACAGCTGCTACGTTACTGTTGCCAGTGAAGTTAGTACCAGTCCTAGGATTATCGTTAGGGTCAATGAACTCAGTCGGTTGGAAGCGCCTGCCATCTGCTGATAACTGCAATTCTCCAAAGCGAGCCAGGTTAAAGTTTTCCGAGACCGTCAAAGTTTGGGGGAATGTCACCCGCATACCCTCAAAGCGTTCTAAGTCGTTGATGTTAGTCACTGGCAGGGTAACAGTGGCAGGGGTAGGCAGGGGATTGCCGGTGCTAACAACGGTAACGTTGCTGACGGAACCAAGTTGAGTAATTGTATTGGGAGCTGTGCCAAATTCTACTACGGTACCAGTTACCCGCACTTTATCACCCACGTTCACAGGGATAGAGGAAAATACCTGGATACCTTCCGAAGTGAGGGGATTGGTGTCGGCATCGCTGTCTTCTTCTTGCACAAAGAAGCCGCCAATCTGCCCAGTGCCTTGATAGTCGCCTACCACAATGCCTTCGATCGTGACTGTTTGACCTACAAAAGGACTGGTTAAACCTGCACCCTGAATGACATGGATAGGAAGAACTTCATTGAGGGCTACAAGCTCACGGCGGAATTTCTGATGATTTCTCTCTGGTAAATCTTTGGATATTGTGGTTGTGCCGTACCAAGTCGTGTCCCCATTATCTACCAACAATTCAATCTGGCTGGCGGGAGTTAGAGGGGAGGGAATGTTAACAATGCTTTCAAAGCTACCACCACTGGGATTCAGGGCTGTCAAATTAGCCGTAGTTAGTTGAGGTTGACTGGCAGGATTACCATCCCAGACGTAAAGCCTAAAATCGTTGGGGGCTGTGCCTGTGGCTGCTCCTGCAGGTCCTGCAATAATCACATATTCGTTGTTAGCATTCCGATCGATGCTTCTAATACCCCTTCCTCCTAAATCCAAGAAAATAGGAGAACCGAAAACAGCAGAGCCAGGCGTGCCACCTGTAGCATTGGGTAAAGTCGTGAAGTTTGTAACAGGAACGATTAACGCTTGTGTTCTGTTAGTGGTAGGCAGCTGGGGAGCACGGAAAGCAATATAGGCAGTAGTATTATCGGGAGCAAAGGTCAATCCTTCAATATTAAATCCATCTCGACTGGCTGACTCAGGTTGCACTCCAGTTGCGGCACTTGCCCCCAACCCCAAAAAGCCTGCCCCTAGTCCATGACCATTGCTGTTATCCCAGTTGATTAAGTCGGTCTTCAAATGTTGATAAAAACCACCAAAGGTGAGAGTGGTACTAGCGCCTGTACCAGAAATAGTGGTGGTGAATAACCTGCTCCGATTGGGTCTATTAGCGCCACCACTGCTATTACTATGGGAGCCTAACCAATAGATGGTATTGCCGAGTCTAGTAGAAGCTTCAATGTCTACCTCTCTGGGGATACCGCTACTAGGAATATCAGTCAAATTTAAGGCTGTGGTAAAGTCAAATTGATTGATGGGCAAGCCTGATTGAGTCCGATCGTAGAGTCTTATCTTTTGATCCTCATCATCAGCCACTAAGACAAAATTATTGTCCAGGGCAATCGCGGTACTGGCATCAGAAGCTCCAGTTAAAAAGCGAGTTGTAGAGGGATTGACGGAGGCAGCGGAGGCGGCATACTTGATCACATAGGTAGCAGTGTTACTGCCGTCGCTGACGGTTACGGTAATGTCGCTGAACCCTACTCCTGCTGGGGTAATTTTCAGATTTCTAGTAGCCCCCGTACCTGTCAAATTCAAGTTAGCATTGGGGACAACACTGGTGTTACTGCTAGTTGCTGTTACTGTCAGACTGGCTACAGGAGTGTCAGGATCGGCAATGGTGAAGTCTATTCCTTGGAACCGCGCAGGGTCTGTAGGGTCGTTAATTACACCGCTTACTGCCCCCAGGGTAGTTGTGGGCAAGAAGTTGAGAATGCCACCATCTAAACGATCGGTTGTTGCTGCTGTGTTTACGGCAATCGTGGGCGGAGCACCAGTAGGGGTTGGAGTGGGAGTAGGGGTTGGGGTGGAAATATTACCTGTGACAGTAACGTTGTCATAACGGATTGTGCCGCTAGGCGAGTAAGTAGACGTGGTGTTAGCGGCCACATAGGCAGTGCCTGTATTGGGGGGGTCAAAGGCAGAGAGAATTCTAAAAGTAGTGTTGGGATTGTTGTTTAAGCCAGGAATGGCAGACAGATCAACTGTGCGAGTAAAGAAAGTATCCCCTGCAGTTGCTCTGAAGGTCAAGGAGTCTGTGAAACTGGTACCGTCAGTGGAATACTGAAAGACTACCGTATTGGCAGCGGTGTTGCTGTGTCTAATGTCAAAGGACACTTGAATATCCTGAAAGCCTGTAGTGGGAACGGCAAACTGTACCCCTCTTGTTTTATTCCCTGTCCCTTGCGTTGGATATGTAGACGTATTCCAACCCCTGCCCCCGCCATTACCAGTGGCAAAGGTCGCTGTTGCTCCTCCTACTAGGGATGCTGTACCTGTACCTGTAGAGGGAGTAATTACATCTCCTTCAAATGTCCATTGGGTAATAACTGCCATTGCCGACTCCTCACTTGCAAATCACTATAAATATACCGATCGATCTTTAAGGCAAGATTAAGACAAGGCAGATAATTGTGAACTAAGAGACAAGTAGAGCGATCGAGCCGGTCAACCCTTTATACTCCAATCTCCTAAATTCGCCCTAGGGTAAAGAACGGCGCCAGAATTGCCTATAATTAAGTTTATGCGTATTCCCGATCTCTCCCTCTGTGCCTTTGTTGCTCCCAATGCCACTGTCCTGGGTGATGTAACCGTTGCAGTGGGGGTGAACATCTGGTATCAAGCGGTCATCCGTGCCGACCTCAATCAGATCAGCATTGGGGCTTACACCAACATCCAAGACGGCGCCATTTTACACGGCGACCCCGGCAAGGATTTGCTAATTGGTGACCACGTCACGATCGGACACCGGGCAATTGTGCATGGCATTGGCATTGGTACAGGCAGCTTGATTGGCATGGGAGCGGTGATCCTAGAGGGGGTGACCATCGGCAGTGGTAGTATTGTGGGGGCGGGAGCAGTGGTGACCAAGGATGTGGGGGAGGGGGTAGTGGTAGCGGGTGTACCAGCGCGGGTGATCAGGGAGGTAACAGAAATAGAACGATCGGAATTGATCAAGCACGCTCAGTCCTACTATCAACTGGCATTGCAACACAAAGTAGAGAAAAAGTCATAAAGTTGGTCAGGGGGAGAGACAAATGGCACCATTTCTGCTAGGCTGTCCTACAAAATTTCCCATGCAGTTATGTCCGCCAGGGTGTTTACATTTACAAACAACAAAGGGGGAACGGGCAAGTCAACTCTATGCTCCAATGTCGCCCACTGTGCTGCCCTAGCGGGATATCGCGTCCTGGTCATTGACCTCACCTGTCAGATCACCTGCACTACCCTATTTTTGGAGGGTGGGGAAGCCCTAGAGGAATCCGAGACAGTCCTAGCCCTCCTGAAGAAAAAACCCGATCGTCCCATCACCGCGGTCTGTCACCGCAGTCACAAAAATCTGGACATCATCCCCGCCAGTGTATCTATGGCGCAAGCAGTAATAGAACTATCTGCCATTCCCATCGGGGGGGAAAAAGTCCTCGATCGGCACATTCAGCAAATCAGCGATCGCTACGACTACATCTTCATTGACAGCCCTGGGGAACTAAACCAAATCACCTCCAATGCCCTCGTCTGTGCCCACAAAATCCTCGTCCCCACCAGGGTCAACCGCACGGACTTCCAATGCACAGAGACCATGATTCAGTTTATCGAAGAAGTTGCCCCCCTCATTGGACCTAAGGAAGTCAAGGTGATTATCAATATGCTTGACGATCGCTATAAAACCATTTGGGCAGGCTCCCACCTGGGAAAACTATACCTACAGGCGCAGGAAACCTTTGGGGCACTCCTTTCCCCCATCACCATTCCCGAAAGTAATGACATTCGCACTGCCTTCGATCGGGGCTTGACCGTGATGGAGCACAAACCCAAGGAAGTAGCCGCCAAGCGCATCCAAGAATTATTTCAGCAAGAGGTAGTGGGTAGTGGCAAACGGTAGTAGAGCAAGGAAGACCGCCAGGGATGCAGAAATAGAAAAACTGAAGCAGGAGCTGGAAAATCTCAAAAAAAAGTACAAAGAGAAATGCCAACAACTGGACAAGCTCCAAAATGAAGACTTGCTATTGCGCAAAATACAGGAATTGCTGACCCTACAGGCAGAATATCAGAGACAAATCCAAACCCTGCAAAAAGAAAAACAACAATTGGAGTTACAGGTACAGCAATACCAACAACAAAAACAAACCCTACTGCAAACCGTCTGGCAAGAAGCTCTACAGGTCATGGAAGAAGACTACCAACTTAGCCAACAACGCATTCAAGAACTGGAACAGAGAGTAGCAGAACTGCAGGAACAGATCATCGCCCAAGCCAAACAAAAACACGAATACGAAACAGCTCTGCAATACCTGCAGGAACAAGCCCTCCACTTCCACAACTACGCCCTGCGTCTCAGTCAAGCCATCGATCGGTTATTGGAAGAACAGCGAGAATGGCAGAAAGCGGCTCTCCCCCCCCGCGTAGATTTACCCTCCTTTCTGGTCAAAAACCGCCCCTAGGTATGCTATGATAAAGGTCTGTGGCGGCATAGCCAAGTGGTAAGGCAGAGGTTTGCAAAACCTTCATTCCCCAGTTCGAATCTGGGTGCCGCCTTGGGGGGAGGGAAGCCCCCCTCTTAACTTACTACGGACAGGTAGTGGGATTAGCCGTACCCCTGGTTATGCGCGTAGAAATTTGGTTACACCAGTTACCCCCGTCTCCCGTGCGGAAGAAGACTTGGTTATTTCTGGTGCTAGAAAGGTTGTAGCTGGTCTTGTCATAGACTGTTTCCCTACCGTTTTCCAGCTTCAGGAATCTCACCTCTTCATAGCCTGTGTTGTTGAGCATGGCAGTACCCACTTCTAACACGTAGTGCCCCTTGGCAGGAATGGTAGTCCCGCTGGGAATTTGTTTGGGTGCACTTCCCCCAGGTATATCATCCACATACAAACCACCGATCGGTATAGCACTGCTGGTGGGATTGTACAACTCTACCCATTCATTGCCAGAGTTAGGAGCCATCATGTATTCGTTGATTACCACCTTAGCAGGGTCAGCCCCTGTCCCCCCAGAGGAACCGCCGGCATTCCCGTAGGCAGTGTAGGTTCTACTACCGCCAGGATAGGAAATACGATAGCCAGCCCCCTTGTTGGTCGTAACTACCACCACATCCCCATTGCTGCCGAAAACACCAGCATAGTTAGTAGCAGAACCATCGGATTGGGTAGGAGAACAGGGATTGTTAGTTAAAAATATATCTGCCCCCGTCCCCCGATCGTTAGGTACTCTTCTGAGACGATCGAGAACAGGGTTGGTGGGGTGACCATAGGTGTTAGCACCACAGGAAATGATGGCAGTCTCAGGGCGCAATCTAGCTAAAAATTGGGCATTGGAAGAATGTTGGCTGCCGTGGTGATTGACGCGGTAGGTATCCACATTGCCAAAGAGGGGACCCAGTCTAGCTTCGATGTCATTGTAGGTGTAGCCAAAGCGGCTGGTGCTGTATTCCCCGTCCGTATCCCCCGAAGTTGCCATCACGTATTTGCCGTAGGACAGTTTAACCGCAATACTGTAGTCATTTTCCGAAGGCGGTAAGCGCCCAGAGGAGCTGCTGCCAGCATAATCAC
This sequence comes from uncultured Pseudanabaenaceae cyanobacterium, assembly GCA_937927915.1. Lineage (GTDB taxonomy): Bacteria > Cyanobacteriota > Cyanobacteriia > Pseudanabaenales > Pseudanabaenaceae > M5B4. The sequence goes on along the minus strand of CALGKB010000007.1, from coordinate 221,557 downwards.
TGTCGGAGGGCGGTGCAGAGAGGTTGGCATAATTACCGCTAATGGGAGTCACCCCATCCGCCATGAATGAACCCTTGCCGTTAGCATTGATAATTTCTGCCTTTGCCCCCGAACCCAGGTCGATGACAGGAAAAGGACTATTGTTGCGCACTGTCAAAACCTTGCCCCGAATACTAGCCCGATCGGGTTGGCTGTCAGGACCATAAACCCAACAAAGAAAGCGGGTGGCAGTAGTGGAAATAGTACCGACATTGGTCCAGTTAATCTCATTAGTCGGTTCATTGGACTTGCCTGGTTCGCATCTGCCATTGCCATTTCTATCCACCCAGCTCCCCGCATCCCTGGTGATGAATTGACCAACTCTGAAACCTAAACCATTCAACAATTGGTAAATGCCATTGCCGTAAGCAGTGGTGTCCCCTGGATTGGCAGCATAGCCAATGTGGTCAAGGTGGAGGTGAGTAGCAATGAAATAATCCAGTAATACAGGGTTTTGCCCCGTGCCACAAATTTGCTTGATTTTGTTCGCAACAGAAGAAGCATTAGTAGCAGAACCCGTAGTGTTGAATCTTGTCTCCCCCAGGTCAATTAAAATAGTCTTGGCATTGGGACCTACTACCAACATACTGTCCCCTTGTTCTACGTCAAAGACATAGATATTGAGTTCCCCCTTGGTCCAGGTGCCCCCCGTTGGCGAACAGGGCAGAGCAGTGGAAGCTTGGACCGTCTGCCCCAAAAGCACGGGCATACCCACTAGCAATAAACACAAAATTAGTGATATAAATCGCAGAAACATAGACAACGATCCCGCAACGGTACAGACTCCTATTATTTCAACCAGCCCTTAGTTTAATCTCTAACGAGAGGTTAAGGGGTGGTTAATTTTTGGTTAACCCTATTTTGTTAGCTGTGCAGTCTGTACTACGATCAAACAATGTTGTCTTTTTCGCTGAAATATATGAAGTACGTTTGGGCTTGTGTTTTGTTTGTGCTGTCCATATTTTTAGCAGTAGCCTTAGGTAGTTATAGCCAAACCCCCCCTGAGTGCTTTATCCAAACTAAGGATGGTCGTACCCAAGACCTCAGTAAAATCTGCGGTGCCAACCCCCCAAAAACCCAACCAGCCCCTCCTGCTGCTCCTGCACACACCAATAGACCTACCTCTGCTCCCCCCGCCAGCCAGCAACCTGCGGCTAATCTCTACCGCACCAGAAACGGTAAAACTGTCTCTCTCCCCGCCAGCTGGAAAGTCCACAGCGATGGTTCCATTGCCCCTAGCCCCAACATTCTCGTCCCCGAACTGTGGGATATTGACATTTAACCCTGCTACTACTGCCCTGGGAGGGGGGTCAGTTTAGATACCCTCCCGCAGACGGTCCAAAACCGATCGGTCTTCCAGGGTGGAAGTATCACTGGTGATCTCCTGTTTAGCCGCTAGGCTGCGCAATAAACGGCGCATGATTTTCCCCGATCGGGTCTTGGGCAGGGCATCGGTAAAGCGAATTTCGGCAGGGCGGGCAATAGCACCAATTTCCTTAGCAACGTGTTGCTTTAACTCCTGTGCCAGTTCCTCTGACCCCGTTTGGAACCCCTCTAGGATGACAAAGGCACAGATTTCCTCTCCCTTGATTTCATCAGGACGACCGACTACTGCTGCCTCTGCCACCGCCGGATGGGAGACCAACGCCGACTCAATTTCCATTGTCCCCAGACGATGCCCCGCCACATTGATCACATCGTCAACCCTGCCCATCACCCAGAAATAGCCATCCTTGTCCCTGCGTGCCCCATCACCAGCAAAGTAAAAATACTGCCCCTCCTTGGGGGGAATATGCTCCCAATAGCTGCGCCGAAACCGATCGGGGTCATTGTAGACCGTGCGCATCATGGAGGGCCAAGGGTGCTTAATTACCAGGTAGCCTCCCTCATTCTCCCCGACGGGATTGCCCTCTAAATCCACCACATCGGCAATGATGCCAGGGAAAGGAAGAGTAGCAGAACCAGGTTTCGTGGGAATGGCACCAGGCAGGGCACTGATCATAATTCCCCCCGTTTCCGTCTGCCACCAGGTGTCCACGATCGGGCAGCGTTCCTGCCCAATAATGCGGTAGTACCACATCCAGGCTTCGGGGTTGATGGGTTCCCCTACTGTGCCCAACAGTCGCAGGGAAGAGAGGTCATAGGATTTAGGCAGGTGTTCCCCCTGTTTGATAAAGGAGCGAATGGCTGTGGGAGCTGTGTAGAAGATGTTGACCCCGTATTTTTCGATGATCTGCCACATACAGCCGGGATTGGAGGGACGGGGTGCCCCTTCATAAATCAAAGTGGTAGCGCCGTTGGACAGGGGACCGTAGACAATGTAGCTATGCCCCGTAATCCAGCCCACATCAGCGGTACACCAATAGACATCCGTATCCTGTAGGTCAAAAACCCACTTGGTAGTAATGTGGGTGTAGAGGTTGTACCCCCCTGTCGTGTGCACAACTCCCTTTGGTTTACCTGTACTACCGCTGGTGTAGAGGATAAACAAAATATCTTCTGCATCCATCGGCTCAGGGGGACAGTCAGCACTGACGGACTGTTTGAGGTCATGCCACCAGTGATCCCGCCCTGGCTCCATGGGAATGCGTTGCCCCGTCCGTTGCACCACCAGGACATTTTCTACCGTGGGCACTTGGGGTAAAGCGGCATCCACTTGTTCTTTCAAGGGCACGATGGCGTCCTTGCGCCAGCCCCCGTCCGCTGTTACTACCACCTTTGCCCGCCCGTCATTTAATCTCTCCCGCAGGGCTTCACCGCTAAAACCGCCAAACACCACACTATGGGGAGCACCGATGCGGGCACAGGCAAGCATGGCAATCACTGCTTCTGGGAGCATGGGCATATAAATCCCCACCACATCTCCCTTTTTCACCCCCAGTTGCTTGAGGACATTGGCAAAGAGACAGACTTCGCGGTGCAGTTGGGCATAGGTGTAGGTGCGGCTGTCCCCTGGTTCCCCCTCCCAGATCAGGGCTGCCTTGTTGCGCCGCCAGGTAGAGAGATGACGATCGAGACAGTTATAGGAAATGTTAATTTTGCCCCCCGCAAACCATTGCACCTGGGGCGGCTGCCAGTCTAAAGTGGTGTGCCACCGATCGAACCAATGCAGTTCCTGGCTGGCTAGTTCCTCCCAAAATTTAGCAGGGTCAGCCTGGGCACGAGCGTACAGTTCTTGGTACTCTGCCATGCTCTTGATGTGGGCTGTCTGGGCAAAGTGGGGAGGGGGGGCAAACAGGCGTTGCTCCTGCAAAACGGACTCGATCGGGGCTGTCATAGAAGCTAACTGCTGTAACTTTTACCTAGGGGTAATTTGGTATACTGCAATAATGTAGCACAAAGCCTTCCTAGAGGTAGATATATGTTCACGATCGGTGCGACGGTTAGGGGTGGTTCTGCCTCCCCCTTGGCAGCGGAATTGAGTGCCCAGGTACGTCCTCTACCTATAGCTAGTGCCAGTGCCAGGGTACAGGTTACAACCCAGGGAGACAGCAGTGCTACCTTGACGGCGGCTACGGGTTTGCCGGGGGCGGGCAGCGTCGGGGGCGGTTTGCATTTTAGTAATTTGCAGTGGCGCAATTCTTTTCTATTCGGGCGTATCTCTCCCTTGGAATTCTTTAGTCTGCAGGCAAAGGTGCTCTTGGGTGTGGATGCTCCTACGTTGGTTTTGGCGGGGGCAATCAATCCCCTAGGGTTGATCAGCGATGCTATTAGTTTGGGCACTTCCCTAGAGATTTCTATCCAGGATTTGCGTCCGACGGTGCGGATATTTGGGCAGATTGGCGGGCTGGACTTTGTTTATACAGAGGGCAAAAAACCAGATATAAATGTAGGCATATCGATCGTTTTCGGAGCATGAGTTTACCTTCTCTGATTCAGGCGATGTTACAGCCTGATTTTTATGACCATCCTGTGGCGGGGATAGAGTTAGTACAAACTCATATTTCCTATGTTTTACTCACAGGGGAATATGCCTACAAAATTAAGAAGCCTGTCAACTTTGGATTTTTAGATTTTTCTACCCTGGAAAAGCGCCACTTTTTCTGTCAGGAAGAGTTACGGCTGAATGCCCGCCTCGCTCCTGATTTATACTTAGCAGTACTGCCCATTTACCAAGAGGGGAACAGCTATGCTTGGCAGGGAACAACCCCTGTGGAATATGCGGTGAAAATGCGGCAATTTCCCCAGGAGAATTTACTCATTAACTTATTTGCCCAGGGAAAATTAACTTTTAGTCATGTCACTACGATCGCTCAGCAATTAGCGCAGTTTCATCGTCAGGCGGCAACCAATGCTTATATCAGTCAATTTGGCACTGCTGAAGCTCTGGCTCAGGTGGCTAAGGATAACTATGAGCATACGAGAGCTTATATTGGCAGGGCACAAACCCAGGCGCAATTTGATGCCACCCGCAGTTTTACTGATCAGTTTTTTCAGTCCCAGCAGGAGTTATTCCAGCAGAGAATCACGGCGGGGAAAATTAGGGAATGTCATGGTGATCTTCACCTCAAAAATATTTGCCTGTGGCAGGATCGGATTCAGATTTTTGACTGCATTGAGTTTAATGAGTCCTTCCGCAACACAGATGTGCTCTATGATGCGGCGTTTTTGTACATGGACTTGGAATTTCGCGGACGATCGGATTTTGCCAATCGCTTTTTGAACGTCTATTTAGAGGAGACGAATGACTATGGGGGGCTGCCTTTGTTTCCCCTCTTTTGCAGTCTACGGGCTTATATCCGCGCTAAGGTCACCTCTTTTTTGTTGGATGACCCCAACGTTTCTGAGGCGGAGAAATTAAAGGCACAAGAGGAAGCAGCTGCCTATTACAAACTTGCCTATGATTACACACAAATTGCCCAGTCTCCCCTCGTAGTTCTCATGTGTGGGGTGTCAGGCACAGGCAAAACAACGGTGGCACGGGAGTTAGCCAGCAGATTGGGGGCAATTCATATCCGATCGGATGCGGTGCGCAAACATCTGGGGGGCATTGACTTACGCCAGCGGGGGGACAGTAGCCTCTATAGCAAAGAGATGACGCAAAAGACCTACGATCGTCTCCTGGAATTAGCCCAGTTGCTGACGGGGGTAGGGTTGGCTGTAATTTTGGATGCTAAGTACGATCGGGTGGAGTGGCGGCAACGGGTGCGGGCTAATGTGGCGGTACCTGTGCAAATTGTCCACTGTGTGGCGGATGAGGATGTGATTGTACAAAGACTGGAACAGCGGGCACTGGAAAAAACGGATATTGCCGATGCCACTGTGGATTTACTAGCACAACAGCAGCGGGAGTTTGAAACTTTCTTGCCCGAGGAAATCGATCGGGTCCTTCCTGTCCAGACGGACAATGACATTGATTATGATGGCTTGGCTGCCGCTATCAAGGGGCGCTGGTGCTAAACTGGGGCAGGTGGTTTAGACAAGAGCAATGAGAAAAGTTGCTGGTATTTTGGCATTGTTGTTTTTGGCTTTGCCTGGCTATACCGTTAGTTGGACGCAGCCCTATGCAAGGGGTTTAAGTCAGTATCGGAAAGTCCACATCTCCCAGCCGCAGCAGAGGGTCACTCGTGCCGAATATGCCCTCCTCTTGGAAAGAACTTTCCTCCTGCTCCCTAGGGTGCGCCCTAGTAAACAATTTGCCGATTTACCTCTCTCCCACCGCGCTTACCGTCCTGTCCTTAATGCCTATGAGGCAGGCTTTTTGACAGGATATGGTGACCAAATTTTTCCCGATCGTCCCCTCACCCGTCTGGAGGTAATGGTCTCCCTTGCCAATGGTTTGCAGATACCCCTGGGGGATCCCCGCCGCGATCGACGGCAATTCCTGGCATCCTTGTTTAGCGATGGAGAGCGCCTGCCGCCTTTTGCCATTGACCCCCTCGCTGCCCTTGCCCAACAGCAGGTCTGGTTGACTACCCCTGACCACCCCCACTCCCTTAACCCCGATCGTCCGATTACCGCTGGGGAACTAGCAGTTTTGCTTTACGAGGTGCTAGCAGCTCAAAAACAAGTGCCTCCTATAGCCCGTCCTTCCCTACCTAAGGTCACCAGGTTAGAAGTAAGTCTCTCCCGCCGCCAAGTTACAGCATTCCAGGGCGCTACCAAATTCAAAACTTACCCCGTCGCTGTGGGCAGAGCGGGCTGGGAGACACCCCAGGGCACCTTCAAAGTGCAACAGATGATTGCCAGACCTGCCTGGAAAAATCCCTTCACAGGGGATGTGATCAAAGGGGGGGAACCCGATAACCCCCTAGGGGACTACTGGATTGGCTTCTGGACAAATGGCAAGGATTGGTCAGGCTTTCATGGCACCCCCAACCGCCACACTGTGGGGCAAGCCATCTCCCACGGCTGCCTGCGGATGTACAACGAACATATCAAGGAATTGTTTAACCTCATCTCCACAGACACGATCGTGAACATCACTAACTAAGGCGGCGATCTCTACCGCCGTAGAGTCAAGACCCCTTTCACCAAACCATCCTCCCCCTTCTCCCACTGGAAGCCCAGGCTATCACAGATTTTGCGCATTGCCGTATTGCCAGGGAGCATATAAGCCTCAATTTGACCGACCTGCTCGATCGTGGCAATTTCAATCAACCGGCGGAGGATTTCTGTACCCAAGCCCTGGCGTTGATACCGATCGGCGACGATCATGGCAAACTCCGCGTTGGGGGAATTGTGGAAGCGGGTCAAACGACCAACCCCAATGATCTGATGCTTGCCGGTGGCAGGGTCTCTGTAATCAGCTACCAGCACCATCTCGCGGTCATAGTCAATAAAGCAGATGCGGGTGAGGCGATCGTGGGAGATGCGATACTGCAGGTTGACCATGTGGGCATAGCGCATATAGACACTCTCCTCCGACAGCAGTTGGTGGAATTCCACCATCAGGGGTTCGTCTTCCGGGCGGATAGGGCGAATGGTGACGTGCAAGCCATTTTTGAGGGTAAAACAGCTCATGTAGTGGCTGGGATAGGGACGGATGGCGAGTTTGGGGGGGGCACCCGGCTGCAAGACTACCCGCGCATCCAAAGCAATTAGATGGTCAGCAGAAGCCAACAAGGGGTTGATGTCAATTTCCTGGATTTGCGGCTGTTCCACTACCAGTTGACTAAACTGCACCAGAATTTGCGCCAGTGCTTCTATGTCCACAGGACGATTCCCCCGTACCCCCTGCAGGGCGTGATAAATGCGGGTGCGCTCCATCATCCGTTTTGCCAGGGTACTGTTGAGGGGTGGCAATCCCAGGGCGCGGTCTTGATAGACTTCCACCAGTTGTCCCCCCGTGCCAAACAAGATGACAGGACCAAACTGCACATCCACGCTGCTCCCCAGGATCAACTCATAGCCCTGGGCGCGGAACATAGGTTGTACCGTTACCCCCAAGAACACATCGGGGTATTGCTCTTCCCAAGCCCGCACATTCGTCCGAATCAACTGAAACGCTGCCCGCACTGCATCGGCGTTTGCCAGATTGAGCTGTACTCCCCCCACATCGCTCTTGTGGGTGATCACCTCCGACAGCAACTTCAACACAACGGGATAGCCCATGCGATCGGCAATTGCTACTGCTTCTTCTACTGTGTGGGCAATTTCTGTGGGGACGGTGGGAATACCGTAGGCACTCAGGACTTGCTTTGCCTCGTACTCCGTCAAAATGTAGCGATCGTTTTGTAACGCCTGGACGCAGATTTGTTGCACAAGATGGCGATCGGGGGTGAACTCATCGGAGTCAGGGGGCAGCTGGGGAGTTTGGTAGAGGGCACGCAGGTTACTACTGTAACGACACATATAGTTAAAAATGTGTGCCGCCGTGTCGGGATAGTTGAAAGTAGGAATAGCAGCATCGTTGAGGGCGTGCATAGCAGGGGCTACCCCTTCTCCCCCCATCCAACTGGCAAGAATCGGTTTGGGACAGCGTTGAGCACACTCAATCAGACGGTTTGCCGTCTCCGTCGGTTGGGACATAGCTTGGGGTGTGAGAATGACCAAGATGGCATCACTATTGGGGTCAGCAGCAACAATCTCCAGGGCTTGGGCATAGCGATCGGCATCGGCATCTCCCAAAATATCTACGGGGTTACCGTGACTCCAGTGGGTGGGGAGAATTTGGTCCAGTTTCGCCTTGGTTTCCGCTGCCAGCTCCGCCAGTTTGCCCCCCCCTTGAATAAAGGCATCGGTGGCAATCACCCCTGGTCCCCCCGCATTGGTGAGGATAGCTAGGCGATTTCCCTTGGGCAGTTTCGGTTGCTTGGAGAGGACTTCCGCCATGTCAAAGAGGTCAGAGATGTTGTCCACCCGTAGCACCCCGCAACGACGAAAGGCAGCACTTAAAACTTCATCACTCCCCGCCAGCGCCCCCGTGTGGGAAGTAGCCGCCTGGGCAGCTGCCTCTGTCCGCCCTGCCTTCAAAACAATAATGGGCTTAGTGAGCGCCACCTCCCGCGCCGCCGACAGAAAAGAACGGGCATCCCCGATCGATTCCATGTACAGCACAATGCTCTTGGTATGGGGGTCATCGCCGAGGTAGTAGATCAAATCCCCCCAGCTCACATCCACCATCGCCCCGATGGATATAAAAGCACTAAAGCCAATGTTTTCCTGGAAACTCAAGTCCAGGATGGAAGTACACAGTGCTCCACTCTGGGAGATAAACCCCACCGAACCAGGACGAGCGATCGTGCTAGCAAAAGTAGCATTCAAACCGATAACGGGATTCATCACCCCTAAACAGTTGGGACCAATGATGCGCATCTGTCCCGCATTGGCGAGAATTTGCCGTTCCAGCTCTACCCCTGCAGGTCCAATCTCCCGAAACCCCGCCGAGACCACCACTGCCCCCTTTACCCCCGCCTGGGCACATTCCGCAATCACCCCAGGAACAGTGGGAGCAGGGGTAGCAATCACCGCCAGATCAACCCGGTCCGGTACTTCCCTGATACTAGGGTAAGCCTTAATGCCCAACACACTGGGGCGCTTGGGATTGATGGGAAAGACTGTTCCCCCAAAGGGTGTGCTGATTAGATTCCACAGGAGCGTGCGTCCCACACTGCCGGGGCGTTCCGTTGCCCCAATCACCGCCACATTCTGGGGACGAAAGATGGCATCGAGGGGATAACGCTGTCCCGTGCGCCAAATGTCATAGACCGCTTCTTGGGTAGGGGCGTTGGGGGAGGCAAGGTCAGCTGGAGTTAGTACCATAGTCAATACCTCTAGCTAACGGTGGTCAGGGGTTGGTGATAGAGGGCACTGTCTAAACGGCAGCCCTGGAAGGAGAGGATGTATAACTCCTTGAGGTCACGGATGAGAGGATAGCGGGGATTAGCCCCTGTGCACTGGTCATCGAAGGCTTGTTCTGCCATCTTTTCCACCTGTTCGTAAAACTCCCGTTCCTTGTCCGGCAGGGCTTCCTTAATAGACAGGGGAATGTCCAATTCCCGTTTGAGATTGTCGATGGCGTCCACCAACCGTTCCACTTTTTCGTCCTCCGTCCTGCCCCCCAACCCTAGAAAGTCAGCAATTTCGGCATAGCGCTGTTTGGCGTGGGGATAGGTGTACTGGGGAAAGATGGCTTGTTTGAAGGGAGCATCGGTGGCGTTGTAGCGAATGACATGGGAGATCATCAGGGCGTTGGCTAACCCATGGGGCAGATGGAACGTCGATCCCAACTTATGGGCTAAGGAGTGACAAATCCCCAAGAAGGCATTGGCAAAAGCCATCCCCGCGATCGTGGCGGCATAGTGGACTTTTTCCCGCGCTACGGGGTCTTTGGCACCATGTTTGTAGGCACGGGGCAGATACTCAAACAATAACTTAATTGCCTCCAGGGCTAACCCCTCCGTAAATTCCGTTGCCAAAACAGACACATAGGCTTCCAAGGCATGGGTAAGAGCATCAATGCCCCCGTAGGCAGTCAGTTTTTTGGGCATATGCATCACCAGTTCAGGGTCCACGATCGCCATCGTGGGGGTTAGAGCATAGTCCGCCAGGGGATATTTGATGCCCGTCCTGTCATCGGTCACTACAGCAAAGGGAGTCACCTCGGAACCCGTACCCGAAGTTGTGGGAATTGCCACCATAATTGCCTTCTGTCCCAAAGACGGCAGGGCATAGACCCGCTTGCGAATGTCCATAAACCGCAGGGCAACCCCAGCAAACTCCACCTCTGGATGTTCGTACATCAACCAGATCACCTTCGCCGCATCCATCGGGGAGCCGCCACCAAAGGCGATGATCACATCGGGCTGAAAATTGCGACACCGATCGAGACCCTTTTCTACATCACTGAGTTTGGGGTCCGGTTCCACTTCAAAGAAAATCTGAAACTCAATGCCCAGCTCCTCCAACACCTGCTCCACTTCCTTGAGCATCCCCATCTCAAACAGGGGTTTATCGGTGACAATGAACGCCCTTTCTCTGCCCTTGAGTTCCTGCAACGCCACCGGCAAACAGCCATACTTGAAGTAAATCTTAGGGGGCACGCGGAACCACAGCATATTTTCCCGCCGCTCCGTCACCGTTTTGATGTTCAACAAGTGATGGGGACCGACATTTTCCGACACCGAATTGCCACCCCAAGTGCCGCAGCCCAAAGTGAGGGAGGGATCAAGCTTAAAGTTGTACAAATCCCCGATCGCTCCCTGGGAAGAAGGCGTATTCAATAGCACGCGACTGGCGGTGACATGGTGTTCAAAGTAGGCGAGGTCATCCTTGTTGGCAGGGTCGGTGTAGAGGACTGCTGTATGTCCCTTGCCGCCAAAATTCACCACCTGGGCTGCCACTTCTACCCCCCTCTGGAAGTTGGGCACGCGATAGAGCGCCAGAATGGGGGCTAACTTTTCATAGGAGAAGGGTTCTGTTTCTCCCACCTCCTCCACTTCCCCAATTAGCAACCGCGTTCCCTCTGGCACAGTAAAGCCCGCCAACTCCGCAATCTTTTCCACTGGCTGCCCCACGATCGCTGGATTCAAGCGCCCCTCCGTGAGAATAATCCGCCGCAGCTTTTCCCTCTCCTCCCCTGAGAGGATATAGGCACCCCGCCGTTGAAACTCCGCCTTCACCTGGTCATAGATGGCATCCACTACGATCACCGCCTGTTCGGAAGCGCAGATCATGCCATTATCAAACGTCTTGCTCAACAAAATGGAACTGACCGCCATGGGAATATCGGCACTGACATCAATCAAAGCTGGGGTATTCCCCGCCCCCACACCCAGGGAAGGATGCCCGGAGGAATAAGCTGCCTTCACCATAGCGGGTCCCCCTGTTGCCAAGATCAACTTGATGTCCGGGTGTTGCATGAGGGTTTGGGACAAGGGCACCGTCGGTTCATCGATCCAGCCAATGATGGGGTCAGGAGCACCAGCTGCTACTGCCGCCTCCTTGATGATGCGTGCTGCCTCGATTGTGCATTTCTTTGCCCTGGGGTGGGGGGAAAAGATGATGGCATTGCGAGTTTTGATCGCCAACAGCGCCTTGAAAATAGCTGTGGAAGTGGGGTTGGTAGTGGGTACAATGCCGGCGATGATCCCAACGGGTTCGGCAATCTTTTTGATACCAAAGTGGGGGTCTTCTTCAATCACACCACAGGTTTTTTCGTTTTTGTACTTGTTATAGACCATCTCAGCGGCAAAGTGATTTTTGATCACCTTGTCTTCCACAATCCCCATGCCCGTTTCTGCCACTGCCATTTTAGCCAGGGGAATACGTGCTTCATTTGCCGCTAACGCTGCCTGCTGAAAAATCCGATCGACTTGTTCCTGGGAAAACTGGGCAAACTCCTCTTGGGCAATCTTGACTTTGGCAATCAGTTCGTTCAACTCTTGTTCATTTGTCACCAGCATACTTCCTCCTCCTTGTTGGCTTTTCCCTCTCAAACCGCAATCACTGCCTAGAACATGACAACCGTTCGTCTACGGGAAAGCAGCATAAATGCCTATACCCACAGTAGATTATTTCCCTGGTGCCAGGAACTTAAATAAGGATTTTTTAACAATTAAAGAAAAGATTTTTAACAACTAGCCTGAGCCAGAATCGTGCAGTTGATTCTAGTCCTGGGCAAAGCAATGGCTATCAAGGCGTCTAAGAGCGTAGGTCTGCTAGTTCAGCCCCGTCGATGAAGATGATCTTGCTGCTGCACTGGGTGATGAAAAGTCCTTTGGTGGCTTTGCCACATCCCCTTTGCTAACGGTGCGATCGTGGCCTTATCTTTTTGCCTGCGGATTGATTACATAAACCGAGTTTGTTCTGGCTATGCCGTCATCCCCTGGTTTGTCGCTCCCTTTACCTGCTTCTGCCCTGGAACCACCAAATCACCAAGAATACGCTCAAAAAAAGCAGAACCTACCGATCGGGGTTCTTTATGCAGCGTGCGGTAGTTGTTTCCCCAACTTACTAAAGGTGGAAGACTGGTTTTATCTTTTTCTTCTACCTGACTTTTTTCTTGTTGCTGCGTGCGCCTCACCGGAAGGACAACATGAGGTTTTTGCCATAGGGGACAGTTCCAGAGCATCATCCGTAGTGACTTCTAACTTTTTAGGTTCTGGGTCAACACCTCCCTCCTGTGCCATGCTCCAAAAAGGGGAAAGTCCCCTCTCAATGACATCTAGTTTAGTACCTCCGTCTGGGGGGCAGGGCAGTTAGGAGCCGCAAAACGCACCAGTTGTTCTGCCATCTGTGGGAGAAGACGATGGAGTAGGTCTGCCAGTTGGGCTTGCCACCCTACCAAAATTTCTGGGGTCTCCCGCTCGATACCGCGCACGAGGGCACGGGCTACCTCCTCCGCCCTGTGGGATTGCACCCAACGAAAATGTCGTTGTGATTTGACCATGTCCGTATCCGTAAGAGAAGGCAACAGGGCTAAGACCTTAATATTATAAGGCTCCAGTTCTGCCCGTAGGGCTTGCGTCAGTCCCACGATCGCAAATTTTGTTGCAGAGTAGGTTGCCATTGTCGGTGCTGCCAGTTTACCCATCAAGCTAGAAACATTGACAATCAAACCCTGTCTTTGTTTCATCATGCGGCGGGCTAACAAACGCGTGACAGTCAACAGACCTAGGAAATTCACCCCCACTTCTTCTTGTAATTTGCGCGGATGGGCATGACAAAACCACTGTTGATGGGCAATCCCCGCACAGTTGACCAAAATGTCAATCGGTCCATAGTCCCGCCAGGCTTGGGCAACAGCTATACTAACCTGCTCAATATGCAACAAATCACAAACAATGGGAGTAGCTTGACTGCCAATAGCTCTGATCTCCTCTGCCACTGCGTTAAGAGCTTCCCTATTGCGTGCCCAAAGCAATATCTGTTTCGCCCCTTGGCGGGCAAATTCCACCGCGATCGCTCTTCCAATGCCCCTAGAAGCACCAGTAATGAGGGCAGTTTTACCAGCAATCTGCATAACATTTCCTCCTGACAGTGAAAGAATTTCTGCACGAATAAGAAAACTCAACTGAGTCAAATTAGCAGACAAAAGAAAGAAGACAGACGTATAACTCAACTCTGCTTCACCGTAGCAAGGGGATCACAGGGGCGCATACATCTGCAGATAGATTTCCCTTTCCTTCTCTCAGAAGACATCGATCGTTTTGCTGTTTGGTGAAAGAGAAAGGAATGCTACAATACCTGATACTGTTTTAGGAGAAACAAAGTGCCCAACTACCGCACAGAAACCGATTCTATGGGATCGCGCTCTCTCCCTGACTCTGTCTATTACGGCATTCAGACAGTCCGAGCGTTGGAGAACTTCCCTATCAGTGGGATCAAACCTTTACCTCTGTTTGTCGATGCCTGTGTCTACATAAAAAAAGCAGCGGCGCGGGTGAACGGAGAACTGGGCTGTATTCCAATAGAGTTGGCGAAAACGATCGAACATGTCTGTGATGAAATTTTGGCGGGGCAATGGCGGGATCAGTTTGTGGTAGATATTTACCAAGCGGGGGCGGGTACTTCCCATCACATGAACGTCAACGAGGTGATCGCCAATCGGGCGCTGGAATTGTTGGGGGAGGCAAAGGGCAACTATAAGCGGGTCAGTCCCAATGACCATGTCAACTACGGACAATCTACCAATGATGTGATCCCCACTGCCATTCGCCTAGGAGCACTCTTGAGCCTCGATCGGTTTCTCTATCCTGGTCTTAGGGCTTGTATTGACAAATTGCAACAAAAAGGGGAAGAATTCGCCACGATCGTCAAGGCTGGTCGTACTCACCTGCAAGATGCTGTGCCTGTACGCTTGGGGGATGAATTTTGCGCCTACAGTGTCATCCTGGCTAAACATCACGATCGAGTCAAGCAAGCCAGCGCAGACCTACTAGAAATTGGCTTGGGGGGCAGTGCCGCGGGCACAGGGTTGAACAATCATCCTGAGTATCCCCGTCGTGTAGCAGCAGTGTTGGCAGAGTTGACGGGCTATCCCCTCCGATCGGCAGCTAACTTGATGGCAGCGATGCAGAGTATGTCCCCTTTCGTCAATTTAGCGGGAGCATTGCGCAACCTCGCCCAAGATGTCAGTAAGATTGCCAGCGATCTCCGTCTCCTGGACTCAGGACCAAAAACAGGTCTGAAAGAGATTCAGCTCCCCCCCGTGCAGCCAGGTTCCTCCATTATGCCAGGCAAGTACAACCCCGTTATTGCGGAGATGACAAACATGGTCTGTTTCCAGGTCATGGGATTAGATACAGCGATTCTTTTTGCCGCCCAGGCGGGACAACTGGAGTTAAACGTGATGATGCCTTTGATTGCCTACGATTTGTTGCACATGATTCAGATTTTGGGCAATTGTCTACAGGTACTAGCCGATCGGTGCATAGCGGGGATCGAGGCTAATCCCCAACGCTGTTTGGCATATGCCGAGGGGACTCTCTCCCTTGTCACGGCTTTGAACCCCTATCTTGGTTATTTACAGTGTGCCTCCCTTGCCCAAGAATCCCTGCAGACAGGCAAGTCCTTTCGCCAATTGATCCTAGAAAAACAACTGTTATCAGAAGAGCAACTGGCACAGATTTTAGACCTGCACAAAATGAGTCGCCCCCACGATTAGACCCGCTGTAGGATGAAGATGTTGCCTTCATTACCCCTGGTGATGCGTAGGTCCTCGTCAATGTAGGTGACATCCACCCAGGAGTTGCCACGACGGGTGATCGGCGTATCCCAAGCCACAAACCTAGCCCCCGCCTGCAATTGGCTGATGAACCGATGGACATCCCTGTAACCTAGCAGCGTCTGCAAACCAACAATGGAACGGGTAAACTGCACACCAATTCTCTTCTCCGACAGGATGGTAAAATCGGCAACCACACTCACCACACCATCCAACAGGGGTAGAGTTTTGATCTCAGCAACATTGTAAACCTGCCCCCGATCGGTATCGATATACTGATAGACCCCCGCCAAACTACTCAAAGGCAGACGACCAAAAACTAAAAGCGATCGACTGGTGGTAAACAATAGCTGCCAATTGCCCTGTAACAACTGGGGATCAGAAGTAGGTACAGGGTGGGGGTTCTCCGCTTCCAAACTAGAAACGATCGATAACACCTCCTCCACTGCCCCAGGAGTGACTTTCAGACCCCGATCGAGGGGAGGCAGTAAATCAAGCAGCACAGTCTTCTTACTCATCTAAGACATCCTCATATCCCAACTGTCAAACATCTAGCTGTTGTCGCAACCTTTTAGAGCCTCCCTTGCCTATCTGAACTTTAAGAAATATTTTACAGAAGGATAGGGCTAAACTCTGCTGACCAGATTGGAGGCAAGACTGGCAGGGAGGGGATCACAAATTCACGATCGAGATTTACCACTGCAACCACCCTGATAAATTCTATGCTCCCTGTGATATGGGACAAACAGACTCACAGCAGGGTTAGAGGAAACAAATCCAGAAGTGTTAAACAAAAGCAAGTATTTTAAGAGACAAGTAGCGCTGGCTGCCAATCAAAGCTCCAATGCACGACAGCACACCGCCGACAACGTCCAACCCCGTATGACCAGCACCGCAGTTCTCCGTACTACTAAGCAGTACCCCTGCGGCATTTGTGATGAAACTATGGAGATACCTCATAACTATTTTGCCAACCCCAAGCATAGAAAATCTGGGGCTGCAATTTAGTCCTAGCATAGCTACCATTTCCTAAGACCCAAGCTGGTGAAGGGATTCGAACCCCCGACCGGCTGATTACAAATCAGCAGCTCTACCCCTGAGCTACACCAGCAAGCAAGATAAGATAATAGCACAAAGAGATAAGTTAGTAAACTGATACTCCCCCGCAGGAGTGTTGCTCTAACAGCAGTCCCATGCCACGATCGCTCTGGCACAGATAAACAAAACTATGACCGTAACCCAACCACTCCTTATCCACTCCTTTTGGTCTTGGCGGGGGCACCGCATCGCCTATACCGCCCAGGGGACAGGACTACCGATCGTTCTTTTACATGGCTTTGGCGCCTCGATCGGGCATTGGCGTAAAAACATTCCTACCTTGGCAGCAGCGGGTTATCATGTGTATGCCTTGGATTTACTAGGTTTTGGTGCATCAGCGAAGCCAGATTTACCTTACTCCATGGAACTATGGCAGGAATTGGTACAGGACTTTTGGGCAGAGAAAATTCAGACTGCCGCTGTATGGATTGGCAACTCCATCGGCGCTTTACTGACCTTAATGGTAGTGACCCGCACCCCAGCAATAGCCAAGGGAGGAGTTTTACTGAATGCCGCTGGGGGCTTAAACCACCGCCCGGAGGAGCTACGCTTTCCCCTCAAACAGATCATGGCAGTTTTTACCCATTTAGTCAGTTCTCCCCTGACAGGGGAATTAGTCTTCCAGTGGGTGCGACAAAAACAGCGCATTCGGGAAACCTTGGCACAGGTGTACGGCAACAAAGCCGCCATTACCGAGGAATTAGTGGAAATCCTGCACACACCCAGTTTAGACCCAGGGGCAAGGACAGTATTTAGCCGAGTTTTAACCGCTCCCCCCGGTCCCCACCCAGCCGAATTGTTACCCGACCTACAGGTACCCCTACTAGTTCTGTGGGGGGAAGCAGACCCCTGGACTCCCATCAAAGGCGCGCAAATTTATCGCCAGTGGGCAGCAAGCAAGGACATCACGGTAATCCCTCTCCCCGCCACCGGGCATTGCCCCCACGATGAACGACCAGAGCTAGTCAATCCCCTAATCTTGGACTGGCTGCAGAAATTTTCCTGCAGTTGAAAATCAGGGTACTATATTCAGAGATAGAGTACAAAAGGGGAAAGTTTTGTCAGAAGTACGGGTGTTACAGGAAATTGGCAGTGCTCTCTCCGACCAAATATTCATTCTCGATCGAGGGGGGATCATCACCGATGTAGTCAGCTGTTACGGCACTTGCTGTCCCACTAGTCCCCAAGAACTGTTGGGTCGTTCTCTAGCGGACCTATTGCCTGGCGAGCAGGAATTAGCAGCAACCATTGCCAAAGTACTAGATGAGCAGACAGTCGCCGTGTGGCGTTACCAGGTGCAGGACAAATGGCTGGAAGCTAGGATAATTCCCCTCCAAAGTGCCCAAGTACTCTGGACAGCGCGGGATATCACCGCAGCCGTGGAGACAGAATGGGCGCACCAGCAGGAAAAACAGGCACGGGTAGCCCTAGAACAGGAACTGCGGGCACTCTTTAGTGCTATGACCGATCTGATTGTAGTTATTGATAAAGATGGTCATTATTTACAGGTAGCCCCCACTCTCATTAGCAAAGAATTTCATTATTTGGTAGGGCTAAATGTACGGGATGTCTATGCTACTCCCCATGCACAGAACATTATGGCGGCTATTTGGCGGGCTTTGGCGACTAAGGAGACAGTTACAGTTGACTACCAAATGCCTGGAGGCACTAGTTGGCATAGTGGCTATTTTTCTCCCCTTGATACGGAGCGGGTACTGTGGGTGAGCCGGGACATCACAACTACAAAAACGGTGGAAGCACAATTGCGGGAAGCCAAGGAAAAGGCGGAAGAAGCAAACCAAGCTAAGAGTCGATTTGTTGCCAACATGAGCCACGAACTGCGCACACCCCTCAACGCTATCATTGGCTACAGTGAAATCTTAGAAGAGGAAGCGACAGAGTGGGGCTATGAAGAATTCAAACGGGATTTAGCCAAGATTAAAAATGCCGGTAAGCATCTATTAGGTATCATCAATGACATTTTGGACTTTGCCCGCCTAGAAAATCAAAAAGTCTCCGTCTACTGGGAAGATGTGGATGTACCGCAGCTAATTAGAGAAGTGGTAGACATCAACAGACCGCTCCTAGAAGCTAATAGAAATGAGTTAATTCTCTACTGCCCTAGTGAGATTAAATATATCCGATCGGACTTATACAAACTGCGACAAATTTTAGTCAATCTCCTCAACAATGCCAGCAAATTCACCTACAAAGGGATAGTGCGGTTGACGGTGCGGCGAGAGGAGAAGTTCTGCTTCAATAATGAAATTAGACCCACAATGCTATTTTCCGTTGCCGATACAGGGGTGGGGATGTCTGCTGAGCAGATAGAACGGGTGTTCCAACCTTTCACTATGGCTGATGAATCAATTACCCGTAAATATGCAGGTATTGGTTTAGGTCTGGCAATTTCCCAGAGATTTAGCGAAATGCTGGGGGGGAAAATCATCGTAGAAAGTGAATTGGGGAAGGGTTCCATTTTTACTTTGTTACTGCCAATTGTTGACCCAAACCTATGAATAGTATCGACAATTTACTGGCACCCTATGCCCGCTTTGGTGTTGATTTGACTCTCCAGCGGGTAATTTATCTCCTGGAAAAATTAGGTAAGCCGCAGAATACGGTGCCTATTATTCATGTGGCGGGTACCAATGGCAAGGGATCGGTCTGTGCTTTTCTCAGTACCATTCTTGTTACAGCAGGCTATCGCACAGGTAGATATATTTCCCCTCACTTAGTAGATTGGTGTGAACGCATTTCTATCAATAATCTTCCTATTAAGCCAGAAGATTTACAAGAGGCAATTCAGGTAGTACAGACAGTAATTGAACCCCACTGTATGCCCACCCAATTTGAAGTGCTTACCTGTGCTATGTGGTGGTATTTCGCCCAACAACAAATCGATATTGCTGTGATTGAAACAGGCTTAGGGGGCAGACTAGATGCTACCAATGTTTGTGAGTTACCTTTAGTAGCAGTAATTACTTCTATCAGTCGGGATCACTGGCAGAGATTGGGGGACAGCTTAGCCCAAATTGCCATGGAAAAAGCAGGTATCATTAAGGCAAATTGTCCTGTTGTCATTGGTAAATTACCAGAGGTAGCCCGATCGGTAATTCTCAACCGTGCCCAATCTCTCCACTGTCCAATTACAGAAGTAACTACACCCTTGCCGGATCACTATGTTATTTCTTTACCTGGCGCCCACCAGCGCTTAAATGCTGCTATTGCTGTAGCAACAATACAACAATTGAGAGGCTGGCATATTACGGAAGGTCACATTTACCAAGGCATTGCTAGTACCCAATGGCAAGGTCGATTGGAATGGACAACCTACAGGGGTAGACAAATACTGTTAGATGGTGCCCACAATGTGGCGGGGGCAGAAACATTACGTCAGTATTTAGACCAAACTTTTCCTGGGCAGTACCTTACTTGGATTATTGGCATTTTGAGCACTAAAGATTACAGGGGTATTTTACAAACATTAGTGCGGGCAGGGGATTACTTATTCCCCGTAGAAGTTCCAGGACATCAAAGTACTAGTCCCCAGGAATTAGTTGCTGCTCTATCTGTGCCAGTGCAAACTGAAATTTGTACTAACCTAGGGGCAAGCCTCGATCGTGCTCTTACTTTAGATTACCCCATTGTTGTTTGCGGTTCTTTGTATCTGTTAGGAGAATTTAAGCGTGAAAGCGATCGGAATTTTAGGCACAGCTTCTAATGTGGGGAAAAGTTGGTTAGTGGCAGCTTTAGGTGCCTGGTTGCGGCGACAAGGAATAAGAGTAGCGCCCTTCAAGGCACAGAATATGTCCAATAATTCCTATGTCACGTTGGAAGGGGGAGAAATTGGCAGAGCACAAGCAGTACAAGCCCAAGCCTGCGGTTTAAGACCGATCGTAGAAATGAATCCTATCCTATTAAAGCCCAGTCAAGGTCAGTCCCAGTTAGTAGTGTTAGGTTTAGCACAGGAGCATTTAACTGCTATTGATTACTATGACAAAATCCCTACTCTATGGCAAGTTGTGGTAGATTGCCTAGAATTTTGGCGGCGACAATGCGATGTCTTACTGTTAGAGGGGGCGGGCAGTCCTGTGGAGTTAAATTTGATGGCTAGGGATATAGTAAATCTGCGTCCGATCGCTTATTTACAGGGGAAGTGGCTATTAGTGGGGGATATTGAAAAAGGGGGGGTATTTGCTCAGTTAATCGGGACATATCACCTATTACCTACAGCAATGCAATGGCAGGGATTAGGTTTAGTTGTTAACAAATTTAGGGGTGATTTAAGTTTATTTAGGGATGCAGCTGATTATTTTGCCCGACACATTCCTATTCCCTACTTGGGAGTTTTACCTTTTGCCAATGACCTGCAGCCGGAGAGTGAAGATAGTCTCTGTCGTCCTGATGAAATTGGGGGGAGTGGTGAAACAATTGCCTGCATACAATTTCCCTATCTCTCCAATTCCCAAGATATTCTACCCTGGCGACAGGATCAAGGCGTACAAACAGTGTGGGTAACTGCACCATCCCAACTGCACAATGCTAAAGTGATTATCCTACCAGGCACAAAAGACACGATCGCTGATTTGTTGTGGTTGCGGGCAACAAACCTAGATCAAGCTATCATCAATGCCTACGGTCGCGGTGCAGTAATTATTGGAATTTGTGGCGGCTATCAAATGCTAGGAAGGACAATCTCTGACCCTACAGGTAATGCGGGTATGGCAGGGGAAATAGCGGGTCTAGGACTATTACCAGTAAGAACAGTGTTTCATCAATACAAGATTGTACAACAGGTGGAAATAGAATATAAATTCGATCGGTGGCAGGGCTATGAAATTCACATGGGGGAAACAGAACTTCTAGAGGATATGGAATGCTTAGAGGACTGCAATCAAAAAATTTACACCTACAAGCAGCGCATCTGGGGTACCTACATTCATGGTTTGTTTGAATCCCCCTGTCTGCGGACAACTATCGCTACTTTAGCCCATATACACAACTATCAAGCTCACCCCCACCCCTGGCAGCAGCAACAACAAAAACTCTACGATCGGATGGCAGATTTTATAGAACTACATTTAGACTTGTCCCCTATCTGGTCATACCTGGATACAGCAAAATATAAATAAATTAGTGACTGTTGCCATAGCGTTGGCAGAACTCTCTGAGGGGGGATAAATCGACATCAACACTAGAACTACCATCGTACTGAAAGGGATTTTCTAAGTCGCGGATCAGTATGAACAAATACACAAAGGAGATGAAGATAAACACTGATACTATAAACGTCTCTGTCATATTTTCTCCTGTGATTAACAGAAGGGCAATAATTGCTGCGCACAGAAATAAGAGCAGTATGATGTAGGCAGGAGCAATAAAATCACTATCGCGGGAGGATTTTATCTCCTGTACATATAGACGTACCTTACTTAGTTCAGCTTGAGGGCGATGCAGCCAACTCCCACCCCCTAATGCCCCCATTGCACGATAAGTTAAGTTAACTTTGTCAATTTGTTGGTAGACTTCGTCTAGGGTACTTTTACCGAGTAGCCACGCCTCTATTGCTGTAGCCAGTGTTATTAAATTTTGTTGTAAAAATCGGGGGTCATATTCTTGATAGAGAGCAGCAAATAAAACATTGCAATCTTGTATGGCAGTCAAAGCATTGACAATTTGGCTAGGTAACCCTTCACTTTTACGATATTCTGTTAAGGTACCATTGAGCACAAAACTAGTGACAAAACTAGCGGTGGCAAATAGTGAACCTGTAAAAGCATCGAACTGCCAAGGTTGCCAACCTAAACGATAAAGCCACAATTTCAGCAGGCAAAATAACCCTGCCAAGGGCAAAACCTGTAGAAGAATCCGCCATTTAAGCATGACTATTTCCCCAAGGTGGACGCTACCAAGTGGGCACAGGCAAACCCCGAAAATGCTACGGCATTTAATCCCTGCCCTGGAAATGTGCTGTCACCCACACAGAATAAATTAGGTATCGAAGTGCGATTAAAAGGCATTCCCAATAAACCTAAAGGGCGTGTGCGGGGAATTGGTCCATAGGTGCCATCAATTCTGCCTAAAAAACGACGGTGGGTGCGGGGTGTCCCTACTTCTTGATAGTCAATTGCCTTTGTTAGTCCCGGAAAAATTGCTTCTAACCGATCGATTACTCTTTCGGCATCTCTTTCTTTTTTTTCTTCATATTGTTGCGGTGACAAACCTTGCCAAGCCTGCATCCAACTGGGAGTAAAGACATGAAAGATGTGATAACCCGTCGGCGCTAGATCGGGGTCTAAAAGAGTGGGAATGGAGACAAAAACTGTGCCCTGTTCTGCTTCCATCTGTGACCAGTCTTCTAGGAGAATATGATGGCAATCTTGCACATTTTGGACTATAGATTTATCCACACCTAGGTGCAAACTTAAAAAACTAGGGGATTTTTGATAGCGCTGCCACCACTGTTTTTCCCACCAACTAGGTTGCTGTTCTAAGAGGGCAAAGGTATCCCAACGAGTGGCATTGGAAACAACGCGTTTAGCCGTCAAAGTTTCTCCTGTGGCTAGTTGTACAGTAATCCTGTTACCCTGGGGATGAATACGATTGACACGAGCACTGTAGCGAATTCTGCCGCCTTTTTTGGTCAAGCCTTCTGTCAGTTTGAGGGCAATTTGTCCTACCCCCCCCTTAGGATAATTGATGCCGCCATAGTGACGATCGCTAAACACCATACCAGCGTTGATCATGGGCGTCCGATCGGCGGGCACTACCGACCAGCAGTAACATTCCATATCAATAAATCGCAGGAGTTCAGGGTCAACAATATAGCGCCGTGCCACATCCCCCACATTTTGCGGTAAGTAGCCCACTAAACCTAAACAGGCGAGGGGATGCTGAGCAAATACTGTCAATAAATAGCGCCATTCTTCCAAAGAGAGCAAAGGGATGGAATTCAAACAGTTAAATACACGCCAACACTCATCATAGAATTGTTTTATCCCCCGTTTCTCCTGGGGAAATCGTTCAGTTAGGACGGCAAGGAATTGTTGATAATCGCGATGTACTTTGAGGTCAATTTGGGGTAAATGGTAGTGAATTTGGACAGGATCAGGGATGGTTTCTAATTCCTGGTCGACAGCCGCTAGAGCACGAGTCAGTAAATTAGTTGTTCCCTGTTTACCAAAGCCAAAAATCATGGAGGCACCAACATCAAAGCGATAACCATTGCGACTAAAATAACCAGCACTGCCCCCCGGAATTAAGTATTTTTCTAACACCAGGACATCAATTCCCTTTGCCACTAACTGGGTGGCAGTAACTAAGCCGCCAATGCCCGCGCCAATGACAATTACTTCTGCATCTAATTTGGTCATATAACATCAACACCCATCAGGGGCTAATGATAAGAGAAAAGCAAAGTCCTGTCATCTTTCCTAAGCTGTGCTTCTAGCTAGGGGTAGGACTAAACGGGTTAAGGTACGATGGTCTTCTAACATATAAACGGCTACTTCTCCCCCTGCCTGTGCCATTAACTGTTGACAGATAGCGATGTTCAAGCCCGGCGGCTGGTCTAACAAAGAAGGAACTAAAAAATCGGGACTCCGCCCTTCCTGCAATTCCTCGAGGAGTTGGGGATCAATTTCCCCATAGTCCGTAATTACTAACTCCACCGATCGTTCTTCTGTTTCCCGGCACCAAATGTCAATGCGCTCCTTTGCCCCCGATCGCTGACAGGCAAATAACAACAATTCATGAAAGACCATTTCTATTTTGTTGATGTCTCCCCCGATCGTGACGTTTACCTGGTTGTGAATCTGTAGCCATAGTTGTTTTTGATGCACGATGTTTTCTACTCTTTCTAATGCCCGTTTGAGGATACCAGAGAGGGGAGCAGTTTCATACTCTAGGCGTAGTCGCCAACTCTCTTTTTCAATGTTAGCTAAAGGAGCGATCGTGTTTTGGATTTGATTGGCGGTTTGTTGCAGCCGACTACTGAGATTACTTTCTGTTTCTGTTTCCTTAGTCTGCAAGCGTTGTAAGCTCAGCCCTAAAGCCCGTTTGATCTCTTCCAGCCGCCTTGTTTTGTACCAATTCAATCTCTCTAATTCTTGCTTTTGCTGCAGTAGGTCTTCCACGAGCAATAGATTTCGTCGTAACCACGCCAGTTGATTGACAACAATTGCCAATGCCTGTAAACATGACTCATCCCATACCCTGGTCAAGCGATCGGCGACTAGGATCAACCCTGTGGGGGCAAAATGGGGGGCGGTGTGGAGTGCCATTGCTACTACCTGTCCAATCCCTGGGGCATTCAACCACTGTCTGGTCACTTCTGGCAGGTCATAGACGCTGAGGGTCAGTACCCCATCCGTCTGCAGGCACCACTGTACTAGGGGGTCATTGTCAATAGAAAGCATTGTCTCTGTCTGCTGTAGTTTGAAGGCATCCTGGGCGGTAAAGCTGGCGGCAATGTTCCCCCCCGATCCTCCTGGCAACCAGGTCAACAACACCGCTAAGGGGGCAACGGTCACTTTTACTATTTCCTGGACAGCAGTGCGGTGGAGAGTGTCGAGGTCATAGCAGCTCTGGAGGTGCAGGAGAGCTAGTTTAATACTTTTCTGTAGGCGGTCTCGTTCTTCTCCCCGCCGTTGAATCTGCCGCTGTTGCAGTAGTACCCCCAACTGTTGGGCAACGGAGCGCAACAACTCCCGATCGAGCTTAGACCAGGCGCGGGGTTCCGTATGTCCCACGACTACAATTCCTTCCAGTTTTGCTTTCCGTTTGCGGGTGCTGTTGAGGAGAAGGGTCTTGATGCCAAAGTTGCTTAAAACGGACCGCCACGCTAAAAATTTGAGGTCGTATTCCAGGTTTTCCACTGCTACTGCTTCCGGGGACTGTTCCAGGAGCTGGGCATCGACGGGGGAGAGTTCACCAAGGTTGGTGGGCAAGGGGCGCGCATTCTTGGGGTGATACTGGTAGTAGATTTCAAAAGTGCCCCGATCGGGGTGGAGGGCAGCTAGCCAAAACCGCTCCGCTTGCAGACGTTGACAGAGTTGGGTAGCCGCTTTTTCCAGGGCACTGTGGAATTCCTCTTCACTGTAGACGGCTTGGGCAATCCCCGCTACTAACACCTGGTCGGTGGTCACCTGCTGCAGTCGCTTGTCCATTTCCTCCAGGGGCAACAGGAGGGAGAGTAATTGCGTAATCCCCCTGAGGTAGCGCTTTTCTTCCTCTGTCCACAGGCGGGGTTGGTCATTTTCCACCAGCAAAAAACCCACTAAGTCCCCCTCCAAAGTAATCGGTGCTACCATGAGTGCCCCTAGGTTGGGGTTGTTGAAGACCCGTAAATTCACCAGATTCAAATCGGAGCGGGTGGTCTTGGTATTGGCAATTGCCACCATTTGCCCACTACTGAGGGTCTGGTACAGAGCAGGCGATCCCTGGGGCGCGATCGTGTGGGGTTCAGTTTTTTTGCCAGGGGCTTTTAGGCGATTGGCAGCGCGGCGGACAAATAGGCGTTGCTGGGGGTCATACCAGTATAGATAGGTGCGGGTGGGGCTTAAAAAGCGTTGGGTTTCCTCTACCACCTCTTCCAGGCGCTGCTGCAGTTGAGTGATACTGCGAAACCGATCGAGGCAATTTAGGAGGGGGTCATCGGCGCGCTTTTGTTGTTGACTTTCCAGCTGTAAACGATTGAGACTGGCTGCCAAGGTACCAAAGAGGATGGACAACTTGGCTTTCTCATCTGCCCTGGGGGAGACGTTCCAGTGGTGGGAGCCAAGGATAGAGAGACCGATCGTGGTTTTGCGATAGAAAATGGGGTAGATGATTGTCCCCTGCACCTCAAACTTTTGTGCTACCTTCATCCACTCGCCGCTGCGAATTTCCTGCCTGAGGTCGGGGATGGGCAAGGGCTTGCGCTGCACTACTACCGTATCCAGTAAGTCCCCTGGTTCCAGTTTGAACTTTTCGTATAAAAATTTAATGTCCCCCGCCGGTGTCACCCCCCCCTTCCCCACAAGGGTATAATTCTCACTGTCAAAGAGGGCAATCCAAATGAGGCGGTAATCAAAAGCATCCTTGAGATAAGCGATCGTGGCAGTGATGAGTTCCGCTTCGCTGGAAGCTTCCCGCAGGGTGTGCACTACCCGCCCCAGACTGACAAACTGCCGATCCCAGTAATTGGAACCTGTTTCCCCCATGCCCCCCAGTTTCCGTTATTTTGCCCTTACTTTCACAATAAACCCAGCCAGAGGAAAAATCTAGCTGTTCATCAACCATTCTACTGCTCTACCTTGGGGCAATTGGAGGGGAATAGCTACTGCTTTGCCTAGTCTAGGTCTGGTACGGCTTGCATTGATAGCAGTGACTACCTGGTCTGTCACTTGCCAATCCCTGAGGTAGGTAGCCACCCGATCGAGATGGGCAAGATACTCCGCTTCTGAGAGGGGAAAGGAGGCTTGTTCCAGATACCGCCACATCACCTGCAAATAGATTTTGTTGCCTGTCTGCCGTAGCTGGACATCGTAGGAATAGCCCCACTTTGCCACCAGTAACGATCGGAGTTCTGCACCTGTCATACTAGACCCAAGCCTTGGGTTTGAGGAAGACCTCTACCAGTTCTGCCTCTGGGGTGCCCGGTTCGGGGTGATAGTCATACTCCCAGCGAGCGAGGGGGGGCAAGGACATCAGAATTGACTCCGTCCGTCCATTGGTCTGTAAGCCAAACACCGTGCCCCGGTCGTAGACCAGGTTGAACTCCACATAGCGACCACGACGATAGAGTTGCCATTGGCGTTCCCGCTCACCCCAGGCCATCCCCTGGCGACGCTCCACGATCGGTAAGTAGGCGGGCAAAAAGGTCTTGGCACAGTCCTGCACAAAGGCAAACAGCTCTTCCCAAGAGCGTTCTGGCAATTCTCCAATTTCCTCACTGATGCGGAAGGCTTCCCCCCGTTGGTCACCGCGATAGAGCTTACCCTTGCCGTCTTGGTAGTCAAAGAAAATACCCCCTACACCCCGCATCTCCTGGCGATGCTTGAGGTAGAAATATTCATCACACCAGGGCTTAAACACGCTGTAGTAGTGGGGATTATGGCGATCGCAAGCCTCTTTCAGTAAGCGGTGCAGATGTTGGACATCTTCGGCAAAGCCGTAGTGAGGAGTCAAATCCAAGCCACCGCCAAACCACCACACGGGACCCGCCTCAAAATAGCGATAGTTCAAATGTACTGTCGGCACGTAGGGATTGCGGGGATGCAGTACCATCGATGTCCCTGTGGCATAGAATTCATGCCCCTTAGCCTCAGGACGCTGGCTAGTAATACTGGGGGGCAGTTCCTTGCCAAACACCTCAGAAAAATTTACCCCCCCTCGTTCCAATATCTTGCCCTCTGTCATCACGCGGGAACGCCCGCCTCCCCCCTCTGGTCTCTCCCAACTGTCCTCGCGAAATTTGCCGCCGCCATCTATCGCCTCCAAGCCAGCACAAATCTCGTCTTGGATTGCCTTCATAAATTCGCTGACTCTAGCGCGTGCATCATTGGGAACCATACTGAGCATAATCTACTAAAGAACGCACCCCATTGTAGCATCGATTTTTACCTATTAGTTGCATAGAAAAGTACAGGGGTTAAATGCCTAGTTTGACAAGGGGAGGTGGTGAGATTTAGGATTGGGGGTAGGCAAGGGGGTAGTTTATGGGCAAGTCAGTAGTTCTCTCTCTGTGTATAGGAGTCCTGCATTTTACTACCTGGGCAACATCCGCTGCTACGTCCCCAAAATCCCCCAAGGAGGATTTTGCACCCCTGGATATAACGCCTTTCCGATCGGTGAGAGATGTTGACCCCAAGCTGGTTGCCTTCCGCACCTTTGGCAAATTAGAAAGTCCTCAACCTGAGGGTCTCAAATCAGAGAGTGTTTCTGTCAGTTACTCTGTCGGTAAAGCGGTTGTCACCCATACGATTACGGGAGTGCCCGATGATGCCATCGCCGCCTTTAAGTATCGCCTGGAACTGAGTCTTGTCAACGGCAAATGGCAACTGACCTGGGCGGGCAGACAACAAAAGTGCCGTAAGGACAAGAAGTGGACAAAGGGGAGCTGTTAAAGGAACTATGGTCAAGTTCTACATCCAGCCCAATAGTTCTGTCCCTGTCGCTACACAGCTTTTCAATCAAATTAGTTTTGCTATCACCTCGGGGCAGTACCCCCCTGGCAAACAGCTCCCCAGTACGCGCCAATTGGCACTGTGGACGGGTGTACACCGCAATACCATCAGCAAAGTCTACCAACAACTGAAGGAGGCGGGCTTAGTGGATGCGCAACCGGGGGCAGGGGTATTTGTCAAACAGCAGGGAGAAGACAACAGGGCAGGGGAGCTGCGCTCTCTGGTGCGACGAACGATCGATCGCCTTGTGCAGGCGGGGTACAGCTTGGAACAAATCCAGCAGGAGATGCGGGCAGAACTAAATTGGCGTTTGCAGTGTGCGGCGACGGTCTGGGTGGCTTGTCATGCCCACGACCCTGGGGTAGGCAAAATCATGGCAACGGAAATCCGCCAAGCCCTCTCTGTCCCTGTGCAGGTGGTCACTATCCAGAGCCTCCCCCACCTGTTGGAGGAGACCAACAATGCCACTACGATCGTGACTAATCCCTATCTCTATAGCGCCACTAAGGCAGCAGTGGAGGGGTTTGATATACCCGTCATTGCCCTGCCAATTAATCGCTACGAGAAGGAGATCGCGAAATTGCAAAAACTGCCCCCTGGCACCTATGTCGGTATTGTGTCTGCCAGCAGCGGCATTCTCAGGGTGGCGGAAACGATCGTGCGCAGTATCAGGGGGGAGGACTTGACGATCGTGGTTTGTATGCCTGAGCAGGAGGAGGAACTCTACAACATTGCTCGCTTTGCCCATGTGATTTTTGTGGGGGATTCCCCTGACCTGGTGCAGCACACGATCGAGAAGGCAAAGCCCCACCGCCATCGCCCCCTAGAGGTGATCTACTGTGACAGGTACATCGCTCTGGAATCCCTGCAGCAACTGCAGCGGGAATTGGGATTGGTTAACGCAACTTGAGTGCCCGCGCCATTTCCCGTTGGTCGTCTCGTTTCTTGATGTCTTCCCGCTTATCGTAGAGCTTCTTCGCCTTCGCCAAACCCAAGCTCACCTTGATCCAGCCGTTTTTGAGGTAGAGTTTTAGGGGCACTAGGGTAAAGCCCTTCTGTTCTACTTTGCCGATTAGTTTTCTAATCTCATCTTTGTGCAACAGAAGCTTGCGCGTGCGGGTGGGTTCGTGGTTAAAGGAACTCCGAGTGGTTTTGTGGGGTGCCACATACATATTCAGCAGCCAGACCTCCCCGTTGCGGATCACGGCAAAGGAGTCCCGTAGGTTGACTAAGCCCGCCTTGATCGACCGCACCTCTGTCCCCCGCAGCTCTATGCCTGCTTCGTAAACCTCTAAAATCTCGTAGTTAAAGCGCGCTTGCCGATTTTCCGCAAAGACAGAGTTATATTTGCTCATTCCGATCGCTTGGGCTTACCAACTAAGGGAGTATCCTATCTTAGCGGTAATTTAGCGACGTGAACGCACTGGTACGGGCACAGGTGCCGGCTGCCGATTGCCCAATAAGCCATCCAGGAGGTTGTTGATGAATTCCCCCAATTTTTTTAAGATTTTCTTAATGGTCTTCACAGTTACTTTACCCCAAGTACCTAAGTATTTTGCATCATAACAAATCTTTCCCGCAAATGGTTAAGAGCGGAGCAGGCACTCACTCGCCGAATCCAATTTCTATCTTTGGAGGGGGAAAAGCGATACTCGAAACTCTCCACGGTACCGATCGGGCTAGCGAGACCAATATAGACCAAACCGACGGGTTTTTTCTCACTGCCTCCCCCTGGTCCCGCGATGCCAGTGATGCTGATACCCCAATCGGCGCCCAGTTTCTGTTTGACTCCCCCTGCCATCTGTTCTGCCACCACCCCGCTGACGGCACCGTATTCCGCCAAATCCCTGGGACTGACCCCCAACAACTCCACCTTGACGTCATTGCTATAGGCAATTACTCCCCCCAGAAAGTAATCAGAACAGCCAGGAACGGAAGTAATCATCTCCCCTAGCCACCCCCCCGTACAGGATTCCGCAATTGCCAGGGTCTGCCCCTGGGTGCGCAGATGCCTCCCCACTACTAGTTCTAGGGTGTCGTCGTCAAAACCATAGCAGTATTCCCCTGTGCGCCGTAGAATTTCCGCCTCGATGGGTTGGATGATCTCCCTGGCGGTGGCATGGTCTTTTGCCCTAGTGGTAATGCGCAGGCGTGCCTGTCCGTAGTTGGCATAGGGAGCAACAGTGGGCTGGGAAAGTTGCAAGAGGTCGGCTACCCGTTCTGCCAGGGCAGATTCCCCAATGCCCCAATAGAGCAATACCCGCGACCAGAGGGGGTCAGACACCCAACCATGTTCTCGCAGCCAGGGGACAGCAGTTTCTTCCCACATGCGATAGAGTTCCGAGGGCACACCGGGAAAGGTCATAATCACCAAGCCTGGTTGCGGTTCCCAGATCATGCCAGGGGCGGTGCCGGTGGGGTTGGGTAATACTGTTGCTCCCCTAGGCAGGAGAGCCTGTTTGCGATTACTAGGGGGAATTTCTTTCCCTGCAAATTTTGCCTGAATATCTGCCCATACCTGGGGGTCTTCTTCCAGAGGAGTGTCAAAAAACTGCGCGATCGTTTGGGTAGTTAAATCATCCGCCGTTGGACCTAAACCCCCTGTGGTAATGATTAAATTGGACCGACCTACCGCAATTGCCAATGCCTTCTGAATGCGGCTGACATTATCCCCTACCACCGTTTGATAGTAATGACAAATACCGAGCTGTGCCAGTTGTTGCGCCAGATATTGGGCGTTGGTGTTTGTAATTTCTCCCAACAATAACTCTGTACCAATGCAGATAACTTCGGCGGTTTTACTACTCATAAAGGTCTATGGGGGCTATCTCCCTGGACAGAAATATTAAGAAATTATTGCGATGAGTATAACATTTTGTTACATTTCTTATCGTAGTGGCTTTGGGTTGCAGCTATGGAAAACGAAAATCGCAATGTTTGGTCTTGGGGTTTCACCGCTGGTGCGGAAAACTGGAACGGTCGTTTGGCAATGATTGGCTTTGTCGCTGCTATTGTGACGGAGCTGATCTCTGGTCAAGGTGTACTCCACTTCTGGGGCATCATCTAGTTTAACTGTTTCCCTTTAACTTCAGACTCCTGCCTACGGGTGGGAGTTTTTGTCTTTCTATGCTAAGGTAGAGTCTACACGCGGTTCCGATGGGGTGCAGCCATTGGAAGTAATGGGGAAAGGGCGGTGTGATTCCGCCGCTGTCCCGCAGCTGTGATGAAAGGTATCCTTTCTGAGCCAGAATGCCCGCCGCTGTGTTTGTTGTGATTGATCTGCGAGGTACAGATATGCTTTGGCAAGATTTTCCTCCCCCCCTCAACTCTGCCTAACAGACGAGGAAGCTTTATTCCTTGGTCAATCGATCCCTTTCTTGTTTTGCATTTGTTTTTTATTGGTTGTAGAGTTGAGGAAATAAATAATGCTTACAGCGACTTTGGGTTATCCCCGTATTGGTAAAAAGCGGGAGCTGAAGAAAGCTTTGGAATCTTTTTGGCGTGGTCAGTCCTCTGAGGCAGACTTGTTAAAAACGCAAGCTGAGCTGGAGGAGCAAAACTGGCAAGAGCAGCTACAGGTGGGCATCGATCGGATTGGGGTAGGTGACCACAGTTTATACGACCATGTGTTGGATTGGAGTTGTCGTCTGGGGATTGTGCCCCCCCGCTTTAGTTCTCTGAGGGGATGGCAGCGCTACTTCACAATGGCACGGGGCAAAGAGGGTATCCCTGCCCTGGAAATGACGAAGTGGTTTGACACTAACTACCACTACCTGGTGCCTGAAATTGGCACAGCATGGCAAGACCCTGATTTTAGTGACTTCCTGTCCACTGTGCAGCGGGCGCAGCGGCTATTAGGGCAACGGGCAGTCCCGATCGTTTTGGGTCCTCTGACCTTTCTCCTGCTCAGCAAGAGGGAATTAGAGCTAGGGGAAGCGGCAACCAGACTGACAGAGGGCTATGTTTTCCTGCTACAGGAGTTACAACGGTTGGGGGTGGCAGAGGTACAGATGCATGAACCCGCCCTCGTGGGTAGTGATGCCGACCAGTATCAAGACCTTTATCACAAAACCTACGTCAGATTGGCACAGGTGGGGGTCCCCTTGCAACTGGTCACCTACTTTGATGACTTGGGCGCTGCCTATACCTGGGTAATGCAATTACCTGTAGCGGGAATTAGTTTGGATTTCACCAGGGGGGATAATCTCACTCTCCTGCAAAAATATGGCTTTCCCTCTGATAAACAACTGGGGGTGGGTATTGTGGATGCCCGCAATATCTGGCGTATCCAACCTGGAGCGGTGCTAAAAACGATCGAGACAATTCAATCCATTACTACTAAGATTCGTCTACAACCCTCTGCCTCCTTACAATTTGTCCCCTACGATGTGCAATTGGAGAGGAATCTGCCCGCACCCCTGCGGGATGTCCTGAGTTTTGCCCAACAGAAATTAGGGGAGTTGCGTTGGTTAGCTGACTATCTGGCAGATAGAAAAACGGGTCAGGAACAATTGCAGTTGATAGAACAACAATGGCAGGCATTCGCCGCCTTTAGTCCCGTCAATCCCGCAGTGCGGGAGCGCTTGACCCATCTCTCCCCTGCTGACCTAGAGCGGCCCCTCCCCTATGAGAAAAGGAAAGATTTACAGCCCCAACTGCCCCTGTTACCCACGACAACGATCGGGTCTTTTCCCCAAACCCCAGCGATTCGTCAACTACGAGTGCAATACAAACGGGGGGAGATAAGCCAAAGGGAATACGAACAGGCGATCGATGCCGCAATTGCCGAGTGCATTCGCTCCCAGGAAGAGATAGGCTTAGACGTGCTGGTGCATGGGGAATTTGAGCGGACAGATATGGTGGAATTTTTTGGGCAACAACTGCAGGGCTTTGCCTTTACAGAGCATGGTTGGGTCCAGAGCTATGGCAGTCGCTGTGTCCGTCCCCCCATAATCTACGGCGATATTAACCGCCCGCAACCCATGACCCTGCGGGAATTTCAAGTCGCCCAATCCCTCACCCCCAAAATCGTCAAAGGGATGCTCACCGGTCCCGTCACCATGCTCAACTGGTCTTTCCCCCGTATTGACATCTCGCGGCGGGAACAAGCTCTGCAAATTGCCCTCGCTCTGCGGGAAGAAGTGGCGGATTTACAAGCAGCGGGTGCAAAGATCATCCAAATTGACGAACCAGCTCTGCGGGAAGGTCTACCCCTCAAACGGGAGCGCTGGGGGGAGTATCTCACCTGGGCAGTGGATGCCTTTCGTCTGGCGGCGGCGGTGGCTCAACCGGAGACCCAAATTCATACCCATATGTGCTACTCCGAGTTTGGTGACATTATTGAGCACATTCAGCGCCTTGATGCCGATGTCCTCTCCATTGAAAACAGTCGCAGTAACAACGCCACCCTCCTAGAGATTGCCGAGGCTGGTTACAAGCACCAGGTAGGGAATGGAGTTTATGACGTACATAGCCCTGCTATACCCAGTGTGGCACAAATTACGACACAGCTGCGCCTGGGGGTGGAAAAAATTCCCGTGCAGCAAATCTGGGTGAACCCCGACTGTGGCTTGAAAACTCGCCAGTGGGAAGAGGTAATCCCTGCCCTGCAAAATATGGTACGGGCGGCACAAAAATTGCGAGCAGAGCTGTCCGGCACCAATTAGTAGCAATTAGGGGATAGGTGGGGAGATTGCTTTATTGGGAGCAAACTGTGCTACAACTAAACCTTAGTGCTTGACGTTACCATGACAAACCCAGTTTTGAACATAGAAGCAATCCAAAAAATCTTGCCCCACCGCTATCCTTTTTTGCTGGTAGACCGCATCATTGCCTACGAGCCAGGGCGATCGGCAGTGGGACTAAAAAATGTGACTATGAACGAGCCGTTTTTCCAGGGGCATTTCCCCAACCGTCCGATCATGCCTGGTGTATTGATCGTAGAAGCGATGGCACAGGTGGGGGGCATAGTATTAACGCAGATGCCAGGGGCAGAAGGGCAGCTCTCCCTATTTGCGGGGATTGATGGGGTGCGGTTTCGTCGTCCCGTCCTCCCGGGGGACCAACTGATTATGACGGCAGAACTGCTGGTGGTAAAACAAAAACGTTTTGGTAAAATGCAGACTAAAGCGGAAGTAGATGGGCAACTTGTGTGCGAAGGTGAGTTAATGTTCTCCCTAGTAGCAATGTAATTTTCGTTATGTTGATCCATCCCACCGCAGTAGTCCATCCCAAGGCAGACATCCATCCATCGGTGCAAATCGGTGCCTATTCTGTGATTGGAGAGTATGTCAAAATTGGGGAAGATACCCGTATCGGCGATCATGTGGTGATCGATGGCTGGACGGAAATTGGCGCCCGCAACAAAATTTTTACAGGGGCGGTGATCGGTACAGAACCCCAGGACCTCAAGTACGACGGTGCTCTAACGCAGGTCACCATCGGGGATGACAATCTCATTCGGGAGTATGTGACTATCAATCGCGCTACCTTTGCGGGGGAACGGACAGTAATTGGCAATCAGAATCTCCTCATGGCTTATGTGCACGTGGGGCATAACTGTATCATCCAAGACCGTGTGGTCATTGCTAATGCCGTGGCTCTCTCCGGTCATGTGTTGATTGAGAGCCGGGCGCGGGTCAGTGGTGTCCTAGGGGTGCATCAGTTTGTCCATATTGGGCAGTTGGCGATGGTGGGGGGTATGAGTCGCATTGAACGGGATGTCCCTCCCTTTATGACTGTAGAGGGCAATCCTTCCCGGGTAAGAGCAATCAATCGCATTGGACTGGAGCGGGCGGGGGTGGATGCGGAAACGATCGAGGAGATTAAAAACGCCTTTCGCATTCTTTACCGCCAGGGCTTAACGCTGCAGGAAGCGCTGAGCAAGTTAGCCAATTCCTCCAATCCCTATATCCGCCATCTCCACGATTTTCTCCTGGCTTCTTCTACCCAACCCGGTCGTCGTCACCCCATTCCTGGCAAATAGGGACGCACTAAGATTTCTAATTCCTGCAGGCGCTCTGGGGGCACTTGTCTGAGGTCTGTGAGAATTGCCTGCTTAAGGGCAGTATGGGCGGGGGAAATAGGGGGATTTGCGGTAATCATACTCACGGCGCGGCGAATAACTTGGCGGGCAGTTTCTGCATTCCGCTGTAGGTTACTGATCACCATGTCCACGGTCACAGCGGCGTGGTCGGGGTGCCAGCAGTCGTAGTCTGTCACGAGAGCAAGGGTAGCATAGGCAATTTCAGCCTCCCTTGCCAGTTTAGCTTCTGTAACGTTGGTCATGCCAATTATACTTGCCCCCCATTGTCTATAGAGGTGGGATTCCGCCTGGGTGGAAAATGCCGGTCCCTCTATGCACAGATAGACTCCCCCCCGGTGTACCCTTGCCCCGACGGCAGTAGCAGCTGTGGCTAGTATCTCTGCCAAATGGGGACAGATAGGCTGACTAAAGGCAATGTGCACAACTATACCGCCGCCAAAAAAGGTATCCGCCCGCTTGGAAGTCCGATCGATAAACTGGTCTGGGATGACCAAGTCCAGGGGCTGAATGGCAGCTTGCAGAGAACCTACCGCCGAAGCGGAAAGGATGTAGCGCACCCCTAGCTGTTTGAGGGCATAGATATTGGCACGGTAGGGTACCTCCTGGGGTAGCAGATGGTGAGTGCGACCATGGCGGGGCAGAAATACAACCTTTGTTCCCCCCAAATTGCCTCCCACCAAAGTATCAGAAGTAGCACCAAAGGGAGTGAGGATGGAAATCTCTTCTACCAGCTCCAGTTCTGGCATCTGGTAAAGACCACTGCCCCCAATTACACCAATTATGTAAGTCATCTAGTACTCCAAGGATGCTGTGTAAACGCCTGCGCGATCGGGTAAACGATACCATTTGCCCTCCTGCTTCCCCTTAGATAAACTTTTGGTGACACGGTCTTTTGCCACTTTGAATTGCTCAGGCGTCAGATTTTGTCCGTAGAGTTCGTAAACGATCGTGTCTGTATCTACTGCTCCTCCCTTGTCCTTGAGAATTTTAGCGATCGCTTCGTGCATAGTCAGACTCTGGTAGGGTTTGCTAAACTTTAATCCCTGTACCCTTTCTCGTCTTCTCCCCTTTGTTTTTTGCCCGGCAGTGCCGTTGATCAGCGGTTTGCTGAGAGGGGTTTTGGTACTGAGGTCATGCATCTTGCCATTTTTGGCAGCGACAGAAAGGAGGAGTTCCACTTGGGAAAGCTGCAGTTTGGCGTACTCCCGACAACGATCGAATTCTTCCAGGAGAGTTTGATAGGAATGACGCAGGGTGCGCAGGGACAGTTCTATTTGTTCAGGGGAGATGTCCATAGCTGTTTTTTCACTCATTGTAGGGGGCATGGTGCACTTCTACCAATAATATTAGGGCATTCTTTTGTGAAAGAGAATAGTTTTTTGGTAGTGAAACTGGTATCCCTAGCATGGTAGGCTGTTATTCGTTTGTTTTTACAGGTCTTAATATCAAGAAATATGAAA
Source organism: uncultured Pseudanabaenaceae cyanobacterium (assembly GCA_937927915.1). Lineage (GTDB taxonomy): Bacteria > Cyanobacteriota > Cyanobacteriia > Pseudanabaenales > Pseudanabaenaceae > M5B4. The sequence goes on along the minus strand of CALGKB010000007.1, from coordinate 184,636 downwards.
ACTGTATGGGTATTTCCGGGACAAGGTTCGCAGACTCCAGGCATGGGAGCTGATTTAGTCAATTCGGAAAAATTTAAGCAAGCTTCGGAGGTGTTGGGTTGGTCAGTGGCGGAGGTCTGTCAAGGGAGCAATGGTCTGCTATCTCGCACGGATTTCACCCAGCCCTGTCTGTATGTCATTTCTGCTGTCCTCTCTGATTTGCTCAAAGAACAGGGACATCACCCCGATCTCGTCGCTGGTCACAGCCTGGGGGAATATTCTGCTCTCTATTGTGCCGGTGCCTTTGATTTCCTAACGGGCTTGCGCTTAGTGCAACAACGATCGTTACTTATGTCCCAGGTGGAGGGGGGCAAGATGGTGGCATTGATGGGCTACGATCGGGACAAGTTGGAATTTCTCCTCTCCCAGCGCCAGGATGTGGTCATTGCCAATGATAACAGTCTCGACCAAGTAGTGATTTCTGGTTTAGAGCAGGGAGTGGCAGAAGTGATTGCAGCTTTGCAACCGAAACGGGCAATCTATTTACCTGTGAGTGGGGCTTTTCACTCTCCCTTTATGGCAACAGCAGCAGCAGCATTTCAGGAACATCTCGATCGGGTGACTTTTGCCGATTTGTCAGTGCCTTTCCTCTCCAATGTTGCTCCCCAATCTCCTACTACTGCTGGACCTCTCTGTCACAGATATTTAGTACAACAGATGACTGCTCCCGTACGTTGGCGCGAACTGTGTTTACATTTACAGGCATTGGGTTGTGAACAAGTCATTGAGGTTGGGGCGGGGAAAGTGCTCACAGGTTTGATAAAACGCACGGTGCCTGGACTCAAACTGGTCAATATCAGTGATAGACAACAAGTCCTGCAGTTTAGCTGTGTTGATGTAGCTGCCAGGTAATACATACACAGGGTTCGGCAAGACCAACGGCTAGCTTAAAGGAAGAGGTCAGCCGAGCCACAGTATAAAAGATAGCTGAGCGATCGTTTAAGGCAGCGAAAACTTCTATGCTATGTGACAAAATGTTCCAGCTGTTTCCCCAGTTAGTTTTTAGAGATTCATAGAAAGAGAACAGGATAACTCATTTTGCATAATGACCTAGATGAAGATTTCTTTACAATTGGCAACAAAGGTCTGTGCTTAGTAACTTTTGACAAGCTTACATCAACAAAGAGAAGCAAAGGACGAGAGAGATAAAAATATTAAAATATGATCTTATCCCTATTTTGACAGACGAAGAGACGCGGCTTAAGGTTTCATTTGATCGTTAACTACGAGTTAAGACTAGGACAATCTACACCATGTTACATTGCAGACTGTTATGTATGGGCTTTAATTTTAACTATCCCTTCTCTGTGGGCGTTTCGATCGATTGGAAAACTAAAGGGTATAGTCATTCTGATTATCCAACGCTTAGGGATTCTAGGGTGGATTGCCATGATTGCACTGCTTGGGGTTATTTCATCGATTAGTTTCCAAGAAGCAAAACCCCTATTCATGATGCTAACGACATCCCCTGGTATCGTTACCAATATTATCTGCATTTATATCAAAGCCAAGGGATGGTTTTACTTGGTATATTTGCTGTTGCCAAAATAGTTTACTTGTTAAAGTTATGATGGTAGAATCCAGGGGAAATAAATGCTTAAACTCTCTGTAGTTTTGTCTTTTCAGACGCTGTTGCAACTCTCTTAAAATGCGTTGAAATGGTGGAGTACTACGATGCTTACAGGCTTTAGAAAAGGTAGATATATCAACCTTAAAGCCGCGATGATTTAAGAGTCTGAGCTAGAATACCATTTCTGGCTCCTTTTTTCTATCTCTTTCTTGACATTCAACACTTCTGTGAGTAATGTTTTTGGTTTACATATTTCTCCTATCAGCTTTTAGTCTGCAAAGCTCTTGTCCATTACTCCTATGTCATCTTCTGGTATCATGCTATCTATCATATCTTTACAAACAAAACTAATTGATCATTCGTTAGCTTATCACAATTCATTTGCTTTCATATTTATAAGGCTTAGATTAGCATCTTCTAGCCCCTCTTCTTTATCTTAATTCTATCTTTTAACACCATTGTGTCATGCCATATAGCAACTTATCACCTTAACTCAGTCAAGGTTCTGATAGGATCATTAACAACTTCAGCGTTCGGCGAGGCTCACTAGACTCTCTTTTTTGTCTACCTGCAACTGCGGAAACCTACAAGGGGTAGAAGATAGATCAAGTCCTATGTACCACCGTTTCTGGCAGCCAACTCTGCCCTTTCCTTCCCCTGGATGTGAACTTGTCCCACGTTGCCGATCGGATGAATTTGCCCTAACCTCAAAATAGAGAGTTATGGGTATGGAATGAAACTAGAAGCTCTGGTGACAGCTGTTTTGCTCACTTTAACAGTGGGTATAGTATCCCCTAGCCAGCCCCCTGCCGCAGGGACACCGATCGAGCGGATAAAGTAGCATGGTCTGGAGTGGTTATCTTTCTTTGTTCCTAGCTGTCCATCCTTCTTGCCTGCCTTTTATTCGCCGCACGGAGGAAACCCTGTTTCAAGCCCAGACAGCCATAAAGACCCTCCAGGCAGATTTGACTAAACTACAACAGCGCCAAAAAACAATGGCAATGCTCCAACAGGAAGGAGCAATCTCACGCCGCCAGTGGGAGAATTTTCAAGCTAAAGTGCGGGAGACAGAACAGGAAATTACTAACCTCAACCAGATTGTGCAGGCAGCCCAAAAGCAAATTAAAACTCTCCAAACTATGCCCCAGTGTGTAGAAGTCCCACCCAACAGCTAGAAAGTTTGTTTAGCAATTCAACTGAATCTCTCCATCTTTGACGGTGAGAATCTGGGCGGAGTGCAACCACCGATCGGCAAAGTTGTGCAGGTGAGTGGTGGTGATAATAGTCTGGGCGGTGGGTTGGACAGCTGATAGGAGGGCTTGTTGGCGGCTGAGGTCAAGTTCTGCTAGGACATCGTCGAGCAGCAAGAGGGGTGGTTCCCCACTCACTGTCTGGAGTAGTTCTAATTCCGCTAGTTTGAGTGCCAGAACGAGGGTGCGCTGCTGCCCCTGGGAGGCGTACTCTTTGGCAGGTTGGCTGTTGATCTGTAGTTGCACATCGTCGCGGTGGGGACCGACTAAACTGCTGCCCTGCTGTTGTTCGGCGATTGCCCGCTTTTGTAGATGGTCATAAAAAGCAGTTTGAATGGCGTTGATGTCATCTCCACAGGGAAAACGTGTTAAATAACTTAGAGTTAAGGTCTCGGTGGCACTGATCCGACGATGCCATGCCTGGGCAAGGGGAGAGAGCCGATCGATTAACCTGCGCCGCCTGAACATAACTTTGCTCCCGATCGTGACCAGTTGTTGGTTCCATAGCTCCATTTGGGCGGGGTCATAGCGCATTTTCCCCTGTTTTATCCCCTTGAGGAGGGCATTGCGCTGCTGTAAAACCCGTTGGTATGACTGCTGCAGGCGGATGTAGAGGGGTTCCAACTGCACTAGTACTCTGTCTAGCCAGTCACGGCGATATTCGGGGCTACCCCGCACCAACTCCAAATCCAGGGCAGAAAAGAGGACAGCGTTGAGGTTTCCCAGAAATTCATCCTTAGTCTTGACCACTACGCCATTGACCAGCATTGTCCGCCGTTGGTGGGGAAATAACCGCAAGCATAAATCTACAGTGCTGTAGCGTCGCTGACATTTGCCGTGAATTTCTCCCTGTCTCTGTCCCCATTGCACTAAATCGCGGTCGCGCTGCACCCGAAAGGACTGCAATACCGCCAGTAGTTGAATGGCTTCTAGGAGATTGGATTTACCCTGGGCATTTGCCCCCACCACGATCGTTTTGGGTTGGTCGAACAACACCATTTGCTCTCGATAGTTGCGAAAGTTGTACAGCTGCAACTGGTGGAGGAACATTAGGCGGGGAAGAGAATCAACAATCCCAAGCCCAACAAGGCGATGGCGCAAAGGTCATATGCCTCTGGCAGTTCATCGAGGTCATTAGCGGCAGGTAGACGATCGACATTTACCCAAAACGCCATCACTGCTGGTAGTAGTAAGATGTGGTAGTGTACTAAGCTGACTGCTAAAAGCACCACTCGGCTGACACGGCTGACCAAAGTTGCTTGCGCACTGCCCACCAAACTGTGGAGGAGATGTCCCCCTTCCAATTGCCCGATCGGTAGTAAACCCAACCCCGTAATCAGCAAACCATGCCAACCCGCCTTTGCCCAGGGGGGTAGTCCTCCTAGTTTCTGTCCCAGTATATCGCCTAGCCAATTGGGGAAAGGAACTGTAACTGTCTGTGGCACTGCCCCCAGGTAGCCGGGTACCAACAACAGGAGGGATAAAATCAACCCCACCACTGCTGGCGCCAGACCCAAGCGAAATAGGAAACGCCGATCGGGAGCAGGGATCACTGTATGCCTTCCCATCCCCAGCACAGGCAAAGTCAAGTTACCTGGAACAGTCAACAGGGGTGACAATTGTAAACGCCCCCCTACCCGTGCCCTTGCCCACTCTCTGCCTGCTAAAATTCCCAAAATGGACAGGACGTATGACCAATGTTGTTGCATCAGTAAAACGGCACCTATTGCTGCCAAAAATCGCGATAGCCATATTAGCGCTGGTTGCTGTCTGACTACGGGTAAGAGGTGACAACTGGGCGGCTGTAAGAAGCTCTGGGCAATGACTACGTAGTATTGCTGCGGTAAAAGATGATCAAAACTGGTCTGCAATTGCTGTTGCACTAAGGTATAATTCTCGCTCCGAAATCGCCCTAGACAGATTAATCGATCGCTGCTCACCTGTACAGACTCTAATGTAAATAAACTATCAGCAAAACAGCGATAAATTGCCGATTTTTCCCCAGGGGTGATGACCAAAGTGGGACGACAACTAAAGAGCCACAACTGCACGATCGTAATGTAACTGAGGAGCACTCCCCCCTGGGTTGTAGGGGATAGGGGTAACAGTAAAACAGCGAGGGAGAAGAAAATGGGTATCACTACCAGCCAGAGCACCCCCTTTGCCTGCGGTCTTGCCCAATAGGCGTAGATAGCGCTGCCAATTGCAGTGCCCCAACAGAGGAGGAGAGTAAAGAGATTACTGCTCAAGTTGGCACTCATTCCCATACAATAGTTCGGAAGTTGGAGACCAGAAAACCTATGACCATCCTAGAGCAATTCCTACAACGACAACAGGCAAGCGAACTTCTCGTGTGGGCGCACTTGTCCCTCCTGGCGGTGGTGCCCCTTGCTCTAGCATTGACGATGGCAGGCTTGGCGGTGGGTGACCCCCTGTTACCTAGCTGGTTGGAGATACCGATCCTGGCTTTCCCTATCATTGCCTACACGGTGTGGCAACAGTGGCAACGCCCCTTCTATCCCTTTAGCCTGGGGTTTGTCTATCAAGCGCCTGAGCATCTCACTGGGCAACAAAAGCAAATCCTAGCCATTGTCAAACGCCCCGCTACGGGGTGGATCGCTGTCTTTGTCGGGGTCTTGCTCTATGCCATCTTTCGCCAACTCTACGTTGCTGCCCCCCTAGCGGCGGAGATTGCCCCTTTTCCTGCGTCATGGCGATTTTTGGGTGTCCTGTGGGCATTGGTTTTCTTCCTGGTGGCTAATGTCTGTGCCCAGCTAGGAGTGGTGGCACTGCGGCTGCTGGTTCTCCCCCCCAGTGAGTTGCAAGAGGAATATGACCCCCAACGGATTAAAGAAGACTTCACTGTTCTAGGTGTCCCCCGTAAACAGCTGTGGAGTTTTACCTCAGAGAAAGAACCTAATACCCGATCGGCAATGACAACTCCCCCAGCGCAGACGGAAACATCTAGCATCACACCAGAACAACCAACAGCACCAGAAGTAGAGGAAGCCCCAGAGTCAGCGCAAACAGAAGTTGTTACCCGATCGGCAATGACAACTCCCCCAGCGCAGACGGAAACATCTAGCATCACACCAGAACAACCAGCACCACCAGAAGTAGAAGAAGCCCCAGAGTCAGCGCAAACAGAAGCTGTTACCCGATCGGCAACTCCTGCCCCCACTCCCACAAGGCAGACAAAAGAGAAAAAAACAACAGCAGCACCAGAAGCCCCAGAGACTTCCTCCCCTGATATACCAGAACTGGTGTTTACCACCGAAACAGAAGGGGATCAGCGCCAGGAGGAAAACTTACCCGATCGGTAGGCAGAGAGGAAAGCGTTGTAGTCCAGCTCCACCTGCTGGGCATAATCGAGGGCAAACTTGGTGATCTCCTGCTTGAACCCTGCCTTGCTGGTGATAGCTTCTAGGATTTGTTTGTCCTGGCTGTAATTGAGACTGGGGTCATAGTCCTTGTCGGCAAGGGCATGGTTTTTCGCCACGATCGCGCCTGCATAGGCAACGGCATTATTAAACCTATTGAAGGACTTGAGCTGGGTGTAATCAAAATCCTCTGCCCAGGGAGACTTTTCGCGCACAAAGAAAAACTGCCCATTCACAGTTGTATGACCGACGAGGGGATCAGTATGGTTAAGGAGTGCCTTGATAGTTTTACTGACCCTTTCCCCCTGGTGGTTGTTGTAGTAACTAGAAGGCATTCGTCCTGGAGCCGCTATGCTGACAGCGCTGTGGAGCTGTTGTTTCATTTCCAAAATCACATCATCATTAGGACTAGAGGTTGCCCCTTCAATCAGCAGGTAGTAACGGTAGCGCCCCAGACTGCCATTCCCTGACCCCAACTTCAACCGCACATCCTTGAGGGTGTAAAAACTACTGGGTTGCCGCTTACTGGCACTGATGGAGTTGACATAGCTACTCATCCCCCCTTGGATAGCACTGTACTGGGCGGAACTGACGGGTACAAGGTCACTGGTGGTCTTGAATTGCCGCTTGCCCACCACAATAGTCGTAAACTTGTCCAGCAAACCCGCCCTCGTGCGCCCCTGTGCCGCCTGGATCAAATCCTTGACATAGCCATTGGTATTGGCAGTGGTCAGTTTGAAACTTGTTTCTGTATCATTACCGCGAAAGTTCTCCAGGGTATCCAGGTAGCTGTCTAGGAAAGTGGTAACTAGAGCCTGCCGATCGCTGCTCCCCAGACCGTTTTCCTTCGCTGCCAGGATAATACTGACTGCCATCCGCCGCACGTCCCAGTGATATTGCCCCCAGTAGCCTTCGTCAAAATCAGTAGTGTCGAAGACAAAATTCCCTTTGCTGTCCTGGAACGCCCCCAGATTCTGCAGATGCATATCTCCTTCTAACCAGACATAACCTGTGGCTGGGGTTTGGTAACGGGAAGCTGGCAGGGTCTTCATGTCTTGGTAAAAAAGATGGGCTGTCCCCCGATAAAAAGCAAAAGGACTAGCCGCCATTTTCTGCATTTTGGTAGCGATTTCCTGGGGCAGTTGTTGTGCCAGGGGACGGTTAAAATTATAGATTTCCTGTTCCACCCACACCGATCGGGGTGCTGCCCCCCATGCCGCCCAGGGGACTGTCAACAGTATGCCTAAGCTCAATAAACGCATGGCTCTCTCCTTAGATATAGGGAAAATTATCCCATTAACGGTGGCGACTGCGGCGGGGTTTACGGGGGAGAGATGGTCCTGCTTCTTCTGTGTAGAGGTTGAGTTCAACGGTTTGACCGCTGTTTTTGGCGGCTAGACCTAGGATCGTCTTAATTAAATTGAGCGTCTTGCCCCCCTTGCCAATCACTCGTTCCCGATCGCTATCTGCCACTGCTACCCGCACTAGCACGTAACGCCCCCCCGCTGTGGTTTCACAATCGATCGCTAGCTCTTCCCTGTCTTCTACGAGGGAGGCAAAGACGAAATGACTGAGGGCGTAGAAATCAACCACGAGCGATCGGTTCTAGGATACTGGCTTTCTCTAGGAGACGGCGGACGGAATCGGTGGGCTGTGCTCCCTGCTGTAAACGGCGTTTGATCCCTTCCACGTCGAGGCGAGTTTCCTTGGTGCGGGGATCATAGAAGCCCAATTCCTCCAGGGGAATGGCTTGGCGACGGGTGGTACTATGCATGGCAACGATACGAAAGGTAGGTTTGCCTTTCTTGCCAAAGCGTTTCAGGCGCAGTTTGACCATTTATCTCCACTACTTTGCAGACAGACAACCATGATAGCAAATTTTTACAGTTCCCCAAAGCCCTTGCGCTTTTTCTTCTTCTTGCCGTAGTTGGGGGTGGGAGCAGGGGGGCGGGGCGGCGCCATACCAAACATCTGATTCCTTCCCATGTTCTGCATGAGGGTACGCATTTTCTGAAAGTCGGAGACCAGCTTGGTGACATCCTGCATCTGATAGCCGGACCCCTTGGCGATGCGCTGTTTGCGGCTGGGACTGCGGGCGATGAGGTCGGGATTGCGCCGTTCTTCGGGGGTCATGGAGGCAATCATGGCTTCTGCCCGTTTGAGATTCTGCTCCGCTTCCTGTAACTGTGCCTCGTTGACTTTCATCCCCGGAATCATCTTCAGAATGCTGCCAAACGACCCCATGTTCTTCAGCATCCTGGTATTTTTGAGGAAGTCTTCAAAGTCAAATTGGGCGCTGAGAATCTTCTCCTGCATTTTGGCGGCATCTTCCAGGTTGACCTGCTCCTGCATCTTCTCTACTAGGGTAAGGACATCCCCCATGCGCAGTATCCGAGATGCCATCCGATCGGGGTAGAAGGGTTCCAGTGCCTCTACTTTTTCCCCCGTCCCGATGAATTTGATGGGCTTGCCGGAGATGTAGCGGATGGAAAGGGCTGCCCCTCCCCTGGTGTCCCCGTCTAGTTTGGTGAGAATTGCCCCTGTGATGCCCACCTGTTCATGGAAAGTGCGGGTGAGGTTGGCGGCTTCCTGCCCGGTCATGGCATCTACCACCAGCAGAACTTCCGTTGGTTGTACGGCATCCCTTATGCGGATCAGCTCCGCCATCATGGCTTCGTCAATTTGTAAGCGCCCCGCTGTGTCAATAATTACCGTGTCAATTCCCTGCTCCCGCGCCTGGGCTACCCCCTGCTGGGCAATCTCTACGGGGTCAGCATCACTGCCGAGGCTAAAAACAGGAACATCGATCTGTTTGCCCAGGGTGATCAACTGCTCGATCGCTGCCGGACGATAGACATCCGCCGCCACCAAGAGAGCCGATCGGTTTAGCTTGCGCAGATGAAGGGCTAATTTGGCACTGGCAGTGGTCTTCCCCGTCCCCTGGAGTCCTGCCATCAACACGATCGTGGGGGGCGTTTCCGCCTGTGCCAGGGGGACATTTTCTGCCCCCATCAAAGCTACAAGCTCGTCATAAACAACCTTGATGAACTGCTGTTCGGGGGTGACCCCCATGATTACATCCGTACCGAGGGCGCGCTGGCTGACTTTCGCTACAAATTCTTTGGCTACCTGTAAGTTGACATCCGCTTCCAACAGTGCCCGCCGTACTTCCCTAATGGCAGGTTGGATGTTGCTCTCTGTAATCCGATCGTGACCCCTTAACTTCCGCCACGCCTGTTCAAATTTCTCAGTTATTTCATCAAACATCGATCGCTTCTAGGCTTGCCCGCTAGTCTCTCTCAGCATTCTAACCGATCGCTAAAACAGAGTGTGCATTCGTTGTCGGCGGGGGGCTGGTCGCTCAGACCTTCCACAAACTGGCGCAGGGCAGGGGGAAAGTCAGGGTAGGAGAAGTGGGCATCGCCATTGGCAATATCCGCCCACAGGTAGCGCAGGTGGGGTAAAAACTTGTCAATGTCCGCCTCTGGCAGGTCAAGGTGCGCCTGTAGTAACAGTTTTTTCAAAAATCCCCCCGATCGTTCTCCCATCCATTCGCGGGAATAGTGTTGTAGGTCGGGGCAGCCGGGCACAGCTTGCACCCGGAAGGACTGAATATGCAGTTTTCCTTCCTTGGGATTGTCCGTAAATTCATAGGTGAGCAGGCGGTAAGGGTGGGGAAAACTGACAGTGGAGCCAGTGGTGATGTCGTAGAAGTTGTACCGATCGTTGTAAGCCACATCCTGGACATGGAGATGCCCGGTAAATGCCAGTTGTACACCGTATCGTTGCAACAGGGAGAGGAGTTCTGCCCAGTTAGCCAGCATATAGCGCTTCCCTAGGTGGCTCTGTTCCTGCCCTGGCAGATGGGGGACGAGGTTGTGATGGATCATCACCCACAGCAGTTCAGTGGGGTGGGACTCCAGTTCATTTTGCAGCCAGTGGAGTTGGTCAGCTGTCAGGGCACCCAGTTGCTCCCCAGTAGGGGCAAAGCAGTTGGAGTTCAAACCCAGCAATCTCACACCGGGGGCGAGACTAACGCTATAGCAAAGGGGAGATTGTCCCACCTGGTAACCAAAACCAGCATAGAAATAGCTAAATGCCTCCAGTGCTTGAGGAGTAGGCACATCGTGATTGCCGGGGATAAGATAGGTGGGGATAGGTAATTGCCGCAACCGCTCGGCTAACCATTGGTGATTTTCCACTTCCCCGTGCTGGGTAAGGTCCCCCGGTAGGAGCAAAAAGTCAATCCCTAAGTCCAGCAGGTGTGCCAAGGCAATCTCAAAGGCGGGGATGCTCCACTCCAAAAGGTGAAAACGGCTAGGATGCTGCCAGAGGGTGTGGGGCAAGGTGATATGGGGGTCAGAGATAATACCAAAACGCACCTGGGTAGTCATGGGGAGGCATCTGGGGTCAGTACAATTCTACACTGCCGTTCTATTTGTTATGGAAAATGCTGCCCAGGAATCCCTCTATCCCCCCCTTATTGCCTCCTTTTTGGCGCTCCAGTAACTTCTCTAGCACTTCCCGCTCCTCCTGGGAAATCTTGGTGGGGATTTCCACTTTTACCCGCACCAGGTGGTCACCCCGCGCCACAGGATTGCCTAGCTTAGGCACCCCCAACCCCTCTAGGGTGAGGACAGTATCCGGTTGAATCCCCGCCGGAATGGTCAGGGGCTTCTTACCATCCACAGTATCGATCGTAATCTTGTCCCCTAAAATTGCCTGCAAATAGCTGATTTTGATTTCGGAAATAATGTTGATCCCTTCCCTGGTGAAGTGGGGGTCTGGTTGCACAAACAGATAGACATAGAGGTCCCCCGGTGGACCTCCCCGCTGACCCGCATCCCCTTCCCCAGAGACCCGTAGGCGCGTACCGTTGTCTACACCCGGGGGAATAGTGATCTTTAGTTTCTTGGAAACCTGGGTCATGCCAGCACCGTTACAGGTCTCGCATTTTTCCTCAATCACTTGCCCCGTACCCCCACAGGTGGGACAGGTGGAAACTTGGGTGAAACTGCCAAAGGGCGTACGAGTAGCGCGGCGAATCTGCCCTGACCCCCCACAGGTAGGACAGGTGCGTGGACGAGTACCTGGTTTTGCCCCCGTGCCCCCACAGGTAGTACAGGTCTCTAGGTGGGTAATACGAATTTGCTTTTCCCCACCAAAGATAGCCTCGCGGAATTCCAGTTTGAGGTCAAAGCGCAGGTCATCCCCCCTGGTCGGTCCGCTGCGGCGGCGGGTCTGGCTCGTGCCCGTAGCAAATCCCCCAAAGAAACTTTCAAATATGTCAGCGAAACCACCGAGGTCTTCAAAGTTGACACCTACACCAGCGCCAGCTCCCGATACCCCCGCTTCCCCAAACCGATCGTAGCGAGCACGTTTTTCCGGGTCGGAGAGGACTTCGTAGGCGTTGTTGATTTCTTGCAGTTTTTCCTTTGCCCCCTCTTCCTTATTCACGTCGGGGTGATATTTGCGCGCTAACCGCCGATATGCTCTTTTAATTTCTTCCTGGTCGGCGTTGCGGGGAACGTTCAAAATCTCGTAGTAGTCTCGCGCCATAGGAATCTCGCTACATGATGGAATATCGTAAATCCTTGTTAACCATATTAACAGGTAGGGCTTTCCCTACTGGGGTTTGGTGTGGACACAGATGTCTCCCTGGACGATCGTTTGACAGGCAAGGCGATAGGTGGCGGGTTTCCTTTTTAGTTTGCGCTCCTCTGCCTCGGTGCGGGGGTTGGTGTTTTCCATACCCTCAGTAATCTCCACCAAACAGGTGCCGCACTGGCCATAACCACCGCAGTTGGTCATTTTGCCCCAAAAGGTGTAAAGGTCAATGCCATTTTCCATCGCCTTTAGGCGCAGATTTGCCCCATCCACCGCAAATACCAACTTGTCTTCTTTGATAAACTTAATGTTAGCCATAATAAAATTTAAGAATTGTTAAAGATATTTTGCCACTTCTCTGCCTGCCCTGTATGACTTCTTAGCCAGAGGGGGAAACCATGGAAACTAAACGATCGTTACAGCCTAGGGTAGGAACTGCAGCCTGCTGGATGGTGGCAGTGGTGATGGCAGGGGGTATCACTGTGCTGCTGTGGTTTATGCTGAGTAACTATGCCCCTGTCCTCTGGCAGAGAGTTGTTTGGTTGTGGCAGCATCCCAGGCAGCTGGTGCCTATTTCCCAGCCCTTTATTTTATTTCCCACCTTCCTTCTCTTTTTGGTTGTCTGGTTGATTACCAAGATTTCTCCCCAGCCCCGTGGCTGGTCTCGGGCAATTGTGGTGGGGATTTTGATTGTCTTGGCAGCCCGCTATGTCTGGTGGCGCACCTTTAGCACTCTTAACTGGCAGAATTTTTTACAGGGGTTTTTTAGTCTCAGTCTGTATGCTCTGGAAATGCTCACGATCGGCAGTGGTGCCCTGCAACTGTTGTTATTGCTGCTGGAGCGGGATAGGCGGGAAGAGGCAGACAGATACAGTGAGGCAGTCCTAGGAGGGAAGTTTGTACCCACGGTGGATGTGCTGGTGCCCACCTACAACGAAGAGACCTATATCCTCAAACGCACGATCATTGGCTGCCAGGCATTGGAGTATCCCTCTGACAGGCTCAACATCTACCTGTTGGATGACACCCGCCGCCCTGCAGTACAAGCATTGGCAGCCGCATTAGGTTGTCACTACATCACTCGTCCCGACAACCACCATGCCAAGGCAGGCAATCTCAACAACGCTATTCGCCAGACCCAAGGAGAACTGATCGTCTGTTTTGATGCCGATTTTGTGCCTACCACCAATTTTCTGCTGCGCACAGTGGGCTTTTTCCAGGATGAGCGGGTGGCACTGGTACAGACGCCCCAGAGTTTTTACACCCCTGACCCCATTGCTCGCAACCTGGGCTTAGAAAATATCCTGGCACCAGAACAGGAGTCTTTTTATCGCCAAATTCAACCCGTCCGCGATGGCACCGATAGTGTGGTGTGTGCGGGGACTTCCTTTGTCCTGCGCCGATCGGCGTTGGAAGAAATTGGTGGCGAATTTGTCACTAGTTCCCTCAGTGAGGATTACTTTACAGGGGTTAAGCTCTCCAGTAAGGGGTATCGCCTCGTTTACCTCAACGAAAAACTAAGTGCAGGGGAAGCCCCCCCCGACATGGCAGCCCAAGCTACCCAAAGACTGCGCTGGGCAAGGGGTACCCTACAAGCCTTTTTTATTCAGGAGAACCCCCTCCTCATCCCTGGCTTGAATTGGCTGCAGCGCCTTTCCCACCTCACGGGCATCTTACACTGGATGACCAGCCTCTCTCGGGTTGGTTTTCTCACTATCCCCATTTTTTCCGCTTTTTGGGGGGTCTTGCCCGTTATCGCCACCCAGGAGGAAATTTTGCTGTATTTCTTGCCCAACTATCTGGTGAATTTAACTGTTTTTAGCTGGCTTAGTCAGCGCAGTCGCTCCCTCATCATTTCCGAAATTTACGATGTCGTCCTCTGTTTTCCCCTTGCCCTGACGGTTATCCAAACATTCTGGCGCCCCTTTAGCAAGGGATTTAAGGTCACCCCCAAGGGCGGGCAACGGGAGGGGGTAATTTTTCATTGGCGGCTGTCTTTGCCTTTGATGATTGTATTTGGGGCAACGGCGGTCAGCTTTTGGCGCAACCTGGGCAACTGCCTAATGGGGATGGGAGAATATTACCCCAAGGGGCTGGGGCTGCCCTGGGTGTGGAGTCTTTACAACCTCTTCCTCGTGGGCATTGCCCTCCTGGTCATGCTGGATGTGCCCAAACCCGATCGCTACGAATGGTTCACCCTCAAACGCACCGTCAAACTCGAACTCCCCACAGGACAAACTCTTTGGGGACAGACCAGTGTGATCTCCGAGGCAGGGTTAATTTTTAATCCTACCCAGATGCCCCCCTCCCCCACCAAACCCCTGTCCAACTGACTATCCTGGAGGAAAACATACCCCTCACAGGCATCTATGACCCTCCCTCGGGACGGGTGGACTTCACAAATCTTAACCTAGAGCAGGAACGGCAGCTCATAAAATTACTATTCTGTCGTCCTGGGCAGTGGCGGCATCCCGCTTCTCCCGGCGAGCTAGAGAGTTTATGGCTACTTTTACGCAATTTATTCCGTCCCAGAGCAATTTTTGGCAAACGGCAGGGGATCACTCCCCTAGCGGTACAACAAACCTAAACAATGTGATGTACCACACTTACAAATCGCAGTAACTAGGTTATACTGAAGCCATCTGAATACGGTACAGAAGTCGTCAAAGATTCCTGCCGTATTCTGGAGTGACGGTTCAATGCGGAGGAATTATGACGATTTACGTAGGTAACCTATCCTACAAGGCAACAGAGGAGGACTTAAAGGAGGTATTTTCTGACTACGGTACAGTAAAGCGGGTACAGTTGCCCATCGATCGGGAGTCGGGACGAGTACGGGGATTTGCCTTTGTGGATATGGCAGAGGAAGCACAGGAGGAAGCTGCCATCGATGCCCTAGATGGTGCGAAGTGGATGGGGAGAGATTTACGGGTGAACAAGGCGCGCCCCAAGGAAATCCCCAATCGCCGTTCTAACAACCGCGATCGCTAATAATCTGTCCTGCGGGTAGGTGGTCACCACCTATCTGTATTTCGCCAGAGTGTTACACTTGAATTAGAAAATTTAAGTTGTATTGCAATGGCGAAGGTAGAGATTTACACGTGGCAATTTTGTCCCTTCTGCATCAGGGCAAAGGCGCTGCTGGAACGCAAGGGGGTAAAGTACATTGAATACAAAATAGATGGGGACGAAGCCGCTAGGGAGGCTATGGTACGGCGGGGCAAGGATGGTAAGCGATCGGTGCCGCAAATTTTTATTAACGACGAACACATCGGCGGCTGTGATGACCTCTATGCTTTGGAGAGGGATGGGAAGTTAGACATTCTTTTGAATGCTGCCCCGCGATAGTTTAGGCAAACTGGAATTTCGGGAGGAGATCGCGCGGTTGCTGGATTTAGGCGATCGGGCATTGCAACGTTGGGAAGTTGTTTACAGCGATTTTTTGCCACCCCCGGTCCTAGCAGAGGCGCAGGGATTGTTTCAGAAATTTACAGAGGTGCAGATTTGCGCCTGGGGGGGTTACGAGCAGGCAGAACGACAGCGGTTAGGGATTGCTCGCCTAGAGCAGTGCCTTAGTCTGGGAGATTTTCCCCTCTTGCCTATAGAGATCAGCGGCAACTTTTTGTTTGACCCTGCCAATCACCGCGACTTTTTAGGGGCGATTCTAGCCACAGGCATCGATCGGGGCAAAGTAGGGGACATCATTGTGCTGGGGGAGAGGGGAGCACAGGCGATCGTTGACCCTACCCTGGGGGACTACCTGGCGCTGAATTTACAGCAGGTGCGCACGGTGCCCGTGAAGGTGCGGGGAATTGAGTGGTCGGAGTTAAAGGTGCGTCCCCCCCAGACCAAGGAGGTTGTCAGTGTGGAAGCCTCTCTGCGTTTGGATGCCGTTGCTTCCGCTGGCTTTGGGATGTCCCGCAGCAAGATGGTGGAGTTAATTCAGCAGGCAGAGGTACGGGTGAACTGGCAAACGATCGAGCAACCCAGCTACCAGCTCAAACCCGGCGACCTCATCAGTATCAGGGGCAAGGGAAGATTGACGATCGATGATGTGATGGTGACCAAAAAGAATCGCTATCGCGTGCAGATGACCCGATCGGTTTAGGCTTTGTAAAACAGGGTGAGACTGGTACCCATCAAACTAGCGACGCAGCCAATGCTGACGAGCCAAGCTAAGCCCCGCAGGGGAGGAAGATTCGCAATGTAAAAGATGGAGTGGAGCAGGCGGGAGACAAGGAATACGATCGTGACGATGGAAGTATAGTTGGAGGCTTTGCCAGTGGTATAGACCATCAGGGCGGCGGCGGCAAACAGAATAAACACCTCAAAGGCATTTTGGTGGGCAGCATTAGCCCTTTGGGCGTAGGGCGGGAGTTTATCCAGGGCAACGCGGGGATTACCGAGGTCAACTTGGGCACTAACGCGGGCAGCAGCTACCACAAAATAAGGCAGATAGATTAACACCGTAGCAATGGCAATACCAGTGAGTAAAACCTGTTCAGGGGGAAAAGGCAAAGACATAGGGGCATAAACTAGACTGCGGCAATATTCTAACCCAATGTTACAGCCATTGTTACAATTATTTTGAAGTAGGGATGGCGGCAAATTAAAACTATGGGCTACGAACCACTACATCACAAATATCGCCCCCAGAAATTTGCCGATCTTGTAGGACAGGAAGGAATTGCCCGCACTTTAACCAACGCCATTTTACAACAGAAAATCGCCCCTGCCTATTTGTTTACAGGTGCCAGGGGAACGGGGAAAACTTCCACCGCCCGCATTATGGCAAAGTCATTGAATTGTTTAGCCTCAGATGTACCAACTCCCAATCCCTGCGGTAAGTGCTCCCTCTGTGTAGCAATTAGTAAAGGCACCGCTTTAGATGTCACCGAAATTGATGCTGCCAGTAATACAGGCGTAGATAACATCAGAGAAATTATTGAGCGCGCCCAGTTTGCCCCCGTACAAGCCCGCTACAAAGTCTATGTCATTGATGAGTGTCATATGCTCAGTAATGCTGCCTTTAATGCCCTCCTCAAAACTTTAGAAGAACCCCCCGATCGGGTTGTGTTTATTCTGGCTACTACTGACCCCCAAAGAGTATTACCGACAATTATTTCTCGCTGTCAGCGCTTTGATTTTCGACGCATTCCTTTAGAGGCAACAATTGCCCATCTCACCTACATTGCCCAAGCAGAAAACATTACCATTGAGCCAGCGGCTATCAGATTGATTGCCCAATTATCCCAGGGGGGACTGCGGGATAGTGAGGCTTTGTTAGACCAGGTGAGCTTACTGGATGGCACCATCACAGCAGCAATGATTTGGGATTTAGTTGGAGCAGTCTCGGAGGAAAATTTATTAAATCTTGCCACCGCTATTCTGCAGGGGAACGCCATTGCCGTCCTAGAAATTACGGGTCAGATTTTAGATAGGGGCAGGGAACCCCTAGTCATTCTGCAAAATATTGCCACCCTATATCGCGATTTGCTGATTGCAAAAACCGCCCCCCATCGGACAGATTTAGTGACCTGGACAGGAGAGAATTGGCAGCGATTGGTAGAGTTAGCCCAGGGCATTACTACGGCACAAATTTTACAGGCACAGCAGCACCTCCGCCAGGGGGAAACCCAGTTAAAAAATACCACCCAACCCCGCCTGTGGTTAGAAGTAATCTTGTTAGGTTTACTAGGGGAACTTCCCACGACAACAAATAATAACAAAGAAATGACTGTTGTTCCGCCCCCAGTGACTGTTAAGACTACAGAACCCCTACAGTCAGTAGAAGTTAAACCCCCTAGCTCCTTCTTGCCTCGTCAGGATGTCAATAAATTTTGGGAACAAATCTTAAATAATTTACCGATGGCAACTAGGGCACTTTTATGCCAACAGGGGCGCTGTGCAGAAATTAGAGCGGACAAAGTAATCATTGAAGCGAAAAGCAAACAAGTTATGGAGAAATTCTTTGTTCCTAAAAAACAACAAATAGCTGATGCCTGTCAAAAAATACTGCAGCACCCCGTAGAAGTGGAATTTGTCATTGCCAGCAATTTATCCCCACCGACACCCAATGTCTCTCCATCCCCTGTGGTGAGTCCACCTGAAACAAAAGAAAAAGAAACAGCTGTGGAGAAAAAAAACGATCGAGGGGTGGATGCCCTACAAAACATCCTACATATATTTGGGGGGGAAATTGTCGATTTATCTTAAACAAATAAGGAGGGTAGCCCCTCCTCACAGTCTACTTAAAAATTACAGGGGAAAAGTTAATAGGTCAGGGAAAAAGCGATTTACTTCAATCAAAATACCCGCTGTGATAAACAGCCAGACAGCAGCCAGGACAGGGGCAGTGGAAAGATACTTTACAAAGTCTTGCATAGTTCACTTACTCCAAACAGATTAACGAGGGGAAACAGGCACTTCATTATCGGGAGCCGTCAGCTCACCGGAACCAAATTGCTGCAGCGCGGCTAGGGGCCAAATAAAGCCAGTGAGCATACACTGCAAAGCGAGGGGCACGTCAATAATAATTTCCTTGGTGTAAGCTTCATCGACATCCTTGCGAATGGCACGGAGGTAGCTTCTGCCTACCCAACCAATCCAACCCGCAATGTAGAGGAATAACAGGCTAGGAATGATGAATTCCCCCGCGTGGTCCCATCTGCCGTCCGAAATCAGGTGGGGCAGACCATCTTCACCGCAGAGCAGGCTAGAGTTGGCGTACTTGCTAAAGCGTGCCTTGGTGGTTTCAATCTTATGCTGGAGGTACTGATATTGGGGAGTACCCGCTTGGAAGTTGCTTAAGCGGTCTTCAAAGGCACTGATCTCGTCATTGAGACGCTTTTGGAAGGCTTCCGATTGACCGCAGGGGGTCAGGACATCAAAGGAAAAGGCTGCTTGAGCAGGTTGTACTGCCAACCCTACCCAGACGCATACCGCCAATAAGAGAGCTAGTAATTTCCGCATAGACCTCTAGTAGGTTACAAACTAAAACAAAATCCTAAGTGGAATTTGTTACATCCGTAAAGCAATCTTCACAAGTCTTGACACACGATCGTTTTTGCCAGCTGGCGATAGTTGGCGGGGTCACTGGGGCGGAGGCGTTCTTGGCGCTTGCGGGCACTCAGGCGGGCGAGGATTTCCTCCCAATCGATCGTGGCAGTGAGGGGTTCTGGCTGAATGGCAGGGGGGGTGAGGAGATTTTGTTGCGCATAGGCAATGCGGGCACGCACGGCAGGCACGGGGTCGTGGAGGAGGAGATGTTGCCAACAGGCTTGTACCCGAGCGGTGGCGGGGGGATAGTGGGGCAGGAAGGCTTCCAAACCAGTCACAGCACTATAGCGCACTACCCATTCCTCATCCTGTTCTAGGACAAATAACAACGCCTCCAACACTTCTAACTGGGCAATTTCCCGCAGTTGAGGAGGGAACCAGTACCACTTCAGCAGTCCTAAACCCCTAGCACTTGCCCGCCGTACACTGACGGAAAAATCTGCTGTTGACGCTCCTAACAAAGTCACCAAACCCCTAGGGTCACCAATACCTGCCAGGGCACGAATCGCCCATGCCCGCGCTGTGTAGTTATGCCGATCGAGCTGACTGAGGAGATAGGGGACTGCCTCCACGCCAATTTGAATTAAACCATCCACCGCTGCTACCGCTGCCCCTGGATTGTTGAAACTCAGTACCTGCATTAAATGGGGGATAGCCTTGACCGATCGCGTTTGTGCCAATGCCTTCACGGCTTCTGTGAGACTGTCGGCGGAATCAGCCCGATCGAGTGCTCTGATTAGCTCATCTATATCTGTCATAAACAATCGTGGTATTTTATGATGGCAGTCTCTTAAAACTTAGTTCTATTTTAGAGTGGCAATTCAATCATTATATTTTTGGCACCCTAGCAATTTTAGGTAACAACTCGCAGGTTTGCCCTGTGAGCTAGAGGGAATAGGAATCCCGACGGCATCTTGGCAGGGGAGGAAGGCTTAATAAGGTAGGTTGGCGCTGGCAGAAATAACGATTGGGTGTAGCCAATAAAATACAGCAATAGTCACTAAAACCCCACCATAGGCAGGGCGGATAAATTCCTGCCACACTAATTTCTGTCTGCCTTGCCAAATAGCTAGAAAAGGCACGATAGATGTGCGTTCCTGTACCGCCCGAAAACTCTCCCCATAGCGGGCTAACAACCTCCTATCCCCATGCCAGGCGCCAAAGAGGTGATAGGAAACCAGACCGATCGCGGTTACCAGGGCAAAACTTGTGCCTATCCATAGGGTATGGGCAATACACCACAGAGTCATACCCACTAATTGGGGATGGCGGGCAATGCGAATAATGCCTGTTTCGTAGAGGTGGACTTGGGGTTTGGCAACAGCGGCAATTTCTAGCAAATTAAAAGTAGCGGGATAGAGAAAGAAAAAGGCAATACCTGAGAGAATACCCACCAATTCATGCACCCCAGGCACCGTTTGCAATGACCACAAAACCAGCCCATCATAACGATGATTGAAGTAGTAAATAAACAAAGGTACCGCCAAGGTAATGCTTATAAGGGCAAACATCACCCGATACAACCTTGCCCCTATCTTATCTTCCCAGCGCCAACGTAGGCTCGCCAAGCCACTGTGGGCAACCGCAAAAACTAACAGCAAAGCCAAAATAATTAAATGACTCATACCCGTACAATTCTGGCGTGATTGTCCTGCCTAGCATCCGTAATTAACCAATCCAAAGCTGCTGCCTGTAAATCGATCGCAGTGCCATCCTTATCTACACAGTAGCGCCCAAACACCAGCTTATCCACAAGGCGCACATCCCCCAGGCGGGAATACTCAAAAATCACACTCCGTTCCACCACCGCCCCCCCACAGATGTGACAGTTGGGACCGATCATCGTGGGACCTATAATGCGCGCTCCATCCTCAATCCTAGTCATGCCGCCAACGTAGACAGGTCCCTGCACTGCCACCCTGTCCCAGTTCACCGCCACATTCAAGCCCGTATAGACCCCAGGCAGCACCTGCCGCCCTGGAATCGGTACATTGGGCAGCCGCTGGCATAGCACATCTTGAATGGCTTGCCAATAGTCGGGGACACGTCCAATATCCACCCACTCAAAATCCATGCAGATGCCATAGAAGGGGGCACCTTCAGCCACCAACTTGGGAAAGAGGTCTGCCCCAATGTCAAACTTTTGCCCCGATGGAATATAATCCAACACCTCTGGTTCAAAAATGTAAATCCCCGTGTTGATCTGATTGCTGCGGGCTTGGTGCACAGGGGGTTTCTCTTGGAAGGATTGAATACGCCCCTCCCGATCGGTGACTACAACCCCATAGCTAGAAACCTGATCGCGGGGTACACGCTTCATCACCACTGTTGCCATTGCCCCTTTGCGTCTGTGCCATTCCACCACCGCCGTCAGGTCTAAGTCAATGAGAGCATCCCCACAGAGGACCACAAAGGTATCGTCAAAAAAGGGGTAAAAATCCTGAATTTTTTTGATACCTCCCGCCGACCCCAGAGCCTCCCCCTTGAGTTGCCCATCTTCAATCCTACCCTCAAAGGAGTAAGCCATCTGGACACCGAACTTTTGCCCATCGCGGAAGTAGTTTTGAATGGTCTCCGCTAGGTGGCTGACATTGACCATGATTTCTGTAAAACCGTGCTGCCGCAGGAGTTCCACCAAAAATTCCATCACGGGCTTCTGCATAATGGGAATCATGGGCTTTGGTATCACATTAGTAAAGGGGCGCAGTCTGGTTCCCTTACCCGCCGCCAGAATCATGGCTTTCATTCTGCTTCCTCAATCTAGTTGTCTACCCGTTAGTTCTACGAAAATGTCTTCCAAGTTGGACTCGCGCACCATTACGCCCTGCTTGTGGGGCAATGACTCTAGGTAGGTGTTGGCATCGGCCATGGTGGGGAAGAATTTGTAGTCTAACCGCTGGTCTTTTTCATTTTGCACTATAACTACGGCTAAACCATGCTTTTTGCGCAATTCTTCCGGTGTGCCCATCTCAATTAACTTGCCCTGGTCTAGTATCCCCACCCGATCGCAGAGGGTTTCTGCCTCTTCCATGTAGTGGGTCGTCAGTAAAATGGTCATGCCCTGCTGTTTGAGGTCGAGGATGATTTCCCAGATGCGACGGCGGGTTTGGGGGTCGAGTCCCACAGTGGGTTCGTCTAAGAATAATACCTTGGGATTGTGCATAAGGGCACGGGCAATTTGCAAACGGCGTTTCATCCCTCCTGAGAGGTTGCGGGTGCGCTCGTGGCGTCTGTCCTGCAACTGTACATACTCTAAACACCGATCGATGGCTTCTTTCCTTTCTTTGGGGGGCATATGATGCATCCTGCCGTGAAATTCCATGTTTTCCCAGACAGTGCGATCGAGGTCGAGGCTAATTTGCTGCAGCACCACACCGATAAAGCGCTTGACCAGGTGGGGCTGTTTGACGACATCTGCTCCTCCGATCGTGATCTTGCCTTCATCGGGAGTAGCCAGGGTAGTGAGCATTTTAATAGTGGTGGACTTGCCTGCCCCGTTTGGTCCCAGGAGGGCAAACATTTCCCCCTGATCGATAGTTAAATCCAAGTGATTGACAACTGGTACTTGATTGTAGCGTTTGGTAACCCCCTGTAGGTCGATAAAAGCCATAGCATCTCATCTGTAGTTATGCTGATTTTAACCTTTTGTTAAGGCAGATAAAATAAGCCCTGGGGCATCTGTCCCTGTTCCTACTCTATGAGGTGTGCCATGAATACCACTCTGAGCAAATTTTTAGAACCCATAGCACAACAGTTTAATCAACTAGGGGTGCCAGAACCGATCGTACATTGGGGGCATCCCTTCTTTATGGCGATCGTGATTTTTGTCATGGGCAGTTTTGTTGGTTTAGCGGGCTGGCGGGGTCGCTTGGTGAGTGACCCAGAGGAAAAGGCAAAGAATTTGGCGGACCATCGGAAGATTGCGCCTCTAATGACCCTCTTTCTGGCAATGGGTTACACGGGCGGTCTGCTGTCCCTGGTGATGCAAAAACAACCTCTCCTGGAAAGCCCCCATTTCTGGACAGGTTCAGCGGTGTTGGTGCTCCTTTTTGTCAACGGCACAATTTCTCTCACTGGGTTTGCGGGCAATCAAGCCCTCCTGCGTAGCACCCATGCCTACCTGGGCAGCGCTATCCTGTGCCTGCTGTTTGTGCATGCCCTCTTGGGCTTAAAGTTGGGTCTCTCCCTCTAGAAGGCTCTCGAGGGTTTAGACGAGAGTTATCCATGCCGCTGGCTACTGGGTCCTGTAGGGGGTCTCAACTTTCCTCCTAGGCTACCCCCCCTCTATCCTGAGGTATGCGCCTGACTATTTGCAGGGCAGAGCCTGGGGAAGCCCCCTTTTCCCCCTTCCCTCCTATCGGGATGACAGGATTTGAACCTGCGACCCTCTGCTCCCAAAGCAGATGCGCTACCAAGCTGCGCTACATCCCGCCCTAGTCTAGTTCTAACACATTCAGGGTACAATGACAAAATAATCCCCTCTGCATATCTATTATGACAAAAATTCTCCTTGTAGAAGACAACGAAATGAATCGGGATATGTTGTCCCGCCGCCTGGCAAGGAAAGGCTATGAAATTGTCGTTGCTGTAGACGGACAGGAGGGAGTAGACCTAGCCCGCCGCCTGCGCCCTAATCTGATCATTATGGACATGAGCCTGCCTGTTATGGATGGTTGGACTGCCACTACTATCCTCAAGGAAGACCCTGCTACCCAAACTATCCCTATCATTGGCTTTTCTGCCCATGCTATGGTGGGCGATCGGGAGCGGGGTATGCAAGCCGGCTGTGACGACTACGACACCAAACCTTTAGAATTTAATCGTCTCCTGGGCAAGATTGAGAAGTTGTTAAACCGTGCTCCCATCTCCTGACCAGTATCGCCTCCTCATTGTCGACGACAATGACATGAATCGGGAGATTCTGCAACGCCATCTCCGCCGCCAAGGGTATCGCCAAATCACGGCAGTAGAAGGGGGAAGGCAAGCCTTTGACCTCCTGCAAAAACAAGACTTTGACCTCATTCTCCTAGATGTAATGATGCCTGACCTCAGTGGCTATGAGGTGCTCGCGAAACTAAAGGGGGAGGAAAAGTACCGATCGATTCCCGTGATTATGATCTCAGCCATGGAGGAGACGGACAGTGTGGTTCGTTGTATTGAACTGGGGGCGGAAGATTATTTACCGAAGCCCTTTGATCCCCTCATCCTCAAAGCCCGCGTCGGTGTCTGTCTGGAACGGAAATACCTCAGCGATCGACAAAGGGCATACCTCTCGGAACTGGAAAACAGTGCTCTCACTCACCCCCTCACCCAACTGCCTAGCCGCCGTGCCCTGGACTACTATTGCCAATCCTACACCCCCCCTACTGTGATCACGATCGTTTCCCTCAGTGTCGATTATTTGGGTCAGTACCGCGACCAACAGGGTAAAGCAGCGACCACCTCTCTGTTGCAACAGGTGGCAAAAATTTTGCAGACAGCAGTGGTACCCCCTAGCCAACTCTTCCATGACTGGGGGGGGGAATTTGTTGTGGTTATGCCTGAGACTGACCAAGAAACCGCCCTTGCCTGGGCACAGGCTCTGCAAGCAAAACTGACTAGTGCCCAACTGCCACACCCTTGTTCACCCCTTAGGTCCTATGTCACTATTAGTATAGGCATTGTTACGGCGCCAGGTTCCACTGTTGACCCAACGGAACTGTTACAGCAAGCCGATCGGGAACTAGACCGCGCCAAAACCAGTGGCAATGCCATTGCGTCGCAGCTGTTACCTGGAAACAACCTATGACCAACCCTAACCCCACCTCTGCCTACACTGTCCTAGTCGTCGATGACAACGAGATGAATCGGGATACCCTCGCCCGCCGTCTGCGGCAACAGGGATTTACGATCGAGATGGCAGCCAACGGTGTAGAAGCCCTGGAGATGGCAAGGCAAAAGCAATACGACCTTGTCCTCCTGGATATTATGATGCCGGAGATGGACGGCTACGAAGTCCTGCAGACCATGAAGTCAGAAGAGGGGCTAAAGAGTATCCCTGTGATTATGATCTCTGCCCTGGAAGAAATTGAGAGTGTGATGCGGTGTATGGAATTGGGGGCAGAAGACTATCTCACTAAACCCTTTGACCCCGTGCTCCTTAAAGCTGCCATTGCCCGTTGCTTGAAAAAGGCGGCACCCCGCACTACCACTACTCTCCAAACTGCTAGCAAAACTACAACCCTGCAAACTCCCCCTACAACCCTACAACCCATGCCCGCCCCCGCCGCCCCTACTCCCTCCCAGGAAACAATGAGCCTAGAAGAGGTGGTGGGACGCATCATCAATGCCGGTGTCCTCAGTCGCAAGGGCTATATGCACCTCAGCAAAGCCATCTTCAACACCATTTTTACCAATCGGGGTCTCTCCGATCGGGACTGTTACCAAATCAATCGAGTTTTTCAGCAAATCGAGGCAGGAAAGATTAAAATTATTGACTAACCTTGACGACCAGGAAGTGAGTTTACATGAGAGTTTTAGTAGTAGGCGGTGATGGTTACTGTGGCTGGGCAACGGCACTTTACCTATCCAATCGGGGCTATGAGGTGGCCATTGTTGACAATTTAATTCGGCGCTATTGGGATATTGAGTTAGGGGTGGACACCCTCACGCCCATTGCCCCCATCCGGGAACGCTTGCAACGCTGGCAGGAAATCACAGGTAAGGTCATTCCTTTCTATCAAGGGGACATCCAGGACTACAGCTTTGTCAGTCGAGTATTCAAGGAATTTAGCCCAGAGGCGGTCGTACATTTCGGCGAACAGCGCTCTGCTCCCTACTCCATGATTGACCGTGAACACGCGGTAATGACCCAGGTCAACAATATTGTGGGGACATTGAATATTCTGTACGCCATCAAGGAAATTACCCCAGACTGCCACCTGGTGAAATTGGGGACGATGGGGGAATACGGGACGCCCAACATTGACATTGAAGAGGGGTACATTACCATTGAGCACAACGGGCGCAAGGACACGCTCCCCTATCCCAAGCAGCCGGGCAGTTTCTATCACCTCAGCAAGGTGCATGACAGCCACAATATCCACTTTGCCTGCCGTATCTGGGGTCTGCGGGCAACGGACTTGAACCAGGGGGTAGTCTACGGTGTCCTGACGGAGGAGACGGGCATGGATGAAATCCTCATCAACCGCCTAGACTACGATGGGGTGTTTGGCACGGCACTAAATCGCTTCTGTATCCAAGCAGCGATCGGGCATCCCCTGACGGTCTATGGCAGAGGGGGGCAAACGCGGGGCTTCCTGGATATTCGGGATACGGTGCGCTGTGTGGAGCTGGCGGTGGCAAATCCTGCCGATCCGGGGCAGTTCCGCGTGTTTAACCAGTTCACAGAACAATTCAACGTACTGCAACTGGCGGAGATGGTAGTAAAAGCTGCCCAGACCCTGGGAATTAAAGCAGAAATCAATCACCTACCCAATCCCCGCGTGGAACTGGAGGAGCACTACTACAACGCTAAAAACACCAAGTTAATCGACCTGGGTTTGCAGCCCCACTACCTCTCGGAAGCCCTCTTGGATTCCCTCCTCAACTTTGCTATCAAGTACCAGCACCGCGTGGACAAAAAACAAATCCTACCCAAGGTCACCTGGCGGTGAAAATAACTGATAGACATCGCGGCAAAACTGCTTAAACCGATCGGCTAGCAGGGGGGCGGGTAACTGGTGACCCCGGTATTCCCAGTTGCCAATGGTGGAAAAACTCCACTGCTTCCCTTGGTAGCCAAAGCCTGCCGCATCAATGCCAATGAGATTGTCCGCCTGAAAGCGCAGTTGTACCAGAATACAGCGGCTAGAAATGTGGCGATTGACCCCCGGAAAGGAAAAACTGAGGTCAATGGAGTCGGGGTCAAGGTTGCGTCTTGTTTCAGGGTCGTTGGTCCAGGGACTCAAATCCACACGGGCAGCGGGAAATTGCTGGCGAAATAGATTGACTACAGTCGCAATTTTGCTGGCTAGTTCAATGGAAGCCACTTTCTCGATAGCGTTCATCTATCTCCAGAGTCTGACGGTGAGTACTCACTATGATAAGACCTGTACCGTCTAAGAAAGTTTAAGCAAATGTTGCATTTACGGAAGTAGTTGTGCTATCTTAAGTAGGCGTGGTTCGCAAGCCCCCATCGTCTAGAGGCCTAGGACACATCCCTTTCACGGATGCGACACGGGTTCGAATCCCGTTGGGGGTATGAGGTAGAGGTGAGTCATGGCACGGTACCCAGGCATATCTAGTGAGGCGTTTCGCCACCCCCTCGATCGGCAGGCGGAGCAGGCGTTACGTAGTGTGCCTGGTTTTGACCTCCTAGCTAGAAAGTTCATTGAGTATTTTTCGGAGCGCCCCCAGTTTATTTTTAATCTGGGCAACTATGTGCAGGTGGGACCGCGGCAGTACGCCACTCTTTATCAGATGTTTCGGGACTGTGTAGCCAGTTTAGATGTGACGCCGGAGCCGGACTTGTTTGTTGCCCAAAGCCCCCTAGTTAACAGCTATTCTCTGGGGAAGGAGAAGCCCTACATTGTAGTTAATTCTGCCCTCCTGGATGTTTTGTCAGAGGAGGAAATCAAGACAGTCCTAGCCCATGAGCTGGGGCATATCAAGTGCGAACATACTACCCTGATCCTGATGGGCAGCTGGGCGATGCAGATTATCTCCACGCTCTCCCAGGCGACGCTAGGTTTGGGGCAGGTGGTGAGTCTAGGGCTTTTACTAGCTTTCTATGAGTGGCGGCGCAAGGCGGAATTGTCTGCCGATCGGGCGGCTCTGTTGGTCATGGATGAACTGGAGATTGTGCAGAGGACGATGATGAAGGTGGCAGGGGGCAGCCAAAAGTTCGCCCACGAACTAAGTCTGATTGAGTTTAATCGGCAGGCGGAACAGTACGAGGGTTTGGATACAGACGGCTTAAATCAGGTCTATAAGCTGCTCTTCTACAACGGTTTGCTGTCTATGTCTAGTCATCCCTTTCCTGTGGAGCGCCTAAGTTATCTGGCGCAGTGGTCCCGCTCGGAGGAGTACGCCCAAATTCTGCGGGGCAACTATAAAACAACGGCGGAAGGGGCAGTGGAGGTGTCTAACGGGGCAGTGACGGATGAGGGGACCAAGGAAACAGCAGAGCAGCTGCGCAAACAAATTGCAGAATTACAGGCAGAAATCGATCGGCTTAAGGGCATCAAGTAATGGCTCCCACGAAGTTGACCCCCGCACAGAAGCAAGAGATTTTACAGCTGTATAGCCAGATGTCCAATGCGGACTTGGCGGCAAAATTTGGTGTCAGTATTAGCACCATAGCACGGGTAATTAAGGAGGGGAAGGAGGCTGCCCTCATCCAAAGTAAACGATCGGGGCGGCAGGCAAAACAACTGTCCATCGTGCCTAAACCAGAGGAGACAGAGGAGCCAGAGGTGCAGCCAGTAGAGGATATTGCCCCCATAGATGTATTGGAGGAGTTAGTGGGGGATGATGACTTTGGTGACGTAGCGGATTTGGAGGAAGAAGAGGAGGAGGCAGAGGAAGAGGAAGGGGGCGAGGATATTTTTCTGCCCAGCACTCTCACTATTTTGCCCCTGGCGGAGTTAGGCGCACCGGAGACCTGCTATTTGGTAGTCGATCGATCAGCTGAGATCGTCACCCGTCCCCTGCGGGATTTTCGGGAGTTGGGGCAGTTACCGCCAGGGCAGGAGCACAAACCGACGTTGCCCATTTTCCGCAACCATCGCCTGGCAAGACGATTTTCTACTCCCCAGCAAAGGATTATCAAAATGCCGGGGTATCTACTGCGGGCAGCCCAGGAGAAGTTGCGCCAGAAGGGTATCAGTTACATTCTCCTCAATGGCAGAGTCTATAGCCTCTAGTTGGCAACGCCAGCATTTGCTTTCCCTGGAGGATTTCCGCCAGGAGGAGTACGAGTTAATTCTGCAGACCGCTACTTCCTTTCGGGAGGTACTGTCCCGCCGCACTAAGAAGGTGCCCACCCTACAGGGAAAGGTAGTCGCCCACCTATTTTTTGAACCCTCTACCCGCACTCGCAATAGTTTTGAGCTGGCGGCTAAGCGTCTGTCTGCCGATACCCTCAATTTCAGCCCTAGTACCTCTGCCCTAGTGAAGGGGGAAACTATCCTAGACACTGCCCGCACGTTTTTGGCTATGGGCACCGACATCATGGTCATCCGCCACCAGCATGCCGGCGTCCCCCACCTCATCGCCAGGGATATGGATAACCTCAGCGGCAATGTGCACATCCTCAACGCCGGGGACGGCAAGCATTCCCACCCCACCCAAGCTCTCCTCGACCTCTTTACTATGTGTAGCTATCTGCAGCCAGAGTTGCCCCAAGCAAAGAGTATGGCGGGGAAAAAGGTAGCGATCGTGGGGGATATTCTGCACTCCCGCGTAGCCCGATCGAATATCTGGAGTCTGGTTACCAACGGGGCAGAGGTACATCTGGCAGCACCTGCCACTCTATTGCCCAGGGAATTTCAGGAGTTAGGCGTAAAAGTGCACTATCAACTGGACAAGGCGCTGGAGGGGGCGGACTTTGTGATGACATTGCGGTTGCAAACGGAGCGGATGGCGCAAAATCTGCTGCCCAGTCTGCGGGAATACCACCAGCAGTTTGGCATTACGCGGGAACGCTTGGCAAGGTGTAGTTCCCAGGTGCGGGTGTTGCACCCTGGTCCCGTCAATCGCGGGGTGGAAATCAGTTCGGAGTTAATGGATGACCCCCGCCTCAGTCTGATCAGCCACCAAGTGACTAACGGGGTAGCGGTGCGTATGGCTATCCTGTACCTGATGGGCACTTATGCCAGCACGGCGGAGAATCTCCGGAATTAGGTGTTCTGCTTTCACTGCCATCACGTGTACTCCCTGACAGAGGGTGCGCGCCTGTTGAATTTGTTCTGCCGCGATCGTAATTCCCATGTCTAGGGGGTCCGCAGCGTGGGCGAGGCGATCGATGATGTGGTCAGGGATGTGGACACCGGGGACATATTTGTTGATAAAGTGGGCGTTTTTGGCGGATTTGAGGAGAAATATCCCCGCTAGGACAGGTTTGTCCCCTAGGGAGGCAATCTCCGCCATGAACTTGGCTAAGCGATCGAAATCCGTAATCAATTGGCTTTGGAAGAACTGTGCCCCCGCCTCTAATTTGCGGCAGAAGCGGGTTTTTAACCCTGACCAACTGGTAGATTGGGGGTCAACGGCTGCTCCCGCCAGGAAATTTGTGCCCCCTTGGGGTAAAGCCCGATCGTTGGCATCTAACCCTGCGTTCAACTTGGCAATAAGTTGGAGGAGACGCACGGACTCGTAATCAAAGACAGCCTTAGCGTCGGGATGGTCCCCTGCCTGCACAGGATCGCCCGTTAGGGCCAGAATGTTGGCAATACCGAGGGCAGCTGCCCCCAACAAATCCCCCTGCAGCGCAAGACGATTGCGATCGCGGCAAGCCATCTGGCAGATCACCTCTACCCCTGTCTGTTGCTGGATGAGGAAGGCGGCAGCAAGGGGACTCATCGCCATTACCGCACGGCTCCCATCCGTGACATTGACGGCGTGCACCAGACCCTGGAGCGCCCTGGCATGGGCAAGCATTGCCGACACATCCGTACCCTTGGGGGGGGAAATCTCCGCCGTAATGAGAAACTCCCCCCGCTGAATGGCATCGGCTAATACCCCCATCCTGCACTCCCTAGCTCAATTTCTTCTGGGCGCGGAACATCCCGAAGCGACAGAGACCAGAGCCAAACCCCAGCCACATAAGTAGCATCGTGGGCACTTCCCGCATCGCCTTAATAAACCCGGGCACGCCAAACTTGAGGAGACCCTCAGGGCGGGCTACCCCCTGCCACACCGAGTCCCACCAGGAGGGCAAAGTTTCTGCTGTCCAGTCGGCAGTGATCACTGCTCCCTCTACCATCCCTGTCGCCTCTAAGGCTGCCGCGAATTCTTCTATACTAGCAAAAGAGGGGTGGGACCACTGGTCTAATAATTGCCGCATGACAATCCGTTCCCACCAGTTGAGGGGTACTTGGCGGTCATCCCGCTGATTCCAGTCCGCCACCACTAGGACACCCCCCGGCTTCAACACCCGCATCAACTCCCGCGCAAATTGCTGTTTGTCCGGCATATGGGGACCCGCCTCAATGCACCACACCACATCAAAGGTATTGTCGGGGAAGGACATCGCCATGGCATCGTCCACTAGGAACTGCACAGGTAGGTCGGCGGGAGTCAACTCCTTTGCCCGCTCGATCTGCTTGGGGCTGATACTGATACCTGTAACTGCATAACCGTAGTCCCGCGCTAGGATGCGACTGCTACCGCCGATACCACAGCCTACATCCAGGAGCTTCCCCCCCTTAGGTAAGTTGCCCCACTTGACCATCTCATGCACAAAATCTACTTTCGCTTGGATAAAATTTTTAGCCACCGGCGGATTGCCGTAGTGCCCCAGGTGAATGTGCTCCCCCCAGTAAAACTCTAAAATGCCGTCCGCTGTCCACTCATCATAGGAGTTTGCCACGGATTCCTTGGACTTGTAGGGGCGCGCCGATGCCACATAAATCCCGATCGCTCCCAACCCCAATCCTAACGTGCCGACTGTCCAATCCATACCTTTACATAATGTTACATTGCTGTCTATTATACCCGCCCCTATTTCCCCGCCAGGTGGCGCCAGTAGAGCCAGCCCATCGGTAGGAGGAATGCCAGGTAGGCGATCCCTTGCCCCAAATACAGCCTGTCCCGATAGCCCAGGAGAGTTTTAAGGAGGACACCGGGAAATTGCCGATCGGGCAACACCGCTCTCAAATCCCATACTTGCCCCCCCAGGACACAGGAGGGTTTGCCAGCACACCAAGCCTGCACCGTGGGGGAAATGTGACTCCAGGCTTCTATACCCAACTCTAACTGGCGCAGGGCAGTAATCACCAAGCCCCCTACGATTAGGAGAAGGACAAATCCCATGACGCGGAAAAAGAGTTTGAGGTTCAGTTTTACCCCCCCCTGGAAGAGTAGCCACCCCAGCAGGGCAGCCGCAGCTATCCCCCCGATCGCTCCCCCCAGGGCAATTCCATCTCGCTGTGCCTGGGCACCAATAAACAGGGCTGTCTCCACCCCTTCCCTAAGGACATCAATAAAAATCAAACTAAAAATGCCCGTGCCTGTTGCCACCGCTACCCCCACCGCTGTTTCAATTGCTGCTTTGAGACCCTTGGCAGTTTGCGTCATCCACAACAACATCCAGCTCAACAAACCGATCGCTATGACTGCCACCAAAACCTCTAAAAAATGTTTTGCCACCAGGGCATATTGCCACTGCGCCAGACCTACCCGATCGAGACCGTAGGTAATAGCAAATCCCAATAGGACACTGGCGGCAATGCCCGCCCCTATGCCCAAATAGACCGATGGGAAGAGGTGTTTTGCCCCCAATTTTGTCAGGTATGCCAGGACAATACCGATGACCAAAGTAGCTTCTAAACCTTCCCGCAGAGTGATGAGAAATACAGGCAGCGCAGGGGCAAAATCCATACCGTAGGAGTAGACAAGGGCACATACAATTATAGGCAAAATTCCTCCCTGCCCTATGGACTTGCTGGAAATCATCAAACAGGACTACGCCCGCTTTCCCCAGGCACAGACCTACAGCATCTATGCCCCCGATGTCCACTTCCGCGACCCCGTCTATAATTTCCGCGGCATTGACCGCTACAAGGACATGATTAAATTCATCACCACCTGGTTCCGTGACCTGCAGTTAGAACTGCACAGCATCGAGCGGGTGGGAGACACCATCCAAACCACCTGGACCATGCGCTGGCGTGCCCCCCTGCCCTGGCGACCCCCCATTAGCGTTTCCGGTTGGACAGAACTAAAACTGAACCGGGAGGGTAAAATCTGCGCCCACTACGACTACTGGCACTGCAGCAAATGGGATGTCATTAAACAGCATTTCCGCTACAATTAAAAATTTGCAGCTACTGATACCCCTATGTCCAAACGCGATGTGCAAGTAATGCTGACCAAGGATGTGAGCAAGGTCGGCAAGGTGGGTGACCTGGTGAAAGTCGCTCCTGGTTATGCCCGCAATTATCTTTTGCCCCAGGGCTTAGCGATCCTGGCAACCCCCGGTGTGATCAAAGAGGTAGAACGGCGCAAGGAAAAGGAACGGCAGCGGCAATTAGAACTACGCCAAGCCGCAGAGCGCATTAGAGACGCCATCACCACCATAGGCGGCTACATCATCAAGAAGAAGGCAGGGGAAAACAACACCCTGTTTGGTACCGTCACAGCCGCTGAAGTTGCCGAACTCATCCAAGCCCGCACCAACCAAACCATCGACCGGCGGGAAATCACCATGCCTGACATCAAAACCGTGGGTACCTACGACGTGACTATCAAACTGCACAGCGAAGTTAGTGCCACCATCAAGCTCCAGGTTGTCCCCGAATAAATTCCCCTTGACCGATCGGGCGGGATAGAGTATCGTAAGTAACGAATTCTATAAATTCAGCCACTTAGGAAGAAGGAGGTGATGCCCGTGCAGGATAGTAGTAAATGTGGTAAACGTTACTTGACCAATCTGGTAAATTGCGGGCATCAGGTAGTAGTTGGTCGTTGTGGCTAATTTTCTGCCTGAATGTCCCTCAACTCGCTAGCCCCCGAGGGGGCTATTTTACTTTCAAACAAGGTGAGCTATTGCCCTACAATTAGTTACAAACCGATACGAATTCCCAGCGCTAGGATGACTGTCATCAATTACCAATGCCCCACCTACAGAGATGCCTATAGCCGCATCAACGCCATTGTCATTGAAGGTGAACAGGAGGCCCACGACAACTACATTGCTCTCACTCAGCTCCTGCCCGATCGATCGGAGGAACTCCACAGACTTGCCAAGATGGAGGAGCGGCACAAGAAGGGGTTTACTGCCTGTGGCAAGAACCTGGAGGTCACCCCGGATATGGAATACGCCCGCCAATTTTTTGCCGCCCTCAAGCAGAATTTTGACGATGCCCTCCGCCAGGGCAATCTAGTCACCTGTCTGGTCATTCAAGCCCTGATTGTGGAGTGTTTCGCCATTGCTGCCTACAACATCTATATCCCTGTGGCGGACCCCTTTGCCCGCAAGATTACGGAAGGGGTGCTAAAAGACGAATACCTGCACCTGAGTTTTGGGGAGGAGTGGCTCAAGGCAAACTTTGCCCAGGTGAAACAGGACATCGAAGCAGCTAACCGCCAAAACCTGCCCCTCGTGTGGCAGATGCTCAATCAGGTGACCGCGGATGCCCGTACCCTAGGCATGGAACGGGAGGAGTTGATGGCAGATTTTATGACCCAATACAGTGAAACCCTTGGTAATATTGGTTTTACCTCCAGAGAAATTATGAAGATGGCTGCCTACGGTCTCGCCTAGCAGTATGTTCGGTTTAATTGGTCATCTTACCAGTCTCGCCCATGCCCAGGAGGTAGCGCGGGAGTTGGGCTACGAGGAATACGCCCAAAAGGACTTGGATTTTTGGTGTGTCGCTCCCCCCCAGATCGTGGCGGATATAACGGTGAAAAGCATTACAGGTAAAACGATCGTGGGGAAGTACGTGGAGTCTTGCTTTCTACCAGAGATGCTGCTGCTGAAGAAATTCAAGGCTGCTACCCGCAAAGTCCTCAATGCAATGGCCCACGCCCAAAAACACGGCATCAACATCACTGCCTTGGGGGGCTTTTCCTCCATTATTTTTGAAAACTTTAACCTCATGGAAATGCTCCACTTCCGCAACATCAAACTGGAGGTGGAACGCTTCACCACCGGCAACACCCACACGGCTTACATCATCTGTCGGCAGGTGGAGGAAGGGGCGCAAAAATATGGCATCGACCTTGCCAAAGCCACAGTGACGGTGTGTGGGGCAACGGGGGATATTGGCAGTGCTGTCTGTCGCTGGCTCAGTGTCCGCAGTCCCATCCAGGAGTTAATCTTAGTCGCCCGCAACCAGGAACGCCTGCAAGCCCTGCGAGATAGTTTGGGCAGGGGCAAAATTATGACGATTGAGGAGGCTCTCCCCCAGTCAGACATTGTGGTGTGGGTGGCGAGCATGGCAAAGGGGATGGAAATTTCCCCTGCCATTTTGAAAAAGCCCTCCCTCCTGATCGATGGCGGCTATCCCAAAAACCTGGCAACGACAATCCAGGTGCCGGATGTGCAGGTAATCAACGGCGGGATGGTGGAACACGCCCTTGATGTGGACTGGCAAATTATGAAGTGGGTCAACCGCTATGCCCCCTCCCGCCAACTGTTTGCCTGCTTTGCCGAATCGATGCTCCTGGAGTTTGAGGGCTGGTACACTAATTTCTCCTGGGGACGCAACCAAATCACGCTCGAGAAAATGGATCAAATTGGTGCCCTCTCCCGCAAGCATGGCTTTAGACCGATCGTCTAAAAGATCGATCGTTGCCCCTCAGGGCTGATGCCCACGATTCGCAGTTCGCAGTCCAGGACTTGGAAGCCATACTTTTCCGCCACCTTTTGGCTGATACTGAGCACCTGGTCATTCTTAAATTCGATCACCTTGTTGGTTTTGACGCAGATGAGGTGGTGGTGGTGGTGGGGACGGGGCTGGTTGAGTTCATAGTGTTTGTGGTCTTCTGCCAGTTCCAGCTCCCGCAGGATACCCATCCTAGCCATCATCTTCACCGTGCGATAGATCGTGGAAAGGCTGATGTTCTCATTTTGAGCCTGCAATTTGTGGTAGAGGTCTTCCGCGCTGAGGTGCTCCCCTTCTGGCAACTCCTGGAAAGCCTTGAGAATCTTTTCCCGTTGGGGAGTCATGCGACAACCCTTAGAATTTAACTCCGCTTTTAGTGCTTCCGCTGTATAAATTGACTGCGCCATGACATTATCAATAAGCTACCTTCTTGATATTAACTTATTTTCATCTGTTCAGGTAATTGCCAGTTTTTGTATTTGTAGTTGGTCAACGCGGCAGATAAGCCAGTCCATCAGAATTTCCGCCCCCAGTTTTTGATAATAATTTACTACTTTTGGCTGACTGGCATCGACATAGAGTTCTAGGCGTGCTCCCCCCATCGCTATTGTCCGCTGCGCCAGGCTAATTAAAAACGACTTACCAATGCCATAGCCGCGGTATTCCGGCAGCACAAACAATTCCTCCAGGAACAGGCCAGGGGCAGTCAAAAAGGTGGAGTAGGTACGGGAGTAGAGTGCCATGCCAATGGGTAAACCAGAGTGTTCCGCAATCAGCGCCTTGACATAGGGGATAAAGCCAAACAAGTGCTCTTCCAACTTATCAATGGAGCCTGTCATCCCCCCCCTTGCCTCAAACAGATCCCAGAGAGCATTCAAGTCCTCCGGGGTAGCATCGCGAATTACCAGAGGCGGCAAAGTCTGACTAGCTAGGTATTTCAGGGCATCCCCTCCAATACGGGCAATGCGATCTCTTGTCACCACCTGCACCACCTGGAGTTTCTGGTAGAAATTGCGGGCAAGAGTATTCCATTCCAGCACCAGCCATTCCATACGGGAGCAACTGCGCCCCAGGGCTAACTGCGCCAGGTAGGCAATCAATGCCCGCCCCACCCCCCGCCGCCGATACAGGGGTTCTACAAACAGGTCTTCCACAAAAAAGATGGGACGAGTTTTGAGGGGTTCATAGCGGCAATAGAAGGTGCTAATGCCAGCAGGATAATTTTCCTCCTCCGCCACCACTGCCTCCACAAAGGCATCTTCTTGAAACAGATGTTCCGTAAGAGCCTCCAAGGTACCCGTACATTCCGGCAATAATTTCTCGTACTCGGCGAGGGCACTAATGAGACGAAATACAGCTTCCACATCCCCCTGCAGGATGCGGCGAGTAATTATGGGGGGCTTTTCCTGCTCTTGGTTCATAAAAACTAGCGGCGGACACGTCCCGTAAATCCCGAAGCCTTAAATTGCTTTAATTCTAGCGGCTCTGGTTGTTCAGCCGGCACACTGACCATGATTTCAAACCTACTCTTGCCCAGGGGAATTTCGTCAATAGAGCCAATGCGCCCCCGTTCCGGAATGACATCATTGCCGTTGGCATCGTAAATGCGCCCAAAGACATCGGCGTTGTAGACCACCTTGCCGGAGGTATTAGTGGCGGTACCCGAGATTAAGTAGCATTTGGCTGGCATTGTCCCCCCAAACAGCACCATATTCTCGGAACTACCAGGGGGACAGGGACGGTAGGAGAGGTCAGATAGTTTAATTTGTACCGTTGCCCCTGCTGGATATGCCCACAGGAATACTCCCACCAAGAGCAACACCCCAGACATCAATCGACAAAGTAGCGCTCCCACAGCTAGACATCCACTTGCAGTGATATACTTTCCATCATAGGATGAATTCAATAATTTAAGGAGTTTTTTATGCTGTTTTTCGCTGCTTTACCAGAGGCGTACCGCGTCTTTGAACCGATCGTGAATGTACTGCCCATAATTCCTGTCTTTTTCCTGCTCTTAGCCTTCGTGTGGCAGGCTGCCATTGGTTTTAAGTAATTGCCGCTGTGGTGGCTAGCTCCTGAAACAGCTCCTTACGGGAAAACTTCAAGGGATTATTTAACCCTGGTGCCGTAAGGACAATTCCTGGCAGGCGGGGAAAGAGCAGGAGGCTTAAATAACTAGCGAGATAGGGTTTTTCGGCAATTATCCACACGGTCGTGTCTTGGGCGCTGTGGAAGGTAATAGAGCCATCGCGGTTGTATTTCAGCCGTAAGACTGCGTCTTCGGGGTCAAGGTTGTAGGCTTGACAAACTTCCAGGCGGAGCTGGTTGAGCTTGGACTGTAGGCGATCGGGGTTGGGCAGGACTGCCTCGATTTGGTCAACAATGTTCCCCACACTAAGGGGTTTGGGGGGCTTGATCAACGCTTCCACTTTAGGCAAAACCTGGCGAAATTCATAGTCAAAGCGGGCGAGGGGCAGGGGTTTTTTTTCGCGGGCGGGGGAAGAATTTAAGCGCATCAGGGAATCAATGACTCCCTGGTGTACTTCCTTGCTCACCTCGGGATTGGTCTGTTCCAGCTTCTCTTGGAACTTCAGCATATGGGAGACATATTGGGGGGGGAGGCGGTTGAGGACATAGCAGACGATATCATCCAGCTTGATGCCAGGGGTTAAGGACTTGCCCATTTGTTTAACGCGGCGGTGGGTTTCCGTCATCACTGAGCCTTCCAGGACATTCACAAAGGAGTAGGAGGCAGTGATGTAGTAGGAATAAAAATCGACGTCCTCTTCGTAGCGGCGATTGTAGAGTTTCGGCTCCTGAATGACGGTCATATCAAAGTCGTGGGGGTTGCGATGGTCGCTGATCTTTTTCTCTAGCACCTCCGGCAGCTCCCGCCAGGTCAGGTCTGGTTTATCCAAAAGTTGGCGCAGTTGCAAAAGACAGTGTTCCGATCGGCGGATTTCATGGAGAGTGAGGGGGATAGGAAATTTGGGGCGATCGTTGTGCAGTTGTGCCCGCGCCAGTTGGACAGCGTTGCTGATTTGTTCTAGCAAAGTGCTTTGGATTTTCTGCCGCTGCTGAATCCAGCCCCGTTCTGTACAAGCATAAAGAGGGGGTAGTAAGTTGAGACTGGTCACGATCAATTCATTGAGGAAAAATTTGTCCCGTCGCTCCTCTGGCGATATTTGTTTCTCCACCTCTTCAATGACAAATTCCTCGATCGTGTTGCGGACTAGCATTTATGTCAAGACAAGCCTGCCGCTATTATACCGCTTTGGTTAGAGGTGGGGGGGTTGATTTCTGTCACAGTCTTTGTCCCAGTTGCGAGAGGTCAAGGGCGTAGCCTGCTACTACAAGGGTGACCCGATCGGCAATCTTACTGATTTCTTGTACTAAAGTCCCCATACGATCGCAGAACAGTCTACCTAGGGGGTAGGGGGAAACCAGACCCCACCCTACTTCTTCCGCCACAATCACGATGTGGGAGGGGGAGTTGGGCAAGGCGGTGAGGAAAGCCTCTTGGTATTGCTGCCACAGGGAGTTTTCCAGGAGATTGGCAACCCAGGTACCGAGGGAGTCAATGAGGACAAGGGAGGGGGAGGGCAAGGCAAGGAGAGTGCTGGGCAACTCCAGGGGAACTTCTAACACCTGCCAATGGGACGGACGGCGCTGGCGATGCTTGGCAATTCTTGCCTGCCATTCGGGGTCAGTGGGGTAATTCTGGGCTGTGGCAATGTAAACCACCGGCAGAGAGGAGGACAGGGCTAATTTTTCTGCCCACTCACTCTTCCCCGATCGGCTTGGTCCTGTGACCAGCGTAATCATGCCACCTGGGCAAACACTTCCTGGAAGACTTTTTGTACCTTGTCTCCGGAATCGATAGAGGCTAGGGGGTCTTTCCGCAGGCGGTGGCGCAGACAGAGGACGATCACTTTTTCTATATCTCCTACTGTCACGGTGGTTCTGCCTTCGTAGGCGCAGAGGGCTTTGGCAGCGCGATTGGTGACAATATCCCCCCGCAGTCCATCCACATCCAGTTGGGCGCAGACTTGAGAAATTTTAAGTTTCAGTTCCTGGGGAATCGTTACCTGGGGCAACAACTGCTGGGCGGCGGTGATTTTGCGTTCCAATTCTGCTTGGGCACTGGCATAGGCGCTCAGAAATGCCTGGGGATTTTGGTCAAATTGGGTACGCTGTTCCACAATTTTTACCCGCAATTCAGGGTCGCGGACGGTGCGAATTTGGGCGTGCATACCAAAGCGATCGAGTAACTGCGGTCTCAGTTCCCCTTCTTCTGGATTCCCCGAACCTACTAACACAAATCTGGCGGGGTGACGAATGGAAATTCCTTCTCTTTCTACTGTATTCCACCCCGAAGCTGCTGCATCTAAGAGGACATCTACTAGGTGGTCATCTAACAAATTCACCTCATCGATGTAGAGAATACCCCGATTTGCCTTTGCCAGGAGACCAGGTTCAAAAGCTTTTACCCCCTCGCTTAGTGCTCGCTCAATGTCTATAGTGCCGCACACCCTATCTTCTGTGGCACCGAGGGGTAGGTCGACCATTGTTACTTTCTTGCGC
This sequence comes from uncultured Pseudanabaenaceae cyanobacterium, assembly GCA_937927915.1. GTDB lineage: Bacteria > Cyanobacteriota > Cyanobacteriia > Pseudanabaenales > Pseudanabaenaceae > M5B4. Next base: position 144,615 of record CALGKB010000007.1, on the reverse strand, counting down.
ACGATCGGCAATACTTCTCCCCGTGCCAGGCGTTCCCGCACCAATTCACTCTGCAACTCGCTGTCGGTGGGGTGACTGTTAAAGGGGTCATCAGCTACTACTTCAATTTCGGGGAGCAAATCTGCTAGGGCACGGATGGTGGTGGATTTACCTGTCCCCCGATCGCCCATGATCATTACGCCGCCAATTTTGGGGTCAATGACGTTGAGGATGAGGGCTAACTTCATCTCCTCCTGCCCGATGATGGCACTAAAGGGAAAAACAGGACGCTTGCTCAAGGTGTTTGTCTGGCTAACTACTCCTCCAGTATAGCTACCATAGTGTTGTTGTTGGGGAGGGGGAGCTATATGCCCAGTCTGATGGAAAAAGTTTGGACAGAAGAGGAGTTTATGGCACTGCCAAAAGATGGACATCGTTACGAAGTGGTCAAGGGGGAGTTGGTGGGGGGGCAGGGGTATTACACGGCTATATAGCAATTGCACTATGCATTCGTACGGGAACAGAAACTTGCTGTTGTATTTGACTCTAGTAGGTCTTTTAAGATGAAAAACGGCAAGCGCCGATCGCCAGACATCTCTTTTTTTAGCAAAGAGAGACTGCTTTTTAGAGGGTGCGCCTGATCTAGCAGTAGCAATTCTCTCCCCAGGCGATACAATGGCGGAAATGGCAGAAAGACTGCTGGATTATTTTGATAACGCCACTTTCTTGGTCTGGCTCATTTATCCCACGCAACGCTATGCCTTAGTTTATCGCTGTGCCCAAGAACCCGATCGTTTGTTAAAATCATCGGACTACTTGGAGGGGGAAGAGATTATGCCTGAGTTCCGTCTTCTTTTAGGAGATTTATTCCAACCCCTGTCCTTCTGAATTAGCAATTCCCCCAGTTACCGACTGCAATCCCGCTAATCCTAACTCAGAATCTATCTTCATTGCCATAGAAAAACTGGCTCATCAGCTCTCTTAACCCTATTTGGATAGGGTATCCCCGCTCAAATGTCGATCGTTTATGTCCAGTTAGAAGAAAAAGCCCTGCTGACAGCTAATTTGCTACCTGAAATCTCAAAACTGACTGATCCTGTCTTAGCTGCTCTCAATTATCTGGAGCTGTAACATTTAATTTTTTGTATAGCCCCAAAACTAAAATGATGTTACTGAGGGAGAGGAAAAACTCGGCGCCGCCGTGTAACCAGTCCACATTAGCTAAATTGGTGTGATAGTGGGTCTGGGCATAAATTGCCGCTGGAATACTGATAGCAACAAACAACAGAGTGGCATAAAAACCTGCCAGGGCTAGCTTCGGCAAAGCCCCCGATCGGGTAATAAACCATAGAAAGACTAAATAGGGAAAAAGAGAGGCACCAAAGAGGATTTCTGTCATTGCTCAATTTCCTCTTTCATTTTTGCCAGGGCGGCGGTCATGTGGTCAAACATCTGCTGGGGCGTAACACCAAAACGGGAGAGATAAACTTCCAGTTGTTTCAGTGCCATCTTTGCCATGAAGTCTTCTGAGAGTTCAAAGCGCTTGAGGAAAATGCGAAACCGATCGGTAATCTCTTCCATCTTCTCGATGTAGATTTTCTTGCCTTCCCGATCGAATTTGCCGTAGTTAGCCCCCAAAGCCACCAAGGATTCGTAGTCCTGCCACAGACGGCGGGCTTCCTCCTGTACGATTTCCGACTCAAAGAAGGGCATATTTTTTACCTCCACGCTAGTAACTTCATCCTACTGAAGTTGGTCAGGTTTCTGTTATTCGGATTTCCGAAAGACAACGGCTGTATTTTGCCCCCCAAAACCAAAACTGAGGTTGAGAGCAATTTGGGCGCTGATTGACTGTCCTTGGCGGGGTAGGTTGAGGTCATACTCTGGAGTTAGAACCCCCACGGCAGGAAAAATTTTTTGCTCCTGCAAGATGAGGACGCACAAAACTGCCTCAATCAATGCTGCTGCCCCTAGGCTATGCCCCGTTGCCCCCTTGCTGGGACAGACCCAAGGTCTTTGGGGAAAAAGACGGCTTAAAACCGCTGCTTCTACACGATCGTTGTAAATTGTCCCTGTGGCGTGGGGGGAAATGACATCCACTTGGGCAGGGGTAATACCACTTCTCCCTAGAGCCTGCTCGATCGCTTTTGCCATAGCTGCCCCTGTAGGGTCGGGACTACTGACATGATAGGCATCGTTGGTACAACCCCACCCCAATATCTCCACCCCTCGTCCTTCCCTGGTCAATACCAGCGCCGCTGCTCCCTCCGCTAACACCATGCCCCGCCGTTCTCTACTGAAGGGATGACAGCGATCAGCTAACACCCCCATCTGTTGTAACCCCGCTAAACTCAAAGGCGTAAGACAGCGATCGGCACAGGCGACCACCACCGCCCCGCAGGCGTCTAATAATTGCAAACCCCTGATAATTGCCCAGTTTCCCGTGGCACAGGCACAGGCAAGAGCGATCGTGGCTCCCCCCAACCCCAAATGCTGCACTACCACCTGGGAGAGATGGGCGGGTAAAACCCATTTGTCCTCTTCCCATGCCCCTTGATAATGACGACTGGAACCCACCACTACCCCACAGTCGGGGGGCAAGTCTATCCCCTGCACTGCCTGCATCACCGCTGCTAGAAGGAGAGCTTCCAGGCTATCGTAGCCCTCCACCCTCCCCTGCCTCCCCCTAATTCCTGACTCTCCCTGCAGGAGCCGTGACCAAGTGGTGCAGGTATCCCCTAGGGTCGTAATACAGGCATAGCCCCGTACCCGCGCCATCAGTTGGGTAGTTTTAGGTTCTCCAGCCCTTGCACTACTCTGGCGGACTCAATCCTGTCCCCCACTTTGATCTGATCCACGTATTCCATCCCCGACTTCACATAGCCAAAGACAGCATACTGCCCATCCAGAAAGTTAATGTCTGCCAGGGCAATGTAGAACTGGGAAGAAGCAGAATCAGGGTTAGGAGTGCGTGCCATCGCCACCGCCCCCCTGGAATGTTTGAGTTTGGGTTTGACCCCTGGATTCAACACGCGGCTATAGGTCGGTTGTTTTTCCCCCTCTGCCCAGATTTCCAAGGGGATATAACGAACCTGCTTAGTTTTGGGGTCCACATAGCTGCCCGTCCCCGTACCTTGGGGGTCACCGCCCTGGGCAACAAAGGGGCTGGGGTCTTTGACCACGCGGTGGAACGTCAAGCCGTTGTAGAAACCCTTATTGACTAAGTCGACAAAGTTGCCCGCCGTAATCGGGGCGTTATTGCCATCAATTTCCATGACCACAGTGCCGTAGGGCAGTTTCATTTCCACTGTAGCCGTACCTTGTAGTTGGGGTAGGTTCAACTTCTTTGCCTCACTGCTAGAAACACTACTCATCTTCTCCTGCCCCGCTGGTGGGACATTCTTGGCATCAGAGTTGTTAACGATCGTGCAACCTACCGTCAACAGCACACAGAATACCAACAAACACCTTTGCAACCAGAGGAACATAGATTTTAACCAGAATGAGCATCACTATTCTAAGTCACGGGGGGATTTTCTAAAAAGCTAAGCAAATTTTGTTCCTGGAAGGACTCTGCCAACGATCGCACTTGCTGTACAAATTCACCATAGCGGCTGTCCTCCTCTGCCAACTGTTTCACTCTTTTGATTACTTTTTTCAGCGCCCCTTTGCGGGTCAATTCTTTGAGTTCCTCTACCACCTCCTGCCCAGGGAAAATAAGAGGCTGTCCATTACTGACTGTTGTTGTAGTCTCGATCGCTGTTGGTTGTGCTTCCAGCCATTCTAGCTGCAGGACTTGTTGAATTTTGTTGAACAAATCATCCGCTTGCACAGGTTTTGCCACAAAGGCATTACAGCCAATTTGCATGCATTTATCCTGGTCCGATCGGAACACACTCGCAGAAGAAGCAATAATTTTTGTCTCCTGGAAGAGGGGATTTTGCCGCAGTCTCCGCACCATTTCAAAGCCATCCATGTTAGGCATTACGAGGTCAGTGATAATTAAATCGGGTCTTTCTTTCTCAGCTACTTGAATGCCTTCTACTCCATCACTAGCCATCACCAAATTAAAGCCCAAGGGCAACAGCATCCCCGCCACTACTTCGCGGTTGTCCTCCCGATCGTCCACGATTAAAATTTTCTTTCTCTCCCCCTTATAACCGACAATAGACTGATGCACCTCTATCTGTTGTGGTGTGACGTTTTGTGCCACGGGGAAGGTGACCGTAAACCAGAACTTACTGCCTACACCATAGACACTTTCTACTTTAATTTCCCCCCCCATCATCTGCACCAGCCGCTGGGAAATAGACAGCCCCAAACCCGTACCTTCTGCTTTGCGATTAACATCCCCTACCTGTTGGAAAGCTTGGAATAGTTGACTCATTTGTTCTGGGGTCATTCCTATCCCCGTATCACTGACAGTAAAGGTAAGATTTGCCTCCTGGGCATTACATTTGCCACATTCCACTATTAGCGTTACACAGCCCTGGTCAGTAAATTTGATAGCATTGCCCAAGAGATTGAGCAGTACCTGGCGCAAACGCTTTTCATCGACCATAATCCCCTCTGGCAAGTCAGCACTAAAGGAGTGAATAAAGCCAATTCCCTTCTGCTCTGCCCGCACAGAAGCTATCTCAATTACTCCCTTCAAAAAGGAAGGCAAATGGACAGGATGGGGGTGTAATTCCATCTTACGGGCTTCAATTTTAGACAGATCAAGAATGTCGTTGATAAGGGTGAGTAGGTGATTGCCGGAATTGTAGATAGTTTGAATACCTTTTTTCACATTTTCCGGTAACTCATAGCGCTGTAAAATTTGGGCATAGCCGAGAATACCATTCAGGGGTGTGCGCAACTCATGGCTCATATTTGCTAAAAATTCACTCTTAGCCCGATTAGCCCGATCGGCACTTTCTTTTGCCCTCGCTAACTCCTCTGCCGTCTTAATTCTCTCCGCTGTTTGGATGGCTAAAGTGATTAAGTCCGATACCGATCGGATAAAGCTTTGCTCCTCCTGTAGCCAGATATGGGGGCGTACATTTTCTACTGTCAACACCCCAATTGTTTTACTATCCATACGGATTTTTGTATCAAAGCTGGCAATCACCACATCATCTTTTAGGGGCGTACCAATCACCTCCATAAATTCTGCTTTCCAGTAAATATCCTCTGCCATGACTACGCCATCGCGGTCAATTTGCTCCCAGTAACTCTGTATATCCCTAAGCGGCACAACACGTCCCTGGGCATGGGGTAAATCCTCTGCCTGCTGGGAATATAAATCATGGCAAACCAATTGCTCCCCCGTCTCATCCAGTAACCAAATACTTGCCCGATCGACTCCCAAAGCCATGGCTAAAGTCTCGGTGAAAATTTGAAACGCCGTCGGCAAATCCCCGTTCATAGTGCGGGGGTCACGATTGAGACTTTTGAGATAGTAATTTTGGCGATACAAGAGAGCATCCCGCTGTTCCAAAGCCGCCCGCGATCGTTCCTGTTCCAGTTGAAATCTCTTTTGTTCTGTAATATCATTGACGATGGCAATCAGATAGACATCACTGCCAAAATCTGTCATTTCAATTGCCACTACTGCCGTTCTTTTTTCCCCTTTGCGGTTCCAATAATCAAACTCAAAGTTCCTAACCCGACCATTCTCCAATAACTCTTGGGAAATACCGCGAAAAGTCTCCGCCGTAAAAATTTTCAACCTAGCTACTCTACGGTTAATGACCTCTTCTGGACGATAACCAGTCAGGTGACAAAATGCTTCATTCACCTCCACAAAAGTAGTCTCAGGCAATTTAACAATAATTATGGGGTTAGGGCTAGCAGTGAAGGCAGCGGCAAATTTCTCTTCCGATCGTTTTAACTCCTTTGTGCGTTCCTGTACCTTCAAATCCAAGTTTTGTTTTGCTGCTTCTAGCTCGCGGATTAAGTTAGTTAAATCATCTGCCATTGTATTAAAAGATTGGGATAATTGTTCAAATTCTGCGATGCCTCTGATGTCTAATTTCCCCTTGATATTACCCCGGGCTAGACATTGCACAGCGTCATTTAATTCCTTGATCGGTTTAGTGAACAGGGCAGCCGTGAAGAGAGCAAGGACAAAGGTACCGCCAATAGCAATCCATAGCCACAGTAAATTTGCCTGATTGTTACGCCGCACCAGGGACATGACATCCGTTTCAGGGGTGACTACCAAAATTAACCATTCCAACCCAGGATAATGCTGATCTATGTAACTAGTAATTTGCACATCATAAGCCTTTTTATCCACCCTAAATCTTAAATCCTTCCGTCCTGCTATTTGGGATAAATCCTCACTAGTTTTGAATAGAAATTCCCCCAGGGCTTTAGTAAACTGGTCGGGACTCTCCGTAATTTTTAAGCGGCGTGCCATGCGGTTTTCTGTCACACTAACAGGGGTTAGCTTGGAAGTCCCCACCAGCATTCCATTCCTCTCTAGCAAAATTATTTCTGTATTGTCAGTAGGGCGTGCTTTTTGGAGGGATTTGCCAATTTGTGTGAGGGTTAAATCCGTGCCAAATACACCCACTAAACGACCCTTGCTATCATAGAGGGGATGACTAGCAGAAATAGAAATTACGTTAGAATCTAGCCAACTGTAGATACTTGTCCACAGGGGTTTACCTGCTTTAACAGCATCATTATACCAAGCCTCTGCTTCTAGGGTGAGGTTAGAGTCTGGTTTAATCACTGTCACAGCAGTACGATTACCCTGGCTATCAAGGCTATAGATATAGTTGTTGATATTGCCATACTTAGGGCGAGAAACTTCCCATACGCGAAATTTACCGTCATCCTGTCTTTCTACACCGATATAGTTGGGTCCATCAGTGGTACCAAAATTGACAAAGCCCACATCGTAAACCTGCATTTGTTCCCAAAAGAAACGGCTAACTTGCTCAAATTTTTGCGGCTGGAAATCGATAATTCCTAACTCCCAGGCTTTGACATTGATGTTATTTACTAAATAGGGACCAGCTAAGTATTTTCCCAGGAAGGACTCCACCGATTTGGTGGCATCTTGTCTCAGTTTTTCTGACACTCTCACTAGGGATTGCCGTTCCCGCCACCAGCTACCTACTGCCACTAAACCACTGATTAAAATTGTCTGGGCAAAAAATGCCAGTGCCAACACGACCCGCAACGGATAACCCTTCCTGGATATCATTAGTTTGTCCATGCACTCTTTGCTCTAGTATGTTAGATTGGTAGGGGAAGATCAAGGGCAAGAAAGTTAAGATTTGGCTAAGGTAAAACATCGCTATATCTGTAACGAATGCGGCGGTGAATTTTTACAGATGTTCGGTCGCTGCCCTGACTGCGGTGCCTGGAATTCTCTGCAGGAAGTGAAATTGCCTCCTAAAACTAGATTGGGCTTAGCAGCAGAACCGATCGCTCCTACTGTCCAGACCCAAACAGCCATTACTCTAGCAGAGGTGAATCATTATGCACAACCTAGATTGCCCTCTGGCTATAGCGAACTCGATCGGGTTTTGGGGGGTGGTTTAGTGCCTGGTTCTCTAGTCTTGATTGGGGGGGAGCCGGGCATTGGCAAAAGTACACTTTTATTGGCGGTGGCAGATAAATTGGCGCAGTCACAAACTGTCCTCTATGTATGTGCGGAGGAGTCGGTACAACAGGTAAAAATGCGGGCGCAACGCCTGGGTATTTCACCAGCTACCACAACTCCCTTGTATCTTTTATCAGAAATTGATTTGGATATAATTCTAGGGCAGTTGCAGATTCTACAGCCCGCTGTTGTAGTAATTGACAGTATCCAATCCCTTTATCTCAACTCTCTTAGTTCTGCCCCCGGTTCTGTCTCCCAAGTGCGGGAATGTACGGCGATTTTGATGCGCTTTGCCAAAAAGGAAAATATCACTTTATTGATTGTTGGTCATGTCACTAAAGAAGGTACCCTCGCTGGACCCAAGGTATTAGAACATTTAGTCGATACTGTGCTCTATTTTGAGGGGGACAGATTTGCCAGTCATAGATTGCTGCGATCGGTGAAAAATCGTTTTGGTGCCACACAAGAGGTGGGTGTCTTTGAAATGGTAGACGCAGGTTTAAGAGAAATCAGTAATCCCTCCGCTTTGTTTTTGGGCAGTCGGGAAGAGCCTACCCCCGGCACTGCCACGATCGTGTCCTGTGAAGGTACGCGCCCCTTGGTGGTAGAATTACAAGCCCTGGTCAGTCCCACCAGTTATGCTTCTCCCCGCCGCACTGCTACAGGCATTGAGACCAATCGTTTTCTCCAGATTTTGGCAGTCCTGGAAAAACGTCTGGGGATTCCCCTGTCCAAACTGGATGCCTATGTTGCTGCTGCCGGGGGATTACATGTCAGCGAACCCGCCGTTGATCTGGGGGTAGCCCTGGCAGTTGCCGCCAGTTTCAAAGACCGCATACTCGATCCTGCCACTGTCTTCATTGGGGAGGTGGGGCTAGGGGGGCAAATTCGGGCAGTGTCCCAGTTAGAAGCGCGGCTGCGGGAGGCTGCGAAATTGGGGTTTCAGCGGGCAATGATCCCCAAAACAAACCTGGGGCAGGACTATGGCTTAACGATCGTACCAGTCGCCACTGTGCAGGAGGCAATCCGATCGCTGCCAACCATTGGCAAACTCATTTAGGGACCAGCGGTGGGTTGTGGGGATTCTATCCTGGGCGCAGTTTTCCTCAAATTGCTTCTGGAGGCAGAGGGCTTTGCGCAGCATGATGATAATGTTTTGAATCTGTTCCCTGGCGGCTACGTCTTTGGGGGGCAGGGCAGAGAGGGTTTTCTGTTCTAGCAATTGGAGGAGAAGTTCGTAGTGAATGGGAGAGGGCAAAGGTATGGCAGTTTTGACACCTGTTCTTTTCATGGATGCAACAACAAAGTATTTGATTTCTTAGTCCTTAGTTAACCCAGATGATAGAGCAGAAATTAAATTGATAATAGTGGAAAAAGTTGTTTTTGAGCGCAAATTTTATGACAACTCTACCTCTGGGGCTACGCATTATTTACCTTTTGCGCTGGCACAAACCGGCGGGGCGCTTGATTCTCATGCTGCCTGCCCTCTGGTCCCTGGTTTTAGCATGCTATCAAGCAGGTATCACTCCCCCCCTGGATTTGACGCTGGTCATTATAGCGGGCAGTTTAGCCACCAGTGCCATGGGCTGTGTGATCAATGACCTTTGGGACAGAGATATTGATGCCCAGGTGGAACGGACAAAAAATCGTCCCCTTGCCAGTAAATCCCTATCTATAGCAGTAGGTGTAGTTGTGTTGGCAGTGGCTGCCCTCTGTGCCTGGGGCTTGTCCACCTATCTCCATCCCCTTAGCTTTAGTCTTTGCCTGCTGGCAGTGCCTGTCATTGTCATCTATCCCCTCTGCAAGCGCTTCTTTGCTCTGCCCCAGTTGGTCTTGTCCCTGGCGTGGGGCTTTGCAGTGTTGATTCCCTGGACGGCTGTCACCCAAACCCTAGATGGCAACTGCTGGCTGCTGTGGGGGGCAACTCTGGCTTGGACCATGGGTTTTGATACCGTCTACGCCATGAGCGATCGGGAGGATGACCGCCGTTTGGGTATTAACTCCAGTGCCCTCTTCTTGGGGGAGTATGTCCCTGGAGCGGTGCTCGCTTGCTATCTCCTCACAGCTATCTGTCTGGCAGTAGTGGGCGTGCGGTTGCAGTTGGCGGCTCCCTATTTCTATGCTCTAGCGGGGGCAACGATCGGGTGGTTGAGCCACTGGTGGCGGCTGCGACAGGAAAAGGAACCCTCCCTCTACCCCGCATTATTTAATCAAAATGTAAGTATTGGCTTTGTTGTGCTTGGGGGAATGATTTTAGCCACCCTTACCTAGATAACCGTAACTATACCTAGGGCAATTTTTGTTATGATGGCGGGGGTGAGTTCAGAAAGACTATGAGCGATATTCACGCCAAGATTCAGGAGGAACTAGAGAACGCCCGCAAGGTATGTGAGACCAGTGGGGTTGGCTCCAAGGAGTGTGCCGCTGCCTACGATGCTCTAGAAGAAGTGCAGGCGGAAGCTTCCCACCAACGGGAGCAAAAGGGGAAAACTTCCTTGGAACGCTACTGTGATGAGAATCCTGATGCGGTGGAATGCCGCGTATACGAGGAGTAATCTAGGCTGGCTCCAGGGGTGCCATTGTCAGGTCTGCCCGCTTCAACTGGGCGTGGTAGAGTTCTGCCTGCTCCTGGGGTCCCACCCAGACTACCGCTAAACCTTCGTAGTGCACCTGGTTTGTCAACTCCCAAGCACGGCTCTCTGTCATGCCGGGGATATACTTCATTAGGGTTTTGGCGACGTGTTCAAAAGTGTTGAAGTCGTCATTAAGGACAATTACTTTGTAGTTGGGGTAATGCTTGCTGGTTGTGCGGGGGGCTGGCTGTACCCGCTCGATCGTTTCTGCTGGCATTTTTCACCTCCCTTAGTTCGGTTGGATAGCTATAATTTTATCTTAATTTCAGAAACGGGGGAGTTATGCTGCTGCGGGGGGTGAATTTGTTTTTGGTGGGGATGATGGGGGCGGGCAAATCCACGGTGGGAAAGTTGTTAGCGCCCCAACTGCAGTACAGATTTGTGGATATGGATAACTTGATTGAAGCCTGCGCCCAACGCAGCATTGCCGATATTTTTCGCACCGAGGGGGAGGCTTATTTCCGCGAGTTAGAGAGCCAAGTGCTGCAGGAAGTCTGTGCCCATTCCCGCCTGGTGGTAGCGACGGGGGGGGGAGTAGTGATGGCAGACCGCAATTGGTCTTATCTCCATCATGGCGTGGTGGTCTGGCTGGATGTGCCCGTGTCTGAGCTGTGGCAACGCCTTTCCCAGTCCAGTACTCCCCGTCCTCTCCTGCAAACCCCTGACCCCCAAGCTACCCTGCAGACCCTGTGGGAGCAACGCCGCCCCCGCTATGCCCAGGCTGATGTCCATATCACGGCTACGGGTGACCCCAAGGCAGTTGCCCAAAAGGTAATCAAGGCTGTGACCGATCGGCTAGAGCACGCCAGCCAATGTCGCGACGGTAGTACATCCCGTCAAAATGGATACTCCCAATTGCCCCATATACCTTAGAGAGGGCGGCTGCCAGGTCTTCCCCTAGAGCTGTCACATTGAGGACTCTGCCCCCACTGCTGTAGAGTTGGTCGTTTTTCCGTTTTGTGCCCGCATGGAAGACCAGAATGTCGGGGGGAAGGCTGCTCAAACCTGTAATTAACCGATCGGTAATGGGGCTGTCAGGGTAGCCTTCACTGGCTAAGACCACTGTGGCACAGTAACCCGATCGCCACTGCAAGGGGGGAAATTGGGCTAAACGCCCTTCTTGGCAGGCTAGGAGTAGGGACTCTAGGGGTGTTTCCAACAAGGGCAGTATTACCTGGGCCTCTGGGTCCCCTAAACGACAGTTGAACTCAATTACGTAGGGGTCCCCCCCAGGGGTAATCATTAAACCGGCGTACAAAAAGCCCCGGTAGGTGATCCCCCGCGTCCGCAGTTGGGCAAGGGTCGGTTCCAGGATGGTTTTTTGCACCCGCTCCAGCAAGGCAGAACTAAGGATAGGCGCAGGGGCATAAGCCCCCATTCCCCCTGTGTTGGGTCCCGTATCCCCCTCCCCCAGACGTTTGTGGTCCTGGGCAGCTATCAGGGGGCGGATCGTCTCCCCATCTGTTACCCCAATCACAGACACCTCTTCCCCTGGGATAAATTCCTCTATCACCACCGGCTCCTGCGGTCTCTGCTCAAATAGGCGCTCGATCGTGGCAATGGCGCTGTCTCTGTCCCGCACAATTGTTACCCCTTTCCCCGCTGCTAACCCATCTGCCTTGATCACCGTGGGAAACTGGCAACCCTCTAGGTAGGCAAGAGCAGTAGCCCGATCGGGACAGACTTGGTAGGGGGCAGTGGGAACATTGGCTGCCTGCATCAAGTCCTTTGCCCAAGATTTGCTCGCTTCAATTTGGGCAGCTTGGCGACTGGGTCCAAAAATTGGTAAATTTGCCTCCTGAAAGTAGTCCACAATTCCTTTTGCCAGAGGTACTTCTGGTCCCACCACCGTTAGAGCCACCCCCTGCACCTCCGCTAGGCGCCGCATACCCGCAAAATCATCCAGGAGCAGGGGAACATTGATACACCCCTCCAAGGTGGCTGTGCCCCCATTGCCTGGAATACACAGAACCTGCTTGACCCGCTCGGAACGTAAAAATCTCCAAGCAAGGGCGTGCTCCCTGCCGCCATTACCAACGACCAGAATTTTCAAGCCGACTCCTCAACCATTGCGGCTCATTATATCGTGATAAATTATGACATTACAAGGAACTATGCGTCTTGTCTTTTTCGGTACGCCCGATTTTGCCGTGCCGTCTTTGCAATACTTAATCGATCGGTCTGAGTACGAGGTGGTGGGGGTAGTTACCCAACCGGATGCGCGGCGGGGCAGGGGTAATGCCGTCACTCCTTCTCCCGTCAAAGAGGTGGCACTGCGCTATGGTCTCCCCCTGTGGCAACCCCAGAAACTGCGCACCGATCGGGAGCTGTGGCAGATATTAGGGCAATTAGAGGCGGATTTTTTTATCGTTGTCGCCTATGGGCAAATTTTACCCCAGGCAGTGCTGGACATACCCCGATCGGGCTGTATCAATGTGCATGGCTCCTTGTTGCCCAAATACCGGGGGGCAGCTCCCATCCAGTGGGCGTTAGTGCAGGGGGAAACGGTAACTGGGGTAACCACAATGTTGATGGACGCAGGGATTGACACGGGGGCGATGCTCCTGCAGGCGGAAATGCCCATACTGCCAGAGGACAACTACGCCACCCTCTCCCACAAGTTAGCGCACCTAGGGGCAGAACTACTGGGACGGACCCTTGACCAATTCCCCTACCTTACCCCCCTTCCCCAGGATGACAGCCTGGCTACCTATGCCCCCCTGGTACAGAAAAGCGACCTCGAACTGCACTGGGAAAGACCAGGGGAGGAACTGTGGGGCAAAATTCGCGGCTTCTACCCTGACTGTTTTACCGCCTGGCGGGGACAAAGGTTGAAAATTCTAGCAGCTGCCCCTTACCCCAGCCAGTACACCGCTGCCCCAGGCACGATCGTGGATACTGTCAAATCCATCGGCTTTGTTGTCCAAACTGGCACCATTCCCCTCCTGATTCAACAGGTGCAGCCCCCAGGGAAAAAGGTGCAAAGCGGCTGGGAGTTTTACGGTGGTGCCCTGCAGGGGCGGATCGGCATGACTCTATCCTAGGTTAAATTTTGTTGACGCCAGGGAAAAATAGTAGCTATACTTTAATTGTTATTTGCGCCAGGGTTGCTCAAGTTGAAATACAGATTTCTCCTATTTGACCTCGATTGGCAGCTTTCCCTCAAGCTAGAAGAGCGACGCAAGAGAAAGCCCGGTCTGTCTTGGGATGAATCCTGCGAAGGACCCAGTATGTGCCGATCGGTTCTCTCCTAGTGCCCTGAACCGATCGTAGACAACAGAATTTCACAACTGAATAACTTCTACACCTTTGGGGTGACTGTTTCCGTTTGTTCATTTTTTGTATAAAGGGAGAAATTGCCATGCAAAAATCTGATCTGTTGCAGGAAACTGTACAACATATTGACATTAAGCAGTTCGACGTGGTGGGGCTGGTAGAGGCTATGTCCCGCACTGCTTTCCAAGCCCGTAACCTAGGTAGAGCTGCCCACATCTACGACGAGATGCTGCGGGACCAAGACTGCGCCATTATTCTCTGTCTGGCGGGGTCCCTCTTTAGTGCGGGGCTAAAGAAGGTGGTCTACGACATGATCACCCACAATATGGTGGACATCATTGTCTCTACGGGGGCAAACATCGTCGACCAAGACTTCTTTGAAGCCCTTGGCTCTAAGCACTACGTGGGGGATATTTTCGCCGATGATGAGGTGCTCCGTCAACTCCACATCGATCGCATCTATGACACCTACATCGACGAGGATGAACTGCGGGTCTGCGACATGACGATCGCGGAGATTGCTGCCACTCTTCCCCCCCGTCCCCACTCCTCCAGGGAATTTATCCAGGCGATGGGGGCTTACCTGGACAAGCACGCCCGTAACCGCGAATCCGTAGTGTTGGCGGCTTACCACCACGATGTACCTATTTTTGTCCCTGCCTTTAGCGACTGTTCGGCGGGCTTTGGTTTGGTGCACCATCAGTGGTATAGCCCGGAGTCCCACCTGACGATCGATTCGGTGCGGGATTTCCGGGAGCTGACCCAGTGTAAGCTAGCCTCTCCCCACACAGGGCTGTTTATGATCGGGGGCGGCGTACCCAAGAACTTTGCCCAGGATACAGTGGTGGCAGCAGAACTGCTGGGGTTTGAAACGGCGATGCACAAGTATGCTATTCAGATCACGGTAGCGGATGAACGGGATGGGGGTCTGTCTGGTTCGACGCTGCGGGAAGCCCATTCCTGGGGCAAGGTGGATATTGTGCGGGAGCAGATGGTTTTCTCAGAAGCGACCCTGGCAATGCCCCTGGTAGTGGGGTACGCCTACGGCAAACGCAACTGGGTAAATCGTCCTGCCCGCCGCCTGGCGCAGATTTTCCGTTCTAATATCCCCGCTTTGCAGTTGACTACGGCGTAAATTGTTACTCCCTTCTCCCCTGCTAGGTGGTAGGCTAACGAAAATATCTTTAGTTTATGGTGCGAGTCGGGATTATCGGGGCTTCAGGCTACGGGGGGGTGCAGCTAGTACGCCTTCTCCTGGAGCACCCGCAAGCAGAAATTACTTACCTGGGGGGGAGTAGCAGTGTGGGGCAGTCCTTCGGGGACATCTACCCCCATCTGGGCTGGTCACTGCCGATCGAGGATTTGCCTCCCCCGGCGATTGCCGATCGGTGTGATGTGGTGTTCCTGTCCCTGCCCAATGGCTTAGCTTGTCAATTAGCGCCCCAGTTGTTAGAGTGCGGCTGTCGGGTGCTGGACCTGTCGGCGGACTACCGTTTTCGTGACCTCAGTATCTACACCCAGTGGTACCAGGGGACACGATCGGACCAGGCACTGGCGCAGGAAGCGGTCTATGGCTTGCCGGAACTCTATCGGGAGGAGATTGCCAAGGCGAGGTTGGTGGGCTGTCCTGGCTGCTACCCTACGGCTAGTCTTTTGGCGCTGCTGCCCCTCATCAGTCAGGGGTTAATTGACCTCAAATCCATCGTGATTGATGCCAAGTCGGGGACATCGGGGGCGGGCAGGCAGGCAAAGACCCACCTATTGCTGGCGGAGGCGCAGGGGTCAGTGGCGGCTTACGGGGTAACTAATCATCGCCATACCCCAGAGATTGAGCAGATTTGCAGTGCGGTGGCGGGGCAGGCAATTACCGTGCAGTTCACGCCCCACCTGATGCCGATGGTACGGGGTATTTTAGCGACGGTCTATGCCCAGCTGCGGGACCCTGGTCTGGTAAAAGATGACCTCCTCACTATCTATAGGTCCTTTTATCGCCACGCGCCTTGGGTACGAGTGATCAACGGCTATCCCCAAACTAAGTGGGTGGCAGGCACGAACTGGTGTTTCCTAGGTATGGAGGTAGACCAACGCACGGGCAGGGTGATCGTACTTTCCGCCATTGATAACTTACTCAAGGGGCAGGCGGGGCAGGGGGTACAGTGCTTTAACCTCATGCTGGGCTGGGCAGAAACCCTGGGTTTACCCCAATATGCCTTCTACCCCTAGTTATTCTAGTGCCTGGAAGTTTTGGATTTGCTCGATCGCTAGTTTTGCCAGGGTGCGCAGGAGGGGTAGTTCGTCCTCTAGGAAGGGTTGCAGGTGGGGGATCGCCTCTGGTTTCCCCAGTTTGCCCAGGGAAGTGATGGCAGTCTTTCTGACCTCCAGTGCTTCGTCCTGCAGTGCCGCTAGGAGATGGGGAAAAGCAGGGGGGTAATTTAACTGTCCCAGGGCAGCGCAGGCTTCCACGCGGATTAGCTCCTCCTTGTCCTGCAATGCTTCTAGTAACACCTGACAGGCTTGGGGGTCGAGGTTTTCCTTGGCTACTTGTGCGATAGCACCAATCACAGCGCAGCGGACATCCAGGTTGTCAGAACGGAGTGCCTGGAAGAGATAGTCAGATGCCTCTGCCCCCATAAATGCCAATGCCCAGGCGGCGTGCCCCTTGATGTCCTGGGAGTAATCGGGATGGGCGAGAATTGCCAGTAAGCCGGGAGCAGCTGCTACCCCTGTCCGCGCTAGGGCCCCTGCTGCCGAACCCCGCACAACGGTATCAGGGTCATGGAGAAAAGCCTGCAATAGGGCAGGTACAGCCTTGGGGTCAGCAATGAGGGTGAGGGTTTTTGCCGCTGCCCGCCGTAGGACTACATCCTCATGGTGGAGGAGAGCATCTATTAACAGAGGGGTAGCAACTTCCCCAATTTGACCCAAGGTTTCGGCAAAGGCTAGCCGCACTACCCCCCGCGAATCCCCTAAACCCGCCACCAATTGCTGTAATACCTCGGTGTTGGAGGGATCGAAGGTATCTAGGGTGATTTCCTCTGTCACCCGCGCCAGGAGAGCATCATTGCGGGCGTGGATAGCTGTTAGGTCTGTCATTGGGCAGTCAGGGCACCGTAGCGGTCTTGCAGTTTGGCAATAGTGCGATCGAGTTTGGTCAGGACGGGTTCCAGGTGGGCGTTGACCTGTTGTCTGCTCACTTTTGCTTTTTGGGCAGCGGCAAGGGTTTCTGCCTCCAAACGGTTACGATAGGCGGTTAACTCCGCAATCAGTTCCCCTAGCTCTTCGGGGGTAGCGTTATCCAAGTTATTTATCTCCGGTATTTCTAACATTGTTTTTGTAATCAGTTTGTCCCAAAACCAATATACCATTAGGAGTAGGGATCATCCTGGATGTAGAACCATGACCATCCGCCGTCGGCAGTTCCTGATTGGGTGGGGCGCTAGTTATTTGCTCCTGCAGTCCCAGGTAGCCGCTAGCCTCCTCCAGACTTCTACTAGTGCCAAACGGGCTGTACTCATCGGCATCAATCAGTGGGGCATCCTGGGTGCAGTTACCGATGTCGCTCTGCAACGGCAACTCCTCTGCTATCGTTTTGGCTTTTCCCCCAGCAGTATTGTCACCCTCACGGACCGCCAAGCTACCCGCACTGCTATTGAAACCGCCCTCGATCAACATTTGCGGCAATCTACCCTGCCTGGAGATATAGCGGTTATTCACTTTAGCGGCTGTGGGACGTTGATCGGGGACGAACCCGCCCTGTGGACGGCAGAGGGACAGATTATTCCCTATTCCACCCTGGCGCTGTGGCTGCGGGCAATCAACACCGATCGTCTGTTGTGCATTATCGATGCTGGCTACCGTTACCCTGGAACACCGATCGTGGGGAATTTCCGTGTGCGCAGTCGCCCCTGGACGGGTGCCGATCGCCTTAGTCCTGCTGAACTCAGTTACCAAGAGGAATTACGGGCTAAATTGCCTGCCAAAAGGCAAGGGGGAATTTTCTTACGGGCAGCTGACCCCAACCAACTCGGCGCCGAAGCCACCTGGGAAGGATTTAGCAGTGGGGTTTTCACCTATCTGTTAACGCAAAATCTCTGGCAAACGATCGGTACATCTAGCATAGGGGCTGTCCTAGGGAAGGTGGCAGACACCCTGCAGCAGTGGCATTTGGAATTGCCGGCACCCCTGGGGCAGACAGACCTGTGGCAGGAATTACTACAGGGGGAAGGGGGAGATGGGGTGGTCATCACCAGCGATGGCAGGGGAGGAGAGATGTGGTTAGGAGGCTTGCCCCTCTGTTCTTTGTCCTATTCTGCCCCTGGTTCCCTCCTGAAGACTGCCAGCCAGTTATTGCAGGTCAAAAGTCGCAATGGTCTTACTGCCAAAGTAGAAGTAGTGCGGGGGGAATTACCCCTGGCAGTGGGAACTCTAGTGCAGGAAGAAATTCGCCATATTTCCCGCAATGTCAGTTTAGTGGTGGGGATGGACAGTGGGTTATCCCGCATTGAACGCATTGATGCCACCAGTGCCCTATCCGCCATACCCCGCACGATCGCTGTGGCAGCAGGAGAGCAGTACGCCGATTGTGTGTTCGGCAAAGAAGAGGGGCGCTACGGCTTATTTAATTTGGGGCGCTTCCCCATTGTCGACTCCTTTGGTGCAGTGGGGGAATCAGTTACTGCTGCCCTCAAGCGACTGCGTCCCTGTTTGGAAAGTTTGCTAGCAGTGAAGTTGCTCCATCTCACCCTCACCCCCAATTCCTCCTACCTCAGCTTTCAAGCACGCGTAAATGTGCAGTCCTTACATAACTTAGGTGCCAACCAGTCCTTCCAAGAGGCTGACGAACCCCAGATTTTGGGGCATACCTTGACAATTGGCGACCAGCTTGCCTGTCAAATTCAAAGTCTGATCGATGACCCCCTTTACCTGCGTCTGTTTTGCGTCGATAGCCGCTATCGTCTGATGAGTCCTTCCTTTGTCATTCCCCCCTACGCCAGCAATAACGTCGTCCCCCCCCAACAAAAAATCACCATCCCTCCCCCTAGCGCCCCCGTCACCTGGGCGGTCTCCTCTCCCCAAGGCTACTTTGAAATCCTCCTCGTCGTCAGCCGCCAGCCCTTCAGCAATGGCATGGAACAGGGGGGACAACCCACCAACGGTATGCTTATGTACAACAATCCCCTAGGGGTAGTGCTCGCTCTCCTGCAGGACCTGCACCAGGGAGAAAGCGAAGACCAGTGGGTATTGCCTTTACAGAAATGGGCAACGATCGGTTTTAGCTACCGCATTGTCTAAAAAGTATGTAGCGGGGATCACTTGGTGCTATCCTGAAAAACGGTGAACAGGCTAGTCATTCTTGCGCGTCATTCCGGCTAAATCCTACCGACCTGTAGAAGTAGGCGCCCCCGCTGAGAGCTACACTGCCCTCAAGGAGCGTATCCTGGGGATCATGGTTGTCCTCAGTGGTGTGGTCACCCTCACCCTAGTCCTTGTCTATGGCGGGGATGTGGGGTTGAGCTATGGTGTAGGCGCCTGCAGTGGCGTGGTGTACTGGCGGATGTTAGCCCGTAGTGTTGACCGTCTTGGTACAGCAGCGAAGGGCTGGCAGTTTGGCTCACCCCGTTTAGCAGTGTTTATCGCTGTCATGATTGTGGCATTGCGCTGGGATAAACTAGCAGTTCTTCCAGTTTTCTTTGGCTTTGTCACCTACAAAGCAGCCATTTTGCTCTACGCTATTTACGACCTCATCCGATCGTCTCGTACAGGTAGTCCATGATGATACATCTCGCCGCCCTGGAAGTGGGCAAACACTTTTACTGGCACATTGGCAACCTAGAGGTACACGGTCAGGTTATGATCGTCACCTGGATTGTCATGGCGGTATTGGTGATTGTCTCTAGCCTGGCTACTCGCAACCTGCAGCGGATTCCTGGGGGTTTGCAAAACTTTATGGAATATGCCCTGGAGTTTGTGCAAGAGATTGCCAAGACAGGGATCGGGGAACGGGAGTACCGCCCCTGGTTGCCCTTTGTTGGCTCCTTTTTCCTGTTTATCTTGGTCTCCAACTGGCTAGGCGCCCTCATTCCCTGGAAACTAATTACCCTGCCGGAAGGGGAATTGGCTGCTCCCACCAGTGACATCAACACGACGGTAGCCCTGGCATTGACCGTATCTGTCCTCTATTTCTGGGCGGGGATCAGCAAAAAGGGACTGGGTTACTTTGCCAAATATGTGCAGCCCACTCCTATTCTTCTGCCGATCAATATCCTGGAAGATTTTACTAAACCCCTCTCCCTGAGTTTCCGTCTGTTTGGGAACATTCTGGCGGACGAACTGGTAGTGGGAGTGCTGGTGTTTTTAGTCCCAGTATTTATCCCCCTCCCCATGATGGCGTTAGGTTTGTTTGCGGGGTCAATTCAGGCATTGATTTTTGCCACCCTGGCAGCCACCTACATCGGGGAAGCCCTGGAAGGGCACGGGGAAGAAGAGCATGGGCATTAATTGCCCAGATGTTGATCACCATCTGTTCTATTAGGTCACTTAAGAAAGGAAACACATAATATGAATCCAACTGTTGCTGCTGCGTCTGTAATTGCTGCTAGTTTGGCAGTAGGTCTTGCTTCCCTCGGTCCTGGCTTGGGACAGGGTAACGCCGCCAGCCGTGCTGTGGAAGGGATTGCCCGCCAACCGGAGGCTGATGGCAAAATTCGCGGTACCCTGCTGCTGAGTTTGGCGTTTATGGAAGCATTGACAATCTATGGTCTGGTAGTAGCACTCGTGTTGCTATTTGCCAATCCCTTTGCTGGCTAATTAACTGACCACAGGGCTGTCCCTCTACCTGACAGCCTTCCTAAAAGTGAGGTAAGCATGATTCATCCTGTATTCCTGTTGGCGGCAGAGGTGACGGAAAAAAGCGGCGGTCTGTTTGATTTCGACGCCACGTTGCCCCTGATGGCTATACAATTTCTGCTGTTGGTAGCAATTCTCAATAGCACCTTCTTTCAACCCCTCCTGCAAACGATCGATAGTCGCAATGACTATATTCGCACCACCAACAACGAGGCAAAGGAGCGCCTGGCGAAGGCACAGCAACTAGCTTTGGAATATGAACGGGAGACGGCGGAGACCCGTAAGCTAGCCCAGGAGATGATTCTCACCGCCCAGGCAGAGGCAACGAAACTAAAGGCAGAAACCATTGCCAAAGCTATGGCGGAGGCAGAAGCCCGCATTGCCCAAGCAAAAGCTGAGCTGGAGCAGCAAAAAGCGCAAGCCCGCGCCCAATTGGCAGGGGAAGTCAGTAATCTCAGTCGGCAGATTTTGGAACGTTTAGTGGGGACAGTTTAGGCTATGGCAGACCTAGTGATTCTGGCAACCGCAGAGGCAAGGGGCTTTGGTATCAATCCCAACCTGTGGGAGACCAACTTGTTTAATATCGTGATTTTTGTGGGGGTGCTGATTTACCTGGGGCGGGATATAGTAGCCAATATCCTAACTGAGCGTCGTCGGAGTATTGAGAGCCAAATTGCGGAGGCAGAACAGCGGCAAGCGGCGGCGATGGCTCAGTTGGCGCAAGCTCAAGAGCAGTTAGCGGCAGCCCAGGCTACCTGTGCGGAAATCAAGAAAAAGGCAGAGGCGGATGCCCAGGCGGCACGGGCAGCGATCTTGGCTACTACAGAAGCGGAACTGCAGCGACTGCAGGCGCAAACTGAACAGGAAATTGCAGCGGAACAGGCCAAGGTGCAATTCCAACTGCAACAGGAACTGGTCGAGCGTGCCCTGGCGGAAGTGCGTGCCTACCTCGATCGGGGTTTATCGGAACAGCAACATCAGCAACTCATCGATCGGAGCATTGCTAAGCTATGAGAATGACTACTTTTGGGGAAGCCCTGGCGGAACCCTACGCGGAAGCCCTCCTTGCCCTGGGGGAAGAGCACAATATTTTGGATGTGCTGGAAAACGATGTCAAGTTGATCCTGGCTACCCTGTCTAGCGTGGAGGAGTGGCGAAAATTTTTGGGCATACCGCTAATCAAGGCAGAGGCAAAGAAGAATGTGGTGCGGCAGGTGCTGGGGGGGAAAGTACATAACTTAACCTTGAACTTTTTGTTGCTATTAGTCGATCGCAAGCGCATTGCCTATTTGACCCAGATTTGTCGCGCCTTTGAAAAACTCCTGCGCCAGAAATACCAAGTGGCTTTGGCTGAAGTGACATCGGCGGTACCCCTTACAGAGGCACAGCAGGAGCAACTGCGGCAGAAAATTCAAGCAATGACCCAAGCCAGTCGCGTGGAACTAGCCCTGTCTGTCAACCCAGACCTCATTGGGGGGCTAGTGATTAAAATTGGCTCCCAGGTCATCGATAGCAGCGTGCGAGGAGAACTGCGCCGCTTAACCAACCGTTTACTTGCCAGCGTTTAGAAAGTTTTAGGAGAGGAGATAAATCATGATTAGCATTCGCCCTGATGAAATCAGCAGCATTATCAAACAGCAAATAGCTCAGTACGACCAGGAATTACAGGTGTCCAATGTGGGGACTGTCCTGCAGGTGGGGGATGGCATCGCCCGCATCTACGGCTTGGAACAGGTGATGGCATCGGAGTTGCTGGAATTTGAGGACGGCACGATCGGTATTGCCCTCAACCTGGAGGAGGACAACGTGGGGGCGGTGTTGATGGGGACAGGGCGCAACATTGCCGAAGGGAGTACGGTAAAGGCAACGGGACGGATTGCCCAGATTCCTGTGGGGGAAGCATTCATTGGACGGGTAGTGGATGCTCTGGCACGCCCCATCGATGGCAAGGGGGAAATCAAAACTATGGAAACGCGCCTGATTGAGTCCCCTGCCCCTGGGATTATTGCCCGCCGCTCTGTCTATGAACCCCTGCAGACGGGGATTACTGCTATTGATGCTATGATTCCCATCGGACGGGGACAGCGGGAGCTAA
Source organism: uncultured Pseudanabaenaceae cyanobacterium (assembly GCA_937927915.1). Classification (GTDB taxonomy): domain Bacteria; phylum Cyanobacteriota; class Cyanobacteriia; order Pseudanabaenales; family Pseudanabaenaceae; genus M5B4. The sequence continues at coordinate 122,186 of CALGKB010000007.1, read as the reverse complement.
TTATCGGTGACCGCCAGACGGGGAAGACCACTATTGCCATTGACACTATCCTCAATCAAAAGGGGCAGGATTGTATTTGTATCTATGTGGCGATCGGGCAGAAGGCCTCTACGGTAGCTAATGTGGTGAATGTGTTGCAGGAACGGGGGGCGATGGAATATTCAATTGTGGTGGCTGCCAATGCCTCTGACCCTGCGACATTGCAATACCTGGCTCCCTACGCGGGGGCTACCCTGGCGGAGTACTTTATGTATAAGGGCAAGGCAACCCTGGTGATCTATGATGACCTTTCCAAGCACGCCCAAGCCTATCGCCAGATGTCTTTGTTACTACGGCGTCCCCCTGGACGGGAGGCTTATCCTGGGGATGTGTTCTACCTCCACTCGCGGTTGTTGGAGCGGGCGGCTAAACTAAACGACACCTTGGGGGGTGGCTCCATGACAGCGCTGCCGATCATTGAAACCCAAGCGGGGGACGTATCTGCCTATATTCCCACTAACGTTATTTCTATTACAGACGGGCAGATTTTCCTCTCCGCTGACCTTTTTAACGCTGGTGTGCGCCCTGCCATCAACCCTGGTATCTCCGTATCGCGGGTGGGTTCTGCTGCCCAAATCAAAGCCATGAAGCAGGTAGCGGGCAAGATCAAGCTAGAGTTGGCACAGTACGATGACCTAGTGGCATTTGCCCAGTTTGCCTCTGACCTGGATAAGGCAACCCAAGCCCAGCTGGCTAGGGGACAGCGAGTGCGGGAAATCCTCAAGCAACCGCAATTTTCTCCTATTCCTGTGGCGGAGCAAGTGGCAATTATCTACGCCGTGACCAACGGTTACCTAGACGACATTGCTGTAGAGAAGGTAGGGGACTTTACGCGCGGTCTGCGCAACTACTTGAATACCTCTAAGCCCCGCTACGCTGAGATCATCAACACGGAGAAGAAGCTGACGGAGGAGGCAGAAACTCTCCTAAAAGAAGCGATCGCGGAATACAAACAAGCTCTGAAGGCATAGGGGCACAAGGGGTGCACGGCTGGATTCCCCCCGATCGGTTTTTTCCTTATCTGACCTGGGAGCAGGTGGCACAGATGCCCCAGCGGTCAAAGGCGGTGTTGATACAGCCCCTAGGTTCCATTGAGCAGCACGGCTATCATCTGCCCCTGGTGGTGGACATAGGGATCAGTACCGCGGTGATCGGCAGGACACTGGCAACGCTTCCCCCTGATGTCTCTATTTACAGCCTGCCCCCCCTCCCCTACGGCAAAGCAACGGAACACTTGGATTTTCCTGGCACAGTTTCCCTCTCCACCCAGACCTTGACCAATGTCTTGCTGGAGGTGGCAGAGAGTGTATACCGATCGGGGTTTCGCAAACTTATCCTGTGGAATTCCCACGGTGGGCAGCCGCAGATTTTGGAGTTAGTGGCGCGGGATTTGCGGGATAAGTATCGGGATTTTTGGGTATTTCCCTTTTTTACCTGGCGCCTCCCCCCGCTGCGAGCTTTAGCCCACGAATTGTTGACAGAGAAGGAAAATTTAGTGGGGATTCACGCAGGGGATGCGGAGACTAGTTTGATGTTGGCAATCCTTCCCGATCGGGTCTATCTCGATCGCGCCCAATGTTCCTACCCACAACTAAATTACCAGTATCTCTCCATTGAGGGAGATTTACCCCTCCCCTGGGTAACGAAGGATTTATCAGAGACAGGCACGATCGGTGACCCTACCACCGCCAGTCGGGAGAAAGGGGAGAGAATAATGGCTACTTTGGTAGAGGCTTGGCGGGAAGTTCTGTTAGAGATTTATCACAAAATATAGAAAATACGCTGCCATAGGCACTACTGCCATCTTTGTTAAGAGTTGCACAGTTTAAGTATTTCTGCCAGCAATTCCCCTATCATCTTTAGCAGCAAAATGTGATGGAACTTAACCTATGGCTAGTACGATTCCCCTCTTAACCACTCTACCCCCTATCAGTGGCAAAGAAGACCTTGTCCGATCGGTAGTACACAGGGGGGACGGCATGATCTATCTGCCCCGTACGCAAGTTGACCCTAGGCAAATTCGATCAGCTTTTGCCTGTGCTCTGCATATGCATCAACCCACAATTCCCGCTGGCAAAGAGGGGGAGTTGATTTCCAATCTGCAGTATATGTTTGAACATCCCTACGAGGGGGACAACCACAATGCCCCTACCTTTGCCTGGTGCTATCAACGCATGGGGGATTTTATTCCTGAACTGGTGGACAGGGGGCTAAGTCCGCGCATCATGCTGGATTATTCGGGGAACCTGCTATGGGGACTGCAGCAGATGGGCAGGGAAGACATTTTAGAGAAACTGCGCCGGATCACCCTGGATGAGCGCTATTCCCCCTACGTGGAGTGGCTGGGGACAATGTGGAGTCATGCGGTGGTACCCTCTACCCCAATTCCTGACATTATCTTGCATATACGGGCGTGGCAGCAACATTTCCTGGCACTATTTGGGGAGGAGGCTTTGGCAAGGGTGAAGGGCTTTTCGCCGCCGGAAATGCATTTACCTAACCACCCTGACACCCTCTACGAGTACATCAAGGCACTGCGGGAATGTGGCTATCGCTGGCTGTTGGTGCAGGAACACTCAGTAGAAACCCTAGAGGGGCATGGTCTGCCGACGGCGCAAAAGTATGTGCCCAACCGCCTAGTAGCCCGCAATTCCAGGGGAGAGACGATCGAGATTTTAGCCCTGATCAAAACCCAGGGTTCTGACACCAAACTGGTGGCGCAGATGCAGCCCTACCATGAGGCAAAGGGGAGAGGGAAACAAAAGATTGGCGGCGTAGAAATTCCCAGCTGTGTCACCCAAATTGCCGATGGAGAGAACGGCGGTGTGATGATGAACGAGTTTCCCCGCGATTTCTTCCCCGTCTGGGAGCAGGTGCAACAAAACCCGGATGTCATTGGTCTCAACGGCACGGAGTACCTGGAGGTGGTGTTTAGTCTGGGCGTAAAAGAGGGAGATTTGCCCGCCTGTCAAGCCCTCTACCAACACAAAATCTGGGCAAAGGTTGACCCCCACAGCGCTACGCCAGAGAAAGTAGAAGCAGCGATCGCAGAACTAAAAGCCAGTGACCACCGTTTCCACATGGAAGGGGCATCCTGGACAAACAACATCAGCTGGGTACGGGGCTATGAAAATGTCCTGGAACCCATGAACCGCCTCAGTGCCAAATTCCATGCCAAGTTTGACCCCCTCCTGGAGAAAGACCCCCATCTAACCGATCGGTCTGACTACAAACAAGCCCTGCTCTATAACCTGCTGTTGCAGACCAGTTGCTTCCGCTATTGGGGGCAGGGTACCTGGACAGAATATGCCCAGGAAATTTATCGGCGGGGGGAAGCCCTCCTCGGTTAGACAAGAGTAAAGCGGCTGCTGAGGTTGACGGTGGTCGCTACCCCTACAAGGACGGCAATGAGGTCGTCATTGGCAGTGAGACCTGGGGTGCCATCGTTGTCCAGGAAGATAGCAGTACCAGTGGGCAAGCCGCTGGGAGCGCTGCCGGTGACATAGGTATCAGCGCGGCGCAGTTGCAGAAAGTCGGTGGCGGGGTCAAAGTCTTGGATGATGGCGTAATCACTCGATCGCTGTCCCACGTAGAAGGTGCGGGCGGTATTACCCAGGACAAAGGTATCACTGCCTGTACCCCCGCTCAGGAGATCGACTTCCCCTGTGCCAAAGTTATTGGAGGTGAGACTGACTCCTATTAGAGTATCGTTGCCCTCACCGCCGTTGACAGTGTCATTGTCCCGATCCCCCAGGAGGAGGTCATTGCCAGCTCCCCCTAGCACCACATCCCGATCGCGACCGCCGTAGAGAGTATCGTTGCCGTCGCCCCCCTCTAGGGTGTCATTGCCCATATTGCCAAACAGAAGGTCGTTGCCCCCCAGACCAAAGACAGAGTTATCGCCCCCCAGGGCTTGAATCACATCATTGCCCGCTGTGCCCGTGAATTCCTCCGGGAAAGGCAAATCCCGATCGAGTCTGACCAAACCCAAAATGATAGGGGTAGGGGTAGGGTCGAGGGGGACAGTGCCATTGCCGCGAATTGGCGCCCCTTCCAGCCCAAAGTCATTGTCATTCAACAGCGCCAGGGTGCGAGCATCCACCAAGGCTAGCCCCTCTAACTTGTCCACTCCCACATAGCCAATGGGGGCGGCGTTAAACAGCAACCGCTTCGCCACGGGACGAATACCAGCATCCTCCAACTGTCCATAGGTGGCTTGCTCGATCGTGGTATTAGCCGGCAGACGGGTCAAATTGGCGGGGTTATTGATATTGGTGGCGCGGGAAATATCAATTTGGTAAATCAACTTATTGGCAGCAGGAGTATCGAGGTCATCCCGTTCCACCACCACAAACTTGCCATTGCCCAAAGACACCGCATCCCCGATCTTGTCGGTACGGGCATTGCCAGAGGCGGCAATACTGTCCAAAACGTAGATGTATTCCCCCGTCACCCGCTTGTTGACAGTATCAAACTCCAGGATGCGCAGATTGCGGGAATTGCGGGAAGTATTGTTGTTGGCGGCGCTGGGATTGTCAATAGCACTTTGGATAAAGGCATAGAGCTTGTTCCCCTCTAAAGCCACTGCTTCAAACCCCCGATTCGCCCGCCGTTGGGCATAGACCGCTGGCAGAGCCTCTGTCCCAAAGGTACCAGGAGCTGCATTCACCGCCGCTGCCGTCCCCTGGGGCACAAACCGATCGATCAATGTCCCCGTAGCGCTGAAATGGTAGATAGCAGGGCGATACTCATCCACCAACCAGAACGTGCCATCGGAAGCGACCACAATTCCTTCTAAGTCCGCCCCCAAGGGGTCATTGTTCAAACGATTGCCCCACAGGTCAATGGGCACTTCATCCGTGTAGGGACTGCCCTGGGCACCTGCCTGTAAGTTGGGCAACCCCGTAATCGGTGTCCTGCCATCCTGCCGCGTCAGGGGAATGCGGTTAACGATAGTGATGGCTGCCGTTGTGGGGTTCACTTCAAACCTGATGATTTCTGCCTGGAAATTGGGGAGAGCAAAGGGGCGTTCGTTGCCTGGTACATCCCGCAGGAGGTCAGTGGGTTCGCCGTTGGGGCCCCGATCGGGGTGGGTGACAAAGCGGAGATTCCCCTGGGGAGTACGCCCTTCAAAAAATAAGCCTGAAAAACCCCCCAAAAGAATTTCCTGGGGGGTAGTAGTTTGACTAGGATTGGTGGGATTGGTAGCTGCCGTTCTGCCCAAAACGGGGCGATTACGCCATTCATAATTTGAGAGAGTTGCCATGCCTGCCTGTGTCACTCAGCACTAGAATTTTACCGTAGCTTGTCTCCCTAAAAGTTCAGGACTCTGGAAAAGAGTTAAGTCAGACAATAGTCACTAAGTTTAAGAGTTATTGGTAGGCAAAATTTTGCCTAGGGGGAGGACCTGAAGTTCAAAGTAAAAGATATTTGGCAGAATAGGGGCGGACATCAAACACATTGGGCAAGAGTTTAGTGATAAGGGGAGGGGAGATTTATTGCTAGTTTCTTTAGCGCTTTTTGCCCTATCTCAATCCCGCAGTAGGTATGCGAATTCTGCAATTCCAGGAACTTATAGACAGCAGTAACTTTCATCACCCGTTCCCTCAGTCTTTTTTCCCAGGATTTAGGGGCAAATGAGCCTACCCAGGTGATCGGCGCTATTTTAATAAATGAATTCTCCCCTGTTCACCATAGCAGACGTGGGTTTGTTATGAGGAATAGTCATAGCAGAGATTGCCAGGTCTTGACGGTGGGGCTATCCGATCGGTAGCGTTTGAGGGTTTGTTGGGGTTGGGCGGTCTTCTGCAATGCCTTTAATACTGCCCGCCGCACTGGTTCTACCTGATTGTCCAAAACGGTGATTACTGCCACAGCATTGACATTGGTGATGGCTCCTATTGCCTCGATCGTGGTCTCCTTTATCTCTCCCTTGGCACCGCTATAGAGAAAATAAGCCAGCTTCTCGATCGCTCGTATATCGCCCGCCATACCCCGCACTTTCAGATTGTTGACATTGTTGATTTGACTGTCGGTGGTCTCGCCGCAAAAACTGGTGACAGAGGAAAAAGACAGCCAACCCAGGGCAGGTTGATTGACTTGCAGCCAGTGGGCTTTACCGATCGTTTGGGCGCGCACAGGTTGCACGATCGTTTTCGGTGCTAGGGAACGCAGGACAGGGCTTTCGCTGCTGGGGGCACTGCGGAGGGGGACAGCCTTTTTCCCCCCAATTTGCAGGAGACATTCCCCTTGCGCCATACCAACGCTGCCAATGGGCAGTAACAACAGCCACCATAGCCTCATTGTCTTACTCCCGTAATGATGTACGCCACTCGCTGTCCAATATTTGTAGCATGGTCTGCCATCCGTTCCAAATGGTGAATGACTAAAACCAACAATAGTAAAGCTTCTTTTTCCCCCCGTTCCACTGTCACCAAGAGCTGAAATAGCTGGGCAAAGTCAGCATCGACGGCATCATCCCGCACTTTTACCTGCTCTGCCTGCTCCTTATCCAAGTTTGCCAGGGCACATAAACTCATTGCCAACATCGATCGACAGCGCTGACACATCAAACCAATTTGGGGCATAAACTCAGGAACGGGATAGGGCAACAACTTGATGGCAATTTCCCCTAAATTTTTGGCATAGTCGCCAATGCGCTCTAAATCCCGCACGAGATGCATAATCGCTGCTAAAAGACGCAAATTGCTAGCATTGCTTCCCCCAATGGCAATTAAATGTAGGCATTCCTGTTCAATTGTGCGATAATAGCGATCGATGTGTTTGTCCTGGGGAGGTATTTGCTCGGCAGCGGCTAAATTCCGTTCTAGCAGAGCAGATTGGGCTAACCAAAAAGAGTTTTCCACCAACGCCCCCATGCGTAGGACATCCTGCTGCACCAGCCGCACCCGGCGTTCATATTCCTGTTTCTTGGCAGTAAAATCCAACATAGTTGCTTGACGCCAAGGGCTGGCAAAATAAAATCCTACATAGGTTTTATAACTATTATGACTGCTGAAGTTCTACGCTATAACATTTTGGGTTCCCGCCGTTTTAGCAACTATTTTTTTGCCCTGATGGTAGCGATCGGGGGCATTGGTTTTACCTTGGGGGGACTGTCTAGTCTTTTCCATGTTGATCTCCTACCTACCGCCGACCTCAAGGATTTGCAGTTTATTCCCCAGGGGTTAGCTCTTACTTTCTACGGCATAGCAGGGATTTTGCTGGACATCTACCTGTGGCTAGTTATTTTGCTCGACGTTGGCAGCGGCTATAACGAATTCGATCGGACAAGGGGCATTGTCACTATCCATCGCCAGGGTTTTTGGGGGAAAAATCGCATCATTCACCTGGAATATCCCCTGCAGGATGTCCTGGCTGTGCGGGTAGAAATCAGGGGCGGCATCAATCCCCGCCGCGAACTCTACCTCAAAGTGAAAGGTAAACGGGATATTCCCCTCACGGAAGTGCGAGACCCCCTCCCCCTCTCCGTCCTAGAAGAGCGCGCCGCTGAGTTGGCAAAATTTTTAGGCGTCCCCCTGGAGGGTTTGTAAGGGCTTTGTCATAGAAATACAAGAAAGTTCATAAAAACGAGAGTAAAAGCTAAGGTTCATTAAATTTGCTGCTCTCCCTTGGGGCTGTGAGTTAATTTAAGCCCAGAGAGTTCCCATCGGTCATGCAAATCACAGACAACACGGTTTATTACCTCCGCCGTTCTTCTATTCCTGTGGTACCTGTTATGTTATTTGTCCTCTGTTTGTTGTTAGGGATGGGGTTTGCTGCGGTCGTTGGCGCTTATCATCAGCCCCGCTGGGTGGCGGCAGAAACCTTGGTGGATGTGCAACCTCTACGGCTTAACGTCAAGGAGATCAGGAGTTTTACTGCCCATCCTAGCAGTGTTACCAGTGTTACCTTTAGTCCCGCTGGCCATAGCCTGCTCACAACCGCTTCCAATGGGCAAATCCGCTGGTGGGACAGCCAAGGCACCATGACCCGATCGGTACACAAGGACGACAGCATTCTGTGGTCAGGGGCATTTAGTCCCGATGGCAAGTTAATAGTGGTGGGCAAACAGGACGGCACAGCGGAGGTGTGGAATCAAGAGGGACAACTGGTGACGGTATTGCGCGGACACAAGGATTGGGTTAACCAAGCGCAGTTTAGTCCCCAGGGCGATCGAATTTTGACCGCTAGTTCCGACGGTACGGCGCGCCTGTGGAATCTACAGGGGCAGTTAATTACCACTTTGACAGGACACCAGGGGGCAGTGTGGAGTGCTAGTTTTAGCCCCAACGGCAGGTTTATCGCCACTGCCAGTAGTGACAACACCGTACGACTGTGGGACGGACAGGGCAGATTGGTCAACCAATGGCGGGGACATAGCCAATGGGTGCGGGAGGTGGTATTTAGTCCCGACGGCAAGACGATCGCTTCTGCTGGTAACGATGGCACGATTAGACTGTGGAGTTTGAGTGGCAGGGCAACAGTGTTACGGGGGCATGGCAGTGTGGTACGACGGCTGCGCTTTTCCCCTGATGGTCGCTTTTTAGCCTCCGCAGGGCAGGACGGCACCGTGCGCCTGTGGGACCGCAGGGGCAATGAAATTAGCAAACTGAACAGCCACAAAGATTGGGTGCTGGGGCTGAGCTTTAGTCCCGATGGGCGTTACCTTGCCTCCAGTTCCGCCGATACCACCGTTAAATTGTGGGACTTGGGCAGCTAGGGTACAATGGGGGCAATGCGTGCAGGCAACGATCGATGGCTATCAACCCCGACATCCGCGACCAGGCTTACCAGTTTTTCTGTCAAGAGGCAACGGAGTTTCTCCACACCATAGAGGAGGGCTTGCTGACCCTGCGCAGCGATCGCAGTACCGCCAATGTACACAGGATTATGCGAGCAGCCCATTCCATCAAGGGGGGCGCCGCCAGCGTGGAACTAGAGGGGATTAAAAAAATTGCCCACAAACTAGAAGATGTCTTCCGTGCCCTCTACAACTGGGAAGGGGAAATCGATCGGGATATGGAAGAGCTACTGCTCCATGCCTTTGATGCCCTGCGGACTCCCCTGTTAGCGCAAATTCAAACTGGCAGCTACGACGAAGCCAGTGCCCTTGCCCATGCCCAACCCATTTTTGAGACCCTGGAGGCGCTCCTGGGGGAAAGTTTACACAACGTGGACAATGCTCTGCCAACGTCGGCGGAATTGGGAGTAGATATTGCGGCCGTGGTGTTTAGTGGCGATGTGCAACAGGGCATTGAGCGCCTAGAAACCGTTCTCCAGGACCCCCAAGCAGAAGTAGTGGGAGAATTTCGCGCCGAAGCGGAGGTATTTGCCGGCATTGGCGAACTGTTGAATTTACCAGGATTTACTGCTATTGCCCGCGCAGTCTTAGCTGCCATCAATCAACATCCGGAACATATCAAGGAGATCGCCCCCCTTGCCATTGCCAACTTCCGCGCTGCTCAAGCCCAAGTCCTAGCAGGAGACCGCCAGGAGGGAGGTAAACCCAGCCCCGAGCTACTGCAGTGGACAGAAATGGCTCCTGAGTCAGTGACCACTCTACCGCAGCAAGAAGTAGCGATCGTGACCCCTGGGCAGGAGGCAGCAGAGAATTGGTTAGAGGAGGATTTCACCCTGCCCCTGCCTATCAGCCCCCTAGAAGCAAATCTGACAGCAGATACAGGGGAATGGATGATAGAAGAAGAGAGGGAGGACTTGGTAGACATTACCAGCGACCTAGGGGATTGGCTGGCAGAAGAAGAGAACGAACAAACAACAACTGTGCAAGACTTAACAGACATTACCAGTGACCTAGGGGATTGGCTGACAGAAGAAGCAGAAGCAACCCCACCGCAGGTAGAAACTGAGCCAGCACCCCCTGCCCTTGCTGCACTACAAACAGTACAGAAGGTAGAGAAGGTAGAAAAAACTACCCCCGATCGTGTTCCTGTGCAGATGACAGAGGTAGTTCGGGTAGACCTCCAGCGCCTAGAGCGGTTGAACAACCTAGTGGGGGAATTAGTAACAGCGGAAAACGGCACAGAACTGCAGCTACAACAGTTACAGAACTCCATCAAACAACTCCAGGAACGGTTTAGCATCTTTGAAAGACTGAATCGCAATTTACAGACCTGGTTAGACCAAAGCCAAAAGCTCCAGGTGCGCAGTGCCCGCAGGTTGAGTGAGCTTGCCGACCACGAATTTGACCCCCTACAGATGGACTACTACAGCCCCCTGTACACCATGATTCAGGAATCTATGGAAGAGATTGCCCAGATGGGGGAAAAGGTGCAGGATATTACCCTAGTGGCACAGGAAGCAAAAAACATTCAACGCAAAAAACAACAGACCCTACGACAACTGCGCAATGACCTTCTGTGGGCACGCATGATTCCCCTAGGGGACATCCTCAATCGTTTTCCCCGCATGGTACGAGATTTGTCTTTGAAATACCAAAAGGCAGTCAACTGTCGCGTCCTAGGGGCAAATACCCTCGTAGACAAACAGATGTTGGAAAAACTCTATGACCCCCTCGTCCATCTAGTGCGCAATGCCTTTGACCACGGCATCGAAAACTCCCCTAGGGAACGAGAAGCCCTAGGTAAACCCCCCGAGGGCACGATCGAGATTCGCGCCTATCACCAAGGTAACCAGACATTTATTGTAGTGGAAGATGACGGGCGGGGAATTGACCCCCAAAAGGTAGTCAGCAAGGCGATCGAGAAACAGATTATCACCCCAGCCCAGGCACAGTCTTTGACTACACAACAGATTTATGAATTGATCTTTACCCCTGGTTTTTCTACAGCTGAAAAAGTGACAGACCTCTCAGGGCGGGGGATGGGTATGGATGCTGTTCTTGCCCAAGTGCAGGCTTTGAAAGGCAGTATTACGATCGAGTCAGAAGTGGGCAAGGGAACAGTATTTACGCTGTGTTTCCCTTTAACTTTGACGATCAGCAAGTTGTTGATTGCACGAGTGCAGGGTCGTCCCTTGGCAGTACCAGTGGATTCTTTGCTATCTGTGGTTTCCACCCATACCTCGGCAATTGAAACAATTTGGGGTAAGGAGTTCTATCGCTACGACAAACTCTTGGTACCTATCTATCCCAGTCATCGGTTTGCCAATCACTATCCCTTGCCGAGTGCTACAGGCAAAGTGCAGATGGGTTTAGACTTACCGGAGGAGACCATACCGCTGTTGCTAATTGCCCTAGGGAATCGCAGGATCGCTCTACGGGCAGAACAGATTATTACGGAGCAGGAACTGGTGATCAAACCCTTTAGTCCCGTCATTCCCCATCCCAATTATTTTTATGGTTGTACGATTCTGGGGGATGGTTCCCTGGTACCAGTGTTGGATACTGCTGCCCTCATCAGTCAGTGGTCAGAAACCCAGGCTATATCACCTGTCTCCCCCATGCCCTCTGCTGTAGCTACCTTTGATGTCCCGACCATCTTAGTGATTGATGATTCGCTCACTGCCAGACAGACCCTCGCTTTAACCCTGCAGCGGGCAGGTTATGAAGTCATCCAGGCAGGGGACGGTCAGGAAGCCCTGGAGAAGTTGAAAGAACACAACGTCAAAGCGGTCTTCTGCGATGTGGAGATGCCTGTGATGAATGGCTTTGAGTTTTTAACCAACTGTCGTAAAGACTATCCCCCCGATCGTCTACCTGTGATCATGCTCACCTCGAGGGGGGGAGAGCGCCATCGGGGCATTGCCAAGTTGTTGGGGGCAAATGACTACCTCACCAAACCCTTCCTAGAAGGAGATTTATTACAGACCCTGCAAAATTGTCTTGCCCAGTTCAATCTAGTCACGACCTAGATACGCTTCCAAAACCCGATCGTTGTGCATGATTTCATGGGGGGTACCATCAGCGAGGTTTCTTCCTTCCGCCAGGACCCAAATATGACTGCACAGGGACATAATGACATCCATATTGTGTTCAATGATGAGAAAACTAATGCCGTCTTTGTTCCAGGTTTGAATGTAGTTGCAAATATTTTCCATCAAAGCGGGATTGACCCCAGCGGCGGGTTCGTCCAGGAGAATCAACTTGGGTTGTGTCATCAGGGTTCTGGCTAATTCCAGGAGTTTGCGTTGACCACCAGACAGACTGCCGGCATACTGGTCTTTCATACCTTCCAACCCGACGGAGGCTAAAAACTCCCGCGCCTGTTCTTTTAGTTGGCGTTCCTCCCGGGCAATGCGGCGACCTTGCAACCAGACATTCCAAAATTTTTCCCCCGTTTGATGGGGCGCACCCAGGAGCATATTTTCCAACACCGTCAAGCGGGAGAGCACCCTAGGCACCTGAAATGTCCGCACCATACCCAGCCTGGCAATCGCATGGGGGGGCTTTTTCTCAATGGGATAGCCATCAAAGTAGACGCGTCCCCGATCGGGGGGAATGAAATGGCAGAGGAGATTAAAAAACGTTGTCTTGCCCGCCCCGTTGGGACCGATCAAACCCGTAATACTGCCCCTGGCCACCTCGATGCCCGCTTCGTACACCGCCTGTACCCCGCCGAACCGCTTGCAGAGGTTTTCTGCTTTCAGAATAGGTGTTTCTGTCATGGGAATCTATGTATCTAAATCTGTTTTAACAGCCAGAAGCCCGCCAATTTGTCGGGTTCCCTCTGCAGACAGAGAAAATGTACCCCCCCTGCGGCAGTTTTAGCCCCTTCAAACTGGGTAGCCACCTCCTGGTCAGGTATATCCGCCACGATCCAACTACTATCGGCAGCGGCATCCAAACGCAACTGCACCCGCCCGTTACGGGGATAGAAGCGCAGGAACACAGGGTCAACCCCCGACATCCAGGCAGCAATGGCAGTAGCTCGGGCAGACTCCAGCAAAATGCCGGGAATGGTTTGGCTTGGGTCTACCTGGACAGGAAACAACTCGCCAAAATCCATATCCCACTCCGCCGCACTTTGCAATTCCTCCCCCGATAGGGAAACTACCTGCCACCGATCGGCGACCAAAGCGGCAGGGAGGGGCTGGGGCACAATTTGTCCAGGGGGAGATAAGGGGAGGGGCTGGGGGTCAGGGGCTTGGAAACCAGGTTCTTGGGGGTAGACCGTCACCATTCGTTCCTGCAGCCAGTCTGCCATGGCAAACAACCGCCGCGACGCTTTAGCAGATAGCCCTGCCTGTTGACAACCCCTCGTAATAATGTTGGTCATACTAGCACGAAAAAACCGCACTTTGCGGGGGGTTGCACCCGTGTCCTGCAGCAGTTGAGTCAGTTCCTGCGCCAGCCAGGCGGAGTTGACCATATCGGGGGGACAGCGCTGCACGTAGGTAAAAGAGCGATCGCAATTGCAGATCAGCAGTTCCCAAATCTTCTTGCCATTTGCATCCAAAACAGGACGGGAATAGAAATCCAACTCCCACCACAGGGGGTTTGCCATTGTTGCCTCAATAGTGCCGCCCTCTATTTTAGGGCAAGTGAATTTCCCCGAGGAGCACCGATCGTTTTGCCCCTGTTACCTGGGGTAAATTGCCCTCCCTACCCTGCAGCCGCCAATAGCCCAAGACAGCAAAGGCAATTGCTTCTTTATAATCCGCCGGCAGACCGTAGGCATCCGTAGTGGTGACCACAGCGGGGTAAAGCAGCTGGGCGAGACGATGGAGGAGATAGAGGTTGCGACTCCCCCCCCCACAGACCAACACCTCCTGGGGCAAGCGGGGTAAAAACCGTTGATAACTCATGGCAATACCCCTGGCAGTTAATTCCGTGACAGTGGCTAAAAAGTCTGCTACCCCTAGCCCCCGTTCCTGCGCCTGCTGCCAACAGTTGGCAAAAAACGCCTGATCAAACAACTCCCGTCCTGTGGATTTGGGGGGTGACAGAGCAAAGAAAGGGTGCGCCAGCCAAGCCTGACATAAATCCAGATCGACTCTCCCCTGCCGTGCCGTTGCCCCCTCCCTGTCGTAGGAAGTACCCAGGAGCAGTTGGGCTGCCCGATCGAGTAAGACATTGCCAGGGGCGTTGTCAAAACCGATCACCTCCTCCGCCCTAGCCCCAGCTGGTAAAAACGTCAGATTGCTGATGCCACCGATATTCTGCACCACCCTATCCTGCCGCGCGTCCGTGAGCAAAAGCCAATCCACCAGAGGCACTAGAGGAGCACCTTCTCCCCCCGCCTCTATGTCCGCCCGCCGAAAATTCGCCACCGTCACGATCCCCGTCTGCTGGGCCATCACCGCCCCCCGCCCCAACTGCAGGGAATAACCCAAATCCCCCTTAGGAGGACGATGGAACACCGTTTGACCATGGGAAGCAATGACATCGATCGTTGCCCCCGCCTGCAAATAGGTATGGACTACCTGACTAAAAGCCATAGCCACCCGATCGTCCACAGCCGCTAACTCCGCCAGGGAGAGAGGTTGACCGTCCGCCACCGCCAGCAAGAGTGCCCGTAGGTCAGGGGGATAGGGGAAAGTCCGCGCCGCCTGCAGCTGCCATACCAATTTACCCTCTGCTTCTGTGATTGCCACCAGAGCACTGTCAATGCCATCGAGGGAAGTACCACTGATTAAGCCCAATACCTGCATGGAAGACGTTTGAGCGCGCCAAATGTGATAATATCTAGCCCAGACGGCAAGTTAGCGACAACCTATGGAAACCAACCTGCAACAGGAAGTAGAGCGATTACAACAGGAACTAGCGCAGCGGGATGTTTTGATCGAACAGTTGTCGGAGGAATTATTCCGTCTCTTGAAGGGAAATGTCGCCTTTGTGCCCCAGACCAGCAGGGAAAAGCAGGAACTCGACCTTGCCCAGGATCAGATACAAACCCTAGAGGCAGAACTGGCTGATGCCCAGCGGTTAATTGAGGCAAAAGACCAGGAAATTGCCCAACTCAAGGTGCAAATACAGGAAATGAGTGAACGCATTCGCCGTTTAGAAAAAATCGTGCAGGAAATGCCCGCCATCTACAAGCAGAAATTCACGGAACGGATGCTGCCCATCAAGGCAAAGGTAGAAATGCTGCAACGGGAAAACCGCGAACTGCACATGGAACTGCAAACCCTTAACTACCATCTCACCAAAAACATCCGCCCCAAACGCCTAGAACTGCCCCTTGTGGACTTGCCCAGCTTCTAACGCTCTATGGATGTTGCCACCAGATGTCAAGAGGTCGAGAGTATCCGCACTTGGGTAAAGCAGGAATGTCAATTAGAGAGCTGTGAGGGGGGGAAATTCTGGCTGCCCATTGTCCTTACCGCTAGAGGACCCCTCTATGCCGAAGTCATAGCCCAGCTGCCTGACGGCACCTACCACCAGCCCTATCCCCTCCCTGATCGCCTAAAGCAGCCCCTCTTTCGCCTCGGCTGGCGCTTACTCAGTTACCTAGCCGCTACCCCCGCTGTCTACCTGGTGCAATTTGACTTGGCAGGAGAGGAAATTTACTTCGATCGGGTGATACCCTATCCGGGGGAGCCAGCTACTGCCTCCAGGGGGGTGCAGGAACCCGACCTCTTTACCTGTCACTGGCTATGTCTGAACAGGGAACCCCTTTTTGACCTGGTGATCAAGAAGCCTTGAGCAGCTCTGTATTTACCCCCGACTCCCGCACCAGGGAAATCTTGCCCGTACGCGCAATTTCACGGATACCAAATTTTTGCAACATCTTCACGATGGCAGCTATTTTGCCGGGGTCTCCCACCACTTCCAGCATTAAAGCATCATCGGAGACATCGACAACGCGGGCGCGGAAAATCTGGGCAATCTCCAAGGCTTCCGAGCGGGCGCCGGGACCGGCGTTAATTTTAATCAACATCAACTCCCGTTCCACACAGGGAATGTTGGTCAAATCCCGCACTGTGATGACATTCACCAACTTGTTGAGTTGTTTGATAATCTGCTCAATCACACGGTCATCCCCTGGCACCACCATTGTAATACGGGAACAGCCATTTTGCTCCGCTGCCCCCACCGCCAGACTCTCGATATTAAACCCCCGGCGAGCAAAGAGGTTGGCAATGCGCATCAATACCCCCGCCTCATCTTCTACGACCACGGAAATCGTGTGCTTCATTTACGGACTATCGCTCTGCAAAATAGACTAGTTGATTTTAAGGCTAAACTTCCAGTTGTGGTTAAATTTTCCGCTCTGCAGGTTTAGTACCACTTGCGTTAACATAATTATTGTTGATAAACCAAACTTAAGAGAGGAATTTTATGGCTGGAACTACGGGTGAACGCCCCTTTGCCGACATTATTACCAGTGTGCGGTACTGGGTCATTCATGCTTTTACCATCCCAGCTTTATTTTTAGCGGGGTGGCTGTTTGTGAGCACGGGTTTGGCTTACGATGTGTTTGGCACGCCCCGTCCCAACGAATACTACACGGATACACGCCAGACTGCCCCTGTGATTCAGGAGCGGTTTGATGTGGCCAAGGAGTTACAGAATCTGCAAAAGTAAGGAGGACCTATGGCAACGCAAAATCCCAATCAACCCATTCAATACCCCGTTTTCACGGTGCGCTGGCTGGCTGTCCATGCCCTGGCTATCCCCACTGTTTTCTTTATCGGGGCTATTTCTGCTATGCAGTTTATCTCTAGGTAGGTACCCCTATGGCACAAAAAAATCCCAATACCCAACCGGTGGAATTAAATCGCACTTCCCTGTTTTTGGGCTTGTTGCTAATTTTGGTAACAGTGTTGCTGTTCTCTAGCTATTTCTTTAACTAGGAGGAAGACCCATGATGTTACAAAATGGACGCATTCCCCTCTGGATCGTCGCCACAGTAGCTGGTCTGTCGGTGATTGCCGTAGTAGGGCTGTTTTTCTATGGCTCCTACGTGGGTCTAGGCTCCAGCACCTAAATGCGGGGGGTGAGGGGGATACGCTTTGTCAGATGGTATTTCCCCCCACTGCACAAGATATGTACCCGTAGGTTGTGGATGGCGAGGGGGGCTGTGCCACTGATGAAGTGTTGGTTGGTGTAGGTCACTTCCTGGGGGTCAATAATTGTTACTGTACCGCTCCCCTGCACGTCAACAATTTCACTGTTTTCGTAGGCAAAAATTGCTGCTGTATCCTCGTCGATGCCAATGCCTAACCGATCGGGGTGGGCAGCGATGGCGGTGATCAGTCTTGCCATACGGTTGCGGTTTTGGAAGTGCTGGTCAATGACAATGCCAGGCAGGATACCAAGACCAATGCCCATGCTCACCATTTCCTTGTGGGGGGGTTCGCCACTGATACCACTGGCAATCATGTGATGCCCCATGACCGCTGCCCCGGCGCTGGTGCCAGCTAGGGTAAGTCTGCCCTTGTGTACCCGATCGCGAATTTGGTATGCCAGGGGGGTATCGCCAATCAGGTTACAAAGGCGGACTTGGTCGCCCCCCGTGAGGAAGACACTGCTAAATCTGTCCAGGACAGTGGGGTCTTGGGCGTGGTCACGATCGCGAATGTCCAGGACTTCTACATACTCTGCCCCTAATTCTTGGAAGATGTCTGTGTAGATTTTGCCGATGATGTGGGGTTCACGGGAGGCAGAAGGGATAATAGCAATGCGTGCACTGCTGGCACCGGCGTAGGATACAAACAATCGCAGCACTTTGCGTTCGTTAATTTTGTCTTCGCCACCCCCAATGACGATGACGGCGGGCTTGCTAGGTTCGGTCATGCTCTCTAGGATAACTTATGTTGTGCGACTTGGCAGCCGTTCAATGTCCGGTAAGCTCACGCCAAGCCTTGTCGACCGACATAGTAGCAGATTTTGGGGGGAGCTTTGGTTCATAGGGCACCGCCAGAGGCTTAGTCCCAACTCCATTCCTCTCTACCAACTAGGTCGGCTACCCGATCGCGTAGTAAGTATTGGTTGATTTCCAGTTCTTTTTCAATCATTAGCCATTCCCGATCGGGGTAAAATTTACTGAGGACATGGATGGGCTGGTTGCGCCTGATTAGACCTTTTGCCATCAGCTGGAGAGCGTCCTCGCGAATGGCATCGATAGTTAAAATTTTGGTAGCCATAAAAATTTACCGTTTTTGGGTAGAACCCGTCTAGGTACTATGCTGTATAAAATTATACACTCGGTCGGCACCTTTAGCCACAGTAGTCACAATATCTAAGCGGGGGAGTATGACCAAAGTATTGACACAAGTAATTGGCTATTTCCAGGTAAAGCGGCGGGCGCGGGTGCCGAAGTTAGAGGTATGGCGAGCAGGGAAGCGGGACATCTATGCCCTGGTAGCAGACCGCTACGTGATTGGGCGCAATCCCAAGGAATGTGATATTGTCGTGGTCACCCCCCTCATTAGCCAGGTGCACGCCGAGCTGGTCAGGGACCGCCGCCAGTCCGATCGGTTTTATATTCGGGACCAGGATTCTACCAATGGCATCTATCGGCAGAAGGGGTGGGCAAAGCAAAGGATCAAATCTGCCCCCCTCAGGCATAACACCCGCATCAGTCTCGGTCCGCCGGAACTGAAAGAAGCAATCACCCTGCGCTTTATTGACCCTCCCCCCTGGTACATACAGCTGTTGGGGTGGCTAGGCAAGGGGATAGTGGCGGTGTTTTTAATGCTTGTTTTGGCAATTGCCTGGGAGTGGCAGAAATTCTCGGTCACACCTTTGCCCCCCGTGGAACAGGGTCCCATTGAAGTTTTAGCCGCTGACGGCACTTCTATCAGCCCCGCCGATCGGATTCCCCACACGGAACTGCAGCACCTGGAGGAATTTGGGGAGCTGTTGCCCAAGGCAGTAATTGTTTCCGAAGACCGCACTTTCTATTGGAATATCGGCATTGACCCCGTGGGAATTGTCCGTGCCCTGGTGACTAATGTGCGGACGGGGCAACTGCGGGAGGGAGCTAGTACCATTACGCAACAACTAGCCCGGAACACTCTGCGCAGCTATGTGGGGACGGGGGATAGCCCAGGGCGGAAATGGCGGGAGATGGTGGCAGCCCTCAAAATCACAGCGACCTATTCCAAACGGCAGATTTTAACTTTCTATCTCAACCGTGTCTATCTGGGCTATGGGGTCTACGGCTTCCGCGATGCTGCCCTGTTTTATTTTGGTAAGGAACCCAGTCAACTCAACCTCAGTGAAGCTGCTACCCTGGCAGGGATTCTGCCTGCCCCCGAAAGAATCAACCCTTTTCGCAACAAGCAGCTAGCTTTAGAATACCGCGATCGGGTTTTGCAGCGGTTAGCCAATGCCAAAATTGTTACGGCAGCGGAGGCAGAACGAGCACGGCGATCGGTGCTAAAACTAAACCCCAACTCCCTAAAAAACTCCCAGGGCACTCTAGCCCCCTATTTCTACGGCTACATCATGGAGGAATTGACGGCACTGCTGGGGGAGAATTTCGCCAGGGAGGGGAACTTGATTGTGGCAACCAACCTCAATTTAGCCTGGCAGCAGGCCGCCGATCGGTCATTGCAGGAATTTGTGGCGCTGGCGGGTCCTGCCTATAACTTCTCCCAGGGAGCAATTTTAACGATCGATACTACCACAGGGGCAATCCTCACGATGACGGGGGGGGTGGATTTCCAAAAAAGTCAGTTTAACCGCGCCAGCCATGCGCAGCGGCAACCCGGTTCCACCTTCAAACTCTTTGCCTATGCCGCCGCCCTGGAGGGGGGAGTTAGCCCCAGCCAAGCCTTTGACTGTAGTCCCCTCGGAGGAGTGAGTGGCTGTCGCAGTGGTGCAGGGGCATTGGATATGTATACTGCCTTTGCCCTGTCGGAAAACGTAGTGGCAATTAGAGTGGGGGAAAGCGTGGGCTTAGATAGGGTGGTGAAACTGGCACGCCAGATGGGAATTACGAGTCCCCTGCAACCCGATGGCAATATGGTCCTGGGGGGCTACGAAGTGACGATGCCCGAAATGGCAGCTGCCTATGCTACCGTCGATCGGGGAGGAAACTATCTACCAGTGCACGGGATTGTGAAAATTTGGGACAGTGCGGACTGCCAAGACCGCCAGCAGATTAACACCTGTCGTCTTATCTACGAAGCGGATAGCAAAGGTACCAGTGTCCTTTCCCCGACTACTGCTGATATTTTGACCCAGATGATGGCATTAGTGGTCAGTCAGGGCACAGGGAGAGCCGCCGCCATCCCCCAAACCCAGGTCATTGGCAAAACAGGCACCACCGATGACAGTCGTGATTTGTGGTTTATTGGCATTGCCCCCGATCGCCATATCCTCACCGCTGTCTGGCTAGGGAATGATGAGGGTGTCACCAGTGGTAGTAGCAGTCTGGCTGCCCAACTGTGGGGGGAATACATGGCTAAAGTCCTTTAAGTGCAACCGTTGCCCTGCTCCTATAAATTCTAAGTTTTGTTAAGCATTGGGGAAAGGAATCTGATGTATGATGGGTCAAGGTTAAAATAACTTTACGGTTTACCCCACTGCAATCATTGGTTACAAATACATGAGTAAGGTCTACGAATGGTTTAATGAGCGTCTGGAACTAGACGCCATGGTAGAGGATGTCACCAGTAAGTACGTCCCCCCCCATGTCAATATTTTTTACTGTTTAGGGGGAATTACCCTCACCTGCTTTTTAATTCAATTTGCGACGGGCTTTGCCATGACCTTCTACTACCGCCCGACGGTAACGGAGGCTTTTGACTCTGTCCGCTACATTATGACGGAGGTAAACTTTGGCTGGCTCATCCGATCGCTACACCGCTGGTCGGCAAGCATGATGGTTTTGATGATGATTTTGCACATTTTCCGCGTTTACCTGACAGGTGGGTTCAAGAAACCCCGGGAGTTGACCTGGGTGACAGGCGTAGTGATGGCGGTCATTACGGTTTCCTTTGGGGTAACTGGTTACTCCTTGCCCTGGGATCAGGTGGGTTACTGGGCGGTGAAGATCGTATCTGGTGTACCAGAGGCTATCCCCGTAGTTGGTCCTGCTTTGGTAGAGCTGATTCGCGGCGGTGTCAGTGTAGGACAGGGCACCTTGACTCGCTTCTACAGTCTGCATACTTTTGTGTTGCCCTGGTTAATGGCGGTCTTCATGCTGTTACACTTCCTGATGATTCGCAAACAAGGTATTTCTGGTCCATTGTAAGGTGAGAGAAAGTCATGTCTAAGATTCAAAAACTACCTGACCTCAACAACCCCATCCTGCGGGCGAAATTAGAAAAGGGCATGGGGCACAACTACTACGGTGAACCCGCTTGGCCAAACGACCTCCTCTACATTTTCCCTGTGTGCATCCTGGGCACGATCGCTCTCTGTGTGGGTTTAGCTGTCCTTGACCCCACGCCCATCGGTGAACCCGCTGACCCCTTTGCTACACCTTTAGAAATTCTACCTGAGTGGTTCCTCTATCCCGTGTTCCAGATTCTACGGGTGGTGCCCAACAAACTGCTGGGGATTGCTCTCATGGGTTCTATTCCCCTCGGTCTGATGCTGGTGCCCTTCATTGAGAACGTCAACAAGTTCCAAAACCCCTTCCGCCGTCCCCTGGCAACGGCTGTCTTCCTCTTTGGGACTCTGTTTACCCTCTATCTCGGCTACGGCGCAACTTTACCGATCGATAAGTCTCTGACCCTCGGTCTCTTCTAGTTTTAGTGTTCTGGTTTTGCTTTTTTCCTCTGCTCCAGGGCGGGCAGGGGATATTCTTTTAATAGCTCAACAATTGTCTGGCTAACTGTCTCTGCTGCCAAATTGCCATCAATGCGTTTGACCCGATCGCCCTCTCTTTGCCAGATATATTGAAAGCCCGATCGCACTCTGTGATGGAATGTTAGGTCCAAATTTTCCAGGCGGTCCCTATGTAATTTTTTAGCTTTTGCCCGCTCCAAGCCCACCTGGGGGTCAACATCCAACCAAAAAGTTATATCTGGCAATAAGCCGCCCGTGGCAATTTTATTCAGACTATAAATTAAATTGCAGTCTAAGCCATGCCCAAAACCCTGATAGGCAACCGTAGAATCGCAAAACCGATCGGTAATGACAATCATACCCTCTGCCAAGGCAGGGCGAATCAAATGACTGACGTGGTGGGAACGATCGGCTAACAACAAATACAGTTCAGTGACGGGGGTAATAGCCCTGTCCAAGTCCAAAAACAATTGACGAATTGTTACGCCTAAATCTGTACCCCCTGGCTCCCGTGTGAGGACAACTGTATAGCCCTGGGAGCGCAAAAATGCCGCCAAGAATTTTGCCTGGGTGGATTTCCCCGCCCCCTCTCCCCCTTCAAAACTAATGAACAGGGAAGACATAGGTAATGCCCGAAATGACTGTGAGAATCACCGCTAACCAAAACACCGCTATTGCGTAGGGAAAATTTAACAAAAGCAGGAGGATAGCCACAATTTGGCTTGTCGTTTTCACCTTACCCCAGATATTTGCCCCCGTTCCCTTAGGTGCCCGCCACAGCGTAATTAAAAATTCCCTCGTCAGAATTACATACACTGCCCAAGCAGGAATTTCCCCCCATTCTACTAAGATTAACAGTGGTGCGAATACCACTAACTTATCCACTAGGGGGTCCAGAATTTTGCCCAATTCTGTCTCCTGCTGCCACTGCCTCGCCACATAGCCATCCAACCAGTCTGTAATCGCTGCTAGCCCCAACAATGCGGCACCCCACCAGCGCGTAGTCCCACTGTTTTCCCAGGTCAAGAGTGCCAAAATCACAGGCACCACTAACAGTCGCGACAATGTGATTGCGTTGGCTAAAGTGAGGGCAGTGCTACCAAGTTTTACCATTGACCGTGCGATAGAGAGAGGGAGTGGCTGTTAGCTTAGGGGAATTTTCCTCTTCCTGCAAGACCCATTCCTGAATCCAACGGGCAATCGCCCTCTGGGAGACTTGAGACACCACCTGTCCTCCCAACTGGTAGAGTTCCGGACGGGTGAGAATTTGCCCCGCAATGGGAATTAACTTTTGGGGCGGCAGGAGATTTTCCGATCGGATAATTTCCCACAACTCTAACAACTTAGCAGGCGCCTGTCCATTTTGCTGCAGCAAATAGTCGAGGGAATTAGCCAGCTCTTCCACCAATTTTTCCCGTAGATAAAATCCCTCCTCTGAAAACAGGAAATCAGCAATGTGATGAACAGCCCTTTGGAAATCATAGTCTTGGTTAGCTTGGGCACTCTTCAAGAGATTGTGTAGTCGATTCCAGCGAAAAGAACCATCTTTAATGAGGACATCCCTAAGGGCTTGCCGCAATTCGGGGGTCGGTTCCGTCAGTAAACGATTAGCCACATAGGGATAAGCCACACTCATGACCTTAAAGTTAGGATCAACCCCTAGAGCAATCCCTTCTAAAGTTACTAACGATCGGATAATGAGAGCATAGTAAGCCGGCACACGGAAGGGATAGTCATACATAATCGCCGACAGTTGGTCCGTCAATCCTTTGAAGTCCAATTCCGTCACACTCCCCTGCAAAGAAGTGCTAAATACACGTTCTAGGGCGGGGGTAATTTTCTCTAAATTTGTTTCCGGTTTCAGAAAGCCCAACCGTACATAGTCGCGGGATAAAGCCTCATAATCACGGTTGACTAAATGCACGATCGCTTCAATCAGACCATAGCGCTGTTCCCTAGAAACCTGGCTCATCATACCGAAATCGAGGTAGGCTAATCTGCCGTCTGCCATCACCAACAAATTGCCGGGATGGGGGTCAGCATGGAAGAAACCCTGGTCTAACAATTGCCTGAGGGAACACTGCACACCCACTTCTATTATTTTTCTGCCGTCAAATCCCTGTTCCTGCAGGCGCTGGATTTCTGTTAGTTTCGTCCCCTCGATCCACTCCATAGTTAGCACCCGCTTGGCAGTATATTGCCAATAGATTTTGGGGACATAGATACCAGGTAAACTGCCGTAGTATGCCGCAAACTTTTCCGCATTCGCTGCTTCACAGGTGTAATCCATCTCCTCAAAAATGCGGCTGGCAAACTCATCCAAAATTGCCCGCAAATCACTGCGAATAAACCAGAAAGTGCGCATCATCCAGCCTGCCAACCCCCGCAAAATAAAGACATCGAGGGCAATCTGTTCCACAATACCTGGACGCTGTACTTTGATGGCTACTAGTTCCCCTGTCTGCAATCTGCCTCTATACACCTGCCCTAAAGAAGCAGCGGCGATCGGTTCTGATGAAATTTCTCCATAGATTGTGTGGGGATCAGCGCCTAATTCTTCCCGAATAAATTGAAAAGCAATCTCGTTGGGGAAAGAGGGCAGCCGGTCCTGCAACTGCGCTAATTCCTCTAAATATACAGGGGGAACAATATCAGGGCGAGTGGACAATGCCTGCCCAATTTTAATAAAGGCGGGACCCAGGCGCGTCAGTAATTCCCGCAACTCTATGGCTAACTCTTTGTCATTTTTGATGTCCCTGCCCAGCTTATGCAGACACCACAGCTTGCAAATAAACCCCAAGATGGGAATAAAAATTGTCAGATACCTCACCCCCACCTCTACCCAGCGGGAACGATAATGTTGGGCAATAACCTCAGCATCGTAGCGCAGCAGCTCGGTAATTTTCACGGGGTTCCTAGCATAGATTTAAGATAATTTTAACAATTTGCTTCCCCGTATATTTGTACCTCCAGAAATAAACTCATGCCCAGGAGGGCAGTGGCACCATCTGCGCTGCTTCCATCACCAGACAGGCGAGGTCTTGGATGAAGGTGGGGTGGATATTGAGGGCAGGCACCCGCTGGAAGTGATGAATTCCCGCTGCCTCTGCCACCTCCCGATACTCTATATCAATCTCTTCCAGGGTTTCGATGTGTTCGGAGACAAAACTGATGGGCACAACCACTAAACGCTGCACCCCCCGCCGCGCCAGACGTTTGATGGCTTCTTCCGTGTAGGGCTGCAACCACTCCACCGGACCCACACGACTTTGATATGCCAAAATATGACAATTGTAGCGCTGGAACTCTCGGCGCAAACACTGCATGATCAAATCCACGCAGTTTTCCATTTCTGTTTGATAGGGGTCACCGAACTTCTCTACATACTTGACCGGTACGCCATGGGCACTGAAAAAGATGTAGGCACTGTCAGGGTCAGGCGCTTTCGCCAGTTCTCTGTCAATTAGTTCCGCCATTGCCCGGATATAGCCAGGACGATCGTACCAAGACTTGATTGTTATTCTCTCTATCTTTTGCAGTTCTGGGTCCTGCGCCCACATTTGGTCAATCTCTTTCAAACTAGAACCCGTCGTACTGATGGAAAACTGGGGATAGAGGGGTAAAACAACTAACTTGCTGATGCCATCCTGTTTGATCTCGGTGAGGGTGTCTTTGGCAAAGGGGTGCCAGTAGCGCATCGCTATATAGGTTTTTGCCTCTATGCCTTTCTCCTGGAGGATAGCCTGCAGGGCTTGTGCCTGTTGTTCTGTGATCTGCCGCAGGGGAGAACCGCCCCCAATGGCACGGTAGTTTTCCTGGGAAAAGGGAGTACGGCTAGCCGCAATTAAAGCCGCGATCGGTTTTTGCAGCCAAGGAAACGGCAGGCGAATTAGGTCAGGGTCAGAAAATAGGTTAAACAAAAAGCGATAGACATCTTCCAGTCTTTCTGGTCCTCCCAGATTCAGTAGTAATACACCTAGTTTACCTGCCATAGAGTTATCCTAAAAATTTTTATCAATAAATGTAAATTCCATGATAGCTCAAGGTGGGGCACGCAACAATTTTTCTCCGCCTCCGTCTGCAAGTTTAGCTTTAGGGAAAATTGGCGCTATGCGGTACGCTTTGATTCTAGCTCTGGCAGTAATGAGTGCTCCTGTTATCGCCCAGGAGGTGATCCCCATCGAGCCTCTGCCTACTACTTCTTTACCACCGGTTACAATTCCTGCTCCACCCCCAGAACCGAGCACCACTACTACAACCCCAGGGGAGCGATTTGTCTGTGAATTCCGCAATGGACAACATGTGGTGTCCTACCGTCCCGAGAGCGAACCCGATCGCTCCTTTGCTTGGGCAGCACCCCGCACTTTGGGGGGAGGTTGGTCGGCAGAACGCCGCTGTCAGGAGATTGCTCGCAGATTGGAGTCCTATCGCCCCGATGGTTTAGATGAACTGCGCATTGGACGGGAAAATGGCTATAACACAGTTTGTGTCACTACCGATCGGGTGCCCACCTGCCGCATTGTCTTTACCGTCCCCCCTGGACAAGACCCCCTCCTCACCAGGGATAGAGTGTTTGCCAATTTAGTCTCTGCCGAACAGGGACAATGGACTGCACCGGTGAATACATTTGCTAATCGCAGTTTTCGCCTAGGGGATTTATGGCGCCCCAGAACACAAGCAATTAAATTGAAGCCCTTTCTATCTCCCTCTGATGGCGGTACGCGCACTAATTTTTGACTCTCAATTTGCTTAATTACCAACACCTCCTCCGCTATGGCTTCCCCCATTTCTCTAACCGATCGATGCCATAGCACCAGTACGTCCATACCCCTTTACCTCGTTTCTAAAAAGCCCGTGAAAAATTAAATTTTTCTGCACTAAATGCAAGTGATTCCTCACTGGGGATAAAAATTAGAATCTAGGTTGGGGAAATTGTGCTATGGAAGAGTTGAAGGCTCAAATCACGTTGTTGCAGGAAGAGGTGAGGCATCTACGCCACATGGTGGAGCTGCTATTGCAAAGGGTCAATCCCCGTCCTGTAGAGGTGCACAAGGATATTTTGCCCGATGAGCAGCGATCTAGTCCAGTCCTTAGCTCCGATCGGTCTAACGTGGCTTTGGAATGGCAGATTCGCCGCCTCACTAACCAACTAACTGTTGCTT
This sequence comes from uncultured Pseudanabaenaceae cyanobacterium, assembly GCA_937927915.1. Lineage (GTDB taxonomy): Bacteria > Cyanobacteriota > Cyanobacteriia > Pseudanabaenales > Pseudanabaenaceae > M5B4. The sequence goes on along the minus strand of CALGKB010000007.1, from coordinate 95,378 downwards.
ACAATCGCATTGCTGCCCTGGAAGATGAATTGATGCTGCGCCGCCAGCGTTAGTTCCTAATTGGTCGCACGTCTTTGAGGGAAAAGCCCTTCTTGGTCAAATTCTGACTGAGGGCAATGGCGTTCTGCACCCGATCGACAAACATAATACCGTTGAGGTGGTCCATCTCATGCTGAATGACTCTTGCCAATAGACCGTCAGCAGTTAGCTTCTGGGGACGACCATCTAAATCGCGAAAGACCACGCTAATACGATCGGGGCGCATCACATCCATAAATACATCAGGCACACTGAGGCAGCCCTCTTCCCCACTGCAGAGTTCTTCACTGCGCTCTACGATTTCGGGGTTGACTAGAATCAAGGGGGGTGCACTAGGCTGGTCAAAATTAATGTCAATGACAATCAGCTGTTTGTGTACGCCCACTTGGGGGGCTGCCAAGCCAATGCCGTCATAGCTGTACATCGTTTGCAGCATCTTCACTGCTAAGTCGCGAATGTCCTCCGTGATTTTGCTAATACGTTTGGCAGGCTGGCGCAGTACCTTGTCCCCCAGGGTATGGACTTTGAGGGGAGGATGCTTTAACTTTGTCTTGGGAACGGCGGTAGTACTTGCAATCATAACGATCGTGTATAGGTGAAATTGCCTCTATTTTAGCGAAAAAGTAAGGTCAGCTCGAGGGAGCTAACAAAACTGCGATTTACTGCCTATAGTTATCTAAATTTTGGCAAATTCAGCTAAATTACTTAGTTAACGCCAGTTACAGTTACGCAAAACCTCTGTAAGACCTGTTCTGTAGACATTTTTAAAGTTTCTCCCTTTTTAACCACACCCCTATCCCGAACTCATGTCAAATAAATTAAAAAAACAAAAAGTTTACTTCCATTGTTTTGTAACAAACCCCCTGTCATGCATAGTCCCTTTAACTTGAAGCCAAGTTTACGCCCTGGAATAGCTACTGCAAAACTGCATAAATCAAATTTTGGGCAGCTTCTGCCAGACCGATCGTTTGATGTCCTCTAGTTTTGCCTTGGTCTCCTTGCTAATTTCTACTGCCTTAGACTTGGTATTGTTTTTTACACGATCGATCAACTCCCCCGTCTTGGCAGTCAGGTGATCGAGGCCTGCGTTGACCCGTTTGACTGCCCAGAGGTCGAGGGCGGCGATGTGATCTTGTAGTTTATCTCGCCAGTCTGCCATAGCTGGTTTAGTTTTTCATGCGGAAGGTAATTCTCCCCTTCGTAAGGTCGTAGGGAGTCAACTCCACCTTTACCCTGTCTCCCGGCAGAATCTTGATGTAGTTTTTGCGAATTTTGCCGGAGATGTGGGCAAGGACATTGAAGCCGTTGTCCAAATCCACCCGGAACATGGCGTTGGGGAGAGACTCCGTCACCGTACCTTCCATTTCTATTGCGTCTTGTTTAGACAAGGGCAAACTCCTTTCACTAGCGCCTGGATATTTTGGGTGACCACTTCCATAGATGGCGTACCATCCACAGGTGCCACACCCTCTGCATAAAATTCTAGCAAAGGTTTAGTTTTTTCGTGGTATTCCTGTAGCCTCTGCCTGATCACTTCGATAGTATCATCTGCCCGACCCTGCTCCTGTGCTCGCTTCTGCAGGCGCTGTAACAAAATTTCTTCGGGCACCTCCAAGTTGATCACCAGGTCATATTTCTGATGGATGGAGTGGAGAAATTCGTTGAGAGCGATCGCTTGGGGCACAGTGCGGGGGAAACCATCTAAAATCCAACCCCCTTGGGCATCGGGTTCCTGCAAACGCTTGGTAATGACTTCAATCACTAGATCATCAGGCACTAGCTTGCCGGCATCGTTGTAGGCTTTGACCTGTTTGCCCAGTTCCGTGCCATTCTTGATCGCTGCCCGAAAAATATCCCCAGGAGCAATGCGGGGAATTGACCATAGACGCGCTAGAGCTTCCCCCTGTGTCCCTTTCCCTGCGCCAGGGGGACCCATCATAATTATTCTCGGCATTATTGTTTGACCATTCCTTCGTAACGTTGGGAAATTACATAGGTGCGAATCTGGTTGGCGGTCTCAATGGCAACACCCACCAAAATAAGGAGGGAGGTAGCGCCAAAGCTACTCTGCGCCAGATTGCCCGATAGTTTTTGTACCATCAGGGGTACGAGGACAACTACACTGAGGAAGATTGCCCCTAGGAAAGTAAGACGGTTGAGTACGCCTTCCAAATATTCCGTCGTCGCTGCCCCTGGGCGTTTGCCGGGCACACTAGCTCCCATCTTCTTGAGGTTCTGGGAGAGTTCGACGGGGTTGATGATGATAGAGGAGTAGAAGTAGCTAAAAGCTAGAATTAGCAAGGGGTAGAGGATGACATACCCGATGGAATCCTGCCGCAGGAAGTTGTTGACAAAGGCAGTAAAAGCAGGATTATTGACAGACTCTGCCAAGAGAGCGGGAATCAAGAAGAAGGAGGAAGCAAAGATGATGGGCATCACTCCCCCTTGGTTCAACCTGAGGGGCAGGTAACTAGACATCTCGCGGTAGAGCTTGCGCCCCACTTGCCGCTTGGCGTAGACAATGGGAATCCGCCTGGTACCCTCTTGCACAAACACGATCGCTACAATCATCGCCAGGAAGGTGACCAGCAGGAGGATAAAACCCCCCGTGAGACTGGGGTCTTGACTGACAGCCTCTAGGGTAGAGCCAAAGGAGCGGGGTAGACCAGCGGCAATACCGACAAAAATCAGCAAAGAAGCACCATTCCCCACACCCCGTTCTGTAATCAATTCCCCTAGCCACATGACAAACATCGCCCCCGCCGTCAGTGACACCACGCAACTGAGGGTAAAGCTGGAGATAGTCACATCCCCTAGGCGGAAGAAGGGCACTCCCATATCCGTTACAGCATTGCTGCCCTGCAGAAAGAGAGCAATACCCAAACTCTGAATGATAGAGATAATCAGTGCCCAATAGCGGGTATACTGCGCGATCGTCCGTCTACCAGCTTCCCCTTCGTTCTTTTGCAGATTTTCCAGGGTGGGGGAGAGGGTGATAAATATCTGCATGAAGATAGAGGCATTGATGAAGGGGAGAATACCGAGGGCAAAGACCCCTAAAAGGGACAGACCGCCACCGGAGAAGACATCAATAAAATTTGCCAGGGGACTGCCCTGGATGATGTTCCTCAGCACTGACCGATCAATACCCGGCACGGGGATAAAGTTACCGAGGCGCACCAGAATTAAAATACCAATAGTGACCAGGAGACGGTCCCGCAGACCGGAGGCTTGCGCCATCTGCATAAAAATCTCCTGGGATGTGGGGTTCTTACTGCGATTTATTGTCATCCATCCGCTCCCGTTACCTATCTCTCTATCCTACTGCAGACAGGAGGGTACAGGTGCCGCCCGCTCCTTCAATTTTTGCCCTAGCACTGGCGGAGAAAGCTGCTGCTGTCACTTTCAGAGGGACAGTAATTTCCCCTCTACCTAGGATTTTTAGGGGACCGTCGTTTTGCGTCACAATGCCCCGTGCCATTAGGGATTCCAAACTCACCTCCGTACCGGGGGGAAGTTGATTGAGGCGGTCTACATTGACGATCGTGTATTCCTTGCGGTTGACGACGGTAAAGTATTTCAACTTGGGCAAGCGGCGATAGAGGGGATTCTGACCACCTTCAAAGCCAGGGCGCGTCGGACGACCCGATCGGGAATTTTGCCCCCGCATCCCAAAGCCACAACTAGCTCCCTGCCCTGCGGCAATACCCCTACCCTTGCGTTTTTTGGGGCGACGCGACCCCTTCTGGGGTTTTAGTTCACCGATTCTCATGGCTGCTCCTTATCTTTGGCAAACAATTTTTGAATGGGAATGTCCCGCATCCGAGCTACTTCGGAAAAGGTACGCAGAGAGGCAAGGGCACTGGCTGCCGCCCGCGCATTACCCAGAGGGTTGCTGGAACCCAGTTGCTTTGCCAAGACATTCTTTACCCCTGCCAGCTCCAGGACAGTGCGCACTGACCCCCCCGCAATTACCCCCGTACCAGGGGCAGCCGGACGCATAATCACCTTGGCACCTCCCGCATCGCCACTGGTGGGATGGGGAATGGAAAAGCTCTTGGTGAGGGGTACCTTGACGAGGTTTTTCTTGCCGTCCACTACCCCCTTCTTCACCGCATTGATCACATCGGCAGCTTTGCCCACTCCCACACCCACGAGACCCTTTTCGTTCCCCACAATGACGATGGCGCGGAAGCTTAGCTTTTTACCCCCCTTCACTACCTTGGTCACGCGGCGAATCTGCACGACCCGCTCTTGCCATTCCGACTCTTTTTCTACCTTAGCCCGATCGGTTTTCCTTTCGCTCCGTCTCTTGCTACGACGCTCTTCCCTGCCCTCCGCTTCCAGATTGCTGAGGTCGGTATCCACGTTGTTATTGCGTTTGCGTTCTGCCATGCCTCTCTCCTAGAATTCTAAACCTGCGGCTCTAGCCGCCTCTGCCAGTGCCTTTACCCGACCGTGATACAAGTTCCCCCCCCGATCGAAGACAACCTTAGTGATCCCCTTGGCAAGTGCCCGCTCGGCAATCAGTTTGCCCACCGCGCTGGAAGCGGCACAGGTGGCAGTGGACTCCAGACTACTGCGCAGTTCCTTTTCCAGGGTGGAAGCAGCCACTAGGGTGTGCTGTGCCACATCGTCAATGATCTGGGCGACAATATGGCGATGGGAACGGAAAACCGCCAGGCGGGGACGATCGGGTGTACCACTGACACGGCGGCGAATGCGCTTATGCCGTCTTTGGGTAGCGGCTTTGTGGGTGAGCTTCATTTCTTACCTCCCTTACCTGTCTTACCAGCTTTGCGGCGGACAAACTCGCCTTTGTAGCGAATCCCCTTGCCCTTGTAGACCTCAGGGGGACGCACAGCACGAATCTTTGCTGCTACACTCCCCACCACTTCCTTGTCGATGCCGTTGACAACAATCAATGTACCTTGATTGACCTTTTTCCCCGTGTTGTCTTCAATTTCCAGGGTGATGCCCTCAGGGGGATGGATTTCGACGGGGTGGCTATAGCCCATGTTTAGGGTCATGACTTTGCCCGTAATAGAAGCACGGTAACCTACCCCCTGAATCTCCAAGCGCTTTTCAAAGCCTTGGGAGACCCCCATGACCATGTTGTGGAGGAGAGTGCGGCTCAGTCCATGCAACTGCCGAGCAGGACGAGAATCGTCGCGACGATTGACCTGTACTTCTTTTTCCCCCTTTACAATTTCAATGAGGGGATGGAAGACCCGCTTTAGCTCCCCCTTTGGTCCCTTTACTTTTACTTCTTGCCCTGCCACCTCCACCGTCACCTTGGGCGGAATGGGCACAGGACGCTTACCAATCCGTGACATTCTCTTTGCTCCTTACCAGACGTAACAGAGTACTTCCCCACCCACTCGCTTGGTGCGCGCTTCCCGATCGGTCATAATGCCCTTGGAAGTGGAGATGATGGCGATGCCTACACCCCCCAACACCCGGGGTAAATCCTTGTGGTTGGAATAAACCCGCATACCAGGGCGACTCACCCGCTGCAGTTTGGTGATCACGGGCTTGCGGTGCTTGCCATAATACTTGAGGGAGAGGACTAAATGGCGATCGATGCCTTCTCCTACCTCCTCGTAGTCTTCGATAAAGCCCTCCTGTTTCAGCACCCTGGCAATGTTTTGGGTCATCTTGGTACAGGGGACTTCCGTTGCCTGCTGGCGGGCAAGGCTGGCGTTGCGAATGCGGGTCAGCATATCAGCGATGGTATCGTTTACTGCCATCTTCAGCTCCTATGACTCACGAAAGGGCATTCCCATAGCTTTGAGCAGGGCGCGTCCCTCCTCATCGGTCCGGGCGGTGGTGACGATGGAAATATCTAACCCCCGAATCTGGTCGATGCTGTCGTAGTCAATCTCCGGGAAGATCAACTGCTCCTTGATCCCGAGGGTGTAGTTACCTCTGCCGTCAAAGGCTTTGGGATTGACACCGCGAAAGTCCCGAATGCGAGGGAGGGCAAAGTTAATGAGACGATCGAGAAAGGCGTACATCCTGTCCCGCCTGAGGGTGACCATCATGCCCACAGGCATGCCAGCACGGATTTTGAACCCCGCGATCGCTTTCTTTGCCCTGGTGACGACGGGGCGCTGCCCGGTGATGGCGGCAATTTCGGCAATAGAGGATTCCAGTGCCTTGGCATTGGTCGCTGCTTCCCCCAGACCGCGGTTGACCACCACCTTTTCAAACTTGGGCACCTGGTGGATGTTTTTGTACTTGAACTGCTCCATCAATTTGGGAACAGCATGCTTTTCGTAGAATTGCTGGAAACGAGTAGCCATAGTCCCTAGTAGTTAGTTGAGAATTTCGCCCGTTTTTTTCAACATCCGCACCTTTTTCCCGTCGGGGGTGTAGGTGTGGCAGACGCGACTAGCGGTTTTTTCCTTTTCGGAATAAAGCATGACCTTAGAACTGTGGATGGGAAATTCCTTGACAATGATTTGTCCCTGTTCCCCTTCCCGCTGGGGCTTGAGGTGTTTGGTCTTTTTGTTTACCCCCTCCACAATCACCTGGCTAGTTTCCGGGAAGACCTTGAGGACTTTGCCCACCTTCCCCTTGTAACTGCCAGAAATGACCTGCACCAGGTCGTCTTTTTTGACGTGCATCTTGAAGCTGGTGCGATTGCCGCGATACTTGGGCTTGGGTTTGAATTTCATAGAACCTCCGGCGCTAGGGAAATGATCTTGGTGAAGTTTTTATCCCGCAGTTCCCGTGCCACAGGACCAAATACCCGTGTGCCTTTGGGGTTGCCGTCCTGGTTGATAATCACGGCAGCGTTGTCGTCGAAGCGAATGCACATTCCACTCTCGCGGCGAATGGTGTTGCGGGTGCGCACAACTACTGCCCTCACAACGTCGGATTTTTTCACGGGCATATTGGGGGCAGCGCTTTTGACAGTGGCGATAATTACATCCCCCACCGTAGCGTAGCGGCGGTTACTTCCCCCCAGGACACGAATGCAGAGGAGTTCCTTTGCCCCGCTATTATCCGCCACAGTCAGTCTAGTCTCCTGTTGAATCATGGCTTACCTCCTGGGTTGTAGCTGTGTCAGTCTGTTGTGGGAGTGGGGGGGCGGTGTCTGCGTGATGGCGATCGACTACCTCCGCCCTCGATGAGCCAAGGATTTCAATCACCCGCCAGCGCTTGGTACGGCTGAGGGGACGGGTTTCCTGGATGCGCACCCGATCGCCTTCCTGGCATTTGTTTTCTTCGTCATGGGCCTTGTAGCGCTTGGTGCGGACGACAATCTTGCCATACTTGGGGTGAGCAGCACGGCTCTCTACCGCTACCACCACAGTCTTGTCCATCTTGTTGCTAACGACGATACCCACACGTTCCTTAACTGCCATGGTCTCCTCCTTCTGTCCTAGTCTGGGATTCTGTCTCTACGACGGCTGGGGAAGGGGAGCGTCTAGCCCGCTGGCGGCGGCGAGCACGGCGGGATGTTGCTTTTACCTCCGCCGGAGATTGGCGTTCCCGCTCTAGGGTGAGTAACTGGGCAAGGCGGTGTTTGAGGTGGGTAAATTCGTGGGGCTTGACAGGTTGCCTGGTGGCTTGGCGCAGACGGAGGTTAAATAGCTCCCGCTTCACCTTGAGGATTTCTGCTTCCAGTGCTTCCCCTTCCAGCTGCCGCACCTCTTCCATCTTCGGTAGTGCCATTTCTACTCCTCCCGTTTGATGAAACGAGTTTTCATGGGCATTTTGGCTGCTGCCAGACGGATGGCTTCCTTTGCCACTTCTTCGCTCACACCAGCAATTTCAAACATCACCCGGCCGGGCTTGACAACGGCGACCCAAAATTCCGGTGCCCCTTTCCCTGAACCCATACGGGTTTCGGCGGGACGTTTGGTTACTGGTTTGTCGGGGAAGATGCGAATCCAGATTTTGCCCCCCCGCTTGATGTAGCGGCTCATGGCACGGCGAGCGGACTCAATCTGACGGGAGGTGATCCAGGAAGGCTCTAGGGCTTGCATGGCGTATTCGCCAAAGTCTACCTCGTTGCCCCTGGTGGCGGCGCCACACATCCTGCCCCGCTGTTGCTTTCTAAATTTCGTGCGCTTGGGACTCAGCATAGTAACTATCCTTCTGCTCCAGAACGGTCTTCAAATTGGGGTCGATTTTTGCGCTTCGATCGGCGGGGCTGTTGGCTAGGGGGTGGCAGCTCTTCCCGACCAAGCATGACCTCCCCTTTGAATATCCACACCTTGATGCCGATGATGCCGTAGATGGTGCGGGCAGTTTTGTAGTCGTAGTCGATGTCTGCCCGTAGGGTATGCAGGGGGACCCGCCCTTCCCGTACCCACTCCGATCGGGCAATTTCAGCGCCGTTTAAGCGCCCGCTGATTTGAATCTTGATCCCCTGCACGCCTGCCCGCTGTGCCCTTTGGATTGCCTGGCGCACCACTTTGCGAAAGGCTACCCGCCGTTCAATCTGCTGCACGATGTACTCGGCAATCAGGGGTGCCTCGGCGTCAACACGGGTGACCTCCACTACATTGATGCGGATTTGACTTGTCCCCGATCGCGCTAGGCAGTATTCCGCCTTCTTGCTGGCGAGGAATTTCATCAAACCCTGGCGCAGTTGGTCGATGCCGGCTCCCCCCCTCCCTACTACGACACCAGGGCGGGCGGTGCGAATTTCAATGTCTGCCTGGTCCGCTTTGCGCTCAATGTAGATTTGGGCAATGCCGGCGGCACTGAGGGTCTTGGTGATATAACTGCGGATGTAGAAGTCCTCTTCTACCAGGGTGGCGTAGCGCTCCCCTTGGGCAAACCACTGGGAGAGGTGGGGGCGAATAATGCCTAAGCGTAAGCCGTTGGGATTAACCTTCTGTCCCATTCTTCTCCTCCTCCATTGGTTTGACCACGATCGTGATGTGACAGGTGGGTTTGCGGATGGGGTAGGCACGCCCCTGGGCACGGGCACGGAAGCGCCGCAGACTTGGTCCCATATCGGCGTAAGCCTGACTGATCATTAACTTGGTCTTGTCCATGCCGTTGTTGTGCTCGGCGTTAGCTACTGCCGATCGCAGTACTTTGGTCACCACATCGCAGGCACGGTAGGGCATGAACTCCAGGATAATTAAGGCTTCCCGATAGCTCTTGCCCCGAATTTGGTCTAACACCCGCCTGACCTTGTTGGGGGACATTCTTATATATTTCGCCACAGCGGGCACTTCGTTTTCTGCCAGGATCATGGGTTACCTCTTTGCTTTTTTGTCAGCCTTGACGTGACCGCGATAGGTGCGGGTGGGAGCAAATTCCCCCAACTTGTGCCCTACCATCTGGTCGGTGATATAAACCGGTACGTGCTGCTTGCCATTGTGTACAGCGATCGTGTGCCCGATCATCTCTGGCACGATCGTGGAAGCCCGCGACCAGGTTTTGATGACTTGTTTTTCCCCCTTGGCGTTGAGCTTTTCAATCTTGCTCAGCAAGTGGTCTGCCACAAATGGTCCTTTCTTTAGTGATCTCGACATTCTCTCCTACCTCCCAACTCTAGGCACTGCGTCCACCTTTACCACGCTTCGAGGCTTTGCGGCGACGACGGACAATCAAAGCATCACTGGGCTTGCCCTTCTTGCGGGTCTTATAACCCAGGGTGGGTTTACCCCAGGGAGTCACCGGCGATGGACGTCCAATGGGACAACAGCCTTCTCCACCACCGTGGGGGTGGTCTACCGGGTTCATGGCTGACCCCCGTACCACTGGTCTTCTACCCCGCCAGCGCGTCCGCCCTGCCTTCCCTAGGCTCTCGTTGCTGTGGTCGGTGTTCCCCACCTGCCCGATCGTGGCGTAGCACTCCCGCCGTACCATGCGCACTTCCGTCGAAGGCAACTTCAGAGTAACGTAATCTCCCTCCTTAGCGGCAATTTGCACTCCCGCCCCCGCCGCTCGCGCTAGTTGCCCCCCCCTACCAGGGTAGAGTTCCACATTGTGGACGATCGTGCCTAGGGGAATGGCATAGAGGGGTAAGGCATTGCCCACTTCAAAGGGGGCGTTTTCCCCCGCCATAATCGTTGCTCCCACTGCCAAGCCCTTGGGGTGTAGGATATAGCGTTTTTCCCCATCTTCGTACTGCACCAGAGCAATGCGGGCGTTGCGGTTGGGGTCATACTCAATGGCGATGACCTTTGCCGGCATATTGCGCTTGTTGCGCTTGAAGTCAATGATGCGATAGAGCCGCTTATGCCCACCGCCACGGTGGCGACAGGTGATTACCCCCCGATTGTTGCGTCCCTTCTTGCGATGGAGACGGATGACCAGGGATTTTTCCGGCTTCGACTTGGTGATCTCCTCAAAGGATGCCAACTGTACCTGGCGGGTACTGGGCGTGTAGGGCTTCAAAGGACGGACTGCCATAATTACACCTCAGGAAATAGGTTGATACTGCTGCCACTGGCAAGGGTCACGATCGCCCGTTTGTACTGGGGACGATACCCAGCAAATCTGCCCACCCGTTTTGCCCTGGGCGGAAGATTGTGGGTGTTGACCTTGGTGACTTTGACATTGAAGAGGAACTCGATCGCTGCCTTGATTTCGTACTTATTAGCGGTGCGGTCTACTTCAAAGGTGTATTTATTGTTTTCCAGGAGCAGAGTTGCCTTTTCATTGACCAGGGGACGATGGATAATATCTGCCAAACGCCGTTGGTCAAACTCCGTCTGTACCTTTCTACCCATTGGCTACCTCCTTGCGTGGTTCGTAGGTCTGCTTGATCACCTCCAGGGAGGGCACAGTGATCACAATCTTGTCGGCGTTGAGGATGTCAAAAATATTGAGCTGATTTGCCCGCAGAGACACCAAATTGGCAATGTTGCGGGCTGAAAGGATCACAGGTTCTGGGGTGTCATGCAGAATCATCAGAGCCTTTTGCTTCGGCGCTAACCCCCACCGCTGTAAAGCCGCCGCTAACTCCCTTGTTTTGGGTTGGGGCAGATGCTCACTGAAATCCGTCACCACCACAAAATCCGCCACCCGACTCATCAAGGCAGTGCGCAGGGCTAAACGGCGCTCCTTCTTATTCATATTGATGGAGTAGTCCCTAGGCTTGGGACCAAAGATGACACCGCCCCCTCGCCACAGAGGAGAACGGGTAGAACCTGCCCTTGCCCGACCCGTGCCCTTTTGCCGCCAGGGTTTGCGTCCACCGCCCCGCACCTCTGCCCTGGTCTTGGTAGAAGCCGTTCCCTGCCGCGCATTTGCCAACTGCCGTACCAGGGCGCGATAGACTAAATCCTTTGCTGTGTGGGGCTTAGCCACCGTTAGGGAAAAAGCCACTTCCCCGATCGTCTCCCCTTGCCAATTCTTAATTGCTAACATGCACACCTCCTACTGCCCCTGCTTAGGACGACCGACCAACTTGGCGGGCACAACACTGACTAGGCTGCCGGGCTTACCAGGCACTGCCCCCTTGATAATCAGCAGATGGTTCTCCACATCAATATCAAAGAGGGTAAGCTTTTTTACCGTCACCCGCTTACCGCCCATACGACCTGCCATGCGCATGCCTGGGAAAACCCGCCCTGGGGTAGTACCAGCCCCTACAGAACCAGGCAATCTGTGGTTCTTGGAACCGTGGGACATAGGACCGCGCCCAAAGTGGTGGCGTTTTTGATAACCAGCAAAACCCCGCCCAATACTAGTGCCAATCACATCAATCAGTTGTCCCACCTGAAACTGACTGACATCCAGGGTCTGCCCCAACTTGTACTGGCTCACATCTGCCACGCGAAATTCCCGCAGGTGGCGCACTGCTCCTACCCCCGCTTTTTGCAGATGCCCCTTCTCTGGACGATTGAGATTCTTTTCCTTGATTTCCCCGTAGCCCAGCTGGATGGAGTTGTAACCTTCCTTCTCGATCGTTTTTATCTGGGTAATGGGACATGGACCAGCGCGCACCACAGTCACAGGGACGGCGTTGCCCTCACTGTCAAAAATTCTGGTCATGCCCAGCTTCGTGCCGAGAATCCCGACAGCCATTGTGTTCACCTTTTTGCTATGTTAAGACTAGGAATACCTAAGCTATAACCTGTGTCCTTGACTTAGACAGTGGACAAACGGCAGTCCCCACCAGTCCAGTATCAATTTGCGACACTTTCCTAGTCTAACCTGAAATATGTAGGGCTGTCAAATATTTTTTAGCGGGACTTCACCAGATTTTCCCTGGGGTTAAAGGATTGCACCCGCTGTAACTGCTCGTAGAGTTCCCTTTCCCTGGGGGTGGGGTGTTTGGGTACGACTATGGCAATTTCAGCGTATTGGTCACCGTAGGTGCCGTCTCCCTTAGGGAACCCCTTGTTAGCCAGGCGCAGTTGCTGCCCCGATTGTACACCGGGGGGAACAGTCAACTTCACAGGACCACTGAGGGTAGGTACTTCCACCTGTGCCCCCAAGACTGCCTCGCTGGGGGAGAGTTTGAGCTTGCAGTAGACATCGTAGCCATCGAGGGTGAAGAAGGGGTGGGGTTGCAGGACAATTTTGAGATAGAGGTCACCCCCGTTTGCCCCCTGCCCTTTTAGGCGAATGCGTTGCCCCGACATCACCCCCGCAGGCATGTTCACCTCCAAAGAGCGCCCATCTGCCAGGCGAATGCGCTCCCTACCCCCCTGGTAAGCCCGCTCGAGGGGGAGATTCAAAATAGCTTCTTCATCGCGCCGCAGATTGGTGGGGGGACGATATTCGGTATAGCGGGAAGAGGTGCCCGCCGTGCGGAACCGCCCTAGTAACTGATCGACAAACTCTTGGAAATCGCTGTACTGGCTAAAGTCAATCTCCTCAAAGGGATCGACCCCCATGCCGCTAGGACCACGACCAGTAGGCGCCCCCTGGAAGCCACCCTGCCGCCAGTATTGCCCAAACCGATCGTATTGTTGCCGTTTGACAGGGTCAGAGAGAACTTCGTAAGCTTCGCTCACATCTTTGAACTTTTCCTCTGCGGCTTTGTCACCGGGATTGACGTCTGGGTGATATTTGCGCGCTAGCCGCCGGTAGGCACGTTTGATTTCTTCAGTCGTTGCCGTGCGGGGAACACCAAGGATGTCGTAGTAGTTGCGGAAGTTCTGCATTGCGCCTGTCTGGACCTAGCGACTATCTAAATCTTAGCTTAATGCCAAAAGGGCACTGGTTTCGGGAAACCCGTACTGCCCACTCCTATAACTTTACCTATAACAAAAATATGCCTAAGGTAGTGGAGCACGGGGCTTATCGGTGGCAGATTGCGGAGAATTTAGGTATTTCTACGGGCAGGTTGTACCACTACTTTCCTAGCAAGGAGGCTTTATTTGAACAGTTGTGGGATTTTGTAACAGGGGAGCACATTCAAAGGGCTATGCCTGCGCTTTTGGCAACGGATTGCGGGTCTATTTGCCTATATCAGTCGCTATGAAGAGGAATGCCAGCAGGAGGCATTGATCTTTCTCAATTATTTGTTTACTTCTGACTCTGAGGAGGTGAAGAAACTCTATGCCCAGGCAGCGATGGAAATCTTCCCCCTTGCCGATGCCGACCTAGCTAATTTGTTGTCCTGTTTAATTGATGGTTTAGTGATCAACAGCATCTACGATGCCAGGATCGGCGCTATTTTGGGGGAGATGTTAGCGGTTTATTGGCAACACAAGCAGAGACAGGGGGAGGTACAGACATGAAAAAATGGTGGTGGACGGGCACGACCAGTTTTGCTATGCTGACCACGATCGGTTTTGCCTTCTTTCATCTTGCACCTAAGCAACAGACAGTGGTCGCCAGTGTGCCAGAGGAACCCATCAAAGTAGTGGCATTGGGGCGGTTAGAGCCAGCCTCGGGGGTAGTGAATGTGTCGGTGCCCAGTTTTTTAGCCAACGATCGGGTAGCGGTGTTGCGGGTAAAGGAGGGGGACAGGGTAGAAAAGGGGGATGTGATTGCCCTGTTGGAGAGTCATTGGCGCTTGCAAGCTTTGCAGGAGCGGGCAAAACAGCAGGTGGAGGTAGCCAGAGCTAAACTACGGCAGGTGCAGGCAGGGGCAAAACAGGCAGAAATTGAGGCACAAACAGCGGAAATTCAGCGATTACGGGCGCAATTGGCAGGGGAATTGGCAGAACAGGAGGCGACCCTAGCCCGTTTGACGGCAGAGGTGCAGAATGCCCAAAGGGAATACGAGCGCTATCAGGCACTGGTACGGGATGATGTGGTCTCCCAGTCCCTAGCAGACAGCAAACTGTTGACCCTCCAGACCGCCAGGGCAAACCTAGAGCAGGCAAAGTCAGGGCGGCAACGGGTGATTGCGACCCTCCAGGCACAGATAGCGGAGGCAGAGGCAACCAAACGGCGCTTAGTGGAAGTACGTCCTGTGGATGTGGCGGTAGCGGAGGCAGAATTGCGGGAGGCGGAGGCAAACCTGCGACAGATTACAACTGACCTGGGGTTAAGCATAGTGCGGTCACCGGTGGCGGGGGAAGTGCTGAAAATTCACAGCTATCCAGGGGAAGTGGTGAGTAGTCAAGGCATTGTGGAGGTGGGGAGCACCGATCGGATGGTGGCAGTGGCAGAGGTTTATCAGTCAGACATTGGCAGGGTGGCAGTGGGACAGACCGCAACCGTGACGGGGGAAGCCTTCCCGGGGGCAGTGCAGGGGAAAGTGACAGCCATTGGCTTACAGGTCGAGCGGCAGACTATCCTCAGTGGGCAACCAGGGGAAAAACTAGACCGCCGCGTGATTGAAGTAAAAGTTGCCCTTGACCCAGACGGCAGTAAAAGGGTGCGGCATTTGAACAATTTGCAGGTGGTAGTGGCGATCGAGCCATGAGGGAGTGGTTAGTCAGCCTGTACCAGCGGGGCAGACAGCAGCTAAAGGAGTGGTGGCAGTTCCTGGGAGTGACAGGGGAGTTAATTATCAATCCCCATCGCCCCCTGACGCGGGAGAAATTTGCCGCTACCCTTGCCCGCCTGGATATTTTACCGATCGTGGAAGCAGTGACAGATTTTCTAGGAGATTTACCTTTATGGTTTTACTAAAGCAAGACCAGGAATGCCGCCCAAATTTTATCAGCAAATGGTTAAAGCGTACCCCTGTAGCCTGGCTGCAATTGATGCGGGAAAAAAATCGCTTACTAGTAGCGATAGCTGGTATTACCTTTGCTGATTTCTTGATGTTTATGCAGCTGGGATTTCAGGATGCCCTCTACAACAGTTGTCGCACTCCCTATCGCGCCCTCGCTACCGATATTGTCCTAGCTAGTCCCGACTACAAAACCATCGCTCGTCCGGAAAGTATTTTGCGTGCTAGGCTCTATCAAGCCCAAGCCATACCAGGGGTAAAATCCGTCACTCCCGTCTACTTAGATGTGACGAAATGGCGCCATCCCATCACCAGAGTACCCCGCACAATTTTAGTGTTTGGAGTCAATCCTGACCATGCCCCCTTTGTTGACCCCGAAATTAGAAGCAATCTTCCTAAAATTCGCCCCCTCAATGCTTTGTTATTCGATCGCTCCAGTCGGTCAGAATTTGGTCCTATTCCCCAGATGTTGCAGCAACAAAAAGTTGTCCAAACAGAATTAGGCGGGCGTTTAATTAATGTGCAGGGTTTATTTTCTTTGGGGGCTTCCTTTGCATTTGACGGCAATGTCATTGTCAGTGACACCACTTTTCACAACATATTCCCTAACCGCAACCCCGATCGCATAGATTTGGGACTAATTCGCCTAGCCCCAGGAGCAGATGTCAAAAAAGTACAGGCACAATTACGGGCATTTTTACCCAAGGATGTCCTCGTTTTAACCAAGGCAGAAATGGCAGAAGTAGAAGTGAATTACTGGTCAGAATCAACACCGATCGGGTTTATTTTTGGTTTGGGGGTAGGGATTGGTTTTGTAGTAGGGGTAGCAATTGTCTATCAAATTCTCTACTCTGACGTTGTCGACCACCTGTCAGAATATGCCACCCTCAAGGCAATGGGCTACTCCGATGGTAGTTTGCTGGCTATTCTTTTCCAGGAGGCATTACTACTAGCAGTTTTCGGTTATCTGCCCAGTTTATTTATCTCCATTGGGTTTTACCAACTCACCAGGATTGCCACATTTTTACCGATGGGGATGAGCCTATACAAAGCAGGCTTGGTATTTAGTTTAACGGTGTTAATGTGTCTGGTTTCCGCCGCCATTTCGGCACAAAAACTGCTATCTGCTGACCCCGCTGATATTTTTTAGGAGAAAAAACCATGCTCACACCGCCACCTGTAATTGCTGTAAGGAACTTGAATCACTACTTTGGCACGGGGGCACTAAGAAAACAGGTGCTCTACGATATTTCCCTCACCATTTATCCTGGCGAAATTGTCATTCTGACTGGTCCCTCTGGCTCCGGCAAAACTACCCTTTTAACTTTAGTAGGAGCACTGCGATCGGTACAGGAGGGCAGTCTGCAAATTCTAGGGGAAGAAATGCGGGGAGCCTCACCACGGAAACTAATAGAAACTAGACGCAAGATTGGCTATATTTTTCAGGGTCACAATCTCCTTACTTTTCTCTCTGCCAAACAAAATGTCCGCATGGCATTGGAGTTGCACGATCGGGAATTCTGTGGAGATATGGATGCCAAGGCAGTGGCAATGTTGGGGCAGGTGGGCTTGGCACAGCGGGTTGATTACTATGTAGAACAACTATCAGGGGGACAGCGTCAGCGGGTGGCTATTGCCAGAGCTTTAGTTGCGGAACCACCGATCGTTTTAGCGGACGAACCAACAGCAGCTTTAGATAAAAAAGCGGGGCGGGATGTGGTGACCATTATGCACAAGCTAGCAAAAGAACGGGGGACAGCCATCCTGTTAGTTACCCACGACAATCGCATTTTGGACATAGCCGATCGCATCATTGCCATGGAAGACGGCAAAATCAGTGCCGCACCTATGCCCGCTGTCGCAGGATGATCTAAATGCCAAATAGCTTAGGATAGAAGGCAAAATCAGTAACACCAACAATAGAACCATGACTACTAGCAAATTGGCGGCACTAGAAGCACGGGTCAGGGAACTCCTGCAGCAACAGCAACACAAAGTAGATTTTTTAGCAGTGCGGTTAGAGCAATCCGAGGGCACTAATATTGTGCTGCGCAGTGGTAAGGTAGAGACCCTCAGCACAGGCACCAGCATTGGCGGCCAGATTCGCGCCTGCTATAAAGGCGGTTGGGGCTTTGCCAGCTTCAACGACCTGGAGACCCTCCCCCAAAAACTGGCACAGACGATCGAGGCAGCCCGCTGGTTAGGACAGGGAGAAACCCACCTCGCCCCCCTAGAGCCAGTCCAAGCAGAAGTGCAACTTACCCCCCCCAACGGCAACATTACCCTGGCGCGCAAACTGGAACTCTGTCAGCACTACGACTCTTTGTTATTGCAACCCCAAATCAGTAGCACCACCGTCCGCTATGGCGATAGTAGGCAAACAGTTTTAATCCTTACCTCAGAGGGTACCAGCATCAAGCAGTCCTGGTGCGATTGGGAGATGCGCTTTGCTGCTACTGCCCGTGATGGAGAACAAGTACAAACTGCCAGGGAAACGATCGGCTCCCGTCACTCCTTCAGCGACCTTGTTAATTATGATGCAGCGGTAGTGCGCTGTGCCCAACGGGCGCGGGAGGCTTTGCAATTGCCCATGATTCAGGGGGGGACCTACACCGTCGTAATTGACCCAATTTTAGCAGGGCTATTTGTGCACGAGGCGTTTGGGCATCTCTCCGAAGCAGATATGGTCTACGAAAACCCAGAGATGTTGGAAGTGATGACCATCGGGCGCAAGTTTGGCTGTGATGAACTGCAGATATTTGACGGCGCAGCGCCCTTGGGGGATGGCAAGATACATAGGGGGAGCTACGCCTACGACGACGAGGGAGTACCCGCTACCGTCACCCAACTGATCCAAGATGGCGTTTTGGTGGGCAGATTACATTCCCGGGAAACCGCTGGCAAATTGGGGGAACAACCCACAGGCAATGCCCGCTGTTTAGATTACCACTACCCCCCCATTGTGCGCATGACCAACACCTGGATCGGCAGGGGCAAAACCCCCGTAGCTGACCTGCTCAACGATATTCCCCTGGGAGTCTATGCTGCCAACTGGAAAGGGGGAATGACCAACGGCGAGATGTTTACCTTCACCGCAGGGGAGGCGTGGATGATCCGCAACGGCAAGCTGGCAGAACCAGTGCGGGATGTCACCCTCTCCGGCAACGTCTTTCAAACCCTAGCCGATATTGAAGCGATCGGGGACGACTTTCACTGGGACGAGTCTGGCGGCTGTGGTAAAGGAGGACAAAATGGACTGGCAGTGGGGTGCGGTGCTCCTAGCCTGCGTATTCGCAATGTCGTCATCGGGGGCACGGCAGCCTAAAGGTAGTGGTCAACTTACTACTGGGGGCAGCTACAGAAATTAAGGGGGGGCTATACAGCCTGCAGTTTGTATGGCTCCTGTTTTTACCGCTGAGTTCAACCAATTTGCTACACGGCTAAGCAAGGCTGGTCTCTGTTTTTCTCTGCCAGTCAACACCTGGGAGAAGCCCCCCCGATCGGACCTAGGTAGCAGTTTCTAGCTAGGACTGCTAAAGGAGAGGAGAAGTCCCCCCTTCAAACAAGTCCTCAGGGAGCTATTGAGCCGCCGTTGTCAATTGAGGTAGCCAAGAAGTTAGGATATTTCTGAGAGAAAGATTGTCTCGATGCTTGCTATCTGCCTTTTTTTGCTGTTGTCTTTGCCCAGTTTTGCTTCTGTAGCGGAGTTGCGGCAGCAGGGATTGGAGTATCGGCGGCAGGGGCGGTGGGCAGAGGCACTGGCAGTATTGCAACGATCGGTGGCATTGGCTCCCCAGGATGTCACAGGTTATGTGATGTTGGGCTGGACGCAGCATCTGGCAAAACGATCGGGGGCAGCCGCTACTCTCTGGCGGGCATTGAGACTAGATATGTGGGCAGTGGAGGCGGCAAATGCTTTGGGGATTGTCTACTTGACAGGGGGACAACTCCAGCCTGCAGTGTTGGTCCATAGTTGGGCAGCAGTCATCAAACCCGCCAATGAGATTGCCCACTACAACCTGTGTCTTGCCTATCAGAGATTGGATTTAGCGGATTGGGCGATCGCCCATGGGGAGAGGGCAATGGAATTGGAACCCTATAACCCTCACCCGATCGTGGCGGTAGCTGTGGTCTATTGGGCGCAGGGGGAGAGAGAACGGGCGTTGCAGTTATACCACTCTGCTGTTGCCCTTGATGGGGAGTATGGCAATGCCGACTATCTCAATCACTTAGGGGAAGCGGGTTTTAGCCAGGCACAGATTGACATAGCGGAGACAATGCGGCGACAGCTCTTCCCCTAGAAGGACATATTCATCTCCTGTTGTTTTTTGATCAGGTTGGCAACCCCCCTAAGCACGCCATTGATAAAGCGGAAGCCATCCTCTGTGCTGTAACGTTTTGCCAATTCTACTGCTTCGTTAATGGCAACCTGGGGAGGAATATCTAGGTAACGCATCTCCGCAGTGGCAATGCGCAGTAATGCCTGGTCAATCTGGGCAAGGCGGTGCATCTGCCAGCCCTCTAGGCAGGCGTTGAGAATGTCATCCAGTTCCGACCGGTGTTGGTGAACGGTCTGCAAAAGTAAGACAGCATATTCCCGCGTATCCGCCTGCCGCGAGACTTGAATCAACTCCGGGAAATCCAGGGCAACCCCCACCCGATTGATGGCAGTAGCTGTGAGGTCAATAGCCGCTTGTACCAATGCCCGCGCTGATTCCAGGTCAGGGGTGCGCAGTTCACTAGCCAAGAGTTTTTCCTGCCCTCTGGTCAACTCTGCCCCCGCCGTAGTGAGCATTTCCTTGACCTCCTCCTGCAAGGCTCGGACTGCTGCTAGTACCATATCCTCGATCGTCTTTGTCTCCAGGTTTTGGGGCTGGGAGGGGAGCTGGCTCATACTTAAAAGAGCTAATTCGCGGGAAAGACGGCGCGCTTGCATACAATTGTTGATGGTAAACTCGCATATCCTACCAAATTATTTTGCCCTTATGACTCAGGTATTCCAAGCCACTATTCACCACCAGGGGAAGACCTACATAGTCCCTGTGCCCGCCGACCAGACAATTTTGGATGCTGCCAACGCCCAGGGGTTGAACCTGCCCTGTTCTTGCTATGCCGGGGTCTGCACTACCTGTGCCGCGCAATTGCTGCAGGGAGAGGTGGATCAAAGTCAGGGTATGGGCATGGGGGGCATGGGAGCAGAACTGGATGCCCAGGGCTATATTCTCCTCTGCGTGTCCTATCCCCAGTCTGACGTGGAAATTGTCACCGAAAAAGAGCAGGAAGTGTACACCATCCGTTTTGGACGTATGGAAGCATGACCTATGTCTACTTGTTCCGCCATGGCATCGCCATCGATCGGGAGTTATGCCCCCACGATCGGGACAGGGAACTGACGGCAGAGGGGCGCAAAAAAACCCGTACGATCGGGGAAAAGCTCTACCAGTTGGGGTTGCGGGCATCGCTAATTCTCACCAGTCCCCTTGTCCGCGCCCACCAAACAGCCCAGATTTTGGCAGATTGCCTGCAGGAGCCACCGCTGGAAGTAGTGGAGTGGTTAGCCCCAGAGGGAGACTTTGCTGCCTGGGAAGCTTGGCATGACTCCCACAGAGGGGTAGAGGCAGTTTTCCTGGTGGGGCATGAACCAGATTTATCCAGTTGGGCGGAGGTGATGACTTGGGGGCAGGTGAGCGGCAACATTTTGCTAAAGAAGGCAGGGTTAATTGGCTTAGTCACCTATCCCGATCAGCCCCTGCGGGGGACTTGCACCCTCTTCCTCCTTCTCCCCCCCAAAATTCTACTGGGGTTGTAGGCTAAAATCCCAAATCTGCCCGTGCTACTTCCGCTGCCTCCAACACCTGAGGTGTCGGAACTGTTTCCCAATTCATCTCCCCTATCTCCTTGTAGAACTGTTCATCGTAGCGTCTGGTCTGGATGACAACGGGCATCGGTACGGCATGACCCAACACCAATGCCTGCTGTTTGGAGTCCAGTTTTGCCAACACCGATCGGAGATTGGCGCTGCCTGCTACCCCAGTAAAAATCGCCTCAATGTCCTTTTCGTCATTCAAGAGGGCAGTAATTCTGGTACCAATTTGGGACATCACCTCGTTGTCAATCCCCGACGGTCGTTGGTCTACTACCAAAAGGGTGACAAAATACTTGCGCATTTCCCTGGCAATAGTACCAAAGATCGTCTGCTTAGCAGTCATGGGATTCAAAAAGCGATGGGCTTCTTCAATGGTGATCATCAACTGAATAGGACGATCGCTGGGGTTTTTCGTCTGCAGGAATTTCTCCGCCTGGCGGACATAAGCCTGGTGGATGCGCCGTGTAATGATATTGGTCGCCAGCATATAGGAGAGCAGGTTAGACTGGGAACCAAATTCAATGACAATATGTTTGTGGGCACTGAGGGCATCCAATATCTGCTTGATGTGATTGTCAGGACAGGTGCGTTTTAGATACTTTAGTTCTTCTAACCGCAGCAACTTGCGCTGTAGTGCCATGATAGAAGACTTACTGCCCATGCGCGTTTCACAAAACTCCTGAATCTCACTGTTACTCATGCCCAACAACCGATCGATCCACTGTTTGCCAAATTCATTGCGCAGGATGATGGCATTTTCAATGCTAGCCTCCGAAAGATTCAATTCTTCTTTGACTAACAGCAAGTCTTCCACTTCAATCTGATCGAGACCGATGTAGAGTTCCTGGGCATCCCGCACACCCCGTCTTTTCGTGGAATCAGGGTCAAGGGTGTAAATCTGCACTTGACTGGGGAACAGTTGCCGCAGCCCTTTCACCGTCTGGGTCTTCTTGCCTTCCGCTGCCGCCTCCCAACCATACTCGGAGTGCATATCAAAGATGAGATTGACTGCTGCCCGTTTGCGAATAATGCCTGACAGTAATAACCTGGTCAAAAAAGACTTGCCTGTCCCCGATTTACCAAAAATGCCATTACTGCGTTCCACAAACCGATCGAGGTCAATACAGACCGGCACATTCATATCCACAGGATGACCAATGGCAAAGTTGCGCTTATGGGGGTCGTCTTCCCAACCAAACACAATGCGGAAATCCCGTTCTACTGCCTCAAACACTTGGGAAAAGTGGGTCGGCACGGTCTTCACAGGTAAAAGATTGACCTCTGGTTCTACCTCCATCGTTTTGCGCTGCCGTTTGCCTTTTTTTTCTACAGGGAGCAGCTCAATAGGACTGTCAAACATCAACATCGGTGCCAAACTAATGGTGCCAAAGGTACCAGTACCTGCCAGGACTTCCGTCAAAAAGAGATTGTGGGGGTCAGGGGGGTTGACCAAAATACGGGGGCTAGCGGTTCCCAATGCTACATCCGTCAAAATACAAAAAAAACGCGCCCGTCTGCCTTGGACAACTAAAAACTTTCCCACTCGCATTTCTTCCACCGACACATCGCCGTACAGCCGCACCTCCAACCCCTGACTGAGAGAACCCTGTACGACTACCCCTAATGGTCTGCTACCATCCATCTGTCAATTCATCCAGTTTTTGTTATCGTAACAGAAAATAACTTTCTCTGTCTGCCGACCGCTCTTTGTGTTGATCATTTGTGCATGAGATTGTAGAATGCCCTCATACCTGCGGGAGAAACTGTCATGCGCCCTTCGATGCTGGCACCGATCGTGATTGTCCTACCTCTACAGGCTCAACTCCTGACGCCCCTAACTCCTGCCCCTGTTATTCCCTCCACTACTCCTTCTAGTGTATTTCCCCGGGGTCGGGATAAAACCTGTCCTGACGGCACTGCCCTCAACCCTCGTTTGGGACGCTGTCTACCGACACGGGAAGGCAGAAGTTTATTGCGGGAAGAAGCTTTGGATGTCCCTGCTACCACAATAGCTGTGCCTGTTTCTCCAGCGGTGGCTAAGCTACCGGATGCCAAGCAACTGGTACAAGAGGCAGTGGAATCCTGTCAGGCTTATCCCGGTACTGTCCCCACACCTATGCCAGGGGGCTACGCCTGTCTACCACGCAAATAATTTATGCAGAAGACCAAGACTAACCTGCGCAGCCCGAAGGGGAAATCCACAGCAACGGGCACGCTCCTATTCGCCCTCTTGATGGGGGGAGCTATTGGTTTGGGCGCCGTGGTGACTTTTTCTGTGCTGCAAGCCTTTCGTCCCCTACAGAGAAGTTTGCCCAGCAACACCATAGCTCTCAACGGCGTCGAAATACCCCTGTGCGAACCGCCTGCCCTCGCCAGTTTAGCAGATAGCCTGGGGCAAGTGCGGACCACTGCTCTCAGTCCCCTGGGGTTAGTCCCCCTTCTGCAGCAGGAATCATTGCTTACAGCTATTCTGCCCACCAGCTATCCCTATATCCACGAGCGGGCGCGCAATACCTATGTCCCCATCCTCATGTACCACGACATTACCCCTGTTAAAGAGGTGGACTACGATGTCACGCCCCAGGAACTGGCAGAGCATTTTGCTACTCTGAAGGCAGAGGGTATGAACCCCATTAGTCTCGATCAACTACTGCGCCATTTGGAAACGGGTGCCAGCTTGCCTCCCAAGCCCATCCTGCTCACCTTTGATGACAACTATCGCGGACAGTACCTCTACGCTTTTCCCCTGTTGAAACAATACAAATTCCCGGCTGTGTGGTCAGTGCACACAGGTTTTGTGGGCAGTCCCCAGGGCAAACCCAAAGCCACCTGGGCAGAACTAAAGGAAATGGCAGACAGTGGATTAGTCACCGTTGCCTCCCACACGGTCACTCACCGCAATCTTGCTGACCTGCCAGCAGCGGAGATCGATCGGGAATTGGTAGAGTCAAAAAAAATCCTAGAGGCAAAGTTGGGGCGACCGATCAAGTATTTCACCTACCCGGAGGGCACCTACACAGAGGCAATTAAGGAACAGGTGGCACGGGCGGGTTACCGAGCGGCTCTTTCCATGAGTCTTGATCCCTACTATGAAACCTCGGCGACGGAGTCAGAGGATGTGTTTAGTCTGCGCCGCTATGGGCAGTCCCGCTTTAACGATGTCATTAGGGAAGCGCAGCGCCGGGGAGGGGAGAGTAATTTTGCCGCTGTGGTACCAATTAAGGATGGGTTTGCCCCTGTCCAATTCCATAGCCCGATCGAGAAACATCAAGTGACGGTGGATGGGTTACGGTTAACGTTGGTCTTGGGGGGACAGCCGGTTACCGCCCATGCCGACAGTCGCTATCAAGTGGAGGAGATACAAAAAACTATCCCCAACGCCGTAGCAGCCGTAGACGGGGGCTTCTTCTCCCTGGAATTTTTAGACAGTAACCAGATGATCGGTCCTGTCCTCAGTCGCTATTCTAAGGAGGCGGGGGTCTTCAATCCTGGTAAGAAGGGGGAAAATCCCCTCCTGCGGGGGCGACCCCTGGTGTTAATCTCCGATCGCACCGTCAGATTTGTCCCCTACGACCCCGATCGCCATATCTCCCTGGAGGCAGTGGAAAGGGAGCTACCAGGGGTAAAGGATGCCTTTGTAGCGGCGGCTTGGCTAGTTAAAAACGGCAAACCCAGGGATGCAGCCAGTTTCGGCAAGTTGTATGGCTTTGATGCAGAGCGGGATAGAGCCTTTTGGGGCATCGATCGGGCAGGGCGTCCCGTACTGGGGGTGACGATGGACATGGTGGACTCTGTGCGGCTAGGGGAAATTTTGGCAAAGGTGGGTCTTTACGAGGCAGTGATGTTAGATTCGGGTGCCAGTGCTGCCCTCTCCTACCAAGGCAAATCGGTCATGGAATACGAACCGCGCCCCGTACCCCATGTGGTGGCTCTACTCCCCCCCCAACCCGCCCCCCCCACTCCCCAGGGGAAAGACAGTAGCGATCGGTGTCAAGTAAGCCGCTCCTACTGATTCATTTCACTGAAACTGAGGCGAAATTTAGTTTTAGTCTTCTGCCTAGTGCCTACCCAAATTTGATAGGTACCCGCCCTCCACATCCCTAACAGTTCGGGGTTTTCCTGGCGACAGAATACCCCGTCGGGACCCTGCACCAACAAAACTAGCCCTTCCCCCTGCACCTTGAGATTGAGGTAGGCAAAATTTTGGGGCAAAGGCAGGAGATAGGTAGGGTGCACAGTGCTATAGCCCTCACATTTTCCCCGCACCCCCTTCCCCTTGAGAATTTCCCCCAGCGGTACAGTGCCCTCCACCTCGCCCTCAATCACGATCGGGTCCGGCTTGAATTTGGGGAAGATAGGCTTGAGCAGCTCCTGACAGCCCCCCCAGGGAGCCAAAGCCACCATCGCCAAGAGAGTAAGACAACTCGCCCCTATGCGCATAGACCACTATTTGTGGGGTGTTTCACTGATAGACAGGGTGTAGTCCACCGCGCGCCCCGGCTCCCCCGTCCCTACCCACACCTGGTAAGTCCCCTTGACCAAGCGGGCAGATACCCTGGGACTGCGCCCCCGATACTCATCGTCGCCACACCAAATCGCCCCCCCCGGTCCCTTCACCAACATAGTTAAATCCTGATTCACATCCCGCGTCATCGCCACCATGTCCAGAAGGGGAAAGGACTCCGTCACCGTCAAGACATGATTTGGCTCACTCTGGGCAAATCCACGACAGCCAGAGGCACTCCCCGCCAAAACCGCTAAACTCACTTCTCCCCCCGCCCGTCCACTCATCTGCAGGGGGTCAGGACGAAAATTACGCGCCAAAGTCAAAGGCTGCGCCCCCACCCCCATGGCAAACAGGAGACCTAACGCCATCACCATCTTGCTCCCCATAAACAACCTCCCACTCCCCCTCTTCAGACTACCCCCACATCTCCCCTGTTCCAACGTAAAGAAATATTACAATTTAGCTGGTTTTCTGCCATGACAGCTTGACAGAAAAAGGGGAGCAAATTAGAGTATTCTGAACTCGGGTACTTCGAGAAACCATATATGCAACAGGATAGGCACAAAGTAACGTTACATTTGTCCAAGGAACTCCACCACCAGTTAAAGGTGCGGTCGGTACTGGCGGAGACCACGATGTCAGAGATGGCAGAGCAGGCGATCGCCTTTTACCTACAGCACCCTGAGGTAGTGGAAGCGATGGGAGCGGGGCACATTCATCGGGTATATCACTGTCCCGCCTGTACTCAGCCCGTAGTGCTACGGCAAGGGGAGCTAGTGAAAATTAGTGACACTGCATCTGCCCTAGGGGTGTTAGAGGACAACGACACGCAATTAGTGCACTGCTGAAGTAGGGTTATAGCGATTACGCAAGGGGTGAAATTATGAAAGACGAACTGCTGATTCTGCTAAAAGCGCAATATCCCTTGATCCACCTGGTGACTCCGGAGGAGGAGCGGGCGGAAAAAGTAATCGCTGACCTGGCACAAAAGGAATTAGGTCGTAATGTCTATGTGTGGACGATTACCAGGGGCTTAGTGGATTTACAGCAAAAGGAAAATCAGAACCCTGTGCATTCCAGTACGAAAGCGATCGACCCTGCTCTGCACTGGATCATGGCACAAAAGAACCCTGGTATCTATGTCCTCAAGGATTTCCATCCTTACATAGCCAATCCGGAGGTGACTAGGCTTTTACGGGACACGGTTCGGGAGTTCAAAAACAGCGACAAAGCAATCATTCTCCTGTCCCCCTTCCAAATGACTATCCCGCCGGAAATAGAGAAGGACATAGTAGTCTTGGATTTGCCCCTCCCCTCGGTGGAAGAACTGGAGGCGGTCCTCGATCGGCAGTTGGCAGCTTACAAATGTCGGCGGTTGACGGGGGAGGCAAAGGAGAAACTAGTGCGGGCAGTGTTGGGGCTAACCCACGATGAGGCAGAGAAGGTCTATCGCAAGGCTTACGTCTCCAACGGCAGGCTGACGGAGCAGGAAGTAGAGATTGTCCTATCGGAAAAGCAACAGATTATTCGCCGCAACGGCATTTTGGAGTATCTGCCCCCAGAGGAAGGGATGGAGGCAGTGGGGGGGTTAGAGGAACTGAAGGATTGGCTGCAAAAGCGAGCAAATGCCTTTTCCCAGAAGGCGCGTGCCTATGGTTTACCCCAGCCTAAGGGCATCCTGCTCCTGGGGGTACCGGGTTGCGGTAAGTCCCTGATTGCCCGTACGACGGCGCAGCTGTGGTCGCTGCCCTTGATCCGTTTGGATATAGGTAGGGTCTACGATGGCTCCATGGTAGGGCGATCGGAGGCAAACCTGCGGGGGGCATTGAAGGTGGCGGAATCCCTTGCCCCAGTGATTCTCTTCATTGATGAGATTGACAAGGCATTTGCGGGGGGCGGCAGTTCTGTGGATTCCGATGGGGGAACGTCTTCCCGTATCTTTGGCACCTTCCTGACCTGGATGCAGGACAAAAAGTCCCCTGTGTTTGTCATGGCAACCGCTAACCGCATTGACAAATTGCCGGCGGAGTTCCTGCGCAAGGGGCGGTTTGATGAGTTGTTCTTTGTGGATTTACCCAGCTTTAGGGAACGGGAAGAAATCTTTAGAATTCACCTCAAGAAGCGGCGGCAGGATATATCGCGGTTTGATGTGGCAGAGTTAGCAGCAAACACGGAGGGCTACTCCGGTGCGGAGATAGAGCAGGCAGTAATTGCCGCCATGTATGAAGCTTTTGCTCAAGAGCGGGAGTTTGGGCAGTTGGATGTCCTAGCAGCGATTAAGTCGACCACCCCCCTCTCCCGTACGATGACGGAGCAAATGTCTGCCCTACGGGACTGGGCAAGGACGCGCGCCAGACCAGCGGCAGCCCCGATCGCGGAGTACCAGCGATTGGAGTTCTAAGGCTTTCCTGGTAGCAATACCGGGTAAGGCTAGTCACCACCACCCATGATGACTAGCAGTTCATTCACCGTTACACAACTTTACAAGGAGTAAATCTATTATGTCTCATTTCAGCACTTTGCGTACAAAAGTTTCTGACGCCGAAATCCTCAAGCAGTCTCTGCGTGACCTGGGTCTTACTGTGAAGACCGACGCTGACGTGCGTGGTTACAACGGGCAACGCCTCCGCGCTGACATTGTAGCGGTTCTGGAAGGCGACTATGACCTGGGCTGGACCCGTAACAGCGATGGTACCTTCGACCTGATTGCTGACCTCTGGGGTGTAGCGAAGAAGCACAACCAAACGGAGCTGATCAACGCTATCAACCAGAAGTATGCTATCAACAAGACCTTGGCGGAAGTGAAGCAAGCTGGCTTGAGCGGCGCTAAGGTACAGATGGTAGTACAAAAGTAAACTTCCTCCAATCGCGTGTCTGAGGGTAGTCTCTCCAGGGAGGCTGCCCCATTTTTTGTCTATGGGCAGGGAGAAGCGGCTTTCTGGCTGCAGTTATGGCGTAAACTGCTGATAAAATTTTCCAGCTCTGCTAGCTGGGCAGGATTGAGACTGTAGTATATCCACCGTCCCTGTTGCCGCGATCGGAGGAGGTGGGCATCCCGCAGCACTTTCAAATGGAAGGAGAGTTTGGATTGACTGACGGACAAACGATCGCAGAGATCGCAGACACACAGTTCCTGTTGTTGCAGCAGCGCGATAACTTGCAAACGCAGGGGGTCAGACAGGGCGTGAAAACCCGCCATTACTAAGCCCTTCGCTATTTGGGGTTCACTCAAGACCGTCATCTGCACCCTCCTCCCTGGGGTCAATCATAATATTAAAGTTTAAGCGATCGTTCTGGATCGGAATAAACACCAAAGATTAGGGCTAATAGCAATTTATGGTGTTGTTTCTACACTTGTCTGGCTAGGAATTATTGTCTTTTTGTTTGTTGATCCCATCACCCTCAGCCCCTTTCATATTAAGACGATGGCGACCTGTTTGCGGTTGCAAGGAGAATGCCTACAGCAATTTCCCTATTACTGTTTGGGCATCAGTTTTGGTGTCAGTCTGTCCCTTGGCTTGGACCTCTTAGCTGCCTAGAGTTGGCTGATGCAAAATCCGATCGGTTTGGGGATTGCGCTGGTGATCTTTTCCCTGTTTTAGCGGCAGGGTTTGGTGTCAATATTTCTGCCCGATCCTGCTGGGAGTTGAGATATCTATATGGGAGCATGTGCCAAACTGTAGATGGGGGAGGGGTAGCAAAAAGTACCTGTGTGCAATGTCAAAAGCTCTGTATTGATGGGGATTACTGGCAGACTATTCTGCAACCAGGGGAAAAATTACTGTATTACGGATTGTGGACTTCTTTTGGCTACCCTCTGCCAGCCTGGTTTTTATGTGTATGGGCAGGTAATTCCTGTGTTTTTGGGAATCTCTGCTGCTTTGGGCTACGCCCTAGGCTTGGTAATAGATAGACTGGCTTTCGCAGCGACTGCTGTAGAGTTTTTCTCCCCTAGCAGGGCATGCCAATTTCATTTCTTTCCTGGAACCCTCCTTGGGCTGGCTACCACCCTTTGCCAGTTGGTTTTTTAGTGATGCTCTCTCTGTGGCTGTTTAGAGCACTGCTGCGCCCCGTACCCCAGGAGTAGTCATTTGCGGCGGGATGCCATCACCTGGTAAACCGCTGTTAAGTCTACTTCGTAGTAGGCAAGGGCGACTAGAATGTGATAGAGCACATCGACAGTTTCCTGAGCGATCGTGTCCCTATCGCGATCCTTGCAAGCCATGACTAACTCTACAATTTCTTCCCCTAATTTTTTGAGGATAGTATTTTCTCCCTTCGCCAGCAATTTGCAGGTGTAGGAATCCTCCTGAGGCTGTTGTTGCCTGGTTTTAATGACAGTAAATAACTCCGCCAAAGGGTCACTGCACATACACATTCTGGGAATTGTAGATACTCATGGCTTTGTCTATGCCCTCCCTTTGCATCATCTCCACACATTCCGCCACTAGGCGAAAGACGGACGGTAAAACTGCTAGCTCTGGAGGGGTAAATTTTCCCAACACATAGTCGACGGTTTCCTGTTGTGCCCTTGCCGCCGTGCCAATGCCAATACGCAAGCGTGGGAAATCCTGGGTGTGGAGATGGCTGATAATCGATCGCATACCGTTGTGCCCCCCTGCTGAGCCAGTCCTGCGCAGACGAATTTTGCCAAGGGGTAGGTCCAGGTCATCGTAAATTACTAGTACCTGGGGAGGGGTGAGCTTGTACCAGTGCACTATTGCCCCTACCGCCTCCCCCGATCGATTCATGTAGGTAGCGGGTTTGAGTAAGTACCAGGTGTCTCCTGCCCCCACCTCTCCCTGAAATTTCTTGTCCGCCTTGAGGGAGATACCCCAGCGTTGCGCCAGATAGTCCACCGCCATAAAACCAACATTGTGCCTTGTCCGATCGTACTTCTGTCCCGGATTACCGAGACCGACGATCAGGAAATGATCAGGCATCGGGAGTGGCTGTTTCCTTGTTTTCTACTGCAGGAGTGCTCTGTTGCTCTAAGGCCTCTACCTCCTTGCGCAATTCCGTTTCAAACTCACGGGAAGCCTCCTTAAAGCTCTTGATGGCCTTACCCATGCTCCTACCGATTTCCGGTAACTTTTTGGGACCAAAGACCAACAGAGCCACCACCAAAATTACGGCAATTTCTGGCAAACCCAAGCCAAAGATGTTCATGGTTTTCCTCTCAATTAGAAATGTACAGGGCAAGGAAGCCCCTGCCCCCTGCTTATGTTAGCCGCCCCAGTTCAGTTCTACCCCTTCCAGGATGAGGGAAGAGTTGTAAATCTGCAGAATAATCAGCAAAAACACCAAAAATAATGCCATAAACACTCCCATGAGGGGGGTAGTGCCCCAGCCACGGGAGACTTTGCCGTATTCCGAGTTCAGGGGGCGGAGAATGTCCCCTAGCCATGTACGTTGCGACATATAACCTTTTCCACCAAAGTTATTGATACTATAATCGTAGCAGTTACACTAAGAAATACAACTCCATCATGGGAAGTGCCACTTCTATTGCTTTTACTTTAGCCGCCTTCGTCATCTGTTTGACAGGTTTGGCAATCTACACTGCCTTTGGTCCCCCCAGCAAAAATCTCAGCGACCCCTTTGAAGACCACGAGGACTAATGCCTGTCATACCCTTAACCTTGCCCCAGTATAGCTATGACATTGTGATTGAAGCGGGCAGTCTCTCTCAGGTGGGGGCAGCGCTACGGCAGCGGGGGCTGGGGACTAAGAGTCCTAAGGTGTTGGTAGTATCCCACCCCAGGATTTTCCGCCACTATGGGGCACAGGTGATGACGGCTCTTCGATCGGTGTCCTTTGAACCCTACGAGTTGCTCCTACCCCCAGGAGAACGCTATAAGACGGCTACTACTCTCCACAAAATCTATGACCGCGCCCAGAGCTGCTACCTGGAACGCTCCTCCTGTATGCTCGCCCTCGGGGGGGGGGTGATTGGGGATATGACGGGATTTGCGGCGGCGACCTGGCTGCGGGGCATCAACTTTGTGCAAGTCCCCACTTCCCTGTTAGCAATGGTGGATGCCGCCATCGGGGGCAAGACTGGTATCAATCATGCCCAGGGAAAAAACTTAATTGGTGCGTTCCATCAACCCCGCTTAGTGTGGATTGACCCCCAGGTACTGCAGACTTTGCCCCCCAGGGAGTTCCGCGCGGCGATGGCAGAGGTCATTAAATATGGGGTGATCTGGGATGCCCAGTTGTTTGCCCTGTTGGAAAGGCTGCCCCATTTAGACCAACGGCGCTATTTTTCTACCCCTGTATTGACAGAAATTCTCACTCGCTGTGCCCAGGCGAAAGCAGAGATTGTGATGCAGGATGAAAGAGAAAGTGGGCTACGGGCATTGCTCAATTTTGGGCACACGATCGGGCATGGTATTGAAATTGCCAGCCATTATAAAATCAATCACGGGGAAGCGGTAGCAATAGGGATGGTTTTTGCGAGTCTAATTGCTGTAAAAATGCAGTTTTGGTCAGCAGATTGTCACCAACGCCTCGTTAATCTCATTAGCAAGGCTAAGCTCCCCTGCACTTTACCTGACTCTATCTCGAGGGCGGAAATTCTCACAGCTCTTCGCAGTGACAAAAAGGTAGAAGGGGGAAAACTGCGCTTTGTCCTCCCCACAACCATTGGTGCTGCCACAATTACTGACACAATTTCTGTTGATCTAGTCGAGGAAATTTTAGCGATCGGTTACACTAGCAATTAAAGGAGTCTCGCCATAACAGCGCATGGAAAAAAACACCGCCAAAGATGTTCCCATGATCAATGAGCGCATCCGCTTTCCCCAGATTCGAGTGATTGATGAGGATGGCACCCAGTTGGGGATTATGACCCCCAAGGAAGCTATGGCAATCGCCGATGAAAAGGAACTAGATTTGGTCTTGGTGGGGGAAAAGGCAGACCCGCCGGTGTGTCGGATCATGGACTATGGCAAGTTCAAATTTGAGAAGGAAAAACGGGCAAAAGAGGCAAAGAAAAAGCAACATACCTCGGAAGTCAAGGAAGTGAAGATGCGCTACAAAATTGAGGAACATGATTACCAAGTGCGCATTAACAGTGCCCAACGTTTCCTGAAAGAGGGGGACAAGGTCAAGGCAACGGTCATGTTTCGGGGGCGGGAAATTCAACACGCCGATTTAGCACGGGAATTGCTCAACCGCATGGCAAACGACCTCAAGGATATAGCGGAAGTACAGCAGGCTCCCAAGCAGGAAGGGCGCAATATGACCATGATTATGGCTCCCAAGCGCTGATGGCATTGCCCCGTGCTCACCTCCTTTTAGGGCTTGTGCTGTGCGCCTATATCCCCCATCTCGGGGCGGCAGAATGGTCAGAGGTACAAAAGCGGGGCTTTCTCATTGTGGGGGTCAAAGATAACAATCCCCCCCTTGCCTACCGCGATCACCAGGGGAAGTTGGTGGGCTACGAAATTGACATCGCCGAGGAACTAGCGCTGCGATTACTAGGCAGTAAGGAGAAGGTGCAGCTGTTGCCCCTCAAAAATAGCGAGCGGTTGCCCGCCCTCTGGCAGAACAGAGTGGATATGGTCATTGCCCAGATGACAGTGACTGGCAATCGGCAAAGGTTGGTGGTGTTTTCCCCCAGCTACTACACTGATAGGACGGTCATTCTCCATGCTCTCCAGACCAATTTAGCGACTCTCCCCCACCCCCGCGTTGCAGTATTGCACCATTCTGGCAATATCAGTGTATTACAAATGACTTTGCCCCAGGCACAACCGATCGCTGTCAGCTCCTACGCCGAGGGATTCCTTGCCCTCACGACCCGCAAGGTAGATGGCATGATTTTAGATGGGGTGGCAAGCCTGCACTGGTTACAGCAAAATCGCCATTTTACGGCTTATCCTACTCCCCACTTTTTCAGTTTGGCTATTGCTTTGCCCCAGGGGCTACAGTACGCAGAACTCAGGCAAAAGGTCACGGACACCCTGGCACTACTCAAGACAGAGGGCTGGCTCTCCCAGCGGCAACAGTTTTGGGGTTTGCAGTCTAGGGACAAATCAGACAAAGACTCAGCCGTTGCGGTCCCATCACCGTAAACATACTACCCCCCGCCACCAGGTCTAACTCCTCCGGAGAAAGAACTTCCTCCTCCTTGGCATTGGGGTTAGGGGGAATCACTAAGTAGAGGGTATCTGTCTGCTCCTCCAGGACATGGATACGGAGGTGGGGGGGAAGCTCCCAGCCTAACACTTCTGCGATCGCCCGTTTGGGGTCTGCCAGCAACAGCTGCCGGAACTCCTCATCCCGCCAGGCGCGTTCAATGATTTCACTTTCGAGCTGCTTTTTGTCCATGACCTAACTGCTTGAGATGTTCTTTACGCCAAACTTGGGGAGACTGGGTATGGTTTTGACGGAATTGGCGGATAAAATGTTCTACACTCTTGTAGCCTATGCTGAGGGCAATTTGTTGTATCGATTGATTTGTTTTTAGCAACAATAGCCGTGCCTCCGCCATGCGATATTCCGTAATCCACTGATTGACGGTTTTGCCCGTTGCCTGCTGCACCATGCTGGTCAAATAGGCAGGCGAATATCCCACTGCCTTGGCAACATCCTTGAGGGCAATTCCCTCCCTGTAGTTCGCCTCGATGAAACTAAACACGTTGGTCAAAGAAGGTTGGACGGGTGGTTCAACTTTGGTGCTGGCGACAAACTTGTTGAGGTCTAATTCTACCTGTTTATGCTCTGTTATGTCCACCAAACAGCTGAGGTATAAGCCCTTGAGGTGCTCTGTGAGGGGATAGATGTGGGCACGCAGCCATTGACCGCTGTTTTTGGTTTGAATGTCGTGGCTGCAAGGCTTGCCGTTGAGGGGGGGGGATTGGGGGAAAAATTCACTATAGGTGAGTCCAGTGGGGTCAAAGCAATCCTCAGGCAAAATCTGGGGGAAGAGTTCTTCACACTGCTGATTAAAATATAGAATCGTGCCGTCTGGTTCCGTGAGGATAAAAGCGGGGAAAGGAATGGCATCAGCGATCGGCTCGATCGTTACCCTCTGCATTTGGATAGTGGAAAGGCTCTGGCGGTAGGGAGTTAGATCGATTTGAAAGCCAATCATCACATATTTGATGCCCTCCCCGTTGGTCAAAGTATGTCCCCGTACCCTCACCCAGCGGTAACTGCCGTCGCGGTGTAAGAGGCGGTGTTCCGATTGAAAGTCGGGGGTCTGTCCGTTGAAGTGGGCTGCCAAGCGACTGCGTACTGCCTCTACGTCCTCGGGATGAATGCGGTGTAACCACTCCACAGGGCTGTCCCCAATTTCCGCATCCCGATAACCCAACATTGCTTTCCATTCCAGGGAAAATTTGATTGTATTTTTGAGCAGATTCCATTCCCACAGGGCATCTTTGACGGGAGTCACCATAAAATCCTGTAGTTGACCGCCACGATCGAACTTACTACGGTCTGGTACAGGGCACAAGGTCATTGCCATAACAACACCGATGGATACTGACTGGGCTTAGCAATTCTTAGCATGGTGTAACCCACCCCCGCCAAACCTTGGAAAAAGCCGGGATTGAACACCCCCGTTGGGATATGGGGCAGTAGATAAAAGCCCCCCACTCGTTGGGCACGGCGCAGGAGGTTAGCCAGTTGCCATTTTACCTTGTCTGCTAGGTCGGGGCGATCGAGGATGTGGCTGGCAGTGAGGAGGGTCTCCATGCGACCCAAGTTGCCGCAACAGAGGTGGTCAATGGTTTGGAACACTTCCTTCCCCGTCGTCTCTAGTCCCCGCTCGATCGTAGTGCGCAGGTCACTGTTATCCAAAGTAGTGAGACAACCCAACCGCCCCAAAGTAATGCCGCAGGCACCATGACACCAACTATTCATACACAGGGTAGGATCGGCGTTGCGAAAATCGGGATAGTTCTGGCGCTCAGGGATAAACACTGCCTCTTCAAAGGCGATCGCTTCCTGGGCAGCAGCCAAGAGTTTCGCCTCTCTAGTGTAGCTATAGAGTTGCACGAGGGCATAGGCAATTCCCGTCTGTCCATGGGAAAAACCGGTCAAGTGGGGTAAATCTACTCCCTGCCACGCTAAATGCCCAGTGCTAGTGGGGGTACGCTGCCCTAGAAGATGGTGGGCACACTGCAGAGCACGATCGATTAAATGCTCCCGCTGGGTGACGCGGTACAAACTCAGCAGCCCTAAAATTGCCCCCGCACTGCCTGCCATCACATCATACATCTTGTCCTTGGCAATGAGGTCAGGAGTAATCAGCTGGGCAAAGCGATCGGCGAGGTCTAAACAGGCTTTGTCCTCTAAAAACTGGGCAATCTTGGTCAGCCCGTAGATAATAGAACCTATACCCACCGCTCCCCCTAGCCCCACACTCTCCAGGAAAAAGGGCAATATCCAATCCTGGTAGAGAAATAGAGTGGGAAGCGGTTTAATGGCACCCTGGGCTAGCTGCCGCCAATTTACCTCCCCCGTCTCCTTCGCCAGCGCTGCTAGAAAGAGAGCAATCCCCACTGCCCCATCGTAGAGGGAATATTCCACTGGCTGCAGTCGAAATTTATCTGCGTTGGGCACTAACCCCAGTCCAATCCAGCTCACACTGCCATCCCGCCCGCGAAATGCCCGCTGCGCTAGCTCCTGCCCAATTTTTACCGCCGTTGCCAGAGCTTCCTCCCCTGTGGCGGGGGCAAGGTCTTGCCAGGTAAAATCCTGGGGGTCAGGGGGTCTACTGGTACTGAGGTCCACGGCATAGAGGGAACCCCGAATTAGCTCCATCTGTTGTGCCAAACAGTCGGGAGTGAGATGGGCAAGATTGTGCTCTACTACTTTGATGCTGGGGGCTGTAAAGCAGTTCTTCACCAGGGGCTGTTTTGCCTTTGTCCCCTCCCACATATCTGTCCCACTACTGCTGCCCCAGAAGAAGGGAATGTCATACTGCCACAGGGCTGCTATCTCCGCCGCCACGATCGGTGCCAGGGGGTGGACTTTCTCACTCCAGAGGAGGGGACGCGCCAACCGTTCCAGCTCAATGCTAAAGTCAATGCCGTTGCGCAGGTACTGGGGCTTGAGGGCAGCAGAGATAATATCCGCATAAATTTGGGTAGAGCGAAACAGGGAACGCACTTTCAAGTCCTGCAGGACTGCCAGAGGAGCTTGCTCTTTGTGTTGGGCAATGGTTTGCCACGCCTGCTGGAAGCCCGTCAAAAATTCCTCTATGAATTGAGTGGGGTCAGCGGTTTCCTCCCCCATCTTCGGGCTGGCGGTTTCCTGCTTAATTGCCATGGGCACCTGGGTCACCCGCATTTTATCAGTGTTGATGTCCTCCCACTTCGGTACCTGCACTACCTGGGGTTGCTCCCCAATCCCCATACCACTGAGGTCGAGGGTTTTGTCCCCACTTCCCTCCCAGCGGGGCAATAGACCAATGCGAATGACGGACTTACTCAAAAATTCCTGGGTTTGGCGCAGTGCCTCGTTAGTCTCCCTTAGTCCAGGAGGGCTGGTATCCCTAAATTCATGGTTGAGAATGGTTTCCAAATCCACGAGGACGGGGTATTCCCCCTGGGCAATGATATTTTCGCCGTGGCAGTCATTGGCTCCTAGAATGTGCAACAGGGTCAGCAACTGTCCTAGGCGCTGGTAATATCTTCCCACCTGTTCCCGATCGCGGCAGGGTGCCGCCGCTATAAATTCCATCCAGCCGTAGTCGCCGCGGTCGATCGTTTTCGCTGCCTGCAAGTCCAAAGTGCCCCCTAGGCTGTTTACCCAGTCCACCCAGACCGCAAAAGCCTGCTCCGCTCGCAGGGAACGGGGTTTGTAGATCACCCGCCCACCATTGCTAAATTCTATGCCCGTAACTGTCCTACCGCCATTGTGGGGGTCTCCCAGTTCTGGCTGCACCTTTTCCACCCTGCCCGTAACCCCAAATTTTTCCTGCAGGAGGTCGTAGTCTGCCACCAACCGATCGCTAAACTCCTGGGTTGCCTCGATCCACAGTTCCGTCACCCGACACATCAATCGTGCCAGGACGGGGTAGGTCCTAAAAAAGGACTGCAACTTATCTTGCCTTTGCTGGGCCACAAACTCCTGGTAGAGCTGGTCACTGTGGTAGTCCGGCATATGCAGCATTAAGCGCGCCAGCATGGGTTGCTTTGCTAAGCGAAAGAGGGAAAACTGCTCCAAAAACGCCCGCCCCGCCAAATTTACCAGCCAGGCTAGCAACTGCTGAATCAGTACCTCCATTACCGCCGGGGCAGCCACCACCGACCACCGATCGTGCAGGCGTAACTGTTGCCGTGCCACCGCCAGAAAGGGAAGACAGAGATGGGCAAAGGGAACGGGCGTCGCGGGGAGATAGGCAGCATCCTCTTCCCCCACCTCGTATTGGCATACCTGTTGTAGTATGTGTGTCCAGGAGGGTAGGGGCACCGACACAGGCTTAGACCCTAACACTGCATAGGCAAATCCCCGATTCTGCAGACCCAACCAGCGCAAGCGATGGGCAAACCGCTTCTCATCACCGCAGACATATTGCCAACGTTCCCACCGTTTCTGGACCACCTTATCTGGCTTTGCCCAGGGTAAAAATAAACCCTTAGTCGCCCTAATGCGTTCTTCTAAACTCAAAGCCGCCTGGGCAATTGGGGAGAGATCAAGCATAGGTCAGCCGTTGCAGAAAAAGACAATCCCATCTTAGCCCCCCAGGACAAACTTGACTAGATAGGGTGGTTTGTGCCACTTCTGCTTTAACCAACTCACCCCCGCTGCCACTGCCACCAGAAACACCATAAATGCCAAATAAACTAGGAGAAACTGCCCCATCGGTAATGACTCCTCTGGCACTAACCGATCGATGACATGGTAGACCAAACTGTAGTGGAGGAGATACATAAACAAGCTGCATTGTCCTAGGAGTGCCAGGGGTTGGTAAATAGGTAAACGGGGGCGCCAATCCACCAAGAAAAATAACAGCAGAATTAGCCCCAAAGCCACCAAACAATAACCGATCGTGGGGGGATAGAACATTTCGCTATAATACTCCGTTTCCCCTCCCCTGATCGCTAATTTTTCAAAGGCAAACAGGGGCACATAGGGAGAGAGATTGGTAGCAGTCGTCAGATGTTTCAACTCTGTAAACCAAGTAGCTAGACCGATAAGGAGAGAAATCACACCTGCCAGCAGAAAGCGGGGATGGACAAAGCTAGTAAACTCCGCTCTTAGCTGGGCAAGTATGACACCAATAAAACTAAAACCCAGCCATGGGAAAAGGGGAAACCAGCCATCAATTAACCAGTGTTTTACGACAGTGGGGAGGGAAAAACTAACTGCCTCTTCCCCAGGAAAGAGGGGAATCGCTGTCGGCATCTCTGGGTTGTAGCCTAGCCATTTTTGTAGGATAGGGGTGAGGATAATGATGGCAGTCACTATGGCATATTGCGGCAAAACTTTCAGTTTATGAAACCAAAATGCTAAGGGGATAGAAATAGCAATCAAATACAAGACATCAAAACCCAACAGGGGATAGCCGCCAAAACAGAACATATCAAATAGGCAGGCAGTGAGCAACAATAGCCCCCCCCGCTGTAAATAGTGGGAGAAGTGATAGTTCTTGTGCTGCTGTGTAAATGCCACCATTAAACCTGCTAACACAATAAATAGGGGAGCTGCCCAGGTGCCATACAGTCTAATCCCCAGAGGGTGGGGTGTCCGTAGAATATACGCCGCCGCATTGGCACATACCATTGTAAGAATTGCTATGCCCCGCAGAATATCGATGGTGGTATCCCGAGCTGTCTTAGATCCTACTTCCACACTGCCCATATCGCTTTTCTCGCCAGCACTACGTTGATTCTTTCACAAAAGGGCAACAAAAATCCCCCCGTTTTGCGGAGGGACACACAGTTTAAGGCGAGCAGTTAGGGCTTAGTAGTCAAAGTCGCCACCCATGTTGCCCATACCGCCAGCACCGCCAGCGGGTTTGTCTTCAGGCTTGTCTACAACAATACATTCAGTGGTGAGAATCATCCCCGCAATGGAAGCAGCATTTTGCAGCGCACAGCGAGCTACCTTAGCAGGGTCAACAATACCAGCGGCGAACATATCTTCGTATTGCCCTGTCATGGCGTTGAAACCGACATTGAATTCTTTCTCCTGAATCCGATCGGCAATCACCGCGCCATTGTAGCCAGCATTTTCGGCAATCCGCTTCACAGGAGCAGTAAGGGCTTTCGCCACAATCATGGCACCCGTCAATTGTTCATCCTTGAGGTTAGCCTTTGCCCAGGCTTCCAACTGGGGCACCAAGTGGGCGTAGGTAGTACCACCACCGGGGACAATCCCCTCTTCTACCGCTGCTTTCGTAGCGTTGATGGCATCTTCCAACCGCAGCTTGCGGTCTTTCATCTCCGTTTCCGTGGCAGCCCCCACTTTGATCACAGCTACGCCACCTGCCAATTTTGCCAACCGCTCCTGCAGTTTTTCCTTGTCGTAGGAAGAATCAGTTTCTTCAATCTGACGACGAATTTGTTCACAGCGGGCTTTGACTGCCTTTTCGTTTCCTTCGGCAACAATCGTGGTGGTGTCCTTTGTAACAGTGACGCGCCGTGCTCTACCCAGCTGATCCATGCGCACAGAATCGAGACGGAAGCCAGCATCTTCGCTGATTACCTGTCCCCCTGTGAGAATAGCAATGTCTTCTAACATAGCTTTGCGGCGATCGCCAAAACCAGGGGCTTTGACAGCACAGACATTCAAAACACCGCGCAATTTGTTGACCACCAGGGTAGCCAGTGCTTCTTTCTCAATGTCTTCTGCAATAATTACCAGAGGACGACCAGCCCGCGCCACTTGCTCCAGGACAGGCACCAGGTCTTGCACCATGGTGATCTTCTTGTCGGTGATCAACACGACGGGGTCTTCCAAGGAAGCTTCCATCCGTTCACTGTCGGTGACAAAGTAGGGGGAAATGTAACCCTTGTCAAAGCGCATCCCCTCTGTCACTTCCAATTCGGTGGTCATGGACTTGCCTTCTTCCAAGGAGATAACCCCTTCCTTGCCCACCTTGTCCATAGCATCGGCAATCATTTTCCCCACTGTTTCGTCGTTACCAGCGGAAATTGTGGCAACTTGCGCAATGGACTTGGAGTCTTCCACAGGGCGGGCATGGGCAGCAATCTTTTCGACTAGGAATTCCGTTGCCCGATCGATACCCCGCTTGAGCATAATGGCATTAGCGCCGGCAGCTACGTTGCGCAGACCCTCTTTTACCATTGAGTGTGCCAGGACAGTCGCGGTGGTGGTACCGTCACCAGCCATGTCGTTGGTCTTGGAAGCAGCCTGCCGAATCAGAGCTACCCCGGTGTTTTCCACATGGTCTTCCAATTCAATCTCTTTGGCAATGGTCACACCGTCATTGATGATCTGGGGTGCCCCAAATTTCTTTTCCAAGACTACGTTGCGTCCTTTGGGACCAAGGGTGACAGCTACCGCTTCTGCCAGGATGTCCATACCCCGCTCCAGGGCACGCCGTGCATCTTCGTTGTAAATAATCCGTTTTGCCATTGTCGTTATCTCCTACAGATGAAATGCAAAAATGTCAGACGAGGGGAAAAGCTTAGGACAAAATTGCCAAAATGTCTTTTTCCGAGAGCAGGACGTATTCTTCTGTGCCAATCTTGACTTCCGTGCCTGCATACTTGGAGTAGAGAACTTTGTCCCCTACCTTGACTTCCATAGCTTGGCGGCTGCCATCATCGTTGCGCTTGCCAGGTCCAACGGCTGCCACTTCACCAATTTGGGGTTTTTCCTTTGCTGTATCGGGCAGATAGATGCCCCCTGCCGTCTTCTCTTCTCTTTCACTCAGTTTTACCAGTACACGATCGCCCAAGGGCTTCACCGTAGATACATTCAGAGTGGTAGTTGCCATCGCTTCCCTTCCTCTCTATAATCAATCAAATTACAAGGTCAGTGGAGTGGTTGGCACTCTCTTAACCTGAGTGCTAATGTAGCGAATCGGGGGGGGAATCTACAGGGCGGTTTTCCGAACCAGGGGGAATTAGGGCGGACCGATCAAATCTTGCACCGCTTGCAGGAGGGAATTGTCGTGGAAACTGCTTTTGGTGAGGTAGAAATTAGCCCCCACTTCTAACCCCCGCAGGCGGTCTTCTTCGCGGTCTTTGTAGGAGACAATGACTACAGGTAAAGTTTTGAAGTTGGGATGATTGCGAATACGGCTGACTAACTCTAAGCCGTTCATGCGCGGCATATCTATATCAGTAATAAGGAGGTCAAAATTTCCATCTATAGTGAGGACATTCCAGCCGTCCACACCATCGATCGCTGCTACCACTTCGTAACCGTGATTTTCTAATAATTTCTTTTCCACCTCCCTGACAGTGAGGGAGTCATCCACTACTAAAACTCGCTTTTTCCTGGTCACTAATTTGTCATCGTAGGCAATATGTTCTACTAGATTAGTGTTGAGTAATTTATCAATGGAGCGCACCAAATCCTCTACATCGACAATCAAAGTGGGGGAGCCATCTTCCATCAAGGCAGCAGCGCTGATATTCGGAACTTTCCCCAGGCGGGGGTCAAGGGGACGCACAACTAATTCTTTTTCCCCTAAAAATTTATCCACCACCAAACCATAGGTACTAAACCGATCGCTAATGACAATGACAGGAATTTCATCCGTTGTCTGGGAATGGGCAGGCAATTGTAGGACTTGGGCAGCAGAAATAATACCAATCTGCTGATTATTAAAAGTAAAATACTCCCTTGTTTCCAAGGTGTGAATTTGGTGCCGCTGCACGATCGTAATAAAATCAATACGGGAGAGGGGAAAAGCATAGGTTTCTTTACTAATGGCAACTAACAAAGTACGAATGACCGAGAGGGTGAGGGGGAGTTGCAGATGAAATGTCGTGCCTTTACCTAATTGGGATGTGGCTTTGACAGTACCCCCCACCTCCTGCACCATACTTTGCACAATATCTAACCCCACCCCCCGCCCCGAAATTTCACTCACCTGTTGTGCCGTCGAAAAGCCGGGCAGAAACAAAAAATCTATTAATTCTCCCTCCGTCATTTGATTGACGATCGCTGGTGTGGACAGACCCTTACTGATAATTTTCGCCTTCAATTTTTCTGTATCAATACCCCGCCCATCATCTGTCACAGTGATCATCAACATTCCTGCCCGATGGCTAGCTTCTAAACGAATTGTGCCCACAGGGGGTTTACCCTTACTAATCCTTTCCTCTGGGGGTTCTATCCCGTGATCAATGGCATTTCTTAAGATGTGGGTGAGGGGAGCTTCTAGTTTTTCCAAAATATCCCGATCGACTTGAGTGGACTTGCCCAAAATTTCTAAGTGCACTTGTTTGTTTAACTTTCTGGCGACATCCCTGACCATGCGGGGAAATGCCTGAATACCGTCGGCAAAGGGGCGCATATGACTGGCAATCACTTCCCGATATAAACGATCGGACAAGTTAGCTGATTGGCGGGCAAATAGTTCCAATTCATTCAACCGATCGGTCAGCAATTGACGGCATTGCTCCGCCTTTAAAATAGCAGAGCGTAAAAATCTTAATTCATATTCCCCCAGGAATTTGTTATTACTAAGTTCATCATTTGCTCTTTCTAATAAGCGGGATAGTTCCGTTTGGGTAGTCTTTAATTTCAACAGGGAATCAGCAAAGGGTTGTAGCCAATTAGCAGCGACAAGGGATTCCCCCGCTAGACCCATCAAACGATTGAGGTTTTCTTTACTAACTCGCACTACCCTTTCTGTCCCAGGGACATCTGTTTTATTAGCACTTTTCCCATCGGGTTTAACTTGTTTAGGCTGCT
Organism: uncultured Pseudanabaenaceae cyanobacterium; assembly: GCA_937927915.1. Lineage (GTDB taxonomy): Bacteria > Cyanobacteriota > Cyanobacteriia > Pseudanabaenales > Pseudanabaenaceae > M5B4. The sequence goes on along the minus strand of CALGKB010000007.1, from coordinate 52,050 downwards.
CTTGTATTTCCTCGGTTTCTCTCTTTTCTATACTGCTAACTTCTGGCACAGGCGTTGTCTTGGGAGAGACATCTGTATTGCTATAAATAGCATGCAAAGCATTTACTATTGCTTGAATTTCTGTTTGTAGATCATCCAGGGAATCTGGTAGAGTTTTACCGATCGCTGCAATTAAATCAACTGCTGTAAACAAAGTATCTAAGTGGTGGGTTGTCAGTGTTAGTTTTCCCTCCTTAGCACTAATAAAACAGTCTTCCATGATGTGGGAAATTTGCACCACTGCTTCTATTTGCACAATCCTGGCCGCCCCCTTAATGGAATGTGCTGCTCGCATCAGAGTATCAATTTGCTCAATGTCCCTGAGGTCGCTCTCTAGTTTTAATAACCCTTCATTCAAAACATGAACCTGATTTTCTACCTCTAATTTGAACAGTTCCAGCATGGAAAGGTCACTTAGATCGGGCATGGTACTGTCCACGATCGGTTGTTCTGGCACAGTCTTAACAGGAACTGGTATCACAACTTCTTCGGGTTGGTCTGGCTGAGCAATTTTTTCTAAGTGAATTTGCACAATTTTGTGAATTTCAGGTAATAATTGCTGTAGGGCAGTGGGGGTAACGTAGCCCAGTGCCCGCAAAAAATTGACTGCTACCCCCAACTTTTCCAGTTCAACTCCTGCCCCCTTTTCCACATAGTTTTCTAGGGCGCCTGCTAACTGGGCAATATCATGTAAGCCCACAATTTTTGCTGCTCCCTTGATAGAATGGGCTGCCCGTATAAGTACCTCCAAGTCAGGTTCTGCTTTGCCAAATAGTTCCTGGGTAAACAGATGGGTATAATTTTGTACCTCCAATAGAAATAAATCGAGCAGGGAATCATCAATCAACATAACACCCTCCGACTGAGACTTTGGAATAGTAAATCTGGCTCTAGCAAACCTACTTGGCGCTCTTGCCAGCGAAAAACTTTGTAATTGTAAGCATCCGATCGTTTACTTACTGTTGTGGGGGGATTAAATAATTGTGCCTGTAGGCGATAGATACCATGCATTTCATCGACTATAAATACCCACCGATCGCTGCCCTTTGCCACAACGACCATGCGTCGCTGTTCTAGGGTTTTCTTTTTTGTAATTGCTCTTTCGTTGCTACTAATGCCTAACAAATTGTGCAGAGAAACACATAACTGAATTTCCCCCCTGATGTTGACCATACCTAAGAGAATGTCATTGCTGCGATGGGGGATGGTGTGAATGGGTAAAATATCGGTTACTTCGGCAAAAAGATGAGAAGCAAGGGCAAAATATTCCTCTCCCAAGCGGAAAATACCCACTGACAGAGTATCGATCCCCTTGTCTGTTTCTCCCACAGGAATTTTGCTAAAGAATCCTGTCCACTCCTCACGATAATCAAGGGGGGAAGAGCGCTCTAATAATTCCCTCCCTGCGCTAGCATAAATGGGACAGTTATGGCAATGAATATGCTGTGCTAGTTTAGAGCAGGAACGATCGCCCCAAATACCAATTGCTCGCCAACAATGGGGTGGTAAGATGCTGTTCATAACAGGCGGGATTGTTGCAATTGAAACCGCGAAATTTCTCGCCTTAGATCTTTACTCGCCTCATTTAATTGTTCAATTGCGCGATTGATTTCCCGCAGAGCTGCTGCTGTTTGATTAGCTGCCTCACTTAGTTGCAACATTGCCTCACTAATTTGATTGGCACCAATTGACTGCGCTTCCATGCCCTGATTGACAGCTTCAAAGCGTGGTCCTAATTCCTGTACTTGGCTAATTACTTGTGTTAATTTCCCCCCTACACTGCGGATGTCTTCTACTGCCCGCTCTACTTCTTTGGTGAATTTATCCATTTCCATCACCCCACTGGCTACTGCTGACTGCATTTCTTGCACCATGTTTTCAATGTCCAAAGTAGCAATGGCTGTCTGATCGGCAAGGCGACGAATTTCCCGCGCCACCACTGCAAAACCTAAGCCATATTCCCCCGCTTTCTCTGCTTCAATAGCAGCATTGAGGGATAATAAGTTGGTCTGGTCTGCAACTTTAGTGATAGTAGTAACAATTGTGTTAATATTGTTTGCCTTCTCACTAATTACCCCCAACCGCGATGAAATAGAAGCAGTGCCATCCGCTATTTGTCGCATATTTCTTTCCATAATTTCTAAATCTTTTTGCCCTGTGGCAGCAGCACTAGTTGTGGTATCGGCGAGGTGAGCAACTTCCCGCATCACCCGGGACAATTCTGTGGAGGTGGCAGCAATTTCTTTCGCTGTAGCGACTACTTCGTTAGTGGAGGCTACCTGTTCATTGACCGTGGCTTCTAACTGTTTACCTGATGCCGCAATTTGAGTAGCAGAAGAGGTAATTTTGATCCCCGACTGGTTCACTTGGGCTATTAAGTTATTAAGGCTAGAAGTCATCAAACGGAAGGCATCCAATAAGCGCCCAATTTCATCTTTGACCTCTGCTTCTTGTACCTGGGAAGTTAAATCCCCCTGCGCTATTTTTTCCGCTATAGCAACCACTGTAGCAATTTTAGCCCCCAAAGGTTTGGCAATAGTATTGCTGAATAAAATACCAAATACGACAGCAGTAATAGGACCAATGGCAGTCCAGACTGTAATCCAAAAACTAGCTACTTGCACATTGCGCCCCGCTTGCTGGAACGTCTTTTCGGCAAAGGACTGACTGTAACTTACTAACTCCTCTATTGCCCGCTGTACCTCCTCAAAACTCTGATCGCTTTCCCGTCTCTTGATGTCCAGAATTTTTTCTAGGATTTCCACCGATCGCTGTGCTTTGGTAAATTCGATGGTATTAGTGCGTCCTGCCAACCGCAGTTCCATTACAGTTTTACGCGGATCAACTACCGCCAAATCTTTGTACTCATCCAACAAACTTTTAATATTGCCCAGTAGCCTTTCCCAGTTTGCCCATTTCGCCTTGAAGTTTTGAAATATTTTGTCTTCCGCCTCATCACGGGGTAGAGTATCGTAGGCTTGGATAACTTTAGGAGCTTCTGCAATGGCGTTGCTTAATTCCCTGTCTCCTCTAGCTCGTTCTTCCAAGGTGGTATTACTTCTGAGGAGTAAACGAATAGCAGACTGTTGGTTAAGGTGTGTCTGCTGTAGGCGTAATAAAACAATAGCGGTGGGATAGGAGTTAGTTTTAATCACAGAAATTCGGTAAGCGAGGGAGCGAATTCCCCAAAAGCCAACACCTGCCACTACAACTACCAGCACTGCCATAAACAGAAAGGCAGTAACGATACGCGCTTGCAGTGTCATATTTTTGAACATTTCCGACTCCCTCTCACTTTACAGGCTTTTATTCTATCCCATAGGGGTACATATTGCTAGGGATGTTTGATCACTAAGAGAGTAATGTCGTCATAGATGCGCTGCTTGCCAATGTGAGCTTTGAGGTCTTTGATAATGGCTTTGCGTATTTCTTGGGCAGGTTTATAGGCATTTTCTTTTAACTGCATACAGAGTCTCTCTAAGCCATAGTGTTCTTTTTTGCTGTTTTCTGCCTCTACTATGCCATCGGTGTATAGAACGATCGTGTCGCCGCTTTCAAAAGGAGCACTAACAGTGTGAATAAAGGGTTGGATGTCTGCTTCTAAACCTAAGGGAAAGCCTAGATCAATGGAATCAATTAACTCAATTTCCCCTGTATGCTTTAGCAAAATCACAGACTCATGCTGCCCAGTGATAGTCAACTGGTTGTTTTTGTAGGATAGAAGGATGAAACTTAAATTCCGATCGCTGTTAATTCTTCTAGTATTATCATAAATTACTTTGTTGAGAGCTTGCAGAAAGGCAATGGGGTCAGAAACATCTACAGCGGAAATGGCTCGCACGGCTGTCTGCACCATTAGCATCAAAAGACCACTTTCTAAGCCATGCCCCGTCACATCCCCGATACTCAAATGCAAGACACCATTGTTTTGCCAGACATCGTAGTAATCTCCCCCCACCTCAGAGGCTGGCTCCATAAACCCATCAATATCTAACTTTTTTAGCTCCTTTAGTTCATCGGACTTGGGTAAAATCATAGCTTGAATTTTGCGAGCAACGTCTAACTCGGTGCTCAAGCGTAAATTCTCCCGTTTGAGACGGGCATTGAGTTTACTAATTTGTTCATTGGCAAGGGCTAGCTGGGTGGCTCTTTCCTCCGCTAAACAGAGATTCAAATAGGCACGGGAATGATAACGGATGCGGGCAATGAGTTCCGCTTTGTCAGGTAATTTAATTAAATAGTCATTGGCACCGACGGCAAAAGCCTCTGCTTTGAGTTTGGGGTCTTCTTTGGTGGATAAAACAATCATGGGGATATTGCGGGTAGAGGGGTGGGAGCGGAAAAATTTGACAAGCATAATGCCATCAATATCCGGCATGACTAAGTCCTGTAAAATTACGGTGGGGGAGACATCAATTGCAGTCTTAATTGCTTGGGCAGGGTCATCACAATAGAAGAAAGAGATGTTGCTCTCTCCTACTAGCATACGGCGCACAGCCTCTGCCACCATCGGTTGGTCATCCACCAATAAAACCGCGGCGGGATAACGGCTAAAATCGGAGATAAAACGGCTGTTATTCATAGTCTCTCTAGGTGGCGAATACAGGCAGGCACAATCCTATCTATGGGGAGAATGTCAGTGGCGGCTCCTAGTTCCTTGGCGGCTTTAGGCATGCCATACACAACGCTGGTGGCTTCATCCTGGGCGATCGTGTACCACCCCTTTTCTTTCAATAGTTTCAAGCCTGCGGCACCGTCACTACCCATACCTGTTAAGACCATAGCAATTCCTTTACTGCGCCAATGTTGGTGCAAACTGCGGAAAAAGGCATCGACGGAGGGACGATAGGGGGTATCCTTGGGTTCGGGGGTGTACTGGAAGGTCTGTTGGGCAGTCATCACCAGATGGTCATTGGTACTGGAGAGAAAGACGCGACCCGCAGTGGGAGTTTGATTTGCCTGGGCAATTTCCACGGGCAGAGCGGACTGTTCGTTCAACCATTCACACAATCCTTGGGCAAAGTGGGCATCGACGTGTTGAATGACGACTACAGCGGCACTTAAATCCCTGGGCAACTGCGCTAGGATGTGGGCAACTGCCTTGGGTCCACCGGTAGAAGCCCCGATCGCTATTAGTTTAGGGATAACTTTGGCACTACTATTACCGTTTTTTTGCAGCAGTTTAGCAATATTGGCAATTTTGGTGAGGATGGTTTTATCCTGGAGGGAGGGAGTATCCACCACATCGAGGGCACCGTGTCCCATAGCGGCAAAAATGCGGGCAGAATGTTCCTTCACTCCCGATGTCACGATCAGGATAGCGCAGGGGGATTGTTTCATAATCAGTTCCGTGGCGGTCACCCCATCCATGCGGGGCATAATGAGATTCATCAAAATCAGGTCTGGGGTATCGGTTTGGGCTTTACTGACAGCCTCTTCTCCATCTCTGGCTACCCATGCTATCTCGTACCCTGGCACAGAGGTAATCAACCGCCGCAGCAGTTCTACTTCTATGAGTGTATCGTTGACAATGGCAATGCGCATAATCCTCCAATTGATTTTTCCCTGGCAGTCCTAGAATGATCTTAATGCTTCACAGCTGTCCTGCTATGTTGATGTTATTGTTCCAGTGCGGGGAAGAGCGCTACGCTTTAGAATGTCGCTATATTTTAACGATCGTACCCCTAGTGCGTTTGATTCCCCAACGGCAGGCTCCTCCCTATATTGCTGGTTTGATGCGCTATTTTGACAAATTGGTGCCGGTTGTAGATTTATGCCAGTTGTTGCAGGGCAAAGCAGCCGCGCCGCGCCTCAGTACTAGAATTATCTTGGTAGAGCATGCCCTAGAGCAAAAGCGGCAAATTTGGGGGTTAATGGCGGAAAAGGTGACGGAAACAGTGGCAATGGGGGAGATGGCTTTCACTAACGGGCAGTTGGTCATGGATGAACAGGGGGTGATTCAACAGGTCCGCCTCGATCGGTTAGCCTCCAAGGTCAAGCCGCAGTTGCTGTTAATGGGGGATGAGGTTGACAACTCCTATTCTTGAACTGTTGCGGGAGAAGATTGGTTTAGATAGCAGCACGATCGGGACTGCTCCCATTGTGGCGGCAATTAAACAACGCATGACTGCCGTCAATGTTACAGATGCAAGGGACTATTACAACCTGTTACAGCGCTCCCCTGCAGAACTACAAGCTCTGATTGAGGCAGTGGTGGTACCGGAAACTTGGTTTTACCGCGATCGGGAGCCATTTTTATTTCTGCAAAGTTTTGTGCAAAGGGAGCATCTCCAACGACAACGCTTGCCTTGGCGGGTGCTGAGCTTGCCCTGTGCGACGGGGGAAGAACCCTATTCTCTTGCTATTGCTCTGTTGGAAGCAGGATTGCTGCCCTATCAGTTCACCATCGATGCTGTGGATGTCAGTTACCGAGCGTTGGAAAAGGCAAAGGCAGGCATCTATACAAAAAACTCTTTCCGTGGCACTGACCCCCAGATTATCGATCGTTATTTTACTTTTGTCAATGACACTTACCAACTCCTGGATACCATCAAAAGGCAGGTTAACTTTCAATACGGTAATATCTTGCAATTCCAAAAAGTTAATTACTATGACATTGTTTTCTGTCGTAACTTGTTGATCTACCTCGATCGGGATAGTCGGGCAAAAGCCCTACAAAATCTGCACAGAGCGATGACCAATAATGGTCTGTTATTTGTCGGTCACTCAGAAGCCGGCTGTCTAGCAGAGAGTAACTTTGTTTTGGCAGGTAGTGTTAAAGCCTTTGTCTTTCGTAAGTCCCAACCCCCGCTCTCCCCGCCCCCTGTTTTACCCCCATCGATTCCTTCTCCCCCACCCCCGCCCCCTGTCGTTGCTCCCGATCTACTGGCAGAAGCGCAGCGCCAAGCAGATAACAATAACTTTGCCACCGCCCTCCACCTCTGTCAGACCTATCTGCAAGACCAACCCCTCGATGCCCATGCCCATACTCTCCTAGGCGAAATCTATCAGGCGCAAAACAATATCCAACAGGCGATGGAATCCTATCAAAAAGCTCTGTACATTAATCCCAATCATTATGCCGCCCTAGTACATCTCATGCTTCTCAAACAGCAATTGGGGGATAGCGAGGGAGCAAAGGTGTTAGCAAGAAGAATCGAGCGGTTAACAAAAGAACAAAAATAGAAACTGGGAAACATAGTAAGATAATGGGCATAGGACCAAATTGCAGGGGCAGTAATAATTATGCATCCACTACTCAATCAATATCTGGCTAATCTGCCGCAGTTACATACCTGGGATGAAGGTAAAACTTGGAACACTGGGGGTTTTAACGCGCAGCAATTACAAGCTATCTACTCCTACCTCATGTCCCAGGGGGAAAGTCTTTCATTTATCGAAACTGGAGCAGGTAATAGCACCCTTTTATTCTCCTTTCTTGCCCCTGCTAGGATCATCTCCATTGACCCCAATCCCGCTCTCTTTGAAAGGATTAGACAACAAATGCGCATCTATAACCTGGATGTTGATAAAGTGGTATTCATTGCCGATTACTCGGAGTGGGCGTTACCCCGCCTAGTAGAGGGATATAGAATAGCTCCCATTTTTGATGTAGCTTTGATCGACGGTGATCACAACTACCCCAATGTTTTTATTGATTTCTTCTACCTGAACTATGGGCTTAAGGCAGGGGGAATAATTATGGTGGATGACACGCAAATTTATAGCTGTCGAGAGCTAAGTCTATTTCTCCTCCATGAACCAGATTTTGAATTAGTCTTGGACTTGGGCAAAATCAAACTGTTTAAGCGCCATTCCGATCGGAGGGTCCTCAGGGGCTGGGATTCAGGTTATAACCTCAAAATGACCAATACCCTCACAAATTGAGGGGAGCTGATACTCCCCCCGCTGTCTATTCCACACCCTCAATGCGGTCTTCTAGTTCTTGGTAGAGTTCCCGCAGTTGTTGGATGTTAGCCTCACTGGTCTGCCAGTAGCCGCGCCCATGGACCTCTAGGAGGGTGCCCACCATCTTCCGGAAGGAATGGGGATTGAGATTCATCAAGCGTTGGCGCATTTGGTCGTCTTTGATGTATACATCATTGACATCTTCATACACCCAATTATCTACCGCCCCAGCGGTGGCTGACCAACCCATCGTGTTCACCAGACGCTTGGAAATTTCCCGCACTCCTTCATAGCCACTGTTGAGCATTCCTTCATACCACTTGGGATTGAGGAGCTTTGTCCGTGCATCTAGTCGCACCGTTTCACTGAGGGTACGCACTTGCGGGTTAGCTGTGGTGGTGTCAGCAATGAAGGCTTGCGGGCGTTTGCCATCTCCCCGCAGTTTTTCGACTACCTTGGTGGGGTCGGAGTCAAAATAGTGACTGACATCGGTCAAGCTAATTTCCGAGGAGTCCAGATTTTGGAACGTCACTTCTACAGTTTTGAGGGCGCTTTCGTAGAGTTGCCGCTGCTGTTGATTGTTGATCTCAGACCCAAAGGCAAAGGATTTGCGGGATAGATACATCTCCTGCAGGTCAGATTCCGACTCCCAGGTGCTGTTTTCCACGGCTAGGTTGACGTTGGCGCTGTAGGACCCCGCACTGTTGCTGAATACCCGCGTCGCTGCTTGGCGTAACGAAATATTTAACTCCTGTGCCTGCGCCAGGGCGTGTTTACGCACAAAGTTCATCTCCAGGGGTTCATCCGCTTCCGCGCAAAGTTTGACTGCTCGATCGAGTAAGTCCATCTGGTTGACAAACAAGTCGCGAAAGACACCGGAACAGTTGACAACGACATCAATGCGCGGTCTGCCCAGTTCTTCTAGGGGAATCAACTCCACACGATTGACTCTGCCCAGGGAATCAGGGAGGGGGCGCACCCCCAGCAGACAGAGGACTTGTGCCAGGGATTCACCGTAGGTCTTGATGTTATCTGTCCCCCACAGAACAACGGATATGGTTTCGGGATAGTTGCCGTCATTTTCCTGTCTTTGTTTCTGCAGGAGCTTTTCTACAATCACCTGGGCTGACTGCACTGCTGCACTGGTGGGGATGGATTGGGGGTCGAGGGCGTGCATATTCTTGCCTGTGGGCAATACCAAGGGATTGCGAATGGGGTCACCACCGGGACTAGGGGGAATAAACTCCCCTTCCAAGGCGCGAATCAGACTACCTAGCTCGTTATCGGCTACCAACTGTTGGAGACAGAATTCGGCAAATTCCATAACTGCCTTCAACTGCTCCCGATCGACTTTGGCAAACCCCGCCTCTCGTAGTGCTTCCCACCAGGGTTCGTTCTTGCCCAAGCGCAGGAAGTTCAACACCGCCACCTTGGACACTCTGCCGTCGGCATCCAGTTGGGTTTGAATCAGAGCCTCGATCGCTTTGTGGCTTGCCCGTTTGATCTGTGCCAGGAGTTCCACATCGGCAAAAACACCCCGATCGCTGTTTTTGTAAATCTCGTCAATATCCCTGCCTATACTTTCTGCCAAAAGACGGGGTAGGGACTTGAGGTTATCTTCCCACCGATCGAAACTGACAATGCTGGTGATCACATCGGCGGCTTCCTCTAGTTTGGGCGGTTCCCCAATCACGTGCAGACCACAGGGCAAAACCCGCGACTCAATTTCCATCAGCTTGTTGTAGACCAACCCCACAAAGGTATCTCGTTCCTCCAGGCTCATGTCCTTAGCGTCCCGATCGGGTAAAGGTACGTCCTGGTCGAGATTGACCAATTTCACCTTGTCTATGATGCTATTGACGATCGCTACTCCCCGCGCCCCCTGCCGCAATTCTTTGTAGGAAGCCACCAGCTCACTCAATTCCTGCAAGCCCCGATGCAAGCCCGCATTCTCTGGCGCTGGAGTGATATAGCTAATAGTTGTGGCATAGCCCCGCCGCTTAGCGATCGTGCCCTCCGAGGGATTGTTCACTGCATAGTAGTAGATGTTGGGCAACTGACCGATGAGATTGTCGGGATAACAAGCACCGGACAGCCCCGTCTGTTTGCCAGGCATGAACTCAAGGGAGCCGTGGGTACCAAAATGCACTACCGCGTCTGCCCCCCAGATACTGTTGAGATAGGTGTAGTAGGCGGCAAAACCGTGGTGGGGAGAGGCAGATTTGCTGAATAACAAGCGCATGGGGTCCCCCTCATAACCAAAGGTGGGCTGTACCCCCACAAAGATATTGCCATAGTGCTTGCCGTAGATGAGGAGATGTTGCCCATCGCTGTTGAGATGACCGGGGGGCGGTCCCCACTGTGCCGTGATGCTCTCCACGTAGGGCGTGTTTTCCTCGTATTCCTTCACGGTCATGCGGTAGGCAATATTTAACTCCGGACTCCCCGCCAAAGCATTGGGATTGTGGAGAATTTCCGCCATCATTTCGTCGGCAGTGGGAGGTAAGCCCTGCACGTCATAGCCATTGGCCGCCAAACTCTGAATCACCTTGTGGATAGAAGCAAATACATTCAAATACGCTGCTGTCCCCACATTCCCCTTGTCCGGCGGAAAACTAAAGACTGTAATGGCAATCTTCTTTTGCAACCGCGGCTTCCGCTTCAAATTCGCCCACTTCAACGCCCGCTTGGCAATCAGTTCCATGCGATCGCTCAAGGCAATCGCCCTGCCCGTCAAACCATCGCGCCCAGAGAGGACAATGGGATCAACTGCCCCGTCCAATTCGGGAATCGCCACCTGCAGCGCCACCTGCACAGGATGTAGCCCCAATTCGCTTTGCTCCCATTCCTCCGTCGATTGAAAGACCAGGGGTAACACCACCATGTAGGGACAATTTAATTTCTGCAATGTCTCCACCGCCTTGGGATGGTCCTGGCGTGCCGGTCCCCCCACCAAAGCAAAACCCGTCAAGGACAGGATTGTATCTACTATTGCCCTGCCCTGCTGCATAAAGTATGCCTCTACCGGCTTGGAGAAATCTAAGCCCCCCGCAAACACAGGGATCACTCTTGCTCCCAACGCCTCCAATTCCTGGACCATCGCCACATAGTGGGCATCATCCCCTGTCACCAAATGGGAACGGGCTAGCACCAAACCGATCGTGGGGGCTAGGGGGTCTTTCATATCACTGTCAATATCTTTACGGGAGTTAAACCACTGCAAATACTCCGTCAAACTCTCAAACATCCTGGGGGCAATGGGATGCCAAATCCCCATGTCCGGGTAGGTGATGGGGTCCCGCACCTGAATGTCTTTAGCGGCGGGTAAATAGTTCTTCGCCAGCATCAACAGGAAGTTCTCAATATTTTGTTGCGACCCCCCCAGCCAATACTGCAAACTGAGCATGAAATTGCGGGCATCCTGTGCCCGATCGATGGGCATGTATTTCAAAATGTTGGGGAGTGTCTGCACCACCTTGAGCATATTGTCCTGAAAAGAACTGCCGGATTTGCCCTTCACCTTCTTCATAAACTGGGCAATGGCACTCTTAGACTGCCCTAAATTTGCCATGCTAAAGGTCCCCATCTTGTTCAGGCGCATTACCTCTGGCATAGAGGGGAAGATCACACACACATCCAAACGATCGCGCTGGGGCTGCACCGCCGCAATCACCTTGCGGGCTAGGTCTTCCACAAAAATCAAGGACCCAATAAAGACATTTGCCCTGCCTACATCCTGCTGGAATGCCTCGTACATCTCTGGGCTACGCAACTCCTCCAGTAAGTACCCACTTAACTCGATCGCCACGTGGGGATTCTCCCTATTGATGGACTGCGCTGCCGCCGTCAACACACTCTGGTACTGCGGTTCCAAAACCACGTAAACAACCCGCATCAATAGACGATTGTCGACATTAGCAGGTAAAACCTGTCTCTTCTTGGCACTCTCTAGGGCAGTAAACATAGCGCTCCTGTTTTTGTACTTACATTGTTTTACCAAATAAAACGATCGGTGGGGCAACTACACGGAAAAATGTTACAGCTCTCCTATGTTTCTTTACAAAAGTTAATATTAGTCCTAGTCAATAGCCAGGCTAGGGTTTATATAATTGTTGCGAGCAATACCTTGGCGGTTTTTGAAAATTTGTTAAGAGGTTTTAAGAAAGGCGGGTGCGGGTCTCTATAATTAGCGCTGAGGTTTACCGGACTTCTTGGTATCGCCCTTATATATTCATAGATTCGGTTCTATAGGGGTTTGGTAGACCTTCTTCCCTTGTACAAAGTAGAGAGGAGCACTCATGACAGCTACTTCTGACAAGCCGGAAGCAAAGGTGCGGGTAGTGGTGGACGAAAACCCGGTACCTACTTCCTTTGAGAAGTGGGCAAAGCCTGGTCACTTCGATCGCACCCTAGCCAAGGGTCCAAAGACAACCGAGTGGATTTGGACTCTCCACGCCGATGCTCACGACTTTGATAGTTTTAGTTCGGAAGAAGACACCGCCCGTAAGATTTTTGCGGCTCATTTTGGGCATCTGGGCGTGATTTTCCTGTGGCTCAGTGGGATGTACTTCCACGGGGCGAAGTTTTCTAACTATGTGGCTTGGTTGGCTGACCCCATCAACATCAAGCCTAGTGCACAGGTAGTGTGGGAGATTGTCGGGCAAGACATCCTCAACGGGGATGTAGGCGGCGGTTTCCAAGGTATTCAGATTACCTCTGGTCTGTTCCATCTGTGGCGGGCTTCGGGGATCACCAATGAGTACCAACTGCTCTGCACTGCGATCGGTGGTCTGGTGATGGCAGCCTTAATGTTCTTTGCGGGCTGGTTCCACTACCACGTGCGGGCACCGAAGCTGGAATGGTTCAAGAACGCAGAATCCATGCTGAACCACCACTTGGCAGGGCTGTTGGGCTTGGGTTCCCTGGCATGGGCTGGTCACCAAATTCACGTTTCTATCCCCATCAATGCCTACCTGGATGCGGGTATTCCTGCCAGTGAGATTCCCTTGCCCCACGAATTTATCCTTAATCCTGCCCTGATGGCGGAGTTGTTCCCGAAGGTGAACTGGGGCTTCCTCAGTGGGACGATTCCCTTCTTCACTGGTAACTGGTCTGCCTACAGTGAGTTTTTGACCTTCAAGGGTGGTTTGAACCCCCAAACGGGTGCTCTTTGGCTGACAGACCAAGCTCACCACCACCTGGCGATCGCTACCCTGTTTATCATTGCGGGGCATATGTACCGCACTAACTGGGGGATCGGTCACAGCATGAAGGAAATCCTAGAAGCACACAAGGACCCCCTCCTCATTGGTGGCAATGGTCACAAGGGCTTGTATGAGATTCTCACCAGTTCCTGGCACGCGCAATTGGCGGTGAATTTGGCGCTGATGGGTTCTCTGTCCATCATTGTTGCCCACCATATGTACGCTATGCCCGCTTATCCCTACATCGCTGTGGATTACTCCACCCAGATTTCCCTGTTCACTCACCATATGTGGATTGGGGGCTTCTTGATCTGTGGGGCAGCGGCGCACGCGGCTATCTACCTGGTGCGGGATTATGACCCTGAGTTGACCTATGACAACGTCCTCGATCGGATGTTGCGGCACCGTGATGCGATTATTTCCCACTTGAACTGGGTGTGTATTTTCCTGGGCTTCCACAGCTTTGGTCTGTATGTCCATAACGACACGATGCGGGCATTTGGTCGTCCCCAGGATATGTTCTCGGATACGGCTATCCAGTTGCAGCCTATTTTTGCGCAGTGGATTCAGAATATTCACACCAACTTTATTGCTAACTCTGCTCCTTGGGTGAGCAACTCTGTTAGCCCTGTGTTTGGCGGTGATGTTCTGGCAGTGGGCGGTAAGGTGGCAATGGCTCCTATGCCCCTGGGTACGGCAGACTTTATGGTGCACCACATCCACGCCTTCACAATCCACGTTACAGTTTTGATTCTCCTCAAGGGTGTGCTGTTTGCCCGTAACTCTCGCCTCATTCCTGACAAGGCTGATCTGGGCTTCCGCTTCCCCTGCGATGGACCTGGTCGCGGTGGTACCTGCCAAGTATCGGCTTGGGACCATGTGTTCTTAGGTCTGTTCTGGATGTACAACTCTATCTCCATCGTCATTTTCCACTTCTCCTGGAAGATGCAGTCCGACATTTTCGGTACGGTTAGCGATGGGGTAGTCAACCACATTACGGCTGGTAACTTTGCCCAAAGTGCGATCACGATCAATGGCTGGTTGCGGGACTTCCTGTGGGCACAGGCTTCCCAAGTTATTCAATCCTATGGTTCGGCTCTGTCTGCCTATGGTTTGATTTTCTTGGGTGCTCACTTTGTCTGGGCGTTTAGCTTGATGTTCCTGTTCAGTGGTCGTGGCTACTGGCAAGAGTTGATTGAATCGATCGTGTGGGCACATAACAAGCTCAGATTCGCGCCTGCAATTCAGCCCCGTGCTTTGAGTATCGTGCAAGGGCGGGCTGTGGGCTTAGCTCACTATCTGTTGGGAGGAATTGCCACGACTTGGGCATTCTTCTTGGCACGCTTTGGGGCACTTGGATAATTGAAGGAGAAGAGAAATGGCGACGAAGTTCCCGAAATTTAGCCAGGCGCTCGCCCAAGACCCCACTACGCGGCGTATCTGGTATGCCTTGGCAACTGCCAATGATTTTGAAAGCCATGACGGCGTGACGGAAGAGGGTCTCTATCAGAAGATTTTTGCTTCCCACTTCGGTCATTTGGCGATTATCTTCCTGTGGGTGTCGGGTAACCTGTTCCACGTAGCTTGGCAAGGTAACTTTGAGCAGTGGGTAAAAGACCCCCTCAATGTACAACCGATCGCCCATGCCATTTGGGACCCCCAATTTGGTAAGGCTGCTGTGGAGGCTTATACCCAAGCTGGTGCTAGCTATCCCGTAGATATTTCCTACTCTGGGGTTTACCAGTGGTGGTACACGATCGGGATGCACACAAACGCTGACCTTTATCAAGGAGCTATTTTCCTACTGTTGTTGGCGGGTGTGATGCTGTTTGCGGGCTGGCTACACTTGCAACCTAGCTTCCGTCCTAGCTTGGCTTGGTTTAAGAATGCAGAGTCCCGTCTGAATCACCACCTGGCTGGTCTGTTTGGGGTTAGCTCCCTGGCTTGGACTGGGCACTTGGTACACGTAGCAATTCCGGAGTCTCGTGGTGTTCATGTCGGTTGGGATAATTTCTTGAGCGTTAAGCCCCACCCTGCTGGTCTGTTGCCCTTCTTTACGGGTAACTGGGGTGTCTATGCCCAAAATCCTGATACGGCTAACCATGTCTTTGGTACTGCCCAAGGTGCTGGTACTGCTATCTTGACTTTCCTGGGTGGCTTCCATCCGCAAACGGAGTCCCTGTGGCTGACTGACATTGCGCACCACCACTTGGCGATCGCGGTGCTGTTTATCATTGCTGGTCATATGTACCGCACTAACTTCGGGATTGGTCACAGTATGCGGGAAATTCTCGCTGCTCACCGTCCTCCGGAAGGCACTCCCTTTGGTGGTCTGCTTGGCGATGGTCACAAGGGTATCTACGATACCTATAACAATTCTCTGCACTTCCAGTTGGGCTGGCACTTGGCTTGCTTGGGTGTAGTTACCTCTCTGGTAGCGCAGCATATGTACTCTCTGCCTCCCTATGCCTTCTTGGCTAAGGACTACACCACGATGGCAGCTCTCTACACCCACCACCAATACATTGCCGGCTTCTTAATGGTCGGTGCTTTTGCCCACGGTGCGATTTTCCTGATTCGTGACTATGACCCCGAAACCAACAAGAATAATGTGTTGGCACGGGTACTGGATCATAAGGAGGCAATTATCTCCCACTTGTCCTGGGTATCCCTGTTCTTGGGCTTCCATACCCTGGGCTTGTATGTCCACAATGATGTGATGGTTGCCTTCGGTACGCCTGAAAAGCAAATTCTCATCGAGCCTGTGTTTGCCCAGTGGATTCAAGCAGCGCATGGTAAAGCCCTCTATGGTTTCGATGTGTTGCTGTCTAACCCCACTGATATTGCTACTACTGCTTGGCCCAATCACGGCAATGTGTGGCTGCCTGGCTGGTTGCAAGCTATCAATGCAGGTAACAACTCTCTGTTCTTGACCATCGGTCCTGGTGACTTCTTGGTACACCACGCGATCGCTCTGGGTCTGCACACCACTACTTTGATTCTGGTGAAGGGTGCGCTGGATGCTCGCGGTTCCAAGTTGATGCCCGATAAGAAGGACTTTGGTTATAGCTTCCCCTGTGATGGTCCTGGTCGGGGTGGTACTTGCGACATCTCCGCTTGGGATGCTTTCTATCTGGCAATGTTCTGGATGCTCAACACGATCGGTTGGGTGACCTTCTACTTCCACTGGAAGCACCTGGCGGTATGGCAAGGCAACGTAGCCCAGTTTAACGAGTCTTCCACCTACCTGATGGGTTGGTTGCGGGACTACCTGTGGTTGAACTCTTCCCAGTTGATCAACGGTTACAACCCCTACGGTATGAACAACATCTCCGTGTGGGCGTGGATGTTCCTGTTTGGTCACCTGGTGTGGGCAACTGGGTTTATGTTCCTCATCTCTTGGCGCGGTTACTGGCAAGAGCTGATCGAGACGCTGGTATGGGCACACCAACGCACGCCTTTGGCTAATCTGGTGCAATGGAAGGATAAGCCCGTAGCACTATCGATCGTGCAAGCTCGTCTAGTAGGGTTGGCTCACTTCTCGGTGGGTTATATCTTCACCTACGCTGCCTTTGTGATTGCTTCTACTGCTACCGCCTTCGGTTGATAGCCAGAACTGACAAAGTTATTTAACACAGCTCCCCGATCGGGGGGCTTTTTTATTGGTGACGGTTCTCCAGAAATTTCAGTCCCGCGATCGGGATTCATCAGAAATAAGAGAGCTTCAAACTATTGATGATTTTCCAACAGTCTTGAAAATAGAGATAAAACTTTTATTTCCCCATTTGCTACCTACTTACATCAACTGCAACAGCAAATAAACTACCAAAACAAGCAATAGTGTTGAAAGGCAGAACTAGGGTAAAAAAAGTTCTAGAAAACGGTAATCTAACCCTTATAAACATAGCAATAATGCTTTGGGTGTTTTTTATCATCGCTACTTTTGGCACAACAGATATTGTGGGGGCAATTGGTGTTACTGTTTTACTAGAGGCATCCTGCTGTATTGCTGCAGCTTCTTTGCTAAGTGGCCATTCTTGATTTTTCCCTTGGGATTTGCTAAGACCGTCAGCTAACATGACTGTAAAGTCAGGTGGCAAGCTATGCAACGCTGGGAGCTGCTAGCAGGGGGCATAATCCTAAAGCTCTCTATGGGTTAACCAATCGTGACTTATGGCAGTACCAGTACGGCTGTGGAAGCAGGCAATGTGATTGTCTCTACCAACCTCAACTCTATCTGGGACACTTTCTCCTTCTAAACAGTCTCCCGATCGCTTGAATTGATGGGGATGCAAATAGCTATTGGCAAATCTGACACTGTATTTCCTGGGGATAGAATTTCTAGGGGCACCCTCAATATAACCAGTGGGAATACCACCAATCTATCTCTACTAAAAAAAGGCACAGTCGGGGGAGCAGCGGTTACCAGAGGTCTCTCCATCAAAAACAACAGCCAAGTTAAATGATAGCCATCGGCAGGCAAAGGCATAAATTCTCTGTCTGTCACCATAAAAACCCCCCCCACTGCTACCTATACCAATCCTAGCTGATGGGAAAAATGCCATAATTAGCTCAAGAGACTTTACTATGGGTCATGCTTTTACCCTTGAGCCGTCAGCAGTTAAATGAGCTACTCCCCCTCATTCCCACTAAGGAACAGTACGAGTATTACTGGGGTACGGGACAGGATTTGTTTCGCCGTATCATGGTCTCAGGGGCAATTGCCACGATCGCCTGGGTGCTGCATTTTCGGGTAGTAAATACTGCCTGGGAACTGGTGGTGTTTATCATGGGGGCGGTGGGAGCCTTCTACTGGTTGCTGGGTCCTGTCCCCTCTGCCATGCGCCGCAATAGCCAACTGCGCAAGTACCCCTACGCTGCCCTCTGGTATGCCGTCATTGATGACTGCTATCTTTCGGAAGAAGTAGCAACAAAACAGGAAAAGGTGGATGAACGGGGACGGTTGGATGTCAGCTACGCCACAGAAAGTTTTATCAATCTGGAGCTAGGGGACGACGACACTGATATAGTACTTACCTACCGATCGCCTATGCAGCGAGCTTACAAACGCATTGAGCCAGGAGAAGACATCTGTCTGATTATTTTTGCCGCCGATCGCAACTTTGAACGTCTAAGCCGCTTTACCAGCGATGCCTATATCCCCCGCCTGCGCCTGTGGGTGAGTGATTACCCCTATCTCCGCCGCGATAGTTTCAAGGAACTGGTCAGGCAAATCCGTCTAAGGAAATAAATCCGCAAATTTCTTAAAAGAGTGTTACATTATACCGATCGTTGGCTCCGCTTTCCTGTAGATTTATACTTATAGCAAGCCTCCTACACTATGAACAGCTTAGTACCCTGCACCTATCGTAATCTGGCAAGTCACCCCCAGGTTCTGCGGATTAGCGATGCTCGTGCCTACTTTGAGCGGACTGTTTTCCCTAATCAATGTATTGTATTTGATGCTCCCTTTGGTTCTGTTGTAGAAATCCATGCAGATGTGACTGCTCTCCCCAGCGACACAATCTGTTGTGAGGAGTTACGGGCAGTCAGTGCTGACGTCGTTCTGCAGTGGCAACCAGCGGAAATTGTCTGATTTTCTTTCTCTCCTGCACCGATCGCCCGTTGTGGCGGTCATTCGTACTCCTACTCCCTCTTGGGCAATTCACTGTGCGCGGTGTGCCAGGGAGGGAGGTATTGTTTTGGTAGAAATCAGTTGGCAGACCCCCCAGGTGGAGTGGGTGCTAGAGCAGCTAGGGCAGGATTTCCCTGATTTGGTGTTGGGGGCGGGAACACTGACAACGGGGGCAATGGTCAAGGAGGCAGTGCGGTGGGGGAGTCGCTTTTTGTTTTCCCCTGTGCATACAATAGAGGTTATTGCCGCCGCCCAAGAGGAGGGAGTCCCGATCGTGGCAGGAGCTACTACCCCTACAGAGATTTTTACCGCCTGGCAGCGGGGAGCAACGGCAGTGAAGGTTTTTCCCGTCGCTAATTTGGGGGGGGTCAGTTATATCAAGGCATTGCAGCCTGTTTTCCCCCATATTCCCCTCATCCCTACGGGGGGAGTGACACTGGAAAATGCCCAAGCTTTTCTGCAGGCGGGTGCCCTGGCTGTCGGTCTTGCCACTGACTTATTTCCTCCTCCTCTGGTGCAGCAGCAGAATTGGCAAACAATTACCGATCGGATTCAACGCTTGATGCAGACTCTGGTGCCCCCACCATAATAAGTAAAGTTCTCACTTTACTGTTATGACTGCTAAAATTGCCCAGCGCTTCTCCCTCTTACCGTGGGTATTTCTCTTTCCTGCTCTATTGCTGTTGTCCATTTTTGTCTTTCTACCCATCTTGTATGTCTTATTTCTCAGTGTCACCACAGGACATTTGACTCGATCGGGTATCAGTTGGGTGGGGTTACGGCACTACCTGAACTTGCTCGCCGACCCTGATTTTTGGCAAGTTTTGGCTAACACAGTCTACTTCACAGTGGCGACGGTGATTCCCAGTGTGATCATCCCCTTGGCGTTAGCGGTGGGCTTGGACCAGGCGATTCCAGGGCGGGGACTATTGCGGACGCTCTATTTTTTGCCGGCGGTGGTCTCGATGGTGGCAGCGGGATTGGGCTGGCGGTGGTTGTTGCAACCCCAGGGATTTTGGGGCAATGTCAATTGGCTGGGTGACCCCCACTGGGCAATGGTGGCATTAATCCTGTTGAGTATTTGGAAACAATTGGGGTTTAATATGGTGGTTTTCCTGGCAGGCTTACAGGCAATTTCCCCTACCCTTTATGAAGCAGCTCGCCTGGATGGCGCTAATAATTGGCAGTTGTTTCGCTATATTACTTTGCCTGGGCTGCGTCCAACGACAATTTTTGTCATTATTGCCACTACTATTTTTACCTTTCGCAGTTTTGAACAGGTGTATGTCCTCACAGGGGGTGGACCATTAAATAGTACTAATATCCTCGTCTATTACATCTATGAGCAGGCATTTAGTTTCTTTGACTTTGGCTATGGCGGCGCCCTCACGATCGTGCTTTTGGTGATCGTCATGGGTCTAGTTTATTGGCAGTGGCGCACCTGGCAGCGGAGCGATTAATTATTGTTATCCTGGATTTGGGCACTAATTTCCCCTAGGGGTAAAACCGCAGGAAAAACACCTTCTAGTTTCACTTGCTGAATAAAATTTTCCCCTAAATTCCAACGCATTACTTTCCCCAGGGCGCGTAAAATATCCCCCCGATCGATTACCCCCGCTACTGACCCTACTGGCGATAAAACTGCCACCCACCGCAATTTATTGCTCTCTAAAATATGGATGATCTGGGTAAGGGGTGTATCCAAACTTACCGTGTCAAGGCGCTTGAGGGGAACAGTGATGCTTTCTACTGTCACCTGCGCCCACCGCTCGTTAGGAATTTGACCAAGTTTTTGTTGATCGATCCAGCCCTTGTCCCTGCCATCAGTGGTAGCGAAATAAAGGGGCTTCACATTAGATTGTTCCTTGAGGAGATAATTATCCGCAAATTCCCTCAAGGTAGTCCTGCCATCCACCAAGCGGAAATCCCTGGTCATTGTCACTTCTGCGGTAGTTTTAGTGAGGGCAAATTGTAATTCCGTCAGGCGAAGAGTTTGCGTTGCCTCTGAAACAAACATCCAACCCACAAAGAACAGGAGGAGACCAGCAACACTATCAAGCAAAAATAGTAGCAATGCGCCATAGATTATGATTATCCAACCTAGAAATTGCCCCGATCGGGCAGCAGTAACCGTAGCTTGATATTTACTGCGATAGAGCCACCACAACAGCGCCCGCAACAGTCTGCCGCCATCCAAAGGTAAGCCAGGAAAGATATTGATAATGGCAACAAACATATTCAAACTTGCCACGTGATAGAGCACGATCGCTAGGGAGATAAGGAAGTAGCTGTGACTATCTAGGAGTTTTTTGATCCACTCCTTAGTGATGGGATAGGGGAAATTGTCCCCCACTAGGGCATAGACAGCACCGAGACCAATAAGGGATAGGATAAAATTCGTCAGAGGTCCCGCCCCTGCGACGAGAGCTTCTATAAGGGGAGTTCGGGGTTCCTGCGCCAAAGAGGAGAGACCGCCGAAGAAATGCAAAACAACAAAATTCACTTTAATTCCCGATCGTTGTGCCACTAAACTGTGGGCTAATTCGTGCAACAAAATCGAGGTAAAGTAAAACAAACTGACCGCCCAGCCAATCAGCCATCCCCACTGGAGTAAGGACTCCCTGTAGAAATTGCCCAAGCCCAGGGTAAGGAATAAAACAATCAGTAGCCAACTGAGGTCAACGAGGACAGGAATCCCATTGATAGTGGCAATCTGTATACCCCGGCGATTACTTTCCATAAAACCGCACCAATGCCTGTGTCCCCTGCTCCGCCCCCTCCGCCAGATGATAGACGTGCTCAAACAGGGTTGTAACTAAATCTGTGCCAGGTAAATGCAAGTCCCCCTTTGCCTCTGCCACGAGGTGTAAATCCTTGAGCATATGTTTAATCATAAAGCCAGGGGCAAAATCCCCCGTCGCTACCTTCATGCCCAAGTTGCTCAATGCCCAGGACGCCGCTGCCCCGCTGCCACACACCTCTACTACGAGGGCGGGGGGAATATGGAGTTTTTGCGCTAAAGTCATGGCTTCACAAATGCCCATCATATAGTGGGAAACGAGGACTTGATTGCAGAGTTTTACAGCTTGCCCTGCCCCCACTGCCCCACAGTAAAAAATATTTTTGCCCATCATCTGCAGGAGAGGGAGAATACGCTCGTAGGTCTCTGGCTTACCTCCCACCATAAACGTCAATGTACCCCTCTGTGCCCCAATATCTCCCCCCGACACAGGTGCATCGCAAAAGTCCAAGTCATAGCTAGCTAACTCCGCGCCGATCTTCTGGGCAGCCGGGACACCGATCGTACTACAGTCCACCACTACGCTACCGGCGGAAAGATGGTCTACCACATGGGGAAACAAGACCTGTTCTACATCTGCCCCCTCCCCCACACAGATAAACACCACCTCTGCCTTGTGCACCGCCGCCGCGATGGAGTCACACCAGATTGCCCCCCGCTCGGTAGCCCGTTTGATTGCCGCCCGTTGGGGAGTGCGATTCCACACATACACGCGATAGCCCCCCTGGGCAAGATTAGCTGCCATTGCGCTGCCCATGACCCCCATGCCCAAGAATGCTACCGTTTGCACCTACTTGTTCTCCCTTTTTTTCTATGATAGCCTTGGCAAAAACAAACTGGCAAGAAATAGGGGGTAGCTGGCTAACAAAATAAAACCACCGCCGCGATCGATTTTCCCTGTCCGCACTGCCAGTAAGAGTGCTAAACCCAAAGCCGCTAGCATGATTATAGACGGACGATGTAACAAAGTTCCCTCTTCTATCTGCAGGGGGCGCAGGAGGGCAGCTAAACCGACGGTCATGGTCATGTTGTAGGCAAAAGACCCCACTACACCAGCAATGACCACATCTGTCGCTCCTTTGCGGGCGGCTGACCAACAGAGAACTACCAATTCAAAGGCAGTGGCAAATCCCACTAAACTGAGGGACACGAGAGTTTGTGTTGCCTCTACAGGGGCAATCCTCCTCACCCCTTCCACTAACAAAATAGACCCGATCGTCATTCCCACCAGCCCCCAAAATACATAGAGCAACTCTTTACCTACTGCTAATTGTCCTTTCTGCTCTTGTATTTCTGCCTCTGCTTCCAAAAACTCTTCTATCTCCCCCAAAGCGGGCGGTTCTTTCTCCTGCCACCAAATCAAACCCACGTACAAAACATACAAAAGTACCAATAAGACACCTTCCAAGCGCGTTACCAAGCCATCCCAAATCGCCAAAACGCCGATCGTGCTCACAGGCAAACCCAACAGACCGTATAACCAGACTTTTTTGCTAAAGGGCAAAGGGGTAAAGATAGCGCCCACTCCCAAAGCCACCAGACAAATGGCAATGTTAGCCCCGATCGCATCTCCCAAAGCAATGGCAGGCACTTCTCTCCAAGTAGCAGCAATAGCTGTAGCTAACTCCTCTGGTTCTGCCCCCGCCAAGAGCAAAGCGAGGGCAAAGCTACTTAGCCCCAAACCCAGGGACACCTTACCGATATGATGGGCAAAGGTTTCTGCCCCCCACACAATCAAAGCGACAGCAGGGAGGATTAGCAACGACCATAACCAATCAAATGACATAATCTAAAGGGAAAGAACGTTCATCTTTAGAGGTAGTATAAACCACTTGTCCTACTGTCAAAGCTAAATCAGCAAACTGTTCCCGCGATAGGTGTGCCATCAAACTCTGTCCGTCATCTAGGGATAGCTCTACCTGTACTTCCCAACCCAAATTGATGATGCGTTTTACCCTTGCCCGATCAGTAAATGTGCCTGGTTCCGTGGGGGGAGACAGAGTGACGACTACATCTTGGGGACGGATAAACACCTGTTCTTTTTGTCTGTGCATGACGTTGACAGGACCGATAAATTGCATGACAAAGGGAGTGGCAGGATGGTCATAGATTTGGGCAGGGGTGCCTTCTTGTTCAATTTTGCCCTTGTTCATCACCACGATATGGTCGGCAATTTCCATGGCTTCCTCTTGGTCATGGGTGACAAAGACAGTAGTGACGTGCACTTCTTCATGTAAACGCCGCAACCATTGACGCAAATCCTTTCTCACCTGGGCGTCCAAGGCGCTAAAAGGTTCATCCAACAAGAGAATTTTCGGTTCTACGGCTAAAGCGCGGGCAAGGGCTACTCGCTGGCGTTGTCCCCCTGACAGTTGATGGGGATACCGATCGCCCAATCCTCGCAGTTGTACTAGTTCTAGGAGGTCATCCACCCTGGCTTTTATTTGTTTGTGGGGAACACGGCGGATGCGCAGACCAAAGCCAATATTTTCTCGCACTGTCATGTGTTTGAAGAGGGCGTAATGTTGAAAGACAAAGCCAATATTGCGGTCTTGCACTTGTTCGTAGGTACTGTCTTTGCCTGTCAATAAAATCTGCCCCTCATCGGGTAGTTCTAAGCCTGCAATTAAGCGCAACAAAGTGGATTTGCCGGACCCCGAAGGACCTAGTAATGCTGCTAATCCCCCGGCTTTGATTTCCAAATTCACCCGATCGACAGCGACAAAATCGCCAAATCGTTTGGAGACATTCTTAACGGAAATGCCTAACTCCTGTTCCATCAGTGTATCCTTCTGTGCCCACTACCCGTCTTCTGGCTGAGCCATTCCTTTAATACTAGGGTAACCAGTGCCAGCATAGCTAACACCAAGGAAGCAGCAAATGCCTCCCCCGTTTGGTAATTAGTGTAGACTTCTTCAATGAAGAGGGGTAGGGTTTGTGTCTTGCCCAAAATGTTACCTGAGAGGACAGAAACTGCCCCAAATTCCCCCATCGCCCGCGCATTAGTTAGAAGCACGCCGTAGAGAATCCCCCACTTGATATTGGGTACGGTTACTAACCAAAAGGTCTGCCAACCCGATGCCCCTAAAGTTTTTGCTGCTTCCTCTTCTGCTGTCCCCACTTCTTCTAAAATGGGCATCACTTCCCGCGCCACAAAGGGCAAAGAGACAAAAATTGTCGCCAACACCATGCCTGGTAAATTAAAAACGATCGGGATATTAAAGCGATCAAATATCTGTCCCAGCCAACCATGTTTGCCATAGAGTAAAACTAGCATCAAACCCACTACCACAGGGGAGATGGAAAAAGGCAAATCTAAAATAGTCATAACGAGAGCACGCCCCGGAAAACGCTGCCGCACCAATACCCACGCCGTACATAAGCCAAATATCGTATTCAAAGGCACAGCAATGCCCGCCGTCAAAATAGTTAATAGCACCGCACTCTGAAAATTACGATCGTGCCAAGTTTTTACTATGACATCCCACCCCCCCTGCACCACTTCTGCCAATAGAGCCAACAGAGGCATATAAATCATCGCTCCCAAAAATAACAGGGCAATAGTAATGAGCAGGAACTCGATCGATATTTTCTTCCCTTTAACCACTCTTACTGCTCCAATTTTGCAATAGGTTGATCACAAACAGCAATGCCACCGATAGAAATAGCATCATAATTCCAATCACTGTGGCACCAGGGTAATCAAATTGTTCCAGGCGTTGGAAGATTAAAACAGAACTGACCATGTCATCAAAGGGCAAGTTGGCAGCAATGATAACGACGGAACCAAATTCCCCCACCGCGCGGGAAAAAGCCAAAGCTACACCAGTCAAAATCGAGGGTATGAGGGGCGGAAAAATCACATACCAGAAAGTAGTAGCAGGAGATGCCCCCAAACACCAAGCCGCCTCTTCTACTTCTTTTTCCATGTCTTCCAACACAGGTTGGACCGTGCGAATGACAAAGGGCAGACTGACAAAAGTCATAGCAATAAAGACCCCCGGGCGGGCAAAGGCAAGGCGCAAACCTTCTTCCCCCCACAAACTGCCTAGGGGAGAACCAGGGGCAAACAGACGACCCAAAATACCATTTTCACTGTAGACAGTTGTTAAAACTACCCCCGCCACCGCCGTCGGCAAGGCAAAGGGAATATCAATGGAGGCATCAATTAGCTTTTTGCCAGGAAAATCATAGCGCACTAACACCCACGCCACCAAGGTCCCAAACACCCCATTGCACACCGCCGACCCCAATGCCAAACTGATGGTGATACCGTAGGTCGCCCAGGCTAGATTACTAGTGGCAATTGACCAGAACCGATCGGGGGGCAAACTAAAACCTGTGGCAAACAGAGTAAGGATGGGTAAGAAAAGCATCAACAGCAAATAGAGCACCATAAAAACCGCTGGCGCTGTGATCCTCCTCTCCCCAACTTTGCTATACAAATACATGAATTTATGGAATACTAAAAAACTTGCTGTCTGTCAAGCCAAAGGGAAACAGGACATGGGGCGATGGTTGCTGGGATTACTACTGTGGGCATCGATCTTAACTAGTTGTAGCGGTCCTAAAACCCTGGAACTGACGATCGTTTCCTTTAGTAGCCCTGCCCTCGCCCTTAAACAAATTATTCCCCAGTTTGAGCAGGAATGGCAACGGACAACGGGACAGCGCGTGCACATCTACCAGAGCTATGGGGCATCGGGGACCCAGACAAGGGCGCTCATCGACGGACTGCCAGGGGATGTGGCTTATCTGGCAATTCCCATTGATACCTACAATCTGCAAAAAGCGGGTCTGGTCAAACCTGGCTGGGAGACAAAGTTCCCCCATAACTCTAGCGTCACCCGATCGGTGGTTGCCTTAGCTGTCCGCCCGCAAAATCCCAAGGGCATCAAAGATTGGGCAGATTTAGCTCGCCCCGGGGTCAAAGTCATCACTGCCAATCCCAAAACTTCGGGGGTAGCGAAGTGGAATTTCCTCAGTCTGCTAGCGGTCAGTAATTCCCTTGACTACGTGGCACAAGTTTACAAAAATGCCCCTATCCTGCCCAGAACTGCCCGCGAAGCCACCGATATATTCACCAAACGCCAGCAGGGGGATGTCCTCCTCAACTACGAACATGAACTCATCCTTGCTCAACAAAGGGGACAAAAGATGGATTTTTTCGTGCCCCCCGTCAACTTTGCTATAGAACAGCCTGTGGTGGTCATCGATCGCAACGTCGATCGCCATGGCAATCGTGCTGTAGCAGAGGCATTCGTGCGCTATCTCTACAGTCCCACCGCCCAACGGGAATTTGCCAAGATCGGCTTTCGCCCTGTTGACCCCGCCGTTAGTCAAGAGTTTCAGTCTCAGTTTGCTCCTACCCATCGTCTTTTCACCGTCCAAGACTTGGGGGGGTGGACAAAAGCACAGTCGGAGTTCTTCCAAGAGGGTGGGACATTCGATCGGATTTTGCAGTCCCTCTCCCCCCAGCGTTAGCTTTTCCCCGTCTGTTAATTCTTGTTAATGGAAATGATG
This sequence comes from uncultured Pseudanabaenaceae cyanobacterium, assembly GCA_937927915.1. GTDB lineage: Bacteria > Cyanobacteriota > Cyanobacteriia > Pseudanabaenales > Pseudanabaenaceae > M5B4. Next base: position 24,941 of record CALGKB010000007.1, on the reverse strand, counting down.
GGAGTAATCCCCGTCTGTAAAAATAAATGTGACGGAATTTGCAAGGCTAATTGTCTTGCAGCTGTTGTTTTATTGCTATTTCAAAGAAGTTTAGAGTAGGAGCACAATCATGTTTAACTATATTATGAGTTTGGGTGTGCCCGCCACCACCACTTGGAATTTTAAGGTGGCTTTAATAATGATTACTTGCAATCTGTTTGCTGTAGCGATCGGGCGCTATGCCATCCAACAAAAGGGATTGAGTCCTGCCCTTCCTTTCCCGCTACCTGCTATGTTTACGGGCTTTGGTACAGCAGAATTGTTGGCAACAGCTAGCTTTGGTCACATCCTCGGAATTGGAATGATTTTGGGTCTAGCCCAAGCAGGTGGTCTGTAGACAAAAAATTGCCCCCTGATGGGGGCGCTATCTCTACACTGCAATTACATCAAGCCCAATTGGGACAAAATGCCTTGACCAGTCAGGAACTCGGTGGCTAAACCAATTACAAAACCAAGCATAGCCAAGCGACCATTCCAAGTTTCTGCGAAGGTGTTGAAGCCAAATTTGGGTTCACTGTTTTGCATAGTCCTTCCTCCTGTGAGTGTGAAGTTTTGTTAATAACTAAGTAAATAGTACTACAGTTAATGCCTGGCTGGGTCTTTCTGGGGGGGGAAATAGGGCTAGAAGGGGGTCTTGATTTTGGGGTCTTTGTACTGTAGTTCCCGTAGTTTGCGCAGAATGCGGGAGAAGTAGTCCTGTAGGTAGTCTTCTAGGGTGGTGATTTCACTGGCGGGGATTTGAAACAGGGCACAGGTTTCTGCCATGGGGGCATCGATGGGGATTCCTCCTGCCATCACTTCTACAAATGCCATGCGCTCAGCCACGCTCCAAGTCCACTCAAAGGCAAGGGCGACATTACGTACAAACCGCAAAAGACCAAGGGGCATTCCCGCTGTGCGGGCAGTTTTCCCCGACAGTTTTTCACAGAGGGCAACGATTTCACTGGGAGACCAGGCTTTTACCCCGGCAAGAGCATAGCTCTGGCGCTTGGTTGCAGGGATAGACAGGGCCTTGACGGCAAATTTCGCTACATCCTGGGTGTTCATGTAGGCAATGGGGCAGGATTCCCCTGTAATCCAAATGGTCTGTCCTTCTAGAATGGGAATGGCGTATTGCCCTATCAAACCTTGCATGAAGCCACAGGGCTTGAGAATGGTGTAATCTAGCTGGGTCTGGGCAAGGAACTGCTCAGTGCAGTATTTAATTTCCATAAGGGGCACCTGGCGATACTTCTCGGCATGGAGAATGGAAAAAAAGACGAATTTACTGATCTCTGCTTTCTCCACTGCCTGGATAAGATGAACTTTGCCCTGCCAGTCCACTTCTTTGATGCGCAAGCTGTCGGTGGGGCGAGTAGTGGCGGCATCTACTACATGGGTCACACCTCTAAGGGCAGCCTCAATCGTTTCTTGCTTGGTCAAGTCACCTACTACTAATTCGGCGCCCCATTCCCGCAAAAATGTCGCCCGTTTGGGATTACGCACTAGGCATTTCACCTGTAACCCCTGATCGAGGGCATAGCGAACGACCTGCCTGCCCAATGTGCCCGTTGCACCCACGACCAGTAAATTCATATAGCTTTTTCCTATAACTGCCTAATATAAACAATTGTTAATGTCCTTTAATCTAGCAGATGGACGGGCGGAATTGTTGCTGAAAATTTTTCTCCCTCTGGGGAAGTAGGACAAAATCAATGGCAACTTAGGCTAAGATAGGTCTGACCTGGTCTCTAGCAGTAACTATGGTGCAATCTGCAGTCAAACCTAGTGATATTCTCAAGAGTGCTGACCCCGATCGTTTGCATCGTATTCGTCATACCTGTTCCCACGTGATGGCGATGGCGGTACAGAAGCTCTTTCCCGATGCCAAGGTGACCATTGGACCGGCGACGGAGACTGGGTTTTACTATGACTTTGACCGCAAGGAACCCTTCACGCCCCAAGACCTGAAAAAGATCGAGAAGGAAATGAAGAAGATTATCAAGGCAAATCTGCCGGTGGTGCGGCAGGAAATCGATCGGGAGGTGATCAGGGCAGAGATTAACAAGTTAAATGAGCCTTACAAGTTGGAATTGTTGGATGCTATTCCCCCAGGAGCGGTAATCACGCGTTATTTTTTGGGTGACCCGGAGAAAGACCAGAACCCCTGGTGGGATTTATGTGCCGGTCCCCACTTGGAGAGGACGGGGGAGATTGACCCTGAGGCTTTTGAGTTGGAGAGTATTGCGGGGGCTTACTGGCGGGGGGATGAAAAAAATGCCATGCTGCAGCGTATCTATGGTACGGCATGGGAGAGGAAGGAACAACTGGAGGCTTACAAACACCAACTAGAGGAGGCGAAGCGGAGGGACCACCGCAAAATTGGCAAGGATTTGCAGTTGTTTAGTATCCAAGAGGAGGCGGGGGGTGGTCTGGTCTTCTGGCATCCCAGGGGAGCGTTGATGCGCAAAACGATCGAGGATTTTTGGAAAGAATTACACCTGCAGGCGGGCTATGAGTTGGTGACTACTCCCCACATTGCTAATTTGGAGCTGTGGAAGACTTCGGGGCACAATGACTTCTACCGTGACAGTATGTTTGACACGATGGAGGTGGAAGAGCAGGCTTATCAGTTAAAACCGATGAATTGCCCTTTCCACATTCTCATCTACAAGGATAGTCTGCATTCCTACAGGGAGCTGCCGATTCGCTATGCGGAGTTGGGGACAGTCTATCGCTATGAACGATCGGGGACGATGCACGGTCTGATGCGGGTGCGGGGCTTCACCCAGGATGATGCCCATATCTTTTGTACGGAAGACCAAATTGCCAGTGAGATTTTGGGGGTGTTAAATCTGGCGGAAGACTTGCTGTCTACCTTTGGCTTTGCTGAATATGAGGTGAATCTCTCTACCAGACCTGAGAAGTATGTGGGGGAGGATGCCATTTGGGAGAAGGCAACAGGGGCGTTGCGGCAGGCGTTGCAACAAAAAGGTTGGCAGTACAAGGTGGATGAGGGAGGGGGTGCTTTCTACGGACCCAAGATTGATATAAAAATTGAAGACGCGATCGGTCGGAAGTGGCAGTGTTCTACGATCCAGGTTGATTTTAATTTGCCAGAACGGTTTGACTTGGAGTATGTGGCAGAGGATGGTTTGCGCAAGCGTCCGATTATGATTCACCGTGCTCTGTTTGGCTCCCTGGAACGGTTCTTTGGGGTGTTGGTGGAAAACTATGCGGGGGATTTCCCCCTCTGGCTAGCGCCTGTGCAAGTGCGGCTGATTGCCGTTTCCGATGAGCAAATTCCCTATCTGACGGAAGTGGAGCAAAAGATGAAGCAGGCAGGAATTAGGGTACAACTCGATCGATCGGGGGAAAGAATGGCAAAACAGATTCGCAAGGCGGAATTGGAGAAGATTCCTGTGATGGCGATCGCTGGTAATAAGGAGGTGGAATCCGGCTCGTTGAGCATTCGCACGCGGCAACAGGGGGAGTTGGGGGCTATTCCCCTGCCAGAGGTGATCGATAAGGTGCGCCACGCTATCGCCACGAAGGGTTGGTTTTAATGGGCTTGCCCGCCCCAGGCTAAAAGGTGCTTTTGATCATTGACCGCAGCCAACTGTGGGGGATTAGTCGATTCAGGAATAACAGAAGGGGGACTTGATCGCCGACACTGTAACGTAATCGATCGGTTTTGTCGTTTGCCGCTTGCCAGATGACTTTTGCCACTAGGTCAGGGGAGGGGGCATTTGCTTCTATAGCCTGCAGTTTTTGCCATACTTTGCTTTGATAGTCGTCGTAGCTGTGGAGAGTGGGGTGTTGCAGAACCACTTGCGATCGTTGAAAGAAGTCGGTTTTCATTGCTCCTGGTTCAATCAGTTTGACTTGGATGTGAAAGGGAGCCAGTTCGTACTGCAAAGATTCGCTAAAACCTTCTATGGCAAATTTAGTGGCATGATAAAGACTATAGAGAGGAAAAGCAAGACGACCACCAACGGAAGAGATGTTGATAATCATGCCCTGCCTTTTAGCGCGGAAGTGGGGTAACACCGATCGGGTCATGCGCATCACACCAAAGACATTGGTCTGAAACTGCTGTAGTATCTGTTCTTCTGTAGAGTACTCAAAGGCGCCAAATGTGCCAAAGCCGGCGTTGTTCACTAACACATCTAGCCCGCCAAAGTAATCCATAGTTTGTGCGATTGCCCGATCGATGGTGTCCTGTACATTCACATCCAACGGCAGACAGAGACAATGGTCTAAGCCCTCAAACCCTGTGGCACTCTCAGGACGGCGTACCCCCGCTACTACATTCCACCCCTGTTGTTGAAAATAGAGGGCTGTTGCCCGCCCAATCCCTGCCCCTGCCCCTGTCACCAAGACGGTTGGCATCAGTAAGTCCTCGCTTTGATAGCAAAACGATCGGGGTCAATATGACGCAAACTCAAATCTACAGGACGCTGCCCGATTTCTATTCCCCCTTCCCCCTGCCATACCAGAGAATGATGGAGAAAGTTGACATCATCCCGATGGGGGAAATCCTCACGGAAATGGGCACCCCGACTCTCACAACGGTACAGGGCACTACTTAAAATCGCCTCTGCCACTCTCAGCAAATTGCCCAACTCCAACGCCTGCTGCAACTCCAAGTTGAAGACCTTGCCCCGATCGTCTATATGTAAATCCCGCTGGTAACGTTCTTTCAGCTTGCTAATTTTTACTAACCCCCCTTGCAAACTCTCCGCCCTACGAAAAATACCACAGTGATTGGTCGTCACTTCCTGCAGCTCCCTGCGCAGTGCAGCAATTCTCGTCTTACCCCGCCTCTGCAGGATGCTCTCTAGCTGCCTTTGTCCAGAGGCAAGATAGCGATCGGGAGCCAGAGAAGGGAGGGATCGGTTTTGCACATAGTCCGCCACCTTTTCCCCCACCCACTTGCCAAACACCACACATTCCAGGAGAGAGTTAGCCCCCAACCGATTTGCCCCATGCACCGACACACAGGCACATTCCCCCACCGCAAAGTAGCCAGGCACAGGCACAAGAGAACGATCGAGGACCTGTCCATTGGTGTTAGTGGGGATTCCCCCCATAGAGTAATGCACCGTCGGACGCACAGGCAGGGGATGAGTGATGCAATCCACGCCCGCCAAACGCAACCCCTCTTCCCTAGCAAAGGGCAACCGCTCACAGATTAACTCTGCCCCCAAGTGGCGCAAATCCAAATGCACATAGGGACCACCGCCGATCCCCCGCCCCGCCGCAATCTCGTAGGCAATACAGCGGGAAGTGATGTCCCTGGGTGCCAATTCCATTGCCTGGGCACTGATGGGGTAATTAGCCATAAACCGCTCCCCCAGATCATTGATGAGGTAAGCCCCCTCTCCCCGCACCGCCTCTGAAATCAACACCCCCGCCGGGTAGAGACCCGTGGGATGAAACTGCACAAACTCCATATCCTGCAACGGCAGCCCACAAGCCCAAGTCAGCCCCAGCCCATCCCCCGTACTGGCAAAATCGTTGGAAGTAGTGTTGAAAACGCGCCCGTAGCCCCCCGTTGCCATCACCACCGCCTTAGCTCGGAACACCGCCAATTCCCCCGTCTCCAGGCGGAACGCCACCACCCCCTTTACCTCTCCTTCCTCGTACACAAGGGTCGTAACGTACCATTCATCGTAAATATGCACACCCAAGCGTCCTAGGGAGAGAAACAACTCATGGAGAATAGCATGACCTGTTTTATCAGCAGCAAAACACACCCTGCGATAGGAATGCCCCCCAAACGCCCGCTGCGCTATCCTGCCGTCGGGGAAACGGGAAAACAACACCCCCAAATGCTCTAACTCCCGCAATACCGTAGGGGCAAGTTTAGTTAAAATTTCTACTGCGTCGTGGTCTGCCAGATAGTCCGACCCCTTGATCGTGTCGTAGGCGTGGGTGAGCCAGTCATCTTGGCTGTCCAGGTTTTGCAAACTGGCGGCAATCCCTCCTTGGGCAGCCACGGAATGGGAACGTAAGGGATGCACTTTGGAAAGGAGAGCTACCGATCGTCCTGCCTGCGCCACCATTCTGGCGACCTGGGAACCCCCTAACCCCCCCCCCACAACTACTACATCGTAGGATTGCACCACTACAGACCATGACCCAGCTAGTCTATAGTGACGGAAGGAAGGGAGCTTTGTCAATCTCTACCATCACGGCGGGAATAATGCCTAGTATCCTATAGTAATGGAAGTTGTGGGAATCTGGCTATGAGTACCGCCCAGGGCATTATCGGCAACCGCTACCGCCTAGAACGATCCCTAGGAGAAGGGGGTATGGGGCAGGTATTTCTAGCCTCGGATACCCTATTCCATCACAAATTAGTGGCGCTCAAACTGCTAAAAGAACGCATGGCAGAAAATGAGGGCATTCGTCGCCGCTTTGACCAAGAAGTGCGGGTTTGTGCTGCCCTTTCTAACATCAATATTGTGCAAGTAACGGACTGTGGTGTGACGGAGGAAGGCTATCCCTACTACGTGATGGAATATTTAGACGGCAGAAGTTTAAGCAGTATTTTAATGGAAGAGGGACGCTTAAGTCCTGCCCGTGCTGTCAACATTGCTATCCAAATTTGTAATGGCTTAGCAGCTGCCCACGAGGGGTTTGAATACCAGGGACGGCGAGTGACAATCGTACATCGCGACCTCAAACCGGAAAACATTTTTATTGTGGACAGTGGCATGGGGGAATTAGTCAAAATCCTGGACTTTGGGATTGCCAAAATTTGCAGTGAAATTCAGAGTACCTTGATTCCCACAACCCAACAGGGGATGTTTCTAGGCACAGCCCACTACTCCTCCCCCGAACAAATTAGAGTGGAACCAGTGGGCCCAGCATCTGACATCTATAGTTTGGGTATGATGCTCTATGAAATGCTCAGTGGCACTGATCCCTTTGGACTAGTGGCAGAGGGCAATACAAAAATGCAAGCCTGGTTAAAGGCACACCTCAATCGTCCTCCCATTCCCCTGCGGCAGCAACCTGATTGTGAACATATCTCCCCTGCATTGGAAGCGGTAGTCATGCGCTGTTTAGAAAAATCTCCCGATCGGCGTTTCCCTTCGGCGGTGGCTTTGGCAGCGGCTTTACAAACTGCTATTCAGGAAAATAGGACGGTGGTGACTGCCCCTTTAGGCACAACAAGTGGTATACCCTGGGGATGGGTAATTGCCTGTTTAAGCGTGATTTTGGTTGCCATTGGTTTTGTGATTTGGCTCTTAGCAACTCCCTCTAAGAAAGAGGAGTGTACGTTTGAGAGTGACCCCAATTGTTACTGTGAAAAACAACAAAAACTGCCCAATCCCGACTCCAGGTGTTCTGCCATCTGATGTTGTATTTCCTTACGGTTAATTACTACGCTGCCCCCTTAATTAGTAAGTTGTTGCAGTCCCTAGCCAATTTAACCCTTAAACATCAGGTGATCGTGGTTAATAATTCCCCCTGGGACGAAGGGATCAAACAGCTGCAATATCCCTGCTTGGAAGTGATAGAAACGGGAGCAAATTTGGGGTTTGGGGGTGCTTGTAATGTGGGTTTAGAGTTAATTTATGCCCGATCGCCCCAAGCAACAGTGTGGCTAATTAACCCCGATGCCTATTTTGACGATGTGGCTGCCCTAGGGGAAATATTGCCTAATTTACAGGCTTACCCGATCGTGGGCACTTACATCTATGACCCCCAGGGCAAGTTAATTTTTAGTGGCGGTAAATTTCGGCGGTGGTGGGGAGTAATTGTTGAAGAAACAGAGGCAAAATCTGAACTAATTAGGGCAACAGATTGGGTGAGTGGTGGCAGTATGATTATTAACTTAGCCCATTTCCCTATCTGCCCCCTATTCGATCGGTCTTATTTTTTGTACTATGAAGATTTTGATTTCTGCCGTCGTTATGCCCCCTGTTATATCTGTCGTGCTCTGCAGGTAATCCATGCCAAATCCAGCCTCACCTCGCAGTTAAATCAAGCTAAAGTAAGCCAGGAAATTTATAGCTATCTTCTCACCCTAGCTAGGCATACGCCCCCCCCCGTTTTATGGTATCGCCTCTGCAGAATTATCCTCGTTTCCCTCTGGCAAATCCTCAGAAATTTCCCCCAAGGTCATGGCAAATTAAAGGGAGTAATTGCCTTTCTAACCCATACGCCCCTGCACATAGTTTAGGGTAGAAACCTCCCGGGGATTGCTAAATATTTCTGCTGTAGTATTGCATTCCACCAATCTTCCCACCCGTTCCCCCCGATCGTTAATTTCTACGTTGATAAACGCCACCCGATCGGTAATGCGCTTTGCCTGTTGCAGATTATGGGTGACAATTACAATGGTGTAGGTTTGTTTTAATTCTAGCAGTAATTCTTCAATTTTAGCAGTAGAAATGGGATCAAGGGCGGAGCAGGGTTCATCCATTAAAATAATTTGGGGTTTAAGGGCAATGGCACGGGCAATACACAGTCTTTGCTGCTGTCCTCCCGATAGAATTTTACTGCTTTCGTTGAGTTTATCTTTGACCTCCTCCCACAAATTCGCCTGCCGCAGTGCCTGTTCCACCTGCTGGTCTAAATTGGTTTTGTAGCCATTGACGCGCAAGCCAAAGGCAATATTTTCATATATCGATTTGGGAAAAGGATTCGGGCGCTGAAATACCATACCAATTTGCTGCCGTACCTTCACAGGATCGATGTGGGGAGCATAGATATTTTGCCCCTTGTAGATTACTTCTCCCCTCACTTTCATACCCGCAATGACATCATTTAAGCGATTACAACACCGCAGTAATGTACTTTTACCACTGCCTGATGCCCCAATCAAACCCAAAATTTCCCGCTCATAGATTGCTAAATTAATGTCCTGTAAAATGGGCGATCGTTTGTAACTGACACTTAAATTTCTGATTTGCAGGATCGGCTCTGGCATAATAGCGGTACTTGCGTTACACTAGGCAACAGTTGTAATTGCTTACTGATTATGACATATCTGTGGTTCAAGGCGTTTCATATTATTGCCATGGTCGCCTGGTTTGGCGGTCTCTTTTATCTTCCCCGTCTGTTTGTCTATCATGTGGAAGCGAACGAACAGCCCGAACCCGCGCGCTCTATTCTCAAGAATCAATATGCCCTGATGGAAAAGCGTCTCTACAGTATCATTATGAACCCTGGCATGATGATCACGATCGGGATGGCTATCGGTATGCTAGTGGTGCAACCGGAGTTATTAAAGCAGGGTTGGCTACACATTAAAATTGCTTTGGCGGCATTACTCCTAGGCTATCACTTGTACTGCAAACGATTGATGCGGATGTTAGAAGCGGGCACCTGCCAATGGACAAGCAAACAACTACGGGCGTTCAATGAAGTACCAACTTTGTTGTTGGGTGTGATTGTTTTGTTGGTAATTTTCAAAGACGGTCTGCCCTGGGATGTCACTTCCATCGGAGTGGTTGTTGCCACGATCGTATTTGCTGTTGCTATTCAGCTCTATGCCCGCAAACGCCGCCTGGATGCGGAAAAAGCTGCTACACCTGTGAGTCAATAATCGTGACCAGTTACTACCAAGGGGAACTATTTTCCCCTCGTCCCTATCGCGTTACTGATGGGGGAGATTCCTCCTTCCCGCTCAACCGTGAAACTCTATCTACTTGGCAATTAAAAGTCCAGGCTTTTCAACAACAAGCCCGCCGTATTTCCCTGAGCCAAACGAGTCTTTTGCCTGATAGTAATTGCTACCCCCTTGACCCCTTTACTTTGCCCTTGTATCCGGAAGATTTCCACCGTTGCCCCCGCCTAGATAGAGATGCCTGCATTTATTTTGTCCTCGATTTAGATGCCACTCTCATCCTCTACATTGGTGAAACCCATAATCTCCCCCAGCGCTGGCAAGGCATGCATGACTGTAAAAGGTACCTGCAACAATATCGATCCGTCTTTCACAGCACAATCGGGTTTAGTTTTGCTTGGCAAGTCCCAGTCAATAAACGATCGCGGCAGCAGCTAGAAACCCTGTTAATTCACCATTGGCGTTCTCCCTTCAACAAAGAAAACTGGCAATACTGGCAGACCCCCTTCATCTTCTAATACACAGTTAACTGGCTGTGCTGGTAGCAAAACAAAAAAGCCTGAGCAATTATCCCAGGCTCCTCAATCCAGATACAGAAGAGAAACTTAGATCACCCCTGCCAAATTCACAGGACTGGAATTGATAATCTCTTCCATCTCTTCTGCATCTACCGTCTCTTTTTCGATCAGCAGTTGCGCCACCCGATCGAGAATAGCACGGTTGTTGACCAGAATTGTCTTGGCACGTTGGTATGCCTCTGCCACCAGTTTGTTTACCTCTGCATCAATCATGGCTGCCGTCTCCTCCGAGAAATCTCGCTCCGTCGCAATCTCTCTGCCCAGGAACATATTGCCGGAAGAACGACCCAAAGCCACAGGCCCTAACTCTTCACTCATGCCAAAGCGCATCACCATCTGGCGGGCAATGTTAGCCACCTGCTGCAGGTCACTGGAAGCGCCCGTTGTCACCTCCGTCTCCCCAAACACGATTTCCTCCGCTACACGACCCCCCAAAGCCACTGCCATCTGATTGCGCAGGTAGGTACGGCTCTGCATCCTGTCCTCAGTGGGAACAAACCAGGTCAAACCCCCCGCTCTCCCCCTGGGAATGATCGTCACCTTTTGAATGGGGTCATACTCCGGCAACAGGGCACCCACTAAGGCATGACCAGCCTCATGGTAAGCCACCAGCTGCTTGCGCTTTTCACTCATCACGCGGTCCTTCTTCTCCGGACCTGCCAACACCCGATCGACAGCGTCGTTAATTTCGTCCATAGAGATTTCCGTCAGGTTACGCCGCGCTGCCAAAATTGCCGCCTCATTCAGAAGATTGGAGAGGTCAGCCCCCGTAAACCCCGGTGTCCGCCGCGCGATCTTTTCTAAATCCACATCCTTGGCTAGGGTCTTGCCCTTGGCGTGTACCTTCAGAATCTCCAAGCGACCGTTAAAGTCAGGACGATCGACAACCACTTGGCGGTCAAAGCGCCCAGGACGGAGCAACGCCGCGTCCAATACATCGGGACGGTTGGTAGCAGCAATAATGATAATGCCTGTGTTGCCCTCAAAGCCATCCATTTCCGTCAGCAACTGGTTGAGGGTCTGTTCCCGTTCATCGTTGCCACCCCCCAGACCGGCGCCCCGCTGGCGACCTACCGCATCAATCTCATCGATGAAGACAATACAGGGGGCATTTGCCTTTGCCTGTTCAAACAAATCCCGTACACGGGAGGCACCGACCCCCACAAACATCTCCACAAACTCGGAACCAGAAATGCTGAAGAAGGGTACCCCCGCTTCCCCCGCTACAGCCCGCGCCAACAGGGTTTTACCCGTCCCTGGCGGTCCCACTAACAATACCCCCTTGGGAATCTTGGCACCCACAGCCGTGTAACGATCGGGATTCTTCAGGAAGTCCACCACCTCTGCCAACTCTAGTTTTGCCTGGTCAATCCCCGCCACATCGTCAAAGGTGACCTGGGTTTGGGGTTCCATCTGTACCCGCGCCCGCGACTTCCCAAAATTCATGGCTTGGTTGCCAGGGGCATTCTGAGCACGGCGGAGGAGGAAAAATAACCCCACCAGGAGGAGAGCAGGTAGAACCAGGGTGCTCAAATTCTGCCACTGTACCCCGTCATTGGTGCGCGCCGCCACATCAAACTCCACACCGTTCTTGAGCAAAATGGACTCAAATTCGGGGTCATTGGGCAAAAACACCTTCACCCGCTTTGCTCCCGTCTCCTGGGAAACTGTCGCTACCGCCATTGTACCATCACGACTGAGGGTGACCCGCGCTACCTGCTTGTTCTGCACTGCCTCTAGGAGTTGGGAGTAGCGCCATTGCTCCTGGGGCTGCGGTTGACTGCCCGAAAATGCCGTAATCACTGCCACAATAGCGATCGTCAATAGGGCAACTAGACCGAAATTCCGCCACCATTTGTCATTTTTTTTCTTATTCACCGTTGGACTCCTACCCTCGTTTGCAAAACTTAATATAGACTTTTAGCTATCGTAGCTAATTTCTGTGGGTTCTAGTTCCTGTTTGGTGCCGGCAAAGGGATTATCTGCCGTGAGAAAGAGCATACAGTGACACTCTTTGCGTTCCCGCATAGGCACACAGGGGCAATTCCAGTATGTGTTTCTCACTTCTGCCTCTTTGTCTTCGTAGAAGCGACAGGGACAGAGGGGGGCACCCAGTTCTTCTTTGTGTTTGGCTAAGCCCTCAATGACAGCGGTGGTGATGGCGGGGTCAGCACAGAAGTACGTGCCTGTGCGTTTGGCATACTGTTCGGCAAATTTGCGCATGGCATCAAAGGCCCGCTGGGAGGCTTTGTTTTTCCCCCTTGTTGTTGCTGTTGTTGTCTCCACAATTTATACCTGCTTCTTAACTATGTAGTTAATTCATAGCACATCTACTCTGGTCAGCGGGTTAAGGAATTTGAACCACGATAAATACGTTCCTGCTGTTCGGGGGGCAACCAACTGCGCACAGGTAATTCACATACGGCAGGCTCAGTTAAAAGGGGTAAAAATTGTCCCCGATCGGGGTTGTAGGAGAGCACATTCCCCGTTTCTATGTCATATATCCAACCGTAGAGATTGAGCTGACCTAAGCGCAATTTTTCCTGTACAACGGGGTAAGAACGCAGGTTCTCTAATTGGGTGAGGACATTTTCTGCCACCGCCAATTCTACTAGTTCTTCCTGGTCGCAGTGGTGGCACTTTTGCTGTACTACTTTTCTGGTTTCTTCCGCATGGAGGAGCCACTCATAGACGAGGGGCATTTCTTTCTGCAGTTTCTCTAGTTTGAATAGTCCCTTCATTGCCCCACAGTGGGTGTGCCCGCAAACAATAATATTCCTGACATCCAGGGCTTTAATGGCGTACTCGATCGTGGCACCTTCTCCTCCTTTAGACTTAGTGTAGTGGGGTACAATGTTCCCTGCATTACGGATGACAAATAGTTCCCCGAGGTCGGCATCTACTAACAGATTGGGGTCAATGCGGGAATCGGAGCAGGTGATAAATAGAACGGTGGGGTGCTGTCCCTCTGCCAGTTGTTCAAATAGGTCTTGGTGGGTGCAAAAATAGCGGTTGCGGAAGTCCCTTAACCCCTGAATTAAATCCTTCATAACCTCTATCTCTGTTGGTAGTCCCTTAGTTTAGCACCAACCCCTCCCCCTACAATAAAGATTTTGCTACTATTGCTATTAGTTTTGATTATACTCCTGGGTAGTCATACTCAATGATTTAGGAAGCGTTTCCAGTATAATAGCGCTGTTTGTGGGTGGTAAAAATATGAGTTTACATCGCTTAATTTATTTGAGTTATGCTCGTGCCGGTATAGGCTACAGTGATCTGCGGGACATTATGGACAAATCGGAGGTTAACAATGCGCAAGCAGGTATAACAGGAATGCTATGTTACGGTAATGGGATTTTTCTGCAAATTCTGGAAGGCAATCGCAAAATGGTCAACCAGACTTACCACCGTATTGTCCAAGACCATCGGCACCATAGTCCTGAGATTATAGATTTCCGTGCTATCCAAGCGCGCAATTTCCCGGAATGGTCAATGAAGTTAGTGCAACTGGATGATAAAATACCTGATAATGTCAAAAGTCTCATTTTGAAATTCTCTGACTTCCATACCTTTTCGCCGGAACAGATGACGGCTGACCAATGTTTTCACTTTATGAAGGAGTTGTATGATCTGTTTACGTTGGGTTAGTCTGTGGTTTCTCTTTCCTCTGGTAGCGATCGCCCAGCCCTGGCAGCTGGTAGGACAGACAATCATTACATTCGCCGGAGGGCAGGAAAGTCGCATCAGTGAAATTAACGATCGTCTAGCCCAAATCATCCGCAACAGCGACCCCCACGCAAACTGGACAGTCAGTCAACAACCTATTTACATCAGTGTAACGGAGAAGAGTAAAGACCCCAAGGCAAAGCCCAAGACGGTGCAAAAGCTGCAGAGGATTGAGGTATTTCTCAACAACAGTTTTTTGCTGGCAGTGGGGGAAGAGGATGTGATTAGACAAGGAGCAATTTCTTTGGCAGCCCTCGCCCAGGAGTGGACAAATAGTCTCCAGCAGTTTTTGCGGGTGCCGGAAAATCGTCGCTCTGTCTACATCAGTCAGGTGCTACCCCCTGTCTTAATTTATCAGGGCAAAACCTACAGAGTGCTGCTAGAACCTGTCCTCGATCGGGGTTTATTTCGCACTACGGGGGTAAGAGTTGGGGAGCGGGTGGTGTTTTGGGAAGTGCCTGCCGACGATCGGACATATCTATTAGATAGCAAGACAAAACAAGAGATTGAGAAAAGTGCCCAGAATCCCGATCGGATTTTTATCTTTGACCCCAAACTGCAATTTGTCGCCTATTCTAGGGTAGAATAAATATAATTGGCTTAAGTTCTATGGTGCAGATTAACGACAGCAGAACCCCCCCGTGCGTGCATAGCGTGCAGAGGTGGAGAAGTTATCCCTGCGGGAATAGTCTACATTGGCAACCTTTTGGTCTTCCTTTGACCAGCCCTACAATAACTGTCCTATCGGACTTTTGTGAGTGACCAACACCTAGGATCACAAATCCTATCTGCCAGCTGACCCTACAGAAACATAGAATCGGGTTACTAAGCTTGCTGCCTAGCCTGCCGTTTATTTCCCAAACAGATGCAGCGATCGAGGGCTTTTATAGAGAAATCGAATATTTTTGTGCAGCGTGTCAGTAGAAATAAGGATTGCCGCGGTGTACCAGCAGTGGGGATTGTTCAGATCATCTAATCATCTAATTTTCCTTAGAAACTCCTAGTTTTTGCTAGAGTGTGGTAGATTTTTTACTAGGCTTCAGCAAATTATCTATGCTTGCCCTGAGTATTGAAACTTATTCCAGCTATAGCATGGTGTTAACCACGCCCTCACGTGAGGACTATATAAAGATAGGCACCTTTCTTGCTACCTTTATGGCATTTTGCGCTTATTATGGGGTTGCTCTAATCACTACAATGCAGCCTCAATATCATTCTCTCCCATTTACTATAGGATGCATAATTTTTGTGGTAGTTTTATTTTTAACTGCGATCCTTCCTCCTGTAGAGCGCTGGGAATTCAAATCAATGATAATTATTCATACTAAAACGAACCCCTTATCTATGGAGAAGGAAGAAATTATTTGGACTGCCGTTGACTTTGTCTTGATCAATAAGCAAGCTGAAGAAAATTACATAACTATTCATCTCAAGAATGACAAAAGAAAACCCTGGTGGCAATTTTCTCATCCTGGGGAAAGACGGCTGCCCTTGCAGAAACCACAGGACTTAAAGAGAGTACATGACTACCTTTACCGATACATACCTGACAAAATTAAAACAACTGAGAGAAAGACTACTTCGGGATTAGAAACACTACTTAAAATAATAAAAACAATAACGGATTTGTTGCCATAAGTTTTGGCACTCATTAGGTAGAAGCGAGGGCGCAAAGCTCAGGTGAGTCGGACAATGGCTAAAATGGAGCTAGTTGTGGACAGACAAGACAAACATGGACTGGCTTGACTCCTTTGACGTAGTAGTAGTAGGGGCAGGGCACGCAGGTTGTGAGGCGGCTCTGGCGGCGGCGCGCATAGGGGCAAAGACTCTCCTACTCACCCTTAACCTCGATCGGATTGCCTGGCAACCCTGTAACCCTGCTGTAGGGGGACCGGCGAAGTCCCAGTTAGTCCATGAAGTGGATGCCCTAGGGGGAGAAATTGGCAAGATTACCGACAGAACCTATTTACAAAAGCGTATCCTCAACCGCTCACGGGGTCCAGCAGTGTGGGCATTACGGGCGCAGACAGACAAACGGGAATACGCGCGGGAGATGAAAAAAGTGGTGGAAAACCAACCTAACCTCTACCTGCGGGAGGGGACAGTGATCGATGTGCAGATCAAAGACGATCGGGTAATCGGGGTAACCACCCAATTCGGTGTCTCCTATGCCTGCAAGGCGGTGATTTTGACCACAGGCACGTTCCTCAACGGCAGGATTTGGGTAGGAAACCGATCGATGCCGGCAGGAAGAGCGGGGGAATTTGCTGTCAGTGGCTTGACAGAGAAGTTACAGGATTTGGGATTTATTACCGATCGCTTAAAAACGGGTACGCCAGCACGGGTGGACAAACGCACGGTGGACTACAGCAAGATGGAAGTACAACCGCCAGACGAAGAACACAACTGGTTTAGCTTTGACCCCCAGGCTTGGGTGATAAGAGAGCAAATGAACTGTTATCTGACCCGCACAACTCCCGAAACCCATCGCTTAATCAAAGAGAATCTCCACCTTTCCCCTGTCTATGGCGGCATGATTGATGCCAAGGGACCACGCTATTGCCCGAGCATTGAAGATAAGATTGTCCGTTTTGCTGATAAAGAGAGCCACCAAATTTTCATTGAACCAGAGGGGCGGGACATTCCCGAACTGTACATTCAAGGCTTTTCCACTGGGTTTCCCGAACAGTTACAACTGCAATTGCTGCGCACTCTACCGGGCTTAGAAAACTGTCAGATGTTGCGGGCGGCCTATGCAGTGGAATATGACTATCTGCCTGCTACCCAGTGTTTTCCGACCTTGATGACGAAACTGGTAGAAGGTTTATTCTGTGCTGGACAGATCAACGGCACAACGGGTTACGAAGAGGCAGCCGCCCAGGGGATCGTCGCAGGTATCAACAGCGCTTTGTATGTGCAAAACCGATCGTTAATCACTCTTTCCCGCGAATCTAGCTATATTGGCACTTTGATTGACGACCTCTGCACCAAGGAACTGCGGGAACCCTATCGGATGTTAACCAGCCGATCGGAATATCGCCTTTTGTTGCGCTCTGACAATGCCGATCAACGCTTGACTCCCTTAGGTAGAGAAGTGGGTTTAATTGATGACTATCGCTGGTCATTATTTACAGAAAAACAACGGCACATCCAAAGGGAAAAAGAACGCCTGCGGACAACTCGCATCAAAGAACAGGAACCCATCGGGCAAATCATTGCCCAGGAGACAGGACAAACCATCAAAAGTGCCATCATCCTCGCTGACCTGTTGCGGCGGCAGGGCATCACCTATGCGGACCTCGATCGCTATCAGCTGGGCAACCCTGACCTCACGGACATTGAAAAGAAGGTAGTAGAAATTGAAGTGAAATACGAGGGCTATATCCAGCGACAACAACAACAGATTGAGGCAATTGCCAAACAAGCCGATCGGAAACTGCCCCCCGATTTGGACTACTTTGCCATTGATACCCTCTCCAAAGAATCACGGGAGAAACTGGCGAAAATTAGACCCCTGACGATCGGGCAGGCAAGCCGCATTGGGGGAGTCAATCCTGCTGATATCAACGCCCTCCTCATTCACCTGGAACTACACCAAATGCGCGCATGATGGAGACGAGAGAACTAGAACGCCTGCAAAAAATCAAACAGGCAAAGGATGCCAGCCGCGATCGGCGCAAAGGTAACGAAAAAGGTCTGTACATCATCTTTACAGGGCTAGGCAAAGGCAAGACTAGCAGTGCCATGAATTTGGTCTATCGCCATTTAGCCCATGATTTATCCGCCGCTGTGGTGCAATTTGTCAAAAACTGTGAGGCATACCCCGATGGCGATCGGTTGTTTTTAAGGCGGTTGCAAAAAATGGGTTTTCCCGTCCAGATTCACACATTGGGAGCAGGTTTCACCTGGGAAACCCAAGACCCTGCCAAAGATAGAAGAGCGACAGAGGAGGCTTGGCAAGTGGCAAAAGGCTATATCCAGGACCCCGCCATCAACCTGGTAGTCCTAGATGAACTCCACATTGCTATCAAACATCAACAAATCAGTGTAGAGACAGTCTTACCCGTGATTCAGAGCCGTCCCTATCACTGTCATGTGGTGAGTACGGGGAGGTACGCCCCCCAGGAGTTAATTGACCACGCCGACCTCGTCTCCGAGATGCGACTCATCAAACACCCCATCCAGCAAGGCATACCCGCCCAGGTGGGCATCGAGTTTTAGCTAGCCAGATATTCCCGCATCCTAGACTTGCGTTTGCGCAAGCTGTCCATGGCTTGGCGTTCAATTTGGCGCACCTGTTCGCGACTGAGGTCTAGCTGTTTGCTGATGCTGGCTAGGGACATCTCCTGCCCATCCTCTAAACCATAGCGCATAATCATCACCTGGCGTTGACGGGGAGTCAGCTCCGAGAGCAATTCTCTAATGCTGTCCCGCAGAGATTCGTTCACGGCAAATTCTTCCGGCGAAGTACCCTCATCCTCCAGCAGTTCTGCCAACTCTGTATCTTGGTTATCGCCAATGCGCAAATCCAGGGATACCGGCTGCCGCGCCAAGGAGAGACACTCCCGCACTTGCTCTGGTTTGATCCCCAGGTAGTCTGCCACCTCTAGGGCTGTAGCTACCCGCCCCAACTGTTGGGAGAGCTGCCGCTGTGCCTTCTTGATCTTGTTCAGTTTTTCCGTGATGTGCACAGGTAGACGAATGGTACGCGCCTGTTGGGCAATGGCACGGGTAATGGCTTGGCGAATCCACCAGTAGGCATAGGTAGAAAACTTATATCCTCTAGTGGGATCGAATTTTTCCACACCTCTTTCTAGACCCAAACTTCCTTCCTGAATCAGATCGAGAAATTCCATATTGCGCTTTTGATATTTTTTGGCGATCGCCACTACCAAACGCAGGTTGGCCTCGATCATTTTTTGTTTAGCTCTTTGGCCTTGTTTGATAATCCTGTTAAGTTCGATTTCACTCAGTTGGGCATTGGCTGCCCACTCCTTCAGGCTGAGTTCGCATCCTTGGTCGCGTTCTAACTCTTCTTTTTCAGTTAACAGGTTCATCATTTTCTGCACTTGCTTACCATAAACAATTTCTTGTTCGTGGGTTAACAAGGGTACCCGACCAATTTCATGCAGATAAGTTCTGACCATATCTGCTGAGTAGTTTCCTTTAGGGGTTGTTTTGTTAATTTTGGCTTTAGGCATCTGTACAGTTATGACTCCTTATAAACTTCAAAAGTCAGTGATACTTCTCGATTTTGCTAATTTGCACCGCGCAAAGCGGCGGAACATCCAAACTCTTGAAAATTCCAAGAGATCAGCTACTCGTCAACCTGCATCCCATCATGTGAGGGTGTTAATATTATGTTGACTGTCCGACTGAATGTTTAGACGTTTAATCTGTAATAAAGGTTCAACTATCTTGAGTAAATGTTGAACTATCTTGAGTTGAATATAAATATCCACCAATAATCCAACACCTCATGTGACAGTATTATTACTCTGTTTATATGATGAACTAAAAGTGATTATGCATCTACTTAATTGATAGGTGGATTGCCGAACTACTAGTAGCGTGATCGTCAACTTTGATCTTGCCACTATATTCTTCAGTTTTGCTGAACAAAAGCTAATTAAAGTCTGAGAAACAGATGAATTTTTAGTAATATCGAGTGAGTAATTAAAAGCTATCTTGTCTAAGATGTTTGCTAAAAAAATGACGATACAAATTACAACGTAACTCAGCTAAATTTCCCGTCAGTTTAATCAATCCTATGTTTTGTAATTGATATGCTTGGATCGGATCTAATGAAATTGGTTCTTCGGCAACTAATAATTTACTACAAGCAAAAGCTAGTTCAGGATGCTGCTGTAAATCTAGCCAAATTTTTCGTAGGTGGTGGCTGAAAATTCCAGATTCGGTAGCAGCTTTTGCCAAAATATCTTTTAGGTTCAAATTGCGATCGCTTTTCAGTAAAGTAAAAGTTTTCTGCAATAAAAAAGGATGTCCTCCAATTAGATCTATCAGGGAAGTCAGATCGGTTTCGCTGAGTTCGATTTGGTGCTTGATGGTTAACTCCCTAGCTTCGATTATGGTAAATTCTGGTAATTCTTGAGGTAATCCTATATTGAAGGGAGATTGATAGATATTGAGACGGATATAAACATCCGTAGCGTGGACGAGAGTTAAGCGTAGATTTTGCCACCTTTTACGGGTTCTTGCTTTCTCGTACCAAGAGCGCAGCAGGGCAAAAAAATCTTCGTAAATTTCTGGATAGGGAAACAGCAGATCGACATCATCTAGACATAATATTAACGGGCGATCAAGCTTATTTAAGATATAGTCTTGTAAGTACGAAGTGCAGCTTACTTTAGAACCCAAGTCTTCCTCATCCCAATATTCTTTTAACTGGTTGGGTAATTCTAATTCCTTGCTAATATTGCTACATAACCAGCGCAAAAAGCGATTAAGATCAGTTAAGTGAGTGTTTTTGTCAGCTAATTTTAAGCTCAGATTGACTACGGCATAACCATCGTTGCTCATTTTTACTAACACCCTTTCCATCAAAGATGTTTTGCCGAGCAAGCGGGCTCCCTTCAGACGTAATAAAGCTCCTGGTTGTGATAAAGCTTGACAACAAACTGATTCTATTGCTAGTCTTTCGACATAAACGTTAGATCCTAAATTAGAATTTGTTTTTCGAGTGTTCCCTCCCTCGTCTAATTGATTATCTTTAGGTTTAATTGTAAGTGTTGCTTCTTTATCTGTTGCTTGCCAATAACGTCTTAAGGCTTCTTTGAAATTACTCTTTTTAACTTTTTCTTCCAGAGTTTCAGATAAGAGCTTCCACAGTTTTGGTGCAACATCTTGACTGAGATAGCTAGTGGAATAATTATTTTGGGCAGCGATGGTATCGTATTCTTCTCGCTTCCAAGCCCCAGTCAATATGGTAATTTCAACATCTGTTAAGTTTCTATCTGCTGCTTGAATAACTAATTTATTGGCTATAGCTATTACTTTTTCTAAGTTAAACTCAGTCATTAGATTGATACATTGAACGTTTAATGGAGCTCGGTTGGCAAATTTAGACTCACAACAAATGTTAACACTAGAATAAATGATGATCCTGGTGCCCATATTACTTCTAGATATAAGATAGTCTAAATTTGCCAGCTATCTGCTGAAAAGTTGAACATAATGAATCAAGATTGCCATAGATGTTCTAAATATCAAATAGGGGGAAGTCTTCCTGCTAATGCACCGACTTATGTGATGCGTCAAGCAGATCGAGATCTTTTGGATAGTTTGCTGGCTAGAGAGTATTGCTATATTCTCAATGCACGGCAAATGGGAAAATCTAGTTTGCGTGTCCGCACCATGAACAAGCTTCAAGATCGAGGAATTGCCTGTTCTGAAATTGAACTTACGGGTATTGGTAGCCATAATATTACTGCATTACAGTGGTATGGAGGCATCGTTCAAGAACTGATTGATGGTTTTGAGCTAAGCATAAATCGTCGCAGTTGGTGGCGGGAGCGAGAAGATCTTTCTCCCTGTCAACGTTTAGGAGAATTTATTGAGACTGTTCTATTGAAACAGATTAAACAAGACATTGTTATTTTTATTGACGAGATCGATAGTGTTCTCAGCTTGGATTTTCCTACGGATGATTTTTTGGCTTTAATCCACAATTTTTACAACAAACGAGCAACTAATCTCGAATACCGTCGTCTTACCTTTGCCTTAATGGGAGTGGCAACACCAGCAGATTTAATTCAAGGACAAAGCTCCACACCTTTTAATATTGGTAAGTCAATTGAACTACATGGTTTTGAATTATCCGAGAGTTTGCCGTTAGTTCAAGGATTTAGAGATCGCCTTGAGCAACCAGAAGAAATTTTGGCTCAGATACTATCATGGACTGGGGGACAACCCTTTTTAACTCAAAAATTGTGCCGGCTAATCGAACAAAATTCGCAAGTTACTGATGTCCAATCTCTAGATCAATTGGTTGAGGATAAAATTCTCCGCAACTGGGAATCTCAGGATGATCCTGAACATCTGCGAACTATTCGTGATCGTCTCTGTCGTTTTGCTAATCGGAGTTTTGGGACAACTAAAAATAACTCTAGTCAAAAATTAATTAAAATTTACCGTAAGATTTTACTTCGGGGAAAAATTCCCCTAAGAGATTCGGTGGAACATTTGGAACTAAGACTGTCGGGTTTAGTTGCAAGCAACCAAGGATATCTGGTGGTCAAAAATCGTATTTACAAGTCAGTGTTCGATCAAACTTGGTTAGAACAACAATTACGAGAGTTAAATCGTAGTGACTCCAATTTGATTCCTTTTGGAAGAGTAATTTTGATTAGTTTAGCGATCGCTACTTCCCTAATAGGGATTCGTTCCTGGGGGCGGCTACAGCCTTTAGAGCTAAAGTCTTTAGACTTATTGATGCGTTTGCGACCAAAAGAAATGCCTGACAAGCGACTATTAATTGTGAACATAACTGAAGAAGATGTTCAGTCTCAACCAGCGGTAGAAAGAGGAGGAGCATCCATCTCAGATCGTTCTTTGGCTCAACTATTAGCAAAATTGGAGAAATCATCAGCAAGAGTAATTGGGCTAGACATCTTTCGAGAAGCTCCCTTAGCAGCACAATATCAGTCAGCGATCGCTCCAATGCAACAAAGCGATCGCTTTCATATGATTTGTCAATTTGGCAATCCTGGCGTTCCTGCTTCTGTTCAGGTTGTCCCTCGTCATGGTTTTAATAATGTTGAACCCGATGCAGACCGAGTTTTACGCCGTCAAATCATCGCTGTTAGTAATCCGCAACCTTGTAATAATGGATATGCTCTTAATTGGCATTTAGCAACTCGTTACTTACAGGATTTAGGTATTAAAGCTAAAGTCGTTAACAACTATTTACAGCTAGGGAATACACCATTTAAGCCTCTGGCTATAACGACAGGGGGATATCAAAAACTAGACCGCAGCGGACATCAAATTTTACTCAACTGTCGTAACTCCATTCGCGTTGCCAAAACAGTTTCTCTACAGGAAGCTCTTGCAGATAGCTTCGATCTCAATTTAGTTAAAGACCGTATTGTTGTGATTGGTGTCAAAGCTTCCAGCTTTAATGATGATTTCTGGCGGACATCTTGTGATGACTCCCAAACAGGCGTCGAAATCCAGGCACATATGACTAGTCAAATTCTGAGTGCTGTCTTAGATGATCGACCTTTACTATGGACACTTTCTCAGGTTGGAGAATCTATTTGGATTATTAGTTGGTCTTTAACTGGAGGAATCTTGTTCTATTACGGGCGATCAGGTTACCAAGTCATTACGGGGATGAGCCTGATAATTGTGACGATTTCGGGCAGTTGTTGGATCTTGCTCTCTACTATGGGCGGATGGTTTCCCCTCTTGCCTTCTATCCTGGTTGTTATCTTAGTTAGCAGTACTCTTTATATTTATCAAGAGCAAATATCTCATCGTCGTTAAACAAAAACTGGAAATTTTTCTATTAATATTTATTAATAAATATTAATAGAATGCCAAGTTTATTCTGCGATCGCTTGATAGAAGCAAGAAGCATATAAACCTTTATTTACCCTCGCTTTTTCCTTTTTTGTCTCTTTTGCCAAAATATCATCCCGACACTGATATAGTTTGCTGCGCGATAGCGCAGTAAATAAATACAGATGCGGGGCTTCTTCTCTATTCAGCTAAATTAATATTTATCTCCTCAATTTACCTGAATTCACAACCTGAATTAACCTCAACTTTGAATTGAATCTATTATCTACACTTTAATTCAGTAGAGAGGTGTCATCATTTGGAGATAAGAATGCTTTTTCCTTAGGTGAGGTTTCCTCACCAGGGTCCCTCGCCATTGTAGCGAGATACAAGACCTGATTTGTGAAGAAAAACCAAAATTAGATAAATTGAGCGAAATTAATCATGAATTTAAACTACCTAAAATATTTTATTGCCGTCGCAGAATTTAATAGTTTTAGTAAAGCATCAGAGCATTTATTCATAACTCAACCTACTTTATCTATCAGTATTCAAAAATTAGAGAGTAATCTGGGAGTAAAGCTGCTAAATAGGACAAAAAAAGGTCAAAAACCATCAATTAGTTTGACTAATTCAGGAAAATACTTTCTTGACAAAGCCAAATATATTTTAGGTCAATTTGAATCAATAAAGCTAGAATTACATCACGATAATGTAAATACTAGAATATTAAAGTTAGGAACTATTCCTAGTATCTCAACTAAACTAGTACACAAATTTATCATAGCTCTTCGCGCAGCTTTTCCTCATATCATAATCGAGCAAATAACTGATAACAGCTTGAACTTAAAAAACTGCTTAGAACAAGGTAATATTGATGTTATGCTTAGCATCTTTTCCAAAGAGAATGAAGGAATTAAGCGAATAGATAAAACCTCTAATATGCTATTCGATAGAAAATATCTAATAGCAGTTGCTCAAGAGCATTTATTAGCCAAAAAGACATCTTTTTCTATTGAACAACTAAATGGAACTCCGTATATAGATCGCATGGATTGTGAGATTAGACCGTATCTCCAAAAAGTATTTAAAGCGAGAAAAATCAACCCTAAAATTACTGGAAAAACTCAACATGATTATTTAGCTAATTCCCTTATCTCTTCAGGAGAAGGATTAGCCATAGTTCCTGGAGAAATAGAAATACCTGGCGTAGTTACTTTGCCTTTTTCTGACTTTAGTATTAGTCGTTTAGTTGGTTTAAAATGGAAAGACAATGAAGAATCTGAAATTATTGATTTTTGTCAACAATTTCAGGTTTCTTATGACCAATGTCTTGAGTTTAAAGCTGCTTCCTAGAAGAAGAACTTTTTTAGTTTTTAGTTTTTGATTTAGAGGCGTTATCACCTCACGTATCCTTCGTTTATTTTATTCATAATTAGTCTTTAGTCTTTAGTCTTTAGTCTTTAGTCTTTAGTCTTTAGTCTTTAGTCTTTAGTCTTTAGTCTTTAGTC
>CALGKB010000006.1 GCA_937927915.1 uncultured Pseudanabaenaceae cyanobacterium | reverse complement strand
ACAACTGAGTGAACAAACAGCCCAAATTTCTACTGTTTCTGACCTGGTAGCAGACATTGCCAATCAAACCAACATCTTGGCGTTGAATGCTGCTGTAGAGGCAGCCAGAGCAGGGGAACAGGGCAAGGGTTTCGCGGTAGTGGCGCAGGAAGTGCGTAAATTAGCTGACCAAAGCAAGACATCGGCAGAAAAAATTAGCAATTTGATTAGGGAAATTCAATCTTCTATCAACGCCACTGTCATGGTGACAGATGAAGGCACAAAGACAGCAAACGAGAGTATGCGTTTAGCCCAAGAAACTTTGCAGAGTTTTGAAGGTATTGTCAAGGCAGTGGAAACGATCGCTGTGAACACACAACAGATAGCGTTGAGTTCCAAGCAGCAGGCGGTGGGAGTGCAGCAGGCGGTGTCAGCGATGAATGCGATTAACCTGGGGGCAAAGGAAGCCAGTGCTAGTGTGGCGCAGGTCAAAGCAGCTATACAACAATTATCTGAGTCAACTCAACTTTTACAGCAACAGATTTAATGTTTCAATGTTACTTTGAATACAACCACACGCTTAGAAAAGTCGTAGAAAGAATCAACATAGAGCTGCAGTGAGAAAAATAGTATGAAAATCCAGACTAAAGCAGCCATCATTATTGGCAGTATGGTAACCTTAGGGATCATGGAATTTGTTGTTTCCATTGTTGCTAACCGTATTACGGAGATTGCCCCTGTCGTTAATCAGGCAGGTCTGGTAAGAGGAGGTACCCAAAGACTGGTAAAACTAAAACTATTCAACGGAAATCCTGAAACTATTACTAAACTTAAGGATAGAACTAACCAAAGAATTAGGGGACTGCTAAATGGCGATCGGGAGCTATCTCTACCTAAGATCAATGACTCCAACTACCAGGCAATTATGCAGCAAGTGGAGAGAGAATTTCGCCGCATTGATGAACTAGTCAGTCAACCGAACCCTGACCCGAAAGAATTGTTCACATTAAGTGAGACTTTTTTTGAAACCACCGATCGGGCGGTCAAGATAGCAGAGGAACTGGCGAAAAAGCAGGAAATGAGACTGCGACTTTTTGAGGTTATTTCAATTATTTTGGTGATAGCAGCAGTAGTCTTGACCGTTATTTTAGTGCGGGGGATTGTGGAGTTACTACTGCGGACATCCTCTGAACTAGCCAGCACAGCAGCACAAATTTCTAGCTCTATGGCGGAGCAGGAGAAAGTGATTTCTCAGCAAGCAGTTTCTGTGAATCAGACCACTACTACGATGGAAGAATTGGGAGCATCTTCCCGTCAGTCGGCAGAACAAGCGATTGCTTCTTCTAGCAATGCCCAGAAGAGTTTAGAACTCTGTCAAGCAGGTAGTGAAGCAGTGCAACGAACCCTAGAGGGTATAAGTACTGTCAAAGAAAATGTCACAGGAATTGCTGCCAAAATCGTACATTTGAGTGAACAGACAGCCCAAATTTCAATGGTTTCCCAACTAGTGGCAGATATAGCTAACCAGACAAATATTTTAGCCTTGAATGCGGCAGTGGAGGCAGCCAGAGCAGGGGAACAGGGTAAGGGGTTTACAGTGGTGGCACAGGAAGTGCGTAAATTAGCTGACCAAAGCAAAGCTTCCGCCGAAAAAATTAGTGATTTAATTAGAGAGATTCAGTCATCGATTAACTCAACTGTGATGGTAACAGATCAGGGAACAAAAACAGCCGCAGAGAGTATGCATCTAGCCCAAACTACGCTAGAATTTTTCCAGAGCATAGTTAACGCTGTGCAGACAATTTCCATGAACAGCCAACAGATTGCCCTTAGTGCCAAGCAGCAGGCGGTAGGAGTGCAGCAGGCAGTGTCTGCCATGAATGCGATTAACTTGAGTGCCAGGGAGTCAGCGAGTGGGGTCAATCAAGTAAAAGCCGCTTTACAGCAGCTATCAGATTCTATACAGTTACTAAGGGAGCAAATCTAGCTATGCTGATTGAAGACGAAGAGTTACGATCGCTCTACAAAGTAGCCAGCGCTGAACATATAGCCAAACTAGAGGAGGGATTACTACACCTGGAAAAAAATCCCCAAGACCAAAAGAAGCTGGAGGAACTGCTGCGCCACGCCCATTCTCTGAAGGGGGATTCCCGTATGTTGGGGGTGAAAGATGCTGAAATTCTGACCCACCATTTAGAAGACATTCTCAGTGGCGTAAAACAGGGGACACATCGCTTTTCGCCCACTATGTTTGAAACACTGTTCATGGGTTTAGATGCTATCAAAAAAATAGCCCAGGAGGCAGTCACAGGGGAGCCAGCTAATATAAGTGTGTTTCACGTTGCCGCTGAGTTAATGGCAATTTTGGGAGAGAGCGAAGCACCAGCACAAACCCCCCCTTTACCAGAAATGCCTGCTTTAGAATTGTCGGAAGAAGATGACCTACAGGCTTTGCTATCTCTTGCCCAGCGTTTCGAGCCGCAGCCAGAACAAGAAAGAGAACAGCCAGAAGAAAGGGAAGTAAAACCGATCGTCACTGTTGCAGAGCCAGAGATTAAAGTAGAGCAATTGGATACTGTGCGGGTGGAGTTATCCAAGTTAGATGCTCTATTACAGTACACAGCGGAGATAGCAACTACACAACAACGTTTAAGTCGGCAGTTGGAATTGGTGCGCAGTCTCAGTCATCTGTGGGAGGAGGTAATTACAGGCAAAGGGGGACAAAGGGAAATAGTCCTCAATCGCATTGGCGAAATTTTGCCCAAACTGCAGGCTAATTTAGAAAACGACAGTACCAGACTGCGGGTAGTTGCTGACCAACTAGGACAAGACATTCGGCAGTTACAACTCTTACCCTTTTCTACCATTTTTAACCTGTTTCCCCGTACGGTCAGAGATATTGCCAAGAGTCAAAATAAGGAAGTCAACTTCACAATCATAGGGGCAGAAAATCTGGTCGATCGGAAAATTTTGGAGGAGATGAAAGACCCGATCGGTCACCTTTTGCGCAATGCCGTTGATCACGGTATCGAGTCTCCTGCTGAGAGAATTGCTCTTGGTAAATCGCCTACAGGCGATATATCTCTGATAGGCAAAGTGCAGGGCAATGAAATCGTGATTGAGGTAGCAGACGATGGCAGGGGATTAGACATAGAAAAAATTGGTCAGACTGCTGTTGCCAAGGGCATTATTACCCCCGCCGAGCTAGCTTTAATGTCTAAGGAAGAGATACAGGCTTTGATCTTCCGCCCTGGCTTTTCCACTAAGACAGAAGTCAGTGAGATTTCCGGGCGGGGTGTGGGCTTGGATGTAGTAAAAAACACGATCGATCGGCTACAGGGGCAAATTAGAATTGAATCCCAGGTGGGAGTTGGTTGCATTTTCCGTTTAATCGTCCGCGCTAATCGTAGTATCATTCCGATTTTGGTGGTCAGGAGTGGGGGGAATTTTTATGGCTTGCCCATTGACTATGTAGTTACTTCCCTACTTATAAGACAGGAAGAGATAGTTATAGTAACCGATCGACCGCACATGATTTGGCAGGGACAGAATATACCAGTCAGCTTTTTGTCAGACATTTTACAACAGCATCGGGGCAGCAGAGATAAACTATATCCCTGTGTAGTTGTGCAGACAAATGAGAGTAAGCAGGGCTTGATAGTGGAGGGAATTGTTGATTATCAAGAAGTACAACTAAAGGCGGGCAGTTTAGTCAAAGCCCCCCAAATAATGGGAGTGACTATTCTCAGTGATGGTAACATTTGTTATATACTGAATATCTTAGAATTGCTGAGTAGTAAGCATCAGTCAGGGGCTGAGAGTTTTACTGCTCCAGAAAAGCCCCCCCTCCAAGTTTTACTAGTAGAAGATTCCCTGCCGATTCGCACACAATTAAGGCGTATTTTAGAGAAGGAAGGCTACATTGTGACAGTGGCGGTGGATGGTTTAGATGGTCTACACAAGTTTCAGCAGGGCAAATTTGATGTAGTAGTTTCTGATGTAGAAATGCCCAACCTCAATGGTATGGAGTTAACCCAAAGGATTAGGTCAGCTAATACAAAAATCCCCATTATTTTGGTTACCACCCTAGCTAAGTCCCAAGACCGGGAGAGGGGTCTCAAAGCAGGAGCAAACGCCTACATCACTAAGGGGGATTTTGACCAAAGTGTGTTGTTAAATACGATTAGGAGGTTAGTGGCATGAGTAAGATCAAGGTGGTGTTGATCGAAGACTCGATCGTGGCTTTGGAAATTCTGCAGCGGCTGATCAATTCTTCAGGGGAAGCAGAAGTAGTGGGGACAGCAACAGATGGCATAGAGGGTTTAGCAGTAATTGCCCGCACGCAACCCGATGTTATCTGTACGGATTTACAAATGCCCAACATGGATGGCTTGGAATTTACAAAAGCAGTGATGCAACAATTTCCCCGTCCTATTTTAGTAATTAGCAATGCTGTGCATCCTACAGATGTAGACAATATCTTTAACTTGATGCAGGCAGGCGCCCTGGATTTCTTCCCCAAACCTACCAGCGGTACAGCTACCGACTACGAAAAATTGCGGGATACTTTGATCACCAAAATTAAGGTACTAGCTGGTAAAAAGGTATGACGATCGGGGTTTTTGTAGTCGAAGATTCACCGATCGCTTTACAAGTGCTTACTAATATTATTAACTCTGCCCCTGACATCAAGGTCATAGGTACAGCTACCAATGGGATGGAGGCTTTGTTAAAAATTCCCAAGGCTAATCCTGATGTAGTTTGCACAGATTTGTACATGAAAGGGATGGATGGGTTAGAGTTAACAAGACAGATTATGTCCCGCTGTCCCAAGCCAATTTTAGTAATCAGTGTGGGAGTAGGCAAAGGGCAGGAACAAAATGCTTTTCAACTGTTAGAAGCAGGGGCAATTGATGTGGTTGCCAAACCAGAAACGGGAATGCCAGAGGATTACGATCGATCGGAAATTGTACAAAAAATCCGCATTCTGGCGGGGGTGAAAGTTTTTACGCGTCCCCTGCGGTCATCGCCCACTCCCATTGCTATTCCTACTGTAACCAGGCAAGAGAAGCCAAAGTCCATCAAACTAATTGCCATAGGTGCATCTACAGGGGGACCACAGGCTATAGCAAAAATACTCCGTCGCCTACCGAAAGATTTTCCCCTCCCGATTCTCTGCACTCAACACATTAGCATTGGCTTTTTGGATGGCTTAGTTAACTGGATGCAGCAGGAATGTCAGTTACAGGTAAAAATTGCCCAAGCAGGGGAAGAATTACAGCCAGGCACGGTCTATTATGCCCCCGATCGCTTTAATTTAGAGGTATCGAAACAGGCAAGAATTGCGCTTTCTCCTCCCCAAGAACATGAAAGACACTGTCCCTCTGTCAATGTCATGTTTCGATCGGTAGCCCTCAATTTTGGCAGTGAGAGTATGGGTATTTTGTTAACAGGAATGGGGGAAGATGGAGCTGTGGGTCTGCAGGCAATTGCTTTGGCGGGGGGAGTGACAGTAGCACAGGATGAACAGAGCTGTGCTGTGTTTGGGATGCCCAAGGTGGCTATAGATTTAGGTGCTGTACAACACATCCTGCCCCCAGAGGGAATTAGTCAGTTTATTATGGAATTTGTGTCTTGTCAGTTCGCCTAATTTTAGGTATCTTCCTAGTTAGCAGCTTTGATCTCAACCCATGAATGCCAATAAACTCTTGCGCGATCGGGACTTTAGCTTTGTCATCTGCCGCAATATAGAAACCTATGCCAGAAATCATTCCTTTTTTGCAGAATGGCGATCGGCACAGTCAGCAATCATCGAATTAGGTAAGAAGTGTTTAGAATTTGACCGCAATGGCTTGAACATATATTGGGCGACTGAACCTGTTGAATCGACCAAATGCAGAGACTTAAAGGGTTTAGCAGAAGTTTTTCAAAGAAAGAATCCCCCTATGATGGACAATTTAATTGGTGCTATTAGGGAGGTAATCACCTATTATTTTAGTCGGCGGGGTTGGCGGGCAAATATCAATGGCGAGATTATCATTACATTGCTAGACCACATCCCTCCTGAAAGTGAACAAATTGTTGAGCTTTTGTTGGAGACAAGTCACAGACTAGGAGAAGAAAAAGACCACGAAACCAACTATGAATTGGGTATGACTTTTCTACAGATTGGTGACAACGGTGCCACAAGAGAATTTCTGGCATTCTTGGATAATCAAATTGTGGAATTGGGGGGTAAAGACCTGGTAGATGCCAAACACTGGCGAGTAATGCAAAAAATGAGTTTGGTAGACTTACTAAAAGATGCTCTCTTAGATTGAGTATGACACCTCTGGTACAAAACAAGGATAAACTCAATGAACGTCTCCAGGAAATTCCCCCTGAACCTGGGGTCTACTTCATGCGGGGAAAGGATGACCAAATCCTCTATATCGGCAAGTCGAAAAACCTGCGAAATCGTGTGCGGTCTTACTTTCGCCCTGGACAAGAACTGTCTCCCCGTATTGCTATGATGGTGCAGCTAGTGTGGGAGATTGAATTTATTGTCACTGATACAGAAGCAGAAGCCCTGGCTCTGGAAGACAATCTGATTAAACAATATCAGCCCTATTACAACGTCCTCCTGAAAGATGATAAAAAATATCCCTATGTTTGCATCACTTGGTCGGAAGAATATCCCCGCATTTTTATCACCCGTAGAAAGACAGGTAATCCCCGCGATCGTTATTACGGTCCCTATGTGGATAGCTTTGCCCTAAAACGGACACTGTGGTTAGTAAAGCGTATCTTTCCCCTGCGTCAAAGACCACAACCCCTCTTCAAAGACCGCCCCTGCTTAAACTATGACCTTGGTCTCTGTCCTGGTGTCTGTCAAAGATTAATCACTCCAGAGGAATATCGCAAAACAATGCATAAAGTGGCGATGGTCTTTCAGGGCAGAATTAAAGAATTAGTGGAAAATTTGACAGAACGCATGGAACAATATGCAGAG
This sequence comes from uncultured Pseudanabaenaceae cyanobacterium, assembly GCA_937927915.1. Taxonomy (GTDB): domain Bacteria; phylum Cyanobacteriota; class Cyanobacteriia; order Pseudanabaenales; family Pseudanabaenaceae; genus M5B4. The sequence goes on along the minus strand of CALGKB010000006.1, from coordinate 18,753 downwards.
AACCTAGAGTTTGAACAGGCGGCACGTATAAGAGACCAAATCAACATCTTAAAGACATTGCACACTGACCAAAAAGTCACTCTCCCCGATGACACCATTTCCCGCGATGCTATTGCTCTAGCCCAGGATGAACACCATACCTGTATTCAATTATTTCAAATCCGCGCTGGTCGTTTAGTCGGTCGTCTTGGTTTTGTGGCAGACAGTCAGAGTGCGGACCCGGCGATGATCTTACAACGCACACTGGAAGCTCACTATCAAAACTGTGAACCACAGGAGATACCGACGGAAATTCATACCCAATTAGAACTGCCGGAGGGAGAATTACTGGCTGCTTGGTTAAGTGAAAGAAAGCAAAAGAAGGTCTATCTTTACACACCCCAAAGACAACAGAAAGCAGAATTGATGGAGATGGTGGAACGCAATGCCCAATATGAATTAGCCCGTATCCAAAAACAATCCGATCGCAACTTAGCCAGTTTAGAAGGTTTAGCAGAGATATTAAACTTAGAAGACATTCCCCATCGGATCGAAGGTTATGATATTTCCCACATCCAGGGTACAGATGTTGTAGCTAGTCAAGTTGTATTTATCGATGGCTTGCCCGCCAAACAATTCTATCGTCACTACAAGATTCGTCATCCTGCAGTGCAGCCTGGTCATTCTGACGATTTCGCTAGTATGGCAGAAGTAATTGGTAGAAGATTTCATCCCAGCAAACCCCAAGATGACTATCCCGACCTTGTGATGATTGATGGAGGCAAGGGTCAACTGGCAGCAGTTATGTCTGTCCTGCGCAAATATAATTTGACAGATGCTTTTATGGTCATTAGTCTGGCGAAAAAACGGGAAGAGATTTTTCTACCAGGGGAAAGCCAGCCGTTGGTTATCGATCGGGAACATCCAGGACTGCAACTTCTAAGACGAGTAAGAGATGAAGCCCACCGTTTTGCTGTTAGTTTTCACCGCCAAAAACGCAGTCAGAGAATGCAGCAATCCATACTAGACCAAATTCCTGGACTAGGGCAACAACGCCAGAAATTACTGTTAGACAAGTTTCACAGTGTAGAGTATTTGCGGCAGGCTAGTTTGGAACAGATTGCTACTACACCAGGCATCGGGGAAAAGTTAGCTTACAAAATTTATAGTTTTTTCCATCCTGATTACAGTTAGCTACTCTACGTCTTCCGTTGTTTCTGGTACTTCTAGTGGTGGTGGTTCTGGTTCCGCAGGGGTCTGCACAGGAATAACTTCTGGCTCAGGGGGTGGTGGTTCATATACCACAGGGGGAGGGGGCGGTGGGGGTAACTCGGTTGAGCGGTGAGGCTCAGGGGGTGGGGGCGGTGCAGCTCTAACTACAGGGCGGGGGGGCGCATAGTCGTAGTAGGGAGGGGGATCGGTGGGGGGCAGGGGAGGAGCGTAGTAGGAATCAGAGGGAGGGGTGGGCAGACTAGGACGGGGCTTGGGCTTAGGGGTGGGCAGGGGGACGGAGAAATCTACTTCCAGAGGTAGACGATCGGTAAACTTAAACAACTGTTTCACTTTTGCCACCCATTTTTGGCGGTCTGCTGCCTCTAGTACCCGCACTTTCCAGGGAATACCCCAAGGAGTAATGGTCACCGCTTCTCCCGCTTTGAGCAGTACTTTGCCCTCAGAATCCAGGATGAAACTTTCCACTTTTCCCTGCAAGACCACAATTTGGCTGCTGTACCAAGGATTAGAAGAGGTCTCAAGGTAGAAAACGGCATTGGTGGCACTGACTCTGCCAAATCTAGTGTTGACCTGAAACACCTCTCGACTGCTGACAATCAGACTTCCCTGGCGGAGTTTGAGGCTGCGGGGGGATTGGATTTCTATCTCTGTCTGGCGGGCAAGACGGCTGCGGCTGTGGCGAGGGAAGTGAATTTGCGCTGTTCCCTGCCGATCGGTTGTGACAACTTCGCCAGCGCGGAGGGGAGTACCTGCCTGGCTGGGCTTGGGGGTTTTGCTGTTGAGGAATAAAACCTGGGCTGTCTGGGACTGCTCTAGGTAAGCAATGGGGCGAGAGATGGGTACTTCATCCCTAAAGGGCTTGGGGGGATGAGTGAGAGCACACCCACTCAACAAGAGGACTAGGCTTAGAGCTATACCCCTTCCCATGCACTACCTGATCTCGCCTGTTTTCATCATAGGAGAAGGGAGGACTGTTGCTCTAGGAAAGATAGTTGACCCTGTGGGGGTTCTAGGAGATGGCGGGCGGCACTGAGGAGGTCAGCTTGCAGGGGTTGTAAATCCGATCGTTTCTCTAGGTAATGTTGCAGGGCGGCGAGGGGGTCAAGTACCTGGTCGGGGGTCAACTCTGGTAGACTTACGCGGGAGGAGGTCTCCTGTACTGCAGGCATGATGCGATAGGTGTGGGCAGGGGCAAGGGCTTGATGGATGAGATGCTGTTCCACCTGACAGAGTTGTTCGGGTCGAATTTGATAGCGCAAGCGCACTATACAGTCCCTGATGTCCTGTGCCCCGATCGTTTTTAGCAAGTCCTCTAGGGGCTGCTCTGAGGTGGTCAAATCGACTGTAATGGTACGGAATTGGCGGGCAGGTAGGGGACAAAAGCTAAATTTAACCCGTTTTTGCGTGATTTCCACCCAACAGTAGCCCTTCTCCTCCTCTTCTTCCCCAAAGTCCACCCGCTCAATACTGCCAGGATAGACCACGAGGGGTTCCTGACATAACACCTGATGACGATGTACGTGCCCCAGGGCGACATAGTCAAATTCCGATCGGGCTACCAAGGACAGGGGAATCGTAAACCCCTTGCCAGCAGCTAAAAAGCGCTCTGCCCCATAGGTGGCGGTGTCAATCATCATATGCCCCAACAAAATTGCGGGGAGGTCAGGGTCGAGGCGGCGAATTTCTGCCTCCAGGACAATTGTTAACTTTTCCAACAATAACTCCCCTACTGCTGCCACCGATAAACCCTGGGTCTCCTGCCTAGTCAGTAAAGCCGATCGGGTCAGCCAGGGCACCGTAATTACCTGCACTTTGCCCCCTCTGGTAGGAATGGTATAGGTAGCGATCGTGTCCCCCACAATAAAACCTGGCACACCCAAACTGCGATAGATGACGAGACTGGCTCCCCCCAGCCCCTGGGAATGTTGGTCATGGTTACCTATCAGCAAGACGGTGGGAATACCCGCATCCGCCAGCCGACGAAATTGTTGGGCAAAGACCTGCTGCACGTAGGGAGGCGGCACCGCATCGGGGAAAGCATCGCCCGCAAATAAGACTAGGTCAGCGGGTTCTGAAACAGCCCGATCGATGCATAGACTCAAACTGCGCGTGAAGTCCTCTAATCTGGAATTGATACCTGTGACGGGGTTGATCTTACCGTGGGCTAAACTACCGAGATGAATATCAGCCAGGTGGAGGATTTTAATCGTCATCCCTTGTATTTCAGCCCGATCGTAACTCTTCATCAACCATAACAACTGTCTTTTCGGGGTCAGTAATACGACCCTTGAGGCTCTTGTACTCAGGCTGTTTGCTGTAGTCCGCCAGTTCCCGATCGGTCAAATTCTTGAGGTAATAAGCCGCCTGCACTACGCCGCCAAACACAATCATATCGCCATTTTTTAGCTCCGCCGAGTCCACCTGCTTGCCATTGACCGTGATGCCGTTGACACTTTTTTTGCCCTCCAAATTGCCGTCTTGGATTTTGTAGCGATAGCCCTTCCCTTCTGGCAGGGGCATTCTAATTAACATGGCGTGCTGGCGGGAAATTTTGTCCGATTTCAACACAATGGCATTGCTCTCATCCCGTCCGATGGAGTACATACTCGCCTGCAGGTTGTAGGTGCGCTTACCCTGATGGTCAATAATTACCAGTAAGTGGCGGGGGGTCCTTTGTTCGGAACTGTTCACGGCTTTTCTCGCTCAACCTATACAGCTATCATACTAGAGTAGCATATACCTAGGGCAAGAAAGTGATTGCTGTCAAAGGGAGGCAGTGCCCTACTCCATTGCCATGCTTTGGTCATCTGGTCCAGGGTTCTCTCGCCAAACAGAGATTGCTGTTGTTGTTTACTCGTCTCGCCCTGAGGTCATGGCAATCTATAAAGGGTTTTGCTTCTCGCTCACCAATTACCAATGCCGCCTGTTCTGCATACTGTTTTTTAAGGTGTTTAGATCAGCTACTAGTTTCCCATTGCCGACAACAGCTTTACCTCTACTTGGGTTTGTCACCACTGGCATTAACTGTGCCAGCGGGGAATTTATTTGTTGCACATTCTGAACAAGACGGCAGAGTACTTCCCTTATATCCTTTTTATCGACTTGATCTACTAACTGTCTGTACTGTCTGCAAAATTCCGCCTGCAGCTCAGCATCAGGGGGGCATATAAGCGCCTGCACATGATCAAACCTGTAGTCCATTTAGTTAGCTGTGATGGTGGCATAAAACTGCAATCCCCCTTCTACTACCTCAAACACTAAAGGGCTGACATTTTGCACCAAATGAAAGGAAGCGTTTGCTTTCTGACAAAGAATGTCCCCGATCGGTAGAGAGCTGACAGTAAAAATTTTCATTGTGTTTTTTGTAACACCTCTACACCCTGGGAGTCAGGACTATAGTCAAATATAGATTTGGGGTTGGGTACAAATACGACATCCTCTGGTGTTTGCCCTACAATTGCTTCTGCGTGGCAAAAAGACTTACATAACTCACTTCTTGCATAAATTTCTGTAGTTATTTTCTGTTCTAACTTCGGCAAGGTATATTTGTTGGTAATTGGGAACCCAATACTCCCAAGTTACGAATGTTTTCCCCCTGCAGCATTGCTCTAAATCCATCCAAGATTTTGAGGACATTAGGGTTGCCTTCGGCTGACTGTCTAGGTCAATCCTTTATACCCCTTCCTAGCTAGACCTGCCCCTCTTTGCCTACACCACCCTTGTTGTGCTAAACAGTGATAGAAGCAGTGACCAAGCTAGAATTAGGGGTATCTTAGCGCATCACTCCTCCGTCCGCACTAGCATCACGCCGCAGGGAGCCTGTACCCGCACATAGTCAGACACAGAACTGCCCAATAAGCGATCGAGGTCAGGTAAACCCCTGGCAATAGAAGGACGACGATCGGGGGAGGCTAAAAACAACAAGTTGATGTTATTCTCCGCCGCACAGGCACAGATTTCTTTCCCTACTTCACCCACGCGGGGCAGGAGTTTGCAGTTAAACCCCATTCTCTGTAGCTTTAGTCCTGCTTCTGCTAAGACATCGTCTTTCTCCAGTTCTTTGTTCGTTACGTGTACAACATAGACATCTACATCTTTCGCCCCTTGTAGGAACTTGAGGGCAAACTCCAGACACTTTTGGGCAGCGGCAGAGCGATCGAGGGCAATCAGAACTCTTCTAATCGTCTGGATATAAATATCGTCTTTCACCAACAACATGGGAACGGAAGCTAACTGAAAGACATACTGACTGACAGAGTTGGACAAAATTGCTTGAATTCTCCCCAAACCTCGTGAACCCATGATCAGAAAATCAGGTTTTAGCTCATCTGCCAGCCGACAAATAACTGTTTTGGGGTCCCCTTCTTCCAAAATGGTGGTGTAAGAATTCTCAGGTCCCAGCTTGAGGGCGGCACTCTCCCGTTGTAAAATCTTCTGCCCTGCCTGGCGGTACTCCTCTACTCCCTCGGCGGTGATCTGACTGGGGACAACATGGAGCAAAGTAATCCTGGTGCGGGCAAAACTGGGCAACAGCAGCAGCATATTCATCATCTCCCGCGCGCGCCCCGATCCCTCAATGCCTAAAAGTACATGATTAAACATAGTTGTTAAACTCCCTGCCATTTTGCTTTGAGTGTAAAACAGCCCTCACTTCCCGATCGTTAAGTTTTATCTCTCCTAGGCAGTGCTAGACTGGAAAGCCACAAGGGTAGTTTTTGTTACCATGCCCCCCCGTCTGCAGGTAAAATTGGAAGACTGTTCTCCCCTGGGCAAGTACATTTTGCAGTACCTGGAAAGGAAGGGGATGAGTATGAATCGGTTGGCGGAATTAGCGGGCATACCCCAGCCGCGGCTCAGGGGAGCTTGCTTTAAGGGTACCTGTCCTACCCCCGAAACTCTGCAAAAACTGGCAAAGGCTATGGGCAAGCATCACTTAGAACTCTACAGCCTGGCTTACGAGGGGAGGGTGACTGCCGCTACTGATAATACCTTGGATGCAATTTTGCGGGAAATTCTGGCAACTGTGCGGGAGATGGACCTAGAAGCCCCTGCCACTGTCCCTTCCCGTGCCCAACTCTACCGTGCTCTCCTGGAATTGGGCTTCCGACCGAAATAAAAAGGGGCAAATGCCCCTCAGATGTAAGCTGGCAATTACCTGCGGCGGGGAACTAGACGTTCGTAGTCGAGATTTTGAGCAGAAATGCGCTGGGGCGGATTGGACTTGGGATTGATGGAACGCGCCATATTTAGGAAAGCAGAGGGGTCGCCAGGACGGGGTTTTCTCTCCTGGGGTGTAAAGCTCTTGACAGTGACCTGCCAAATAAATTGAGGGAAACCAAATTTCGCCCGATAGTATTCATCGTAGCGGGGGGACTTGATGTTAAAAGGCAGTTCTCCGGTAGCACGACCCGGCAGTACACGCCGCCGTTGGTAGGGCACTGTGTCGTAGCCGAAGTTTTCCATGTACTCGTCGCTGTCTAGGAGCATATCCACAAAGCCCTTGATCCCCTTCTGGGCAACTACGATCGACCATGCCAGCTTTTCGGCGTTGTTGTAGACATCCCGACCTAGTACCCGCTGTACCGTCTGCTCCACAAAACGGTAGTTGCTGTTGAGGTCATAGAAGCTGCGGCGATAGGTGTTGGACAGCAGTAGCCCGCGAATGAAATCCCGTACCGTGATCTGCCCTGCCCGCAGTTGCGACTCTAAAAAGCGCTCCCGATCGGCTTCAAAGGCATGGAAGAAAATCTGACGGTACGCTGCCTCAATCAGCTCGTCCATTTCACTGGGAGAGAGGAGATTTTGGGAAGAGTAGATACGGGGTTGCTCATCCCCAGGCACTTCAAAGCCTTTTACCCGTTGGTTTTGGCTAGAGGGAGGGTATTGTAAAAGAGGTAGTACCACGTTAAAAAACTCCTTTTTATTATGGGGATTTGATTACTCCAATCATAGGGCATTATACGCCTTAGTCTGATCAAATTTCCCTCACAAGACTGTTACATTTTGTAATAAAAATTTACATACCCCAGTGGCAATTGACGACCCTGGCTAAAACAGTTAATCTACTGCCAAGGTTCAGGGGGGTGTATGCGTCGGTTAGCAAGAGTTCTGGCGATGGTGATGGTGGGGTTGCCTGCCCTTGCCCAAACACCCAATACCAGGCTGATTATCCGTGCCCAACGTCAGGAGGTGAACATCCGCACGGGCATCATCACGGTTACGGGGAATGTGAAGTTGGATTATCCCGCTCGCCAAATTCAAGCTACGGCGGCAGAAGCGCAATACTTTACCAGGGAGCGCAAAATTGTCCTGCGGGGGGATGTACAGGTAAATCAGCTGGGGAATACGATCAAGGCGGAGACCATTACCTACCTGATTGAGGAGGGGCAGTTCACCGCTACGCCTAAGGCAAACCAACAGGTGGAATCTGTCTACATTCTCGATGACCCTGATGCCGCCAACACCCCCCTGGCAGCTACTACGCCAGTGGAACAAGTTAAACCCCGCTTCAAACAACTGGTCAGCCCCCCTGTAGACATCAAGACGGAATGATTGTGAATAATTTTGAATGGGGCGTGGGGTGCCGCTGGTGAGAGTGCTACCATGTCTTAACAATCTTAACAATTGAGTAAGGAGCCTATTGCGTGAGAGTTGCAGTTGTGGGAGGAGGACCAGCCGGTGCCAGTGCCGCTGAAACCCTTGCCAAAGCAGGAATCGAAACCTATCTCTTTGAGCGCAAGCTAGACAATGCCAAGCCCTGTGGTGGCGCTATCCCCCTCTGTATGGTGTCGGAGTTTGATTTGCCTGACCACATCATCGATCGGCGGGTGCGCAAGATGAAGATGATCTCCCCCAGTAACCGCGAGGTGGACATTGCCCTGGATAACCAAAATGAGTATATCGGGATGTGCCGGCGGGAGATTTTGGATGGCTTTCTGCGCAATCGGGCCGCCCAGTTGGGGGCAAATTTAATTAACGGGCGAGTGCTGCACATTGATCTCCCCAAAAGTAGTAATGCGCCCTATGTCCTCCACTATGCTGATATGTCCCAGGGGGGACCGGAGGGAGTGTTGAAGGAGTTGGCGGTTGACCTAGTTGTGGGGGCAGATGGGGCTAATTCCGTCGTGGCAAAAGCGATCGATGCTGGGGATTACAACTATGCCATTGCCTTCCAGGAGCGGATTCGCCTGCCCCAGGACAAGATGACCTACTACGAGGAATTGGCGGAAATGTATGTGGGGGATGATGTGTCGCCGGATTTCTATGCCTGGGTCTTTCCTAAGTATGACCATGTGGCGGTGGGAACGGGTACCATGCACGCTAACCAAAAGCAGATTAAGCAATTGCAGATGGGTATCCGCAAGCGGGCAGAGGAAAGAATTGCTGGGGGAGAGGTGATTAAGATTGAGGCCCACCCCATTCCAGAACATCCCCGTCCCCGCCGAGTTGTGGGTCGTGTGGCTTTGGTGGGGGATGCAGCTGGCTATGTCACGAAATCCAGTGGCGAGGGTATCTATTTCGCTGCCAAGTCGGGGCGGATGTGTGCAGAAACGATCGTGGAGGTGAGTAACAACGGGCGCCGTCTCCCTACAGAGGAACAGCTCAAAGTCTACCTGCAGCGCTGGGATAGGCAGTATGGTCTCACCTATGCGGTATTGGACTTGTTGCAGCGGGTGTTCTATCGCTCTAATGCCACCAGGGAAGCCTTTGTGGAGATGTGCGCCGATCGGGATGTGCAAAAGCTGACCTTTGATAGCTATCTCTATAAAACAGTGGTGCCCGCTAATCCCCTCGTGCAGTTAAAGATCACCATGAAAACGATCGGTAGTCTGCTGCGGGGGAATGCTCTGGCGCCCTAATTCGCCTTTAGGCAAGCAAATTCACCGTTTTTGGTATTCAATTTAGCCAAATTTGTGTATATCCGCCGGGTTTTCTATCCTATGATGGAGGGCAGAGAACTCGGATTTTTTTGCGGAGGGATCGCTATGGGCAGATTAACTACTGTATTAGCTACGATCGCTACCAGTCTCTGGGCTACGGCGGTTATGGCAGCCTATGTTCCCCCCCCTGACCAAGTCCCCCCCCGCACTAGAGGTGGCACTGCCGGCAGAAGGACTACCTGTGATGTCAGTGCTGTCACTCCCCTGGCACCAGTAAACTACCTGGGCAAAACCACCCAAAGTCACCCCACTTTCTACTGGAGCAAGGCGGGGCAGGGAAATGTTCCCCTGGAGTTCTCCCTCATGGAATATCTCCCCCATACACAACAATTGGTGGTGCTGCACCGCACTCGCCTCAGCAGTCAGGGTTCCATCGACCGGTTTCAACTGCCCTCGGACTGGCAGGGCTTGGAGGTGGGCAAAATTTATGCTTGGCAAGTGGTGGCTCTCTGTGGCAATCCGTCGGCTAATCCCTATCTCCGTGCTGCTGTGCAACGGGTGGACTCCCCTCCTAAGAATGGACTGGAACTGGCAGCCAAGATTAAGCACCTGGCGCTCCAGGGAGTATGGTACGATGCTCTCCACCTGGCCATGACTAGCGGCAATCGTCAACTGGGCTTAGCTCTCCTGCAGGACCTTGCCCAAGCGGAGGAAAAACGGGAACCCCTAGATATGGCGCAGGAATACCGCCACAGCTACCTATTGCAATCCGTAGTGCCCTAGTCCCGCTCTAGTTTGAGCACCACGATCGTCATATCGTCCTGGGGTTTGGGGTTGGGAGCAGCAAAGGTTTGGACGGCGCTAAACAGGTCTTCCACGATGGATTGGGCGGTGGCTCCCCCCTGTTGGCAGGCTTTCTGGAGAGCAAGGCGTAAGTTCTCCTCGTCAAAGCGATTGCCGTAGAGGTCGGCGGCATCGGTAATCCCATCGGTGTAAAAACAGACCACATCCCCGGGTGCTAACTGCACCTGCGCCTGTTCGTAGGTGGAATTGGGGTCTAAGCCAATGATGGCACCGATCGTGTCGAGGGTTTCTATATTTTTAGACTGGTACCGCCACCAAAGGGCGGGCATATGGGCGGCATTGCTGTAGGTCAGAGTCTGATTGGTGGCATCGTATTCGGAGTAAAAGAGGGTGACAAAGCGGCGGGAGCGATCGAGGTCGTCGTACATGATTTGATTGAGGTGCTGCAGGATGCGGGCGGGATGCTGCCCATTCAAAACTTCAGCCCGCAGCATTCCCCTGGTCATGGTCATCAGCAAGCCGGCGGGTACTCCCTTCCCCATGACATCGCCAATTACAAACGCCCAGCGGTTACCTCCCGGTACGGCAATAAAGTCGTAGTAGTCTCCCCCCACCCGATCGGCGGTGTGGCACTGGGCAGCTAATTGCACCCCAGGAATCTGGGGAAAATTGTGGGGAAAGAGTTGCTGTTGAATCTCTGCCCCAATTTCCAGCTGCTGGTCTTGCCGTTTTTTCTCCTGGATTGCCAGGGCAAGGGTTGTGTTCTCCAAGCCAATGGCAGTTTGGTCAGCGATCAGCCGCAACAGACGATAGCGAGTATGGTCCCAACTGTATTGGGAATTGCGACTGTAGACGTAGAGGCGACCATAGCAGGACTGCCCCAATAGAATCGGCGTGACAAATACCTGGGTATAAAAACCTAGTTCTGTACCGATGGCGCGGTCCCAATCCCTGTCCGAGGTGAGATAGCCCCCCTGGTAGAGCTGGTGGAGGTTGCGCTGGGAAACTGTTACAGGTTTGCCCTGGCGATCGAACCACTGCAGATGGTGATGGGGGTGATAGAGCAACAGAATGCTGCCGTCCGCCTCGGTGACGGTGCTGGCGATGAGGGGGACTAACTCCAGTAATTGCTTGAGATTGCCAATACTGCGTAGGGCATAGCCCAGAAAGCCCAAGAGTTCTTGAATTTTGTTTTGCTCCCGATCGATGGCGCTCAGTAGTTGGCGCAGTTCCTGGAGAGTGACGGGGCGCAAATTGGCAGTCATGTTTAACTGAGGAGTGCCTCCACAAACTCATAACTGGAGAAGGGGCGCAAATCCTCGATCCCCTCCCCCGCACCGATAAAGCGAATTGGTAGTCCCAGGGTATCCACCACTGCTAGGGCAATGCCACCCTTAGCCGTACCATCTAGTTTAGTCAAAACTATACCCGTGATTTTAGCCGACTCTGTAAACACTTCCGCTTGTTTTAAGCCGTTTTGTCCCAAGGTTGTATCCAATACCAGCAGGGACTCCACCACCACTCCAGCAGCCTGTTTGTCCACCACGCGGCGAATCTTTTTCAGCTCCTCCATGAGGTTCTTTTTGTTCTGCAGGCGACCAGCGGTATCTACCAGTAAAAGTTCCGTCTGTCTGGCTTTAGCGGCATTGAGGGCATCAAACACCACAGCAGCAGGGTCGGCATTTTTAGCGGGATTGGCAATTACCTCCACTTGGGCGCGTTGCCCCCAAATTCTTAATTGATCCACCGCAGCAGCGCGAAAGGTATCAGCAGCAGCAATCAGGGTACGGTAGCCAGACTTGCGGGCAAGATGCGCCAGTTTACCGATCGTTGTGGTCTTACCTGCCCCATTGACCCCTGTAATTAACCAGACGTTGAGCTGATTGGGTTGGGGATAAAGGCGGGGGGGATATTTCGTGAAGGGCTGTTCTAGGATATCCCGTAGGATTTGTTTGAGGTAAGCGATCGCTTCCTCTGGGGGCAGGACTTCTGTGCGCAGTTTGTGTTGCAGGGCAGCGATAATACGATCGGTGGTTACTACCCCTACATCCGCCTGCAGGAGAATAGCCTCGATTTCCTCCACACTGTCAGGGCTGAGGGGTCCCTGCCCAAAGAGAGCTTTAAGCTGATTGACCAGATTGAGGCGCGTCTTACTGAGACCTTGGCGCAAGCGTTTTAGCCAGGTGATCTCTTCTAGGGAAATATCATCGGGACGGCGACCCTGGGCAGCCAATACTTCTGCTGACCACAAAAAGCCATCATCAAAGGCAAGGACAGGGGACTGGGCTGGGGTCTCTGGTACCGCAGTGGGGGGGGGAGCGGGTTCCACGATCGCGCTGGCAGCAAGGGCAGCAATTCTCGCTTGGCGTTCCGCCTCCGACTGTAGCCAAAAGGGAGTATCTGTCTCAGGGCTAGCAGGGGGGGAGCTAACAGATTCCTCGGGGGGAGGGGAGACTACCTCACTACTGGGTGTAGCTTGGCTCTGTCTTTGAATATTGGCATAGGCCTGTTTTGCCCACTCCAGCAGGTCTTGTCCTTCGACAGACTCCCGTGGCGGAGCTGCTTTGTCAGTGCTTGGAGAATCACCCTGGGGTTCGGGGGCACTGGGACGCTGAAACCAGTTAAACACTTGCCTTGATTACAGAAATTTCGTCTAGTTTATGGCAAATTTTAGGCGCCGATACAAACATTTATTATTTTGATAAACCCGCTGTCAACACCTCGTGCCCCCCCTCAGTAACTAGGACATCATCTTCAATGCGAATGCCAATGCCCCGCCAATGGTCTGCCACAGGGGGTTGTCCCTCCCCAGGCTCGATCGTAGGGCTGATGTAAATACCAGGCTCTACGGTAATCACCATACCCGCTTGTAAAACTGCCCATTCCCCCTCCTGTTTGTAAAAGCCGCTGTCGTGGACATCGATGCCCAACCAATGACTAGTGCGGTGCATAAAAAAGGGCTTGTAGAGTTCCTTTTCTATAATCTCTTCTGGGCTGCCCGCCAACAGACCTAAATCCAGCAACCCCGCCACGATCGTGTGCACAGCTGCTTGGTGTACGTCATTGATAGTTTTGCCTGGTCGCACCTGGGCGATCGCCTGCCTCTGGGCAGTTAAAACAATGTCATAGATTGCCTGCTGCTCTGAGGTGAACTTGCCCTCTAGGGGGAAAGTGCGGGTAATATCGGAATTATAATAGTTGTAACAGCAGCCCGCATCAATGAGCACTACATCCCCTGGCTGCATTTGGCGATTGTTCTCAACATAGTGGAGAATGCAACTGTTAGCGCCGCTGGCAACAATGGAGGGATAGGCACAGCCCATTGCCCCCCCCTTGCGAAAATCCCCCTCCAGGATAGCTTCCAGTTCGTACTCATACATCCCCGGACGAGCAATGGCACGTACGTGTTGATGCGCCTGTACAGCAATGGCTACGGCTTGGCGAATTTGTGCTAGTTCATAGTCGCTCTTGTATTGGCGCAGGGGGGTGGTGAGGAATCTGCTGTCGGCAATTTGTTTTGGTCCTGTACCCCGTTTGCCGTAGGTAGCCAGCAATTGGCGGTAATGCTGCAATACCTGTTGGTTAACTTTTTCGTTCTGCCCAAAGCTGTAGTAGATGGTATCTGCTCCCTCCAAATACTTAGGCAAGTGTTCATCCAGTTCCCCGATGGGGTAGACTGCGTCAGCGCCGTAGAGAGTTTTGGCAGCTTCCACCCCCACGCGATAGCCCGACCAGGTTTCCTTCTCCTTATCTTTGGGACGGACAAACAGGACAAAGCGATGTTCAGGGTGTTGGGGGGCAATCACTGCTACTGTCTCCGGTTCGGGGAAGCCCGTAAAGTAGTAGAGGTCTGCTTCCTGGCGATACTTATGTTCCACGTCCTTGTGGTGGTAGCTGAGGGGAGCACTGGCTAAAATCATTACCCCTGTCCCCACTTTTGCCATTAGTTTTTGCCGCCGTTGGGCACACTCCTGTAATAACTCCATCTTGCTCATTTCTTTTTGCCTCTAGGATAGCCTAGACTAGGATAGGAACTGTGGGAAAGTAGCTATGGTCAAAAGTAGCAAGCAAATCGTAGCAATTGCCCATAATGTCCTGCGGGAAACCATCCGCGAGCAGGTGCTCTATCTCTTGTTGCTGTTTGCCGCCATCCTCGGCAGTGCCTTTGCCCTTTTGCCCCAGTTTACGGGCTTAGCGGAGCGGGACTTAATTCCCGATGTGGGCATGGCAGCGATCGAGATTGTAGGGTTAGTGGTGGTTGCCTTTGTGGGAGCTAATCTCATCAACCGCGAAATTGACCGCCGTACCATTCTCCCCTTGCTGGCAAAACCGATCGGGCGGTGGGACTTTCTAGTGGGCAAGCTCCTGGGACTGTGGACAGTGCTGGGGATGTTAATTTTTGCCATGACCACACTTTTGGTGGTGTTTCTGAAACTGGTGCGCGTGGACTTACCCCTAGGGGCAGTGTTTACCTCTAGTTTCTTTCTGTGGCTGCAATTTTTCCTCCTGGGGACGTTTGCCCTCTTCTACGGCAGTTTTACCAGCTCCCTGGTGGCGAGTCTGCTCACCCTGGCTACCTACTTGGTGGGGCAATTCAGTGCCGACCTCCTACAGTTGGGGAAAATCTCCCGTAATCCCGCCGTCGAAAAGGTAACCCAAACCCTTTTTCTCCTTTTGCCTGACCTGTCCCGCACTAACCTCAAAAATCTAGCGGTCTATGGTGTCCTCCCTCCCCCTGGGGAACTGTTTGCCAGTGCTGTCTATACTGTCAGCTATGCCCTCCTTGTCCTGGCAGTAGCGATCGTGATTTTTGGGAAAAAAGAGTTTTAGTTCCTATTTTGCCAATTTCCTGATTAGAATAGAAACTGCACTCCCTTTATACGTCTAAAGGCTGATTCCGTGCTGTGTGATGAACGAGGACTGCAGAATGAGCAAAATGGTACTACCTAGCGAACCGAAAGAGATGGCAACAGACGAGAATACTTTTCCTCAAGATAACGATCGGGAGGTCTTACCAATGGACGAAGGGGGGGACAAAAATATAGCCCCAAATGCCGCAGTCCCAAAGCCCCCCAGAACAGGGAAGCGCACTAGAAAGTCTAAAGAAGAATCAAAGATGACAGAGTCATCCCCTGACCTAGGGATAACCAAGCTGGCAGCAGAGTCAGAGCTGAAGACGACCGAGGTAGATGCAACGGCTACTGCCCCCGCCCTAGACGGACCCCCTCAAACCCCTACCAAGGCAGTAGAAGGGATCAATCCTCTTGCAGAAGCGCAGATGGCAGAGTCACTCCCTGACTTAGCCCCTCAAGCAGGCATAACCACGCTAGAGGCAAAGCCGGCAACTAACAAATCCTCGTCAGAGCTGCAGACGATAAAGGTAGATGAAACGGCTATCCCATCGCCACAACAGATGGTTGCTGCAGGAAGAACTGCTCACACCTCTTTCTACGCCAGGGCAGAATCATTGCTGGAGGAGGAAAACTGTGCTATTGCCCTGATGGAAGAGCCGACAGAGATAGACGACTTGGAGGAAGAAGCAGAAGTTCTCCTAGAAGAAGAGGAAGAAGATAAGGAAGAAAAAGGCAAAACTGCCCGCAAACGTCAGAGTCAAAGTCGGAAAAAACAATACACAGAGGACTCCATTCGTCTGTACTTGCAGGAGATTGGTCGCATTCGTTTACTGCGGGCTGATGAGGAGATTGAACTAGCGCGCAAGATCGCTGACCTCTTGGAACTAGAGCGCATTCGGGACCAGATTGCCGACCAGCAAAACCTTGCTAGCCCAGAGGAGGTCTCAGAGGCAGATTGGGCAGCTAAGGTGGGGATGAATCTGGCGGATTTTCGGCGGCGACTGTTGCAGGGGCGGCGGGCTAAGGACAAGATGGTGCAATCTAACCTGCGCTTGGTGGTGTCCATTGCCAAGAAATACATGAATCGCGGTCTGTCCTTCCAGGATTTGATTCAAGAAGGCTCCCTGGGTCTTATTCGGGCGGCGGAAAAGTTTGACCACGAGAAAGGCTACAAGTTCTCTACCTATGCCACCTGGTGGATTCGCCAAGCCATTACTAGAGCGATCGCTGACCAATCCCGCACTATCCGTTTGCCTGTCCACCTCTACGAGACTATTTCCCGCATTAAAAAGACAACTAAACTTCTCTCCCAGGAGATGGGACGCAAACCAACGGAGGAGGAAATTGCCGATCGGATGGAGATGACGATCGAGAAACTCCGCTTTATCGCCAAGTCGGCACAACTGCCCATTTCTCTGGAAACGCCCATAGGGAAAGAGGAAGATTCTCGCCTAGGGGACTTTATTGAGTCGGAAGGGGAAACTCCCGATGAGCAGGTGGCAAAGGCGTTGTTAAAGGAGCAACTGGAGGAAGTCCTCAGTACTCTCAGCCCCAGGGAACGGGATGTCCTCAGACTGCGCTATGGTCTAGACGATGGACGCATGAAGACCCTGGAGGAAATTGGGCAAATCTTTAATGTCACCAGGGAACGCATCCGCCAAATTGAAGCAAAGGCACTGCGCAAACTCCGTCATCCTAATCGCAATAGTATCCTCAAAGAGTATATCCGTTAACTATGGCAGAATCGGAGCCGATGGGAGAAGTGGAGCAGTCCCTAGTCAATCTCCATCGGTTTCTGTTGACAATTGAGCAAAACCCCTCTCCTGCCCCTGCCCAACCTCTAGACGAACAGGAGGGTGTTAGGTTGTTGCAGGAAATTTTGTTGGGGAACTTTATCGATGACCTGGAACACCTGCAATCCAAAGTAGCAGTCCTAGAGCGCCATGTCCTCGACCCTACCCTCAACAATACCATCGCGGAACTGCAGGCAAAGGTCAAAGATCAGTCTGCCCTAGAGGAATTGCGCCAGCAGTTGTCTGGTCTAGAGCAGAGTCAGAAGAATCTTCCCCAAGAAATTCAAGCTCTGAAGGCAAGGGTGAGCAAACTGGAGGAAGAACTGCACGAGCCAGAGGAGTTAATCGAACTGCTGTTGCCCCTCCTCAATGACTTGATTGAACGCAAGGTTGCCCAGGCGGGGGAAGAGTTTGCCCGTGCCACCGCCCCCGTTCTGGATGAGATGATCCGCTGCAAAATTGCTCAGGATAAGCCCAGTGTGGGAAAAGCGATCGCTCCTGTCCTGCCGGAAGCCATCAGCTACCGCGTGGAGGAAGCGCCAGGGGAGTTTGCCGCTGCCATTGCCCCAGAAATGAATTTGGCTATTAGGGAACAGGTACGGGCTAATGCCCCCGCTATGATCGATGCCCTCTATCCCATCATGGGGAACACGATCGCTAAATACATTGCCGAAGTGCTGCGCAATATCAACACCAAGCTAGAGCAGGCTATGTCCCCAGCCGGTATCTGGCGCAAAATCAGGGCAAAATGGCAGGGAATTTCGGAGGCGGAGTTAATCCTACGGGAATCCTTTGGCTTTCAGGTACAGGCGGTTTTCCTCATCCAAAAGGCATCGGGGCTAGTGATTGCTGACGCTAAGCCTAAGGATATTCCCCCCCTCGATGGGGAGATGGTGGCAGGGATGCTCACGGCTATTCAAGGCTTTGTGCAGGAGTGCATTGCCCAGGGAGCAGAACTCGATCGCATTAGCTACGGCAATTCTGTCATCTGGTTGGAAGGGGCGGGGTCCGCCTATCTGGCTGTGGTCATCCAGGGACAACCGACACCGGAATACCTCGATCGGGTCCAAAGAGTGATGCGAGTCCTGGTCTTGGATCACGGGCAATTACTAACCAAGTTTGCGGGCAATCCCTTAACGGTGCCGGGGGCAGTGCGCGACCTATTGGAGTCCTTGATTCCCACTGTGGCAGCGCCCCCCCGCTCGTTGCGCAGTTTGGGGATTTTCACAGGTTTGATTGTCCTGGGTACAGTTGCAGCCTGGGGCTATTGGCAGTGGCAGTCCCAGCAGCGCGCCCAAATCCTCAACCGTGTGCAAACCGCTCTCACCGGGGAACCCAAGTTAGCCATTTACAACCTGCAAGTAGTGCTGCAGCGCGATCGTCTGCGCCTGACTGGCAAAGTCCCTAATCCCTACCTCAAACAACTCGCCCAGGAGTTAGTCCAGGCTACCCAGCCCCCCTACCCCATCAGCAATGAGATTGTGGCGGTGGAGTTGCCCCCTGACCCCCTGCAAACCCAGGCGGAAATCGATCGGTTGACCAAGCTGTGGCAGAGTCGTCCTGGTATTCACCTCACCGTGACGGGCAGTCCATCCCTTCTCCTGCTAACGGGCATTGCCCCCGATCGGGAGACAATCACAACGATCGGTACCGCCTTTGCCCAAATCCCCGGTGTCACCAAGGTAGTGAACAACCTGCAGGAACCCCCCCCCAAAGTGCCAGTGCAGATTTTCTTTGCCCCCAACGTCAGCACCCTCAAGCCCGAAGACAGTCTGAAAATCAAGGAGGTGAAGGCAATCCTCGATCGCTATCCCCAATACCGCCTAACCATCATTGGACAAACCGACGGCTCCGGTCCCACTGAATTTAATCAGAGACTAGCGTTAGAGCGAGCACGATCGGTACAAAGGGCACTCATTGCCCAGGGAGTTGACCCCCATCGGTTACAGGTAGTCAGCGCCCCCCCCTCCAACACCGTCCGCTGGCACGATCGCAGCGTTGTATTTGAGCTAGTTAACCAATAAAAAAAGCCCCTGTAGGGGCTGCAGACTGAGAATAATTTGTGATTAGCCTTCGATCGCGGGAGCTACCAGAGCTACAGGAGATACACCAGTGGATGCCAAATCCAAGGGGAAATTGTGCGCATTCCGCTCGTGCATCACTTCCATACCCAGGTTAGCGCGGTTGATAATGTCCGCCCAGCTAGGCACC
>CALGKB010000005.1 GCA_937927915.1 uncultured Pseudanabaenaceae cyanobacterium | reverse complement strand
GGTGCCTAGCTGGGCGGACATTATCAACCGCGCTAACCTGGGTATGGAAGTGATGCACGAGCGGAATGCGCACAATTTCCCCTTGGATTTGGCATCCACTGGTGTATCTCCTGTAGCTCTGGTAGCTCCCGCGATCGAAGGTTAATTACAACGATTAGCTAAATTGGTAACTCCTGATCTGAGCGATCGGGAGTTTTTTTATTGCCTATACGACAAAGGAATTGAGAATACCGATGACGATGACAAAGAGTACCCAGAGAATGGAGCCAAGGAGGATGAGGGGACGGGTTTGGTTCCAGTTACTGGGGAGGGCATAGGCAACGGGTACGGCAATTACCATGGCGAAGGAGTAGAGGATAAATAAAGCCACGAGCACCTGGAAGATTAAAGTCATAATTAAAACTCCGCTTACTAAATGGTGTACTTCTAAAGTAGCAGAAATTAATGAAAAACAGGAGTCGCTGTGACCCCTGTCGGAAAGAAAATATAAGTTTGGAATTAGCTCAGGACGTTGATAGCGTAGTCGATGTAGGAGTTAGCCTCTACAGCGGCATCCCCAGTCAAGCCATGGTTAGCACGGATGTACTTGAGGGCTTCGATGTACCAGCTGGGGGACAGTTCAAAGGTACGGTTAATTTCTGCCAAACCAGCTACCAGGTAATCATCCATAGGACCAGTACCGCCTACCACCAAACAGTAGGTGATCATGCGGATATAGTAGCCAATGTCCCGTACGCACTTGTCTCTGCCCACCTGGGTAGAAGCGTAGTTGGGACCTTGCATAGTGGTCGTGTAGGGGAACTTTTGGTATACAGCATTAGCCGCAGCATTAGCCAGGTTGAATGCATTGGCAGAGAGAGCACGGGCAGCTTCCAGACTAGCCGCAGCTTGGCGATAACGACCAAAAGCCACTTGGATTTCCGTAGAGCTGGGGAAGCGTCCTTGGGAATCAGCGATAGCAATAGCTTCGGTTAAAGGGGTTTTCATCGTAGTTCTTTCTCCGTTGATTTAGATGACTTAGTATGGTTAGACTACAGCAGCGGCAGCCCGATCGAAGTAGGTAGCCAATTCGGCAATCAGGTTAGAACAATCACCACGGGTGATGTTGTTGGGGTCGTTAGCGATGGCAATAGCGGCATCCTTCATCTTTTGAATACCTACAGCCACGGAAGCCCCAGGGGTACCCAGTGCCAGGTAGGTTTCCCGCAGACCATTTAAGCACCGATCGTCTAGGACGCTAGCATCGCCGGTGAACATGGCGTAGGTTACATAGCGGAGGATAATCTCCATGTCCCGCAGGCAGGCAGCCATACGACGGCTGGTGTAGGCATTGCCACCGGGGGCGATCAACTGGGGCTGTTCCGCAAACAGAGCACGGGCAGCGTCAGCCACAATCTTGGAAGCATTGCTGGAGATGCGGTTAACGATGTCCATCCGCTTGTTGCCTTCTGCAACCATAGCGCTAAGAGCATCGAACTGCGCAGGAGTCAGGTACTCACCACGCGCATCAGCTTGAGCTACAACTTTCGCAAAAGCGTCGTACATAGACTGAGGTCTCCTAAGAGTTTATGTAATAGAGTTGGTCTAAAGGGCTGTTTCTAAAACTTGCCTTATACACCTTAGCATTTTTTATACTATGTCGTTGAATCAGTGTTTGTTACAAATTTTTAAGCAGCTCAGACTCCCACAGACAGAAACTTGAAGTTATATGTGGGGATCAGGGGGAGAGATAAAGACATAGTTAAGAATGCCCCGATCGCTTCCGTTTGGGGTTTTAGGATACATACAGCTTTGGTGAAATGGGGTTTCACTAAGGAAAAGCTATAAGAGAGTAGGTATCCATGAAAATTGCCGTAGTCAATGAGACGAGGGGGTTTGAGCGCCGGGTGGCGCTGGTACCCAGTGTAGTGGCGACTTTGGTTAAGCGGGGCTGGACGGTCACGATCGAGACAGGGGCTGGCTTAGGGGCTAATATTTCTGACCAGGAGTTCCAGGCAGCAGGGGCGGTCATAGGACACAACAAAGCTGAAATGCTGGCGGCAGCGGATGTGATTGCTAAAGTAAGTCCCCCCACCCCAGAGGAATGGCAGCATTGGCAGGCAGGACAGATTGTTGTGGGCTTCCTCAACCCCCTGGGTATGCCCCAAACGATCGGTGCTCTCAATGCACGGGGGATAACAGCAATCAGTATGGAGATGATTCCCCGCACCAGTAGGGCGCAGTCGATGGATGCCCTCTCCTCCCAAGCCTCGATCGCTGGGTACAAGGCAGTAATTTTGGCAGCGGAGGCTCTGCCCCGTTATTTCCCCATGTTGACGACGGCAGCGGGGACAATTCCCCCGGCAAAGGTGTTAGTAATGGGGGCAGGGGTAGCGGGATTGCAGGCGATCGCTACGGCGCGGCGCTTAGGAGCCTTGGTAGAAGCATACGACATTCGCCCCGCTGTGAAGGAGGAGGTGCAGAGTCTGGGGGCAAAATTTATCGAGATTACCCTCAAAGAGGAGACGACTGCCCAGGGGGGCTACGCCAAGGAAATTTCCCAAAACGCCCAGGAGTACGCCCGTCAGGTTCTGACCAAGCACGTGCAGGAAGCTGATGTGGTTATTACCACTGCCCAAGTGCCAGGGAAAAAAGCCCCCCTACTGGTGACAGAAGAAATGATCGCCGGCATGAAGCCGGGGTCAGTAATTGTGGATTTAGTGGCGGAACAGGGGGGCAACTGCGAAGGGTCGCAGCCAGGACAGACGATCGAGAAACATGGGGTCAAGATTTTGGGTCCGGTGAATTTGCCCTCTACCGTAGCCGTGCATGCCTCCCAGCTCTACAGCAAAAACATCAGTAATTTTTTACAACTGCTGGTGAAGGACGGCGCTATTCATCTCGATTTTGGCGACGACATTATCAGCAGTGCCTGTGTTTGTCATGGGGGAGAAGTTCGCCACCCCCGTGTAAAGGAGATGTTAGCACCGGTGCAAGTGTAGGAGGAAAAGATGGAAGGTTTAATTAGTGCTTTATTTGTATTTGTACTCGCCAGTTTTGCGGGGTTTGAAATCATCAACAAGGTGCCCCCCACCCTCCACACCCCCCTGATGTCGGGGTCCAATGCCATTTCCGGTATTTCTCTCATTGGCGCCCTTTTGGTAGCCAGCAGTACGGAGAATCTCACCCTAGCTACAATCCTCGGCTTCATTGCTGTGATTGCTGCCACTGTCAACGTGGTGGGGGGTTTTCTGGTCACCGATCGGATGTTGGAGATGTTCAAGAAAAAGGAGGGCTAAGATGGCAGAGTTTTTACCATCGGGGATTCAGTTAGCCTACCTGACAGCGGTGGGTTTGTTTATCTTGGGCTTAAAGCGCATGAGTTCCCCTGCTACGGCGCGCCAGGGCAATATTTTGGGGGCAGTGGGGATGCTCTTGGCAGTGGGGGCTACCCTGCTAGACCAACATATTTTGAATTACACCTATCTGGCAGTGGGGCTGGCGATCGGCTCTGCTCTGGGGGTGTGGATTGCCTACGGTGTGGCGATGACGGATATGCCCCAGATGGTGGGTTTCCTCAATGGTCTGGGGGGCTTAGCCTCTTCCCTGGTGGCAGTGGGGGAGTACTGGCGCTTGACCCATAGCGGCACGGACATACCGATCGTAGTGGGGATTTCCATCCTTTTGAGTGTGCTGATCGGTAACGTCACGTTTACGGGCAGTATGGTGGCTTTTGCCAAGTTACAAGGGATTCTGCCTGGCACTCCCATTAAATTTGTAGGGCAGCAGTGGGTAAATGGGGCGCTGCTGGTGGGCTTTGTCCTAGGCAGTGGCTGGCTGCTCTTCCAACCCGACCTGTGGATATTCCTGACCATCAATCTCATTGCCCTGGTGGTGGGGATTTTGCTGGTGGTACCCATTGGTGGCGGCGATATGCCCGTGGTAATTTCCCTCCTAAACTCCTTTTCAGGCTTGGCGGGCAGTGCCGCTGGTTTCGTAGTGATGAACAACATCTTGATTGTGGCGGGTGCCTTGGTGGGGGCATCGGGTCTCATCCTCACCCAGATCATGTGTAAAGCCATGAACCGCAGTTTACTCAACGTCCTCTTTAGCGGCTTTGGCAGTGTTACAGCAGAAGGGGCGGCTACGGAGCAAAGCCAAGGCACAGTGCGCCAGATAGATGCAGAAGAAGCAGCGATGATCATGGGTTATGCCCGATCGGTAGTAATTGTGCCTGGTTATGGCATGGCGGTTGCCCAAGCGCAGCACGCGGTGCGGGAGTTGGCAGAAGCCCTAGAGAAATTAGGGGTAGACGTGAAGTATGCCATTCACCCAGTAGCGGGGCGGATGCCTGGACACATGAACGTATTGCTGGCGGAAGCTAACGTCCCCTATTCCCAGCTCTACGACATGGAGGACATCAATCCTCAGTTCCCCTATGTGGATGTGGCGCTAGTCATCGGTGCTAATGATGTGGTCAACCCCAGTGCCCGCACTGCTAAGGACAGTCCCATCTACGGGATGCCGATTTTAGAAGTAGACAGAGCTAAACACACGATCGTGATCAAACGGGGCATGAACAAGGGCTTTGCAGGAGTGGAAAACGAACTCTTCTTCAAAGAGAGGACGATGATGCTGTTTGGCAACGCCAAGGAAACCGTGATGGCTCTCACTAATGCCCTCAAGGAGTTGCAGGGCTAATTGGTAAAATAAAGCAGAAGTTATAGGTGATTCAGTTATGGCGCTGAAAGTTCTCATTCCCACGCCTTTGCAAAACTTGACCAACAACCAAGCCACGATCGAGTGTGAAGCCAGCAACATCCGCGAGATGCTTAACGCCCTGGAGGCAACCTTCCCTGGCTTTAAGGAGCGTCTCTGTGATGAAAACGGCAATATCCGCCGCTTCGTCAACTTCTATGTCAACAGCGAGGACATCCGCTTTTTGGATGGTCCCGACACCGCCCTCAAGGATGGGGATGAAGTGAGCATTGTCCCTGCTATTGCGGGGGGGTAGTCAACCTAACTCAGCAATCTGCTCCAGGAGGAGGGGGATTAACCACAGCAAACTCTCCTGGGGTGTTTTCTTAAAGGGGGAGTATCTATTCCCCCAATTCCGTAACCAGTTTGCTAAACTTCCCGCTGCTGACTGAATCTGTCGCCACACATCCAAAGGACCGACCTTAAACCCCACCTGCAGAGCAAATACAACCACTCCAATCAGTAGGGCAGTCTGTATAGTCGTTTTAATTACATTGACCAGCCACAGCACCACCAAAACAGCGACAATCAAGGCACCAACAACCAAAGGGGTATTCATCTACCTGACTCCACCGACTAGCATTTATCGTAGCAATGTCCGGGGAGAAACGCCCGCCTTGAGAGCCACCAACACCCCGATCGCTTCTAGGTAATTCTCCACCACTACTGCCTTGATCCCCACATCCTGGGGCAAAACCTCTAAGACCGTAGTATTCCCCCGTACCAACACGATCGTTGTTCCCTGTTCCCACCACGCCAAGAGGGCAGGACTACCACAGCAGCTATAGGGAGCAATCACAGCATTGATCTGGGAGGAGCGTAAATCCCCTGGCAGCAGATAACGGGGCTGACTGACAATTTGGGGTGCCCGGCTCAAGCCCACCAACACACAGGGCAAAAAGGTATAGCCCAACTCCTCCGCACAGGCTCGGGGGTCAACCTCTGGGGATAGGGGCAAAGGTCTGAGGGCAGGGGCATGGGCACAGGGTAACTCCAACTCCCTGGTCAGCAAATGACTGATTACCGCTTCCGCCCCCGCAAGGGCATCTACCCCCTGTCCCGATCGGTACTTTTTTACCATCTCACTTTCGGGTTCGTCGGGAAAGCGCGTCACCACAGCCATCGCCCTGATTCTACTGTCTGCCGCCAACAATTCCCCCGCCGCCCGCAGCAAACTATCGGGATGAGCGATCGTGCCCCAGGTAGCCCCCGAACTCCCCCGCCGCAACTCCACCCCCAGAGGACTATCTGTCACGATCGTTTGGGGAATCTCCAAGCCCAAAGTTGCCCGCGCCGCTGCGATCGCCTGCTCATGGCGAAGGAGCAAATCCCCCTCTATACCCCGGTCAAAGATAACCCCAATGGCATTGCCATAAGTGGGGCGTAACCCCCACCGACCACTAGCAAACTGGTTGAGGGCATAGCCCTCTGTATAAAGCACGTTAGGGAGTGGG
Source organism: uncultured Pseudanabaenaceae cyanobacterium (assembly GCA_937927915.1). GTDB lineage: Bacteria > Cyanobacteriota > Cyanobacteriia > Pseudanabaenales > Pseudanabaenaceae > M5B4. The sequence goes on along the minus strand of CALGKB010000005.1, from coordinate 144,205 downwards.
TAATATAAACTTGCTCCATTGACCACATTAGGATGAGTAACCACCCAATCACAGATAGCAGCAAGGGCACGCACCACAGGGAGAGCATCCCCCGCAAACCCCCCGATCGCTGCCCCTACCCCCGTCGGAATAATGACTGCAACGTTAAACACTACTTGTGGTGATGGAAGCGAATACCAAGGAAAATATCGTAGATGAAACCGCCCAGGTCCGGTAAACGCCAGAGACCCAAACTTTGGGGAGAGCCATGGGCATCGAGGAGGGGCTTCATCTTGTAGTAGGCAGGTTGGTAGTTATACCAGGGAATGTTAGGCCACAGGTGGTGGACTAGGTGATAGTTCTGACCCAGAAGCAAAATGTTAAGCAGCCAGCTAGGATAGACCCGTGCATTCTTCCAACGCGATCGTTCTTGGAAGGGACGATGGGGCAGATAGTCAAAAAAGAGACCCAGCAGCAAACCCATAATCCCCGCCGGACCAAACCAGTAGGTGAGCATATACTGCAGGAAACCGTAGTGGTAGCCCAGGGTGAGCACAATTACCAACAGCAGACGGCTAAAGAACCACTCCCACAGTTCCCATTTCCGCCACAACCGTCTTTGGAAGAAGAACACCTCATGGTAGAAAAAGCGCACTGCAATCAGCCACAGGGGTCCCCCCGTGGAGACAAAGTGGTCTGGGTCATTCTCCGGGTCATTGACATGGGCATGGTGTTGCATATGCACCCTAGTAAACACAGGATAGACAAACCCCTGCAAGAGGGCTGACACATGACCCATCACCGCATTGACAATCCTATTCTTGTGCGCCACACCGTGGGAGGCATCGTGAATCACCGTCCCTAGGACATAAAGAGAGACAAAGTTAAGAAAGAAGACCAAAGGCGGATACCAGTGCCATAACCAGTAACCCGTTGTCGATAAAGCAAATAAAATAACAGCAAAAATCAGCAATGCTAAAGTAGGATTGAACCCCTCTGGTGCTCCCATAAACTCAATGGGAGTCAAAGTATTCTGTACCGCCTCCTGCATCTACAACTTCCTTAACTTTAACCTCTAGTAGTATACGCGACATTAGAACAAATGTTGAGATTTGTGACAACCAACCTGGGGCAGACTGGCACTAGAGATTGACACTGATAGCATTGACGGGACAGGCAGGAATACACTGTTCACAGACACTACAGGTACTGCGATTAAAACTAAGGCGAAAGGAGTGGGGATTGAGGCTGAGAGACTGGGTAGGGCAAACCCCCGTACAGAGACCACAGTCCACACAGGCATCCTCATCAATGACAATCTCCTTACTCTGGAGGGAGACCGTAATTTCTAGGGACCGCATCCACTCGATCGCGCTGTCAATTTGGTCCATATCCCCCTGCAGCTCCAAGACCATCTTCCCCACCTGATCGGGAGCCACCTGCGCCCGAATGATATTGGCAGCAACGTTAAAATCCCGCGCTAAGCGGTAGGTAATAGGCACCCCCACAACGGTACGGGGAAAAGTGAGATTAACGCGCCGCTTCATCGCCTAGATCGCCTGTATCCACTCGTAGACCTCGTAGCTAGTCCAGACCTGGTTTTGCCAGTAGGGGTCAGCCTCGATCAGTGCCCTTGCCTCCCCTTCGTCCTTGGCGATGTAAACACCAAACACCCGCCGCATATCCTGGGTCGGACCGATCGTTTGCAGTTTCCCCTGCTGCTGTAAAGATTGTAAGTAATCCAAGTGGGCTTGGCGAAAGGGAGCACGCTTTTGTAACACGTCGTCACAATAAGTCCCCCATAGGACAAACTTCTTCATACCCCTGCCTCCTGAAAGGAGCGATAGCAATCCCGCTCGTCATGGAGATGGCAGCGATCGCCGATAGTTTTCAGCAATTCCCAGGAAAAGCGAGTCTTATAGAGGTATTCCCCCCAATTTTCCTCTAAAGAGGCTTGTGCCATACGCAATCTATAAAACGGAATAGCAGGAGCCACGTGGTGTGGAATATGCCAGTTAATATCATGGCAGAGGAACTCCACCCACCAGGGATAGTCACAGTGCACAGACCCCATCAACTGCGCCTCCGCCGCCGACCATTGGGAGCGAGTTTTGAAGGGAATATCGGGCATAGTGTGGTGGACAAGGGTAAACGTACTCATCCAGAAGTGGTAGACCAACCAGGGGAGGAGGAAAAATTTAATTACAGCCCAGACCCCCCCACTGACGAGAAGAGCAGGGAAGAAAATCAGGGCATAGAGAAGCACCAGATGATTGGAAAAGCGCACCTGTTGCCGTTGGGAGGGGGGAAATTTGCGGGCGTCAAAGTGAACAGCAGCCCAGTGGGCAATTGAACCCAACCACCAGAAGCGTCCCCGCAGCAGGCGGTAGAAGAACCGCAGGACAAAATTCTGGCTTTTGTAAATTTCTGTGGTAAAGGGGGCCCAGGCGTTATCCTCCTCCAGTAGATTGGTGTACTGGTGGTGGTGGTCATGCTGGAAGCGCCAGGGATAGAAGGGATAAAGGAGGGGCAAAAACAGTAGATGTCCCACCACATCGTTGACCCAGCGCTGGCTGGCAAAAGAGCGATGACCACAGTCATGACCCAGGACAAAAAAGCCCGTGAGGGCAGTACCCGTAAACACCCACAGGGGAGGCAGCAGAAACCAGGGGCTGACCAGGAGACCCCCATAGCCCAGGGCGACAGCTGTTACACTCACCAGCACACCCAACCAAGCCCGTAGAGGAGAGCGGTGGAAAACCTGGGGCGGTAAAGTTTTTAAAATAGAGCGCAGAGAAAGACGCAAAAACGTAGTATCAGGTGCTGTTACCTGACCTTGTACTTCTTCAGTTGCAATCGTCATACCTTATTTGCGGGAGCGGGTTTGGATTTCGCGGTGTAAATGCTCCAGGAGCATATCTATTTCCAGATGTAGTTGGGCGAGTTTCCGTTCCAGTGAGTCCTGACGGTCAGAGGTAGGTTCCGGTCGGCTCACGAGCTGCAGATTTGTAGCCATACACTGTAAAATCACACCTTGACCATAGTAGCTTATACTGTCACCCCCAACAAAATATTCTTAGGACAGAAATATGCACCCCCTACTGGAAGCCGCCATCACAGAACTGCAACCTCTTTTCCAGAGCATCGATCGCCAAACTCACCACCATCTGGCAAGGGTACTAGCGGCATTTCGCCATCACCAGGTGGGTAGTCATCACTTTGGCAGTGTCTTGGGCTACGGGCATAACGATCGGGGACGGGAGATTGTGGATGGGGTATTTGCGGAAGTGTTGGGGGCGGAGCGCGCCCTCGTGCGGGTGCAAATTGTATCCGGCACCCATGCCATCGCTTGTTGTCTGTTTGGCAACCTCCGTCCCGGCGACGAGCTGCTGGCGGTAGTGGGAGCACCCTACGACACCCTCGAACCTGTGATTGGCAAATATCCCAGCCCTGGCTCCCTGGCGGAATGGCAGATCAAATACCGCGAATTGCCCCGTACCCCCCAAGGGACGATCGACTGGGATGGACTGCGGCAAGCTATCCGCCCTGACACCAAAATGGTCTTGATTCAGCGTTCCTGCGGTTACAGTTGGCGATCGAGCCTCGACCTAGAGGACATCCAACGCATTGTGGCAATAGTCAAGGCACAGAATCCCCATACTATTTGCTTTGTGGACAACTGTTACGGGGAATTTGTCTTAGATAGGGAACCCCCAGCGGTAGGGGCAGATTTGATTGCCGGTTCTTTGATTAAAAATCCAGGCGGCACGATCGCGCCCACCGGCGGCTACATTGCGGGGAAGGCAGAATACGTGGAAAACGCTGCTACCTACCTCACTGCCCCTGGTATTGGCTCAGAGGGGGGCACCATGCTAGACCAAACCCGCTTAATTTTGCAGGGGTTATTTCTGGCACCCCAGATGGTGGGAGAAGCCCTCAAATGTAGTCATCTGGCTGCTGTGGTGTTCCAACGTCTAGGGTATGCTGTCAATCCTGCCCCCTTTGCTCCCCGCCGCGACATTATCCAAGCTATCCAACTGGGTAGTACTGCAAAACTCTTGCAATTTTGTCGCATAGTACAAAAATATTCTCCCATTGACAGTTATGTTGACCCTGTACCTGCCCCTATGCCCGGCTATGTCAGTGATTTGGTCATGGCAGGGGGAACATTTATTGATGGCAGCACTTTGGAACTCTCTGCCGACGCCCCCTTAAGGGAACCCTACGTTGTCTTTTTGCAGGGGGGTACCCACTGGACCCACATGGCGATCGTGTTGGAACAGTTAATCGCTGCATTAGGTACTAGTCAGACATAAATACTGGGCAACAGGCCTATTTCTTTGCGGTCATCGATCGTTGTTCCCCCACAGACGAGGCATTTTAGTTCGGCATATTGCCAACGGTAGAAGGCGTCACCGTGGATTGCCAGATTGCGCAGTAGGCGAATTTTATCAATAGTAGAAGCAACAGTGATAGATTGTCGCAGCCATTTAGTACCAGGATATTCCCAAGTCTCTACAAACCTCTGAAAATGGGGTCGCATAAAAGCATAGATATTATTCTCCTCCTCTGAGATTTTCTTAAGTCTGTAGAGATTACAATAGTCCTCTTCTGGCAGTGTTTCTTGCTGTAGGACTCTTTCGTCGTAGGTGTACCATTCTTGACAAACCAGGCGCGGCAGACTGCCAAGGGTCTCTTTTCCTACTCTATTGTTTTCCCGCAGGGTCCTAATTATCTCCCAATTACCTGTTCGCTCTGCATACTGCATAAAATTCTTCATAATAAAGCGCACAATCCTTTCCGGAATACCGGATAGGCGCATCCCTGCTTCTTTGTAGTCCCCTAGGCTAGCCCCGAACCCCCTTGCCTCCACCTGCTGACAGTGCTTTGCCGCTAAAATGAGGTCGCGCCGATCGGTCTCTGTCAGAGCAGACCAGATACTTTCTAAACTAGCTTTTACTACTGCGGCAATATGGGCATCGGAGCTTTGATCAGTATCAATGATTTGTTGAATTTTTTGTTGTAGCTGTATATTTTCCTGGTGTTTAATATGTAATCCCTGTTCCAGTTTTGCTAGGCGGTTTTGTATTTCTCTTGGTATGTTGTTTTGCTGCTGGGCTAAAATGCGGTAGCGTTCCTCTAGGATAGCCAGTTGGGCACTGAGGTTAGCAATTGCTTTATCTTTTTCTGTCAGTAAATTATTTTTCTCAGCCATCTCCAGGTGGACTACTGCCATTCTAATTAAATTAAAAAAGTGACTGTATCTCTTATCCCGCAAATCAATCACTTCTGTCCGTTTATCCCTGACAACCGTGGCAAGGGGATTCCCCTTTTCTACTACCAGTAATTCTCCCCTATGGTTCCTGATCCTGAGGACAGGTACTGGCTGATTTGTTTGACAGTAGCATGTATAACAACGGCGATTGAACTGAAAAGTTATTGCCATACAGGGACTGGACATGCTGCTCTTACAATTAGCATAAACAACAAAATCCCATCAAGAAAAGTAAACTACACTCCCCAGGGGAAAAATTGCGCTAAAATTGAGCCAGGCGCTATCCAGGTCTATGGCTTACATTCCTGATCCCTCCCTCACCGATCTTGCCCTAGGCATGGTTTCCACCCAGAGCTACCCAGCGATCGTGGGCACAGCGGACATGATGTTAAAGTCGGCAGGGGTAGTGCTAGTGGGCTTTGAAAAAATTGGCGGTGGGCATTGCACTGCCATTATCAGGGGTAAGATTGCCGATGTACGGTTAGCCGTGCAGGCGGGGGCAGAGACAGCGGAGCAGTTTGGGCAGTTGGTTTCCACCTGTATCATTCCCCGCCCCTTGCCCAATCTAGAGGTGATTCTCCCCATCAGCAGTCGCATGGGCAATTTACTCAATCTCTCCTACAGTTTGTTGAAGGGGCAGGCGGTGGGCTTACTGGAGACGAGGGGCTTTCCCGCTATGGTGGGGGCAGCAGATGTCATGCTCAAAACAGCGGATGTGCACTTGGCGGCCTATGAGACGATCGGGGCGGGTCTCTGTACTGCCATTATCAGGGGCAATGTGGCGGATGTGGCGTTAGCAATCGAGGCGGGGATGTACGAGGCGGAGCGCATTGGGGAGTTCCACAGTTTGATGATCGTACCCCGTCCCTTGGATGATATGGAGATGGTCTTGCCGCTGCATGAATGCTGGCTACAAAAACCGGAACCTGTGCGTCTGCCCGTCAAGCTCAAGGAGAAAGAGCGGGTGGAAATCCCCTCCTACAAGGAAGTGGAACTTTGAGGAATATTGCTATTGCCCTGCTAGGCATGATGGGGTGGGGTTGCCAAGTGGGGGCACAGGAGAGTCCACTGTTGCAGCGGTGGTTACAAAATCCCCCCGATCTATGGTCAGATATTGAAAATTCCCCCAGCTTTGCTACAAAACTGCGCTTGCACCTAAACAGCAGGGACAACAATCTAGGGGGGGGCATTGGGGTAGAGGATATGTTCCTGGGGCAGAGTCGTCTTACCCTCAGTGGGGGCTACGAGCAGGTGTCCCCTGACCGCCCTGCCTATTACACCAATTTGCGCTACTACTTTTTACCCCTCGGCAGTTATGTCAATTTAGCGCCCCAGCTTGGTTATCGCAGTGTCCTCCATAGTAGCGGGGTGGATGTGGGTATTCAGGTTGTGTTTGCCCTTTCTCCCCAAAGTGCGGACCTCCGCCTAGAACAGACCTTTACTACCCCAGGGACTACGACTGAGGTGGGTACTACAACTATATCGGCAAGCTATGCCCTCGATCGGCAGTTGTCGGTGCACAGTGGTATTCAGTGGCGCCGTTCTGCGGTGGATTCTGATACTCTGGTACGTCTGGGCTTGGAGTGGCGACTGTAGTCAAGAGGCAGGTCTGCCAAGGTAGAGTTTCCAGAGCCAAGCAGACAGTATGTTAGTAGTAATATGGGCAACGGTGGTGGTAAAGGTGCTGCCAGTACTTATGGTCACGAGGGCAAAAATTATGCCTATACCAATTACACACAAGACATACAGACAAAAGCGGGGTTGACTGAGGTGTAAAATACCAAATACGAGGCTGCTGCCAATAATTCCTAACCAATTTAAGCCCAGGCTAGGCAAAAGAATACCCCTAAATAATAACTCTTCACTGAGACCTGGCAAGAGTCCTAGCCACAGTAAGTCTGGGTAGGTAAGAGGGGCAACTACTAAGGCAAATTTTTCATCGGCACTGGCTCGGAAGGGGGGGATATAGCGATATAGTAAATAGCTCACGCCGCTGATAGCAACGCCTAAAACTAGACCCAGCAAGCCGTTATATAAATCTAGTTGCAGGGGAACTAGGGGCAAATGGAACACAAACAAACAAAGGGCTGCTATTGCCCACAGAAATAGGGTGGTAATGGCAATTATACTTAAGACCTGCTCCCGCTGTAGTGGTAATGCGTTCATCGTTTCTTACCCCCCCATGCCAGATAGTAAATATGCCAGAAAACTACTGCTAATAGGGACAGTCAAGTTGTCGCTGCCCGCCGGCGAAATTGCCTCACAAAGAGTGGCGACCAGGGCTACTAACATAGCGATCGGGAATAACTGCACTCTCATCCCTTGCTTGATAGCTAGAATAATGATTGTGATTACAAAACATATTAACGCCATTGCCCCTGACCCTTCCCAACTTTTACGATTCCCCCAGATTTGATAGCTATGTTTTCCCCATTTCTGTCCTACGAGGGCGGCGATGCCATCCCCCCAGCTCATCACTAGGACACCCAGGACGGCAAAGGCAGGTTGTTGAATCGTCCAAAAGTAGGCAATGAGAAGGGTGATGCTGAGGGCATAGAAAAAAACGCCATAGGTGCGTCTGCCTACACTGTTAATGACAGGCAAAATGGGAAAGTGGTAGGAGAGAAAAGTAATTCCACAGAAGATAAGACAAACAGCTAGACAAAATGGGAGGGGAAAGTTAAAGTACCACGCAAGGGGTAGAATGTTGCCGGTGCCGATATGCACAACTTTGCGCACCTGCTCCGTGGTGCCTACTTTTTGCACGATCGCTGCCAGGGAAAACACACTTGTTAACCACAGGAGGACGAGGGTCAATTGCCAGAACAAACTGTCGGAAATGGTCATGGGGAAAGTAGTAGCCTGCGTAACTATCCTAGCGGATGGGTGGCGTTTTGGCTGGGGTGGGGTTTGCTGGTGCGGTTAACGATCGGGGCTGTCCTGCCGGCTGGCTACGATGAGACCTATTACTACCTCTACGTGCACTATCTGGACTGGAGTTATTTTGACCATCCTGTATTGGTAGCTCTGACAACGGGTGTGGGCACTTGGCTGACGGGGGCAGTCACTCCTTTCACTATTCGCATTGGTGCCATTTTGCTCTACACAGGCACGTTGTTTTTTTTCTACCTCACAGCTAAACGGTTGTTCAACGAGCGATCGGCTCTCTTTGCTTTGGTTTTAGCTACCCTTATACCGTTTTTTACTGTTGGTTTTGGTGTCTTAACCCTGCCTGACAGTCCCTTGATGTTCTTTTGGTCTTTAAGTCTTTATCTAACTAGTGGGGAGTTCTTTCGTCTTTCAGAAACTTATCGTCCTTCCTGGCGGATTTTGCTTATCAGTATCACCATCGGTCTGGCTTGTCTTGGTAAATATCATGGTTTTTTGTTGGGTTTGGGGCTGGTGTTGTTTTGTGTACTCAGTAATAGGTATCGGCGGGCACTATGGTCAAAATGGACGATTTTAGGATTTGTCCTTTTTCTCTTGACTATTTCCCCTTTGTTGTGGTGGAACTATCAGTGGGATTGGGTGTCCTTCAAGTTTCAATCAGGGAGAGCTGTACCCGATCGGTACTACAATTTCCTAGATTTATTATTGACTTTTTTAGTGAGCAACGCCTATCTTTTTCCCAGTTTGGGGTTACCCCTGTGGTGGGTGAGCATGCAAAAGTTAGGGCAAGGCTTGTTGGGGAAAGTGTCAGAGCAGGAGAAGTTAATTTTGGCAGTGAGTGTGCCGGTATTTTTGGGCTTTACGCTGATGGGGGGGTATCGCCAAATTCTGCCCAGTTGGCCCATGCCCGGTTTTTTTACGGCTACACTTTTGGTGGGGGAAAGGGTGAGTATTTGGTATGACCGCTACCCGAAGGGGGTGAGAAATTGGCTGTGGAGTTCCGGCTTAATTATTTTTTTCCTCCTCACCATTGCCCTCCTCCATACTAGCTATGGTATTTTGCAAAAGGGGGGTAAATATGCCATCGGAGGTGGCTTTTGGGACATTAAACACGACCCGTCCACAGAGTTAGTAGATGTGGTGCAAATGCGGCGGGTATTCCTGCAGGATGCCACAGTGCAAGAACAGTTAAAAACAGTGGCTTTTATCTTTTGCAATAACTTCTTTTTAGCAGGGCAAGTGGGCATGGCGCTGGTACCCCAAGTTTCCCAACCCGTGACTGCCTTGGACAGGGATTTGCGGGGCTTTGCCTTCTGGGCAGACGATCGATCCTGGCTGGGGAAAGATGGTCTCTACATCACCTCCCAACTATTTGCGGAGGATTTGCGTAAGTATGACGGTTATTTTGACCGCCTCACCTTTGTCAAAGCAATCCCCCTTTACCGGGGAGGGCAAGTGGCACAGACTTTCCTTATCTACCGCGCCGAGCGCCTCCTGCAGACCTATCCCCGTCCCTATGGCATCAATCGTGTTCCTGACCAGAGCTGACGTTTTGCTTCGTATAGCAATAGGGTTGCTGTCATCCCTACGTTCAAAGACTCTACCCCCTCTTCTACAGGGATAGCTAAACAGACATCCGTCATCTGCAGGATTGCTGCTGTCAAGCCCCTCCCCTCGTTGCCCAGTACTAACAAAGATGGCTGCGCAAAGTCATATTCCCAAAAAACCTGATCGGCTTGGGCAGATGTCCCCACAATTTTTATTCCCCGTCGTTGCCAATACTGTAACTCTGCAACAAGGTTATTCACTGGTTTTATTACCGATCGGAACCACTGTCCCGCTGTAGAACGCAGTATCTTGGGATTGGTCAAATCGACACAGGTTTCCCCCAAAATAATCCCATCACAACCCGCTGCTGCGCTGCTCCTAATAATTGTGCCTAGGTTGCCGGGGTCTTGGATGCCCTCCAGTGCCAGGGCAATTCTTTTGATTTCTAGCGGAGAAGGACAGGGCAGAGGTGCACTGGCGACAATGCCATCGGGATGGCGGGTGGTGGCAATAGCACTCAACACATGGTCTGCCACTAGTTCCAGGCGACAGTTGTAGGACAAAAGCCGATCGTATAAAGACCCTGCCTTTGCCCGCCAAGCCTCTGTATAGCAGACAATTGTTAAGGGATAATTAACAGAGATTGCCGCTTGAATTAGGTGGCTACCCTCTAACAACATCTGTCCCTGTTTGTGGCGGTGCTTGCTACTTTCCCCCAATTGCCGCAGCTGTTTGACTAGGGGATTGTGCACACTGGAAATCATTACATCGCGCCAAAATTGTGCTAGATTTAAGTAAAAGTTTAGCCCAAAAGCCTATCCCTATGCAGTCAGACACGATCGGTAAATCTAAGGCTGGGGTGCCTATTCCTATCTATCGCGAGTTAGCGGCAGAACTCCAAGCAGCGCAGGCAAAAATTGTCCAACTGCAGCAACAAAACGATCGGTTGACCAGACACAACCAAGCCCTGCAGGAAGAGCTGCAAGCTATTTTAACTGCCCACAGCCACACCCACAGTGCCATTCTGGCTGCCCAAGAGCGTCTTACCTCCCTCTTTCCTCCTCCCCAAACGAAAGAAGAGCAGGAGATTGTCATTGACACCCCAGAGGACATCCGCCCCGCAGCGGTAGTGACCCAAACCGTTGCTCCCAGTGCTCCCCAGGTTACACTGACGGAAAGTGTACCCCTCAATCGCAGTTGGCTCCTTCTCCTGGTGACAGTGATTGTCTTGGTCTCCTTTGGGGCGGGTTACTTTTTGATTAGGGCAGGACAAAGACGCTGATGTTAAAAGACCGTTTGCAGGAAGTGGAGTTGGTTGTCCCTGATTGGGGACAGGTCGTTCGGCAGACAGTGGGGCGGCTAGTGCTGGGGGGAGCGCTCCTTTTGGGGTCAGCGGTGGCGGGGGGAATTGTGGGATTAGCCCTTAGTTTTCGCGATTTGCCCGATGTGCGCGTCCTCAAGGTCTATGCCCCCTCAGAAACTTCCTATATCTATGACATCAATGGTGAATTGATTGCTCGCCTGCACGGGGACGTCAACCGCGAAGTGGTACCCCTGGAAAGGATTTCTCCCCACCTCAAACGGGCGGTTTTAGCAATTGAGGATTCCTATTTTCTGCAGCACAAGGGCATTGACCCCGTTGGCATTGCGCGGGCATTGCTGGTCAACCTGCAGAGCAAGGAGACGCGGGAGGGGGGATCGACGCTGACCCAACAGCTGGTGAAAAATCTCTTTCTCACCAATGAAATCAGTCTCAGTCGCAAACTGGCGGAAGCGGTCTTGGCACTGCGGGTGGAACAGGTGTTTGACAAAAATCAAATTCTGGAAATGTACCTCAACCAGGTGTATTGGGGGGAGAACACTAACGGGGCAGAGACAGCGGCACAGCACTACTTCGGCAAATCGGCGGCGGAACTCACTCTCGCAGAGTCAGCTATGCTAGCGGGCATCATCCAAGCTCCCTCCGTCTATAACCCCTTTGCCAATTTCAAAGTAGCGAAACAGCGCCAGGCGATCGTGCTCAAGCGGATGCGGGAGATCAACTGGATTACAGAGGAGGAGTACCAGCAAGCCAAGAATGAACCCATCAAATTGGGGAAGGGCATTTCCTTTGAGGCGAGTCGCGTGCCCTATGTCACCCAGGCGGTGGCGGCGGAACTGGAAGAACAATTTGGACTGGACGCGGTGTTAAAGGGGGGCTTGCGGGTAAAAACCACGATCGACCTCAAGCTGCAACGCCTAGCGGAAAAGGTAGCCCAGGAAGGACATGAATCCCTGATGTACCAGGGGGTAGGGGCAGGGCAGTTGGCATTGGTGGCAGTAGACAGCAGTAATGGTTTTGTCAAGGCATTGGTGGGGGGGGTAGGTCCCTTCCAGAAAAATCAATTCAATCGGGCGGTGCAAGCGCGGCGGCAGATGGGTTCCTCCTTCAAGCCCTTTGTCTATTACTCCGCTTTTGCCACAGGGAATTGGTCACCGGATTCCATCATCAATGACTCCCCCATTAGTTTTCCTGACGGGGATGGCTACTACTCGCCTCAAAACTACGACAACACCTTCGCCGGTCCTATGACTATTCGGCAAGCGGTGGCGGTCTCCCGTAATATCCCTGCCATTTTGTTAGGAGAATACGTGGGGATCAAACGGGTGATTGAAGACTGTCGCAAGATGGGGATCACTAGTCCTCTCCCCCCTGTCATTTCTCTGCCATTAGGGGCGGCAGACATTACACCCATCGAGGCGGCGGGTGCCTACGCCATGTTTGCCAATGGGGGATACAAGGTGCGTCCTACGTTGATTGCCCAGGTGACGGACAGCAAGGGGAATGTGATTTTAGACAACACCAAACCCCCCAAGGAAGTTACCCTCGACCCCTATGCTGTGGCGATGGTCAACGATGTGTTGCAGGCAGTGGTCACCAGCGGGACAGGTACGGCAGCCCAACTTCCTGACGGCAGACCCGTAGCCGGTAAGACGGGCACCACCTCTGATTTTCGTGATGCCTGGTTTGTGGGCTATGTCCCCCAGATGTCTGTAGCAATTTGGATTGGCAACGATGACTATTCCCCAATGGCTTATGGCACTACGGGGGGTGTCCATGTCGCTCCCATCTGGCGCCGCTTTATGGAGCAGGCGATGGCGGGGCAACCGATAAAAAACTTCCCTGACCCCAGTACAATCAAGTGATGGACACGATCGTTAAGATTTTACTCCTGTCGGTGGGGCTGAGTGTGGCGATCAAGTATGGTTTGCCCTGGGTGGTGGACTGGCAGGGGCTGAGTTTGCTAGAGCGCGATCGGGTGGCAATGCTCCTTTTAGTGGGGATACCAGGGCTATTCCTCGCCTATTTGTGGCGGCGTTAGGTACAATGCTAAATGTAGTCTGACGTGGGAAAAGAGCTATGCCTTGGTGGAAGAAAGTCCTACTCCATGCCGCTTCTGTATTGCTTGGTGTGGTCATGGGGGCATGGGGAGTCCTTGCCAGTATGTCAACTACCTCAACGGAATTGCCAACCACCCTACCAGGCACACCCTCTAAGGCGATAGCGACCCAGGAAGCCCGATCGTTGTCCACTAATTCTTCGGCGCCTACCAATTTGAACTTCATTGCCGAAGCGGTGAGCAAAACGGGGGCAGCGGTGGTGCGCATCAATGCTTCCCGCGTGGTGACTACTTCCGACCCTGTACCTGATATTTTCAATGACCCCTTTTTCCGCGACTTCTTTGGCGATACTTTTCCCTTTCCCCGCCAGCCCAGGGAGAGAGTGGAACGGGGGACAGGTTCGGGTTTCATTATTGACAAGCAGGGTTTGATCATCACCAATGCCCATGTGGTGGAAGGGGCAACAGATGTCTCAGTCGTGTTGCGGGATGGTCGTCGTCTCAAGGCAAGGGTGCTGGGTAAGGACACCCTCACAGATATTGCGGTGGTTAAGATTGACCCCAAGGATTTGCCAGGGGATTTGCCGGTGGTGAAGTTGGGCAGTTCCCAAACTCTACGTCCAGGGGAATGGGCAATAGCTATTGGTAACCCCCTTGGTCTGGACAATACGGTAACAGCAGGGATCATCAGTGCCCTGGGGCGACGGAGCGGCGAAATTGGCGTGGACAAGCGGGTGAACTTTATCCAGACTGACGCAGCCATCAATCCTGGTAACTCAGGGGGTCCCTTGCTCAACGAACGGGGGGAGGTGATCGGTGTCAACACTGCTATTATCCAGGGGGCACAGGGTTTGGGCTTTGCTATTCCCATCGAGACGGCCCAGAGAATTGCCAAACAGATTATTGAAAAGGGTTCAGTTACCCGTGCCTACTTGGGTATCCAGATGCTAACGATCGATCCCGTCATCCGCGACCAGATCAACAACGACCCCAACGCGGGGATCAAGGTGGAAGAGACGGAAGGGGTGCTGGTGACCAGGGTTGTACCCGATTCTCCTGCTGCGAAAGGTGGTATGCGGGCAGGGGATGTAATCGTCAAAGTGGCGGGGCAAACGGTGAAATCGGCAGACCAAGTGCAGCAAATTGTCGAGGGCAAAACAGTAGGGGAAAGAATCGCGGTGGAAATCCGCAGGGCAGGGCGGACGGAGGTGTTAACGATCGTGGCGGGTCAGTTCCCTGAGCGTTTCCCTAGCTAAATCTATGGAGAGCTACACAGAGCTAGAGGTACAACAGATTTTGCAGCGGGCGCTCCTGCGCAGTCAGAAAACGGGGGAAAAACTCTCCCGTGCCCAAGTAGAAGAGATTGCCAGGGAGTTGGGGGTATCTCCAGAGGACTTTGCCCTTGCTGAGCAGGAATGGCAACGGGAAAGGGAGCTGCAATCGGACCTCACTGAATTTATCCAGATCGCTCGTCGCCAGTTCCGCGATGGCTTGGTCACCTATGTTGTAGTCAACGGTGTTCTCCTAATTCTCAATTTTCTGACGGCGCGGGGCATTACCTGGGCGATTTATCCCCTGCTGCTGTGGGGTGTATTTGTGGCACTGGATGCCTGGTCAGTATTTGTCACCGACGGGGCAATGTTTGAGCGTCGCTTCCAGACCTGGTACAAGCAAAGACAACAGGAGCGTCTGACCAAAGAACTACAGCAAAAGTTGGTTACAACTGCCACGGCAGTCACGGATAGGGTGGGCAAGGCGGTGGTGGGGTTGACCGATCGCCTCACCCAAAAACTGTCCCAAAAGGTTGAACAATGGTTGGAGGACAACAAGAAATAAATCATGCTAACTTTTGCGATTCCCAAAGGCTCTCTCCTAGCAGATTCCATTCGCCTGTTACAAACGATCGGGCTAGATTTTTCTGCTTTTTTAGATGAGTCAAACCGTTTGTTGCAGATTACGGACCCCCAGGGCAGGGCAAAGGCGATGTTAGTGCGGGCACAGGATGTGCCTGTGTATGTGGAGTATGGAGAAGCCCATTTAGGCATTGCGGGGGAAGATGTATTAAGGGAGAAGATACCCAAGGTTGCCCGCCTCTTGGATCTGCAGTTTGGGCACTGTCGCATGTCCATTGCCGTTCCCCAGAGTAGTCCCTACCGATCGGGTTTGAGTTTGCCGCCCCACAGCCGCATTGCCTCCAAGTCGGTACGGATTACCCAGGAGTATTTCGCTAGCATCGACCTACCGGTAGAAATTATTCCCCTCTATGGTTCGGTGGAGCTAGCCCCCATCACAGGTATGGCGGACGCCATCGTTGACCTGGTTTCTACAGGGCGCACCCTGCGGGAAAATGGCTTGCTAGAAATTGAGGTCTTGTTCCACAGCACTGCTCGCCTCATTGCCCATACCTTGAGTTATCGGCTCGATCGGGAAAACATCAGCGCCTATGTCGAAAAAATCAGGGAAGTTCTCAGCCCCTAAGCCCGCAAAAAGGACCCTCAAGGACTATGCCCAGGCGGAAATGCTTCTGTTTGACCCTGTTACCCCTGCTCCCGACAGTTTAACGGTGGTCTATGCCTTCCCCAATACCTACAGCGTGGGCATCACCAGCCTCGGCTATCAGATGATTTGGGCAAGTTTGGCAACCCGATCGGATGTGGCAGTCTACCGCTGGTTTACGGATGTAGCAGACCCCTTGCCCCGGGAGATCGACCTGTGGGGTTTCTCTTTTAGTTGGGAATTAGATTTTGTCCATATCCTTAGTGCCCTCCGCCAGTTGGGTATACCCTGGCACAGTCAAGACCGCCTCTCCGGTTCCTATCCCCTCATCTTTGGGGGTGGGGCTGTCCTGACGGCAAATCCCGAACCCTACGCTGCCTGGTTTGACTGTATCCTCTTGGGAGATGGGGAAGAGCTGATCCCCGCTCTCATCGCCGCTATTAAAGAAGTGAGGGGAGCTAGTCGCCCAGTAAAATGGCAACGGCTTGCCCAAATTCCAGGGATTTACGTGCCCCAGGGTTATGAGGTGGACTACCATGATCCCCAAGGCAAGATTAAGAGCATCACCCCCCTTTCTGCCGCTTTCCCCACTACGGTCAGCAAACAAAGCTATCGGGGCAATATCCTTTCTGCCTCTACGGTGGTCACCCCCCACAGCGCCTGGGAAAACATCTACATGGTGGAAGTGGTGCGCAGCTGTCCCGAAATGTGCCGCTTTTGCCTTGCCAGTTATCTTACCCTCCCCTTCCGCGTTGCCAGTGTAGAGGGCAGTTTAATCCCTGCCATCGAGCGGGGTTTTGCTGTCACTAATCGTCTGGGCTTACTAGGGGCTTCCATCACCCAACACCCCCAATTTGAGCAGGTTTTAGACTACATCGACCAACCCCGCTTTGATGACCTCCGTCTCAGTCTTGCCTCTGTACGCACCAACACCCTCACCCTCCGTCTCTGTCACATCCTCAGTCGCCACGACAGCCGATCGGTGACCATTGCCATAGAGAGTGGGTCAGAACGTCTGCGACAAATTATCAACAAAAAGCTGAGCAACGACGAAATCAAGCAAGCGGTTGCCAACGCCCAGGCGGGGGGACTGCAAGCTATCAAGTTCTACGGTATGGTGGGTGTTCCAGGGGAAGACATGGCAGATTTAGAACACACGATCGCCCTCTTGCGGGAACTAAAACAAATTGCCCCCCACCTCAAACTCACCCTCGGCTGTAGCACCTTTGTCCCCAAAGCTCATACCCCCTGGCAGTGGTGCGGCATCGATGGGGAAGGGGATAAAAAACTGCAATACCTCCACAAACGCCTCATTCCTCACGGCATTGACTTTCGCCCTGAAAGTTACAAGGACTCTCTTATCCAGGGGTTGCTATCCAGGGGCGATCGGCGGTTGACCCCTCTCCTAGAACTAGTGTGGCACTATAGCCAAGGGGGAGTGCCCAGCGACGGTATGTACAGGCGTGCCTACAAAGAACTGCAAGACCAACTCCCCCCCCTTTCCCACTACCTCCACGATCGGTGGCAAGAAACGGACATCCTACCCTGGCACCATCTGCGCACCGCCCTCCCCCCTGACCAACTAGAACGGCATTACCAGCAGTCCCAAAGCCTGGTAAGTTAGAATACCAACCTGAGCGAGATCAACACCTATGGAACTAACCCATCGTCCCCGCCGTCTACGGCGTACACCAGCCATTCGGCGCTTAGTCAGAGAAACAGTCCTCACCACCAACGACCTCATCTATCCCCTCTTTGTCATGGAAGGGGAAGACCAAGTGGTAGAAGTGCCCTCCATGCCCGGCAGCTATCGTTACACCATCGATCGGTTACTCAAGGAAGTAGAAGAGGCTTACACCCTGGGGATCAGCGCCATTGCCCTCTTCCCCGTCGTCCCTGAAGCAAAGAAAGACAACAGCGGCACTGAAAGTTTTAACCCCGATGGCTTAATCCAACGCACGATCCGCGCCCTCAAGCAAAACATCCCCGACGTCTTGGTTTTTAGCGATGTCGCCCTCGACCCCTACACCACCCACGGCCACGACGGTGTACTGAGCGCAGAGGGGGAAATCCTCAACGATGAAACCGTAGAAGTCCTGGTTAAGATGGCAGTTTCCCACGCCCAGGCAGGGGCGGATTTTGTCAGTCCCTCCGACATGATGGACGGCAGAGTAGGAGCAATTCGGGAAGAACTGGATGCCAGTGGCTTCGATCGAGTGGGTATTCTGGCTTATTCCGCTAAATACGCCTCCGCCTACTACGGGCCCTTCCGGGATGCCCTAGGTTCTGCCCCCAAGTGGGGGGATAAAAAGACCTACCAAATGGACTGTGGCAACAGCCGTGAAGCCCTCAAGGAAGTATTCTTAGACATCGAAGAGGGAGCAGACATGGTTATGGTCAAACCCGCCCTCGCCTACCTAGACATCATCCATGCTGTCAAGATGGCAACCGATGTGCCCGTAGTTGCCTACAACGTCTCTGGGGAATATGCCATGATCAAAGCCGCCGATCGGTTGGGGTGGATTGACGGCAAGAAGGTCATGTTGGAAACCCTCCTATCCATGAAGCGGGCAGGGGCGGATATTATCCTCACCTACTTTGCCAAGGAAGTCGCCCAAATTCTAGGCAAGCATCCCGATTTCTAACTTTTGTGGATCGGGCTGCCACAAGCTCGGTCCTCAATCGGGAAAACTCGGTTCCTGGCTCCCTAGGTTTAGCTTAATTTCCCCCTGAGTGTGGGGAAGAGGGAGTTGAGCTGCGAGAAACTCAGACTGTACCTATAGACCCTCTGCCAGGGCACGTTCTGCCCGCTCGAGTTCCATGAACACCCGTTCCTTCACCTTTTGGGGCAGAGAGGCACGGCGTGCTGTCGTGTTGTTGTAGTAGCTGGCTAGGGTGTTGAGGGCGGTACGTAGTGTAGTAAAAGACTCCAAGCCTTCGTAGGGGGGACGACGATAGCGTGCTGCAAAAGCATTGATCTTGTACTTGGCATCCGTTTGTGCCTCCTTAGTTTCCTGGTCTAATGCCGTACGCAGACTGGCTACCAATCGTTTGACATCTTCTTCATAGTTGCCAGTCATACCGCCCCCTACTAACTCTCGCATTTCCTTCGTGGTCAGGGGCTTACCCTCATTGCGGGGTAAATTGCTCAAACTTGCCCATGCCCCCAGGGTAGAACTAAACAAAAAGGTCAGTAGTACCAGCCCCGCTAGCACACAGTTAATTATTGTCTTTGCCATAGAAACTCCTCCAAAGTTTCAACAATTGTAATGGTTACCAACCATACAATCCTCCTCCTTGCTGGGGGATTATCACCACCCCTGAGCACCAAAAACGTAATAGGGGATCATATGTCAGGGGATCACAACATTTTGATCCCAAAGCAAAACCCCCCAAATCCAGACAGGGACAAGCTTTGCTCTAGGTAGAAACGCTTATGCCCTGACAAAATCCCTACCGCTGGTCATTGATCCCCTGGGGAGCTGTGGTGAGAATGGAATTATTCGATCGGTTAGCGGTCGGATGTCGTAATTCAGGGTAAAAAGCTATGGCTCAAGAACGCCCACCCTTGGAAGAGATGACCTTGCGCCAGTTGCGGAAGATAGCTTCCGAGTATGCGATTTCCCGCTACAGCCGTATGCGGAAGTCCCAACTACTCAAGGCTATTCAGGCAGCGAAGCTTGGTGATCTCGTCCGCAAACATGAACCCCAACCTGGAGAAGAGAGAGAGACAGTGGAAGCAAAAAAATTTGAATTAGGGCAAGCCAGCGGTGCAGTAGTAGCAGAAGCAACGGAGCTGGCAATGGTGGATTGGAATTTGGGAGACCTCCCTGAGGGTTATGGTGAACCCCGTATTGTCCTTTTACCCCGTGACCCCCAATGGGCTTATGCCTACTGGGACATTCCCGACAGTGCCAAGGAAGCCTGCCGCCGCCAAGGGGGACAACAACTAGCCCTCCGCATTTACGATGTCACGGACATCAACCTGGATTACCAAATGCCCCACACCGTCCAGGAATATGCCTGTGATGAAATGGCGCGGGAGTGGTACTTGCCGATTCCCATGAGCGATCGGAGTTATGTGGTGGAAATTGGCTATCGCACCAGTGATGGTCGCTGGCTAATGCTAGCCCGATCGGCAGCTATCCATGTGCCCCCTGT
The DNA here is from genome assembly GCA_937927915.1 of uncultured Pseudanabaenaceae cyanobacterium. GTDB lineage: Bacteria > Cyanobacteriota > Cyanobacteriia > Pseudanabaenales > Pseudanabaenaceae > M5B4. The sequence continues at coordinate 124,477 of CALGKB010000005.1, read as the reverse complement.
CTATCCCACCGACTGGACGGAAGACTATTTCCTCTCCATTCCCTGGGAGCAAACCCTGATTGGGCGTACCTTCTTTACTCTCATGCCCAAACAGCGCACAGGTGCCCGTCCCACTGCTGAGGCAACGACAGTATTGGAGCAAAGACAACCTGGTTCTGTCTTCGGCTCTATGCAAATGGCAGAAAGCGCCGTCAGTTCTTTTGCTGTACCTGGCTCTGTGCATATGTCTGGTGTGGGTATGGAAGTACCTGGTTCCGTCCAGCTCACTGCCAGTGGGGTAGGGTTAGCAGTACCAGGCTCAGTGCAACTGTCTATGTCGGGTGTGGGCATGGAAACCCGTGTACCAGGCTCTGTCCAACTGTCCATGTCGGGGGTAGGTTTTGAGACCCGTGTACCTGGTTCTGTCCAGTTCTCTATGTCAGGGGTAGGCTTGGGTGTACCTGGTTCCCTGCAACTGACTGCCAGCGGTTTGGGCTTCCTCTCTATGTCGGGACTTGGTCTCTACAGCGCATCGGGGGTAGGTTATCTCACTGCCTCTGGTCTCGGACTTTTAACCCTCTCTGGTATGGGTCTGTTCTCGGCGGCTGTGCCTCAACGCCCACGGCAATTCTGGCTAGTAGCTGATGCTGAACTCATTGTCTATGGCGCAACAGAACCCGATGCAACAGTCACGATCGGTGGTCAGCGCATTGAACTCAACCCCGATGGTACCTTCCGTCACCATATGTCTTTCCAAGACGGGGTAATTGACTATCCCATTTTGGCAGTGGCGGCTGATGGTGTGCAGACCCGATCGATTCATATGCGGTTTGAGCGCCAGACCCTGGAACGCCGCACCAACACCAAAGAAGAAGCAATTCCAGAATGGATTCGGGAATAATCAATTAGCTACCATAATAACTCCTATCCTCCGTCCGCCAGGGCGGTTTTTTAGTCTTGTAGAGTAAGAGAATCCTAAGTCTCTAAGAAAGTCATTTATGTCTGTTTGTCCAATTTATATTGAGAAACTACCGCTCCCTCCCATGCCGACAGTTGCCATTCTACTTATGGTGGCATTGCTCCTGATGAGTATGTGGAGTGGCAGAAGTGTTGAATGTCAGGAAAGAGGTAGAAAAAAAGGAGCCAGAAATAGTATTTTAGCTCTGAGAAATAGCATTGAGTTTACGTTAAAACAACTGCGGCAACTTATCAAGCCCTTGCTAAAACTTCTACCCCAAAATGATTATCCTGTTTTGCATTCTCAACTCTTTGTTCTCCTCTGGATACAGTTCATTTTAGATGCAAGAGTCTTTACAATGAGGGGCTTATTCTTTCTCTTAAATCATCTCAGCTTTAAGGTGGATATATTTACCTTTTCTAAAGCCTTTAAGCATCGTAGTACTGAACTATTGCAACACATCTTAAGAGAATTGCAACAGCGGCTGAAAAGACAAAACTATGGAGAGTTTAAGCATTTATTTCCTCTGGATTCTACTATCATAACTTTAACAAGTAAACTATTTTGGCAACAGCAAGTATACCAAGTAAAACTGTCTCTTGGCTTTGATGTAAATGCAGGTAACATTGGTGATGAGATAATTACTTTTGGGCAAACTAATGACTAAAAAATTGGTAACCTTGTCATCGGAACGATACCAGAGGATGCCTTTGGCATAATGGATAGACGTTTTGCCTCTTGAAAATTAATCGATGAAATATGCAATAGAAATACATTGTTTATTGTACGGATTAGAAATAACATGAAACTCAATCCAGACAATCCTAATGTACGGGTGGTGCAAATTTTTAATGAAGAAGATAACATTGAGTATAGAGTAGTTACTAATGTGCAAAATATGAGTGACGAAGAAATCAAGGAAGCCTATCGTCTACGCTGGCAAATTGAAGATGCACTTGAAACTTGAGCCTCTGGTAGGTTAAATCTAACCTTTAATGTTAAGTTTTGTTCGAAGATTCAACACTTTTGGTCGACGTGCTCAACGCCTTACGGCATCAGAGGAAAGCAACTCGCAAGACGAAACAGGAAACCGCAGATTCTGGGTGTGCTCAACGCCTTACGGCATCAGAGGAAAGCAACAAATATAACAGTTTCATCTCCTACTTCCACTGCAAGTGCTCAACGCCTTACGGCATCAGAGGAAAGCAACATAATGGGCAGTATCAGAGAGAAAATCCAACAATTCGTGCTCAACGCCTTACGGCATCAGAGGAAAGCAACATAATGGGCAGTATCAGAGAGAAAATCCAACAATTCGTGCTCAACGCCTTACGGCATCAGAGGAAAGCAACTAAGTTGTCATCACCTATTGTAGACACCTATCCAAGTGCTCAACGCCTTACGGCATCAGAGGAAAGCAACCCACAACGTTAGAACGGGCATTAGACCCCCAGTCGCGTGCTCAACGCCTTACGGCATCAGAGGAAAGCAACAGAAGTACCACGCCCTGAGATTTATTGCCCAGTTAGTGCTCAACGCCTTACGGCATCAGAGGAAAGCAACCCTCACCGATCGGGAACTCGACCCTGTAGAGGGGTAGTGCTCAACGCCTTACGGCATCAGAGGAAAGCAACCTTCCTCCTTAGCTAACAGTGTGAACCTCTGTTATTGTGCTCAACGCCTTACGGCATCAGAGGAAAGCAACCGTCTACAAACCTAGTATTGATGGAGGGATCGAATGCGTGCTCAACGCCTTACGGCATCAGAGGAAAGCAACCGTCTACAAACCTAGTATTGATGGAGGGATCGAATGCGTGCTCAACGCCTTACGGCATCAGAGGAAAGCAACCTACACCGAGATACTGGTTCCCCCCCCATTCGAGGGTGTGCTCAACGCCTTACGGCATCAGAGGAAAGCAACTCGTGTAATCCAAAGGGAGCCTCCGTACGAGATCACTCTCGTGCTCAACGCCTTACGGCATCAGAGGAAAGCAACCCCCCGAGGGGGCACTAGTGTTTTCAGGAGCGTCTCCCTGTGCTCAACGCCTTACGGCATCAGAGGAAAGCAACACAGCGTAGCGTGCTTCTGGGGGCAGCTTTGATAAGAGTGCTCAACGCCTTACGGCATCAGAGGAAAGCAACAGCGCTTGCTGTACTTATTGTAGGGTAAGCCTTCCTGGCAAATTTTGCAAGCACCCCCTTAAATCTTAGACCGAACACTTCTAAACTAGGCAGCCCCAACCAATCCTCAGTCTACAATGCTTATCGATAAGCCATTTAGCAAACTCAAGCACCTCAGAAATACTGTAACAGCGGAAACCTAGTCTCTGCAAGTGAACTACAGGAATTTGGATACATGCCTCAACTGCATTCGCAGATCCATGCTCTAAAAAATTTGGTAACCAGATGGCAGTGTTGACCAAGATTCTGGACGATTGCAGGCAACTACCCTTTGCACGCACCGATCGCACAGACCAGCAATCAACAAGCTGTCCTCTGGGGTGAGAATTTTTTCTAGTTCCCAACGCAGCTTTTCCCGATGGCGTACAGTTAGCAAGCAACGAAAAACAGAGTATTGCAGTCTATCGCCGTAGCCTTGTAACAACTTGTAAGCTTTACGCCACCGTTTCGGCTCCCGAATATCATAACAAATCAGATAAAAGTTTCTTGACTCCGCCATACTGTTACCTCAGGATAAGATTTGCGAATAAACCAGTTTCTCCGCTCCATTCTTTTTCCAGCAACTGCACCTCCAATTCCATCAAGCGCCGATAGGTCAGAGAATATCCCAAGATAGGATGTTTCCAAGACTCTTCCTTGCGTTTCTCATACAAAGCGACAAACTTTCTCTTTCCTGCATCACTTAGCCACACTTGATTTCCCCTTACCTCAAAATCTTCCTTTACATGCCACTGTTGGCGATTGATAGAAGATATGACGATCATGTCTACTAGAGGAACACGAAAAATTTCCATTAAGTCAAGGGCAAGAGGTGGAGCCTGAGTGCGAGGTTGGTGATAAAAGCCCAAAGCAGGTTCAAGCCCCACAACTAAGATTGCGTTGACCATATCTTTTAGTAAGAGAGTATAGCCAAAGCTCAGAAGAGCATTAAACCTATCCGTCGGGGGGCGACGGTTGCGACCGTCAAAGTGCATTTCTGGGTCTGTTTGTTCTACAAGGAGATGAGAAAGCCCCTTGAAATACAGTGCTGCTAAATTTCCTTCATAGCCCAACAGAGAGTCAATTTTATCTGCTCTATCAATTTTTTGTATAACATCACGCATTTGGTCTATACACTCATCAAGACAGGCAAAGGAAGTAGTTTTGTTTCTTCTACCCCGCATTAAGAACTTACGTTGTCCCTCAGCCCGACAAAACACAAGTCTTTTAGCTAAAGACAGGCAAAAGTCTGGGTCAGAGAGAGCCTGATACTGACGAATCCGTCTCTGAATACTACCGCTCCTAGTATCCAAACTACCAACATACCTGCCCCCACTAGAAATAAAATGGATACCTATCTCTTTATCAACCAAACTATGAACTGCTTGGGTAGAAATCTGCACAAAACCATGCAGTACAATCTGAGAAACCTCTTGGGAAGGCACTAACTCGGTCAAACCCTCTGGCTGCGTAATCTTGATTTGTTCCCCTGCTTTGCCCACTTTTGTACCAGGTTCAAGTATATGAATAATCCTACGATTGTCATCTTCAGGGAAAAGACGTACAGGTTGCCACTCTCGGTTATGTGTTAGGCGGGCTTCCTCTGGCAGACACACAGGAGCAAGAGAACATCGTAGACACAGACGCTCATTGGAAGTTACAGGAGGACGAAAGAGAGACTTGCGTAACTCCCGTGCCCTGTGAATTGCCTGTCTTACTTCCTCTCTACCACTATCATCAAACGGAACCTTTACCAAAACATTATCGGCATGGTAACGAATGCGTCCTTCCCTTACCTTTTGCTCTAGAGCAGATTCAATCAAGTAGGCATATGCTAGAATTTGCAACCGATCGCTATCCCAGGGAATTGGTTTGTTTGAGTCATCTCTAGCTGGCTTACCCCGTTTGTGTTCGTAGGGAATTAATTCTCCTTTGATTGTACGAAGAACATCAACTTTGCCCCTTAAACCAAGTTCAGAGCTTTCCAAGAAAAGTTCTTCATATTCTTCCCCTTCCTGCTTTCCAATTTGCACATGGAGTCTTCTACCTGCAAAGACAGCTGCATCCTGGGTATAGAGTTCTTCTACCTCTTCTAAGAAGAAGAGCCGTTCACAATAAGCAAGAGCATGGAGAGAAGATACACGAATAGTATCAAGATCAAGCGAAGATGAAGTTAGGCAAACCATACAATTTCCCTCAAGCATTGTTAGCAAAGGATAAACCATCTGTGACGTCAGCAGAGTTCAACAAACTAGAAATTAGTCAGTTTTAATTTGTGTCCATACCCTGGGATTCAAACTAGACAGTTCCAGTCTATATCTTTGCCATTTCGTCCCTCTAGAACCTACATGATCCACCCAGTAAGGCAATGTTAGCAGTCCATCTGGGTCTTGGGTGAGCCATTCATAATACTCATCTGTTGAAATAGTAAATCTCTGAATTGAGTTTACTAAATCCCGACTTTCTCCCAAGCATAATCCGCCAAATCGATCGATCGTTTCTGGATGGGTAAAAGCATTCTCTAGACGTTCCTGCAAAGTTGGTGAATTTTTCTCTTGACTGGAATCAACACACACTATGAACCTAGTATCCGTGAGTAATTCTTGAAAGTCGGGACGGGCATTGGTGGGGTCGCTGATCTCTCTTTTCTTGAATCTGCGAAAAGTTCTAATCACAGTAGATTTAGTAGGACTAGAAAGCATAGCGATCGCTAACTTTACACCAATATGTTGATAACGATTCACTTCGCCCACGCAAGATAAAAGCATGCCATACACTGTAGCAGGGGGTGGTACAGGATAAGTTTCTGCGTATTCACGGGCATGGGACTGCCGAAAACAAGCGATCGGTACTTCCACTAATAAGGGAAAGAGTTTACTCATTGGTTTAGTTTCCTCCTAGCAATTTCTTTTTCAAGACTAGATGATAATTTCGGTAATTCTTGATGAATTACATCCCAAACAATATTCAAGTCAATCTCATAGTATTGATGAACAAGTACATTCCTCATGCCAATCATTTTCTAGTAAGGAATTTCGGGGATTTCCGAACGAGCTTTATCAGAAATCCGCCGCGCTGCTTCCCCCAAAATCTCCAGTCGCCTAGTTACAGACTTTCTAGTTCTTCTTTCATGGCGACTAAATCAAACAATCTGTGTTTGGCATTATTGTCAAATACATACAACACACCAATATCGCTATCAGGACGAAAATCATCCTGCAATACTGAACTAAAGAGAACAAATTCTGTAATCTGCCAGCGATCGTAAAATGCCTTAATTTTTTCCATTAGCAGTTGAATGTTTTTCAAGAGTTGCGGTAGTAGTTCCATAATTACTCCTCTAGGTTCAAATTAAGGTCTTCATTGATTTTAGCCTTCAGATCAGTTACAGCTTCTTTAATTCCTGCAAAGAGATTTACACCCCTTGCCTTTAACTCTTCTCCATCGTCAGTGTTGGTAATTGCCCCAGCCACCCATAGCTCTTGAGGATCAATGTCTTCTGCCTCAATTCTTCTCAGCAGATCGGGAACTGAAATCATGCCATCTTCCTCTACAAAGCAATAGAGAATTCTGGGAGCAAAGTCGTGTGTCCAACGCAGAATAATACTATCAGGCGCAAAATCATATAAGAAGCGGGAGTGATTCCCACCTACTTTTCCTAGGGATGTTAAACCATCAAGAACAGCATGGATTCTGGATTGAACTTTTAGACGATTGGGTGTGAGGGCAAAGCCATACTGATAGCGGGTTGCGTGTACTTCCGCACCATAAAGAGAAGTTCTACCCTTTGCTCCACTCGCGGCATTGAAAGTAATATCCCCAGCAAAAGGAGTAGTAGAAATAGCACGAGTTACTTCTAATACACCCCGCTTGACTGTGGCAGTTCCCTTGGGAGGAGATTTCTTTTTCTTCTTGCCATCGGCAGGCTCTTCCTCATCATTGGCTTCAGCTTTTGCCGCCTCAGCCCGCATGAACCCCAAAACATCATCATCAATGTATTGGGTGTCATCAAAATTTTCATTCTGCCACTCATTATCGTTAATGAAATCATTCCATCTGCGATTAACTTCATAGTGTCCGCAGGTCTGCCAGTAGTAGCGCAGTGCCCAGCGAATTGCTTCGGCGGATACAGTGGAATGCACCTCACCCTGCCAAAGGATTTTCTGCAAGGTGGTGATATTTCCTTCGTTCTCACCGCGATTGTTAGCAGCAGTGCCGTAGCTGGTCAAAATGTTACCAAAAAGATGCCAACTCATAATTTCTCTCCTGTAAAGTTGCAATTGAATTGAAAGTTAGTTGTGTTCTGTCGCCTAGGGGCATCTGAGGTAAATTTAATCTTGCATCACATCAAATACTTATTTGGTCATCAGAGGAAAGTGATGTGAAAAGGAATCACTCAACCCTCCAAGACAGAGCAGTAGGAATAGTATCCCTCTTCATGTTTTTCAATGACTACTGGAAACTGATACATAGTTACTCCTCTTCGTCAAATCCATCATCAATCGTACCGATACTACTAAGCGTTTCTTCTTGACTGGGAAGTTCAGGTGAATTATCAGATTGTTGCTTACTCTCCTTGCCCTTGTAACTTGCTAAAGCAAGCAAAGCTAGGTCTCTAGCAGACCTCCAATCACTAATTACTAACTTCATGACTTCTTCCCAGTGATTTTGTAATGTAGGAATATAGCCAGCCTTAGCCCAGAAGTTAGTAATAAATTCACGAAATGAAATGGCATTCTTACACCTTGCTAAACCAGTGCGAAACTTCACATTCACTTTCTCAAAACGAGATTTTATATCTGAGTCTTGAGTAGAATCTTCCTTATTTTTTTGATTTCTACTAGATAACTGACCATATGTTTTGGAAATTGCCTCATGACAGGCTTGGACAAATAAGCGTTGTTGATCGGTCCATTGCAATCGTTGATCTTTAATCATTTTGTGTAGTCCCTCCCTTTCATAAAGTAGTTGTTGAAATAGTGTTCCACTATTGACTATGGCTGACAAGTCAGCAAACCATGGTTTACCCCTTGCCAGATTATCGGCAATAATTTCTCTGGCAAAACTGGGAGCAATCCAACTGGAACTGTTGTCTTTTTTATCAATCACTCGATCGCTCAAATGATCACAGGCAACATAGTAATTGGTACAGATAGTTTCGTTAGCTGAAACTGTATAAACATCAGTACGGGTCTTTTGTTGCCCTGCCCAAGGTACACTACCTAGTGTAATCACATGACAGGTTTTGATTCGGAGGTTGCGGATAATGCCCCCGGTTTTATTGACAAGGCTATCTCTAATTAAAAACTTCAAGCCTGCATCACCCAAACTGGAAGCATAAAAGTCTCTAAAGCCCAAGTTCAAATACTCTCTGCGATAGTAGCTGTAGTCAGATAAATTAGTAACTTCAGGAATAACAAGAGCGTATTGAGCTTTCTGCTCTTTGAGTTTAGAACGCAATCCAAAAAAACAACAAGCAATGGGCGCAAATAATAATAACAATGCAGAACTGGCAGTTTCCTCAAAGGCAGTTTGACCAGAAAAAGCAATGTGCTTTACTACTGCACCGGGGCTTAACCAACCAGCGATCGCTACAGTTTTTCCTAGCAATTTTCCTGTTTTAGAATCACATAATTTTTCGGTGAAGTCCTGATGGGAATAGGTCGATAATGCCTTGTACTCTATGATTAGTTCGGGCTTCCCTTCTTCTAGCATGAAACTTTTAGATTGTTTGCCAGTGGATTTGTGGGTGCTGTTATGTTGTAGAAATGAGCCTAGTATGCCCTGATGCAAAGTTACTAATGGCTGAATATCTACATCTCCCAATGCTCGGAAATAGATTAGACCATCTCGCAGTTGGAAGGATTCTTTAAGCAACCAGTCTAATACCTCTCGATCGTTTCCTTCCCAAGATAGAGTAATGGAGCGATCGCTCTTCTGCCAAGTGAAGCCACCAAAGGGAGTGATTTTCTCTTTCTCAAATTGCTCAAGGGTCATGTAGAGACCTGCCAAACCTGCCCGATGAAGCATGGTCATATAGGGATCACCCAGATGGTAATTCAAAACAGTTTGATGTTTTTTCATTTGTTCTAATTGCATAGTTCTTCTCCGCCTGTAATTTCAGAATAGTTGATACATTCATCAGGTACACGATAATAGAACTTCCATCGCTTCCAACTTTTGTAATTCTTCATAACTTTGATTGGTAATGTCCATCGCTGAATCTCCTGCATCATAGCTTTAGGGAATGGAATCTTTTTCTGCTTCGATCGCTGGTCTGATACTTGTTTGATCGTTTCTAGGTCTCTTTCCATTATAACAGTCATTGTATATCCTCCTTCCCTAAGTGGTTTTGGATAAGTCTCCCAAGTTTTATCTAACCAAATCGAGGCACTTTCCACCCATGCTTTATCTTGCATCTGTGCAGATATTTCGGCTAAATCCTGCTGAGAAATTTCTGGTTTAGATTTTAGTTGATCAATCAAAAAAAGCCCTGTTTCAACTTCTTCTTCGCTATAAGGAAGAGGCTTATCTTTAGGATAAAAGATAGCGGGACAAATTTTGCCAGATACTAGCTTAATCTGACCAAGTTCATCTTCATAGACATAGCGATTTAGTCTGCCCATGCGTTGAATCAGAGCGTATGCAGGCGCGACCTGACTAATCAGTAAATCGGCACTCAAATCAAGGGACATTTCGCATACTTGGGTGGTAACCGCTAAGCAAGAATCATTGCCCTTGAATGCTGTTATGACCTGTTTGTGTTTTTCTAAACGGTCTTTGTAGCGATAGCGGCTGTGATAAATAAACACATTGCTAAATAATTTTTCTGCTTGACGATAAATAGAAATACAATCTTTGACCGTGTTAGTTACCCATAGAACTTTTTGGTTACTAGTTAATGCATTCTGTACCTGTTCCCAAATCTGATTTAGGTCGGTTTCTAAGTGCATAGAGTAGCGGGGGATAATTTCTAATTTTTGTTCCCCTTGAATAATATTTACTGTTTCTCCTAAGCCCTCAATTACCCGACAAATAGATGATTCCTGTTCTGGGCTTAAACTGGCACTCATCAATAAAATAGGTGCACCTCTAAAAGTTTGCAAAAATCTGAGTAGTGCTCCAAATAACTTCTCATCAAAGGCATGCACTTCGTCAAAAACAAATGCTCCCTGGGCGATCGCAGGAAAAGAAAATAATGGCTTACGATTATTCTGTACCAGCCCTAGGACCGTATCCACGGTGCAGACAATCAACTTGGCTTGCCATGCGGTCATGGCTTCTAAGCGATCGTCTATGCCATCGGCATCATCATCTTCACAAGCGGAGAGAATTTTTTCCAAATCAATGGAAGCGCGGGAGTGCATCAGTGCTGATTCTATTTCCGTTTCAGCGGCATAGTCTAGGTAGCCTTGGGAAGCTGTACCTGTGGTGGGATAGCAAAAGAATAGTTTCCGCCCGATCGCTCTTTGCTTTGCCCATGCGTAAGCCCCGATCGTTTTGCCTGTACCGCACCCTGCTTTGACTATAGTTACTCTGGTCGGTGTATTGGCGATTTGCTCTTGAAAAGGTCGCAAAGACTTCTCACCTAATCGTTGATGGATTAAATTCTGCAAATCATCTTCGGTTAGGGTTAAATTCAATACTTCAATAATCCATTTTTCCAAATACTGCCACAGGGGTTGAGAATTATCACTCACAGCAGGGATGGCTGAACCTGCTAAGTCTGCGGAAATTACCAATGCTTTGACCACAGCAATGAAACGGCGTTGTTCTTCCGTCAAATTCCGTGAGAAGTCTAAGCATTCATCTTGTAAAGTAGCGATCGCCTCTTTTAGTTCATCTTTCTGCCACAGTTCTTTTGGTAATTTCTGAGGGGGATCAGATAAACCGAGATACTTCTTACCCCTTTTGAGAACCTCATGAAAATCCTCATGGTGAGTAAATAACCGCAATTCACTACCTGTGCCATCGGGAAAATCAGCGATTAAACTATTAGGCTTATGATCTATTCCTATTCCTAATTTGAGATGATGTCCCATAGCAGAACAGATAGCAGTTATTAGACAGTATTTTTGCGGATTCTCTAACCACCCTCTTAATTCAGGGGTAAGGGCAAGAATGGCACTAATGACCTCATGGCGGAGCATTTGCTTTTTACTGTGAGCATTCCATTTTTTCTGTAATTTTTGTTTATCTTCTGGCGTGATGCTATCTGATTTGAGATAGACCATCTCTTGGAAATGCTCACTGCATTTACCCAAGTCGTGCAAAAATGCCCCTAAAATCACTGTATTTCTTAAATAGTCATGGGAAATATCCTTAAAGCCAAATTGATTGTATAAATCCTCTCCCAAGCGATCGAGAATAATCACAGCCGATTTCATTACGGCGTTGATATGCTCTCTAAAAATTGCCCCACAGCGTTGATTTTTATATTTTGGTTTGTCTGGGGGCAGAGTTTTTGCCAATAGATAAGGATAAGGATACTTGAACATGATTACCGCTCCTTAAAATGGCAGGAAAATGCCACAACCCATGTGCCTTTTACCGCCTAAGCCGTAGGCTTGTAATTTTAGGGAATCTTCTTCACTCAAGTTCCGTACTTCCACGGTAAAGCCTACTACAGAAAATCGCTTGATTTTAATTGTCTTGCGGGCGTTGTGGGGTAGAGAGACTTCTCCTCGAATTGTCAATCCTTCTAGCTGTCTACGAACTGCTTCTAGGAACGCATCTGGCTGGTCGTATCCCTTGATAGTTACAATACGTGAGCGCAGTTTGGAACAAACTTTCAAGGGATTAATACTGGGAATACCTAACCTAATTGCATGGATACCTAGTTTGAGAGTTTCGCCTGCCAAACTGTAAACCAGGGGAATTTTACTGACGGGCAAACGAAAAAGGAAACGAGAGTATTCTGCCAGTACTATCTTGCCTGTTCCATCCCTCAAGCCTGAAGCAGTCAGGATGCTTATATCTGTGTGTTCCTTGATGCTGGGGATGTATCTTGTGATTGATGAGAGTAAAGCGTAACCATGGTCAGCAGGAATGACCTTACCACTGATTATAGGAAATGTAACATCTACCATGAGCTGCAATTCTGACAAAGACGTAGAAGCAATAGTTTGAGTACTTGGTGTCATATAAATCCGTACCTTTCTTAAAAGTTCTCAAAAGATGTTGGAGGATGCTTAGAACCTAAAGGTTTTCTGAGGTCGTAACTATATGATAGGGTCGAAGGATATAAATGTCAAACACTAAGTATCTAAACATAGGAAATTTTTTAGATGCAGCTACAGGAGTATATTGGTCGCCTATCGGCATCAAAGGTATACGGCTGGGGAGTTTTGCCAAGTCTTTCCCCAAGCCCCTGTAGCTTCTACTTTGACCCACCTGAGCACAAAGTAGCTAAAGTGCTCAACACCTGATGGTATCTGAGGTACTGAATGCCTATTCTACACTATTTTCCCCTTGGGTGAAAATCTGTCTCCGTTGGACTCCGAGGCAGTAGGGAGGTTAGCTTTCACTTGTCCTCTTTTACTGACAACTTTCGCCCTCGATGACTAGATGGGATAAAATGAACCGGAGTGGGGGTAAAGGGACTTGAACCCTTACGACCTTGCGGTCAACGGATTTTAAGTCCGTAGCGTCTACCATTCCGCCATACCCCCTAGGGAATTGTTATTCTAACCCAAAATAGCGATCGTGACAAAGTTTTTTACCCTGTTGCCCTTGGCGTTCGCTTTGCCCCTTAGTGCTTGTCCCCAAGATTTTGCCCAGCTGACCGAAGCCCTCAGTCGTGACCTCCACCATTATCTAAATCGATCGTATACGCAGTTGGGAAAGGGTTTACAGGCACAGGCGGTTAGTTTCCCAGAGCTATCCCCCCTACCCATCCAGGAGGCAGATCCCACCGTTAAGCAGTTATTCCTCACGGTCAACCACCGCCGATCGGGGGAGTTGAGGGTAGAACCCCAGACCTACTGGCTGTTTTTGGTACAGACCCCCAAGGGTTGGCGACTGGCGATGGCTTTTACCCGTATTGCTGCTGCTCCCCCAATGGATGTCAGTGATGGTGCTCTGGCAGCAGCGGTGCGGACTTGGTTGCGGGACAACTGCTATGAGTACTAACTTTCCTTGAACTGGTTGGTGGGTTCCAGGTCAAAGAGCATCTGCAGTGCCTGCATACAGCGCCGTCTGGTCTCAATGTCCTGCTGTGCCCGTAGTTGTACCATGGGGTCGTGGAGGATTTTGTTGATAATGCCCCGCGTTAGATTTTCAATCACCTCCTGATGGCGTTCGGCAAATTCACCCCCTAGGCGGGATAATGCCTTTTCCATCTCCTGCTCGCGGATGTTTTCCATCTTTTGCCGTAATTGGCTGATTGTGGGGACTGTTTCCAAGGAACGCCACCAACTGTCAAACTCCGCTAGGCATTCTTCCAAAATCACCTCCGCCTTTGCCATCATCTGGCGACGGTTTTCCTGGTTGCTGGATACCACTGCCTGCAGGTCATCCACGTTGAAGCACCTTACATTAGGCAGTTCACTGACCGTTGCCTCTACGTTGCGGGGCACGGAGATGTCCACAAGCATCAAGCCTGGGTGTTGTAAGGGGGCAAGGTCTGCTTTGTGGATAAGGATTTCGGGAGAAGCAGTGCTGGTAAAGACAAGGTCGGAGTTGCTGATCACTGTCAGCAGCCGATCGATCGGTTCCACCTCAAACCGCACTCCCTCTGTCTTGCCTACCTGCACCAGCATCTCCTTAGCTTTGTGGGGGGAGCGATTGACGATCGTGATTTGGGTTGCCCCCTTCGCCACGAGGTGGGTGACTAAAAGGCGAGCCATCTTGCCCGCCCCCAAAATCATCACCCGTTGTTCTGCCAAATTGCCGAGTTTTAGCTGGGCTAGTTCGACGGCAGCAGAACTGATAGAAACCGCCCCTGTGCCAATTTCCGTTTCTGTGCGCACTCGCTTCCCCGCTGTCAGTGCCTGCTTGAACAGTTGATTGAGGATGCGCCCTGCCCCGTTATACTGCTGTGCCAATTTGTGGGTGTGCTTGACCTGGGCGAGAATTTGCCCCTCCCCTAGGACAAGGCTATCTAAGCCTGCTGCCACCCGCATCAGGTGCATGACCGCATCTTGCCGCAGCAAAATAAACAGATAGCGCCGCAGAAACTGCAGGGGGACTTGGCTAAATTCTGCTAGAAATTGCATGGTTTCCCGAATCCCCCCCTCTGTCTCTTTGGTCACTACATAGAGTTCCATGCGGTTACAGGTGCTGAGGACTGCCGCTTCCTCAATACTGGGGTAACTGCACAGGGTCTGGAGCGCCACCTGGACACGGTCTTCCTGAATGCTCAACTTCTCCCGCACCTCTACGGTAGCAGTCTTGTGACTGAGACCAATAACAGCGATGTTCATAAAAGTTTACTAAAAAGGTTTTTATAGAGAAAAGTCAGAAAAATTAGCGTAGGGTCAACATCTTGGGACGATCGGTGTTGATGTGGATGGTGTCCACAAAGCGGGCGGTGCGGCTCATGCTGGAAATCACCAGGGACTGGGTACGACAGCCGCCATCAAAGAAGCGTACTCCCTCCATCAGGGTACCAGGGGTAATGCCGCAGGCAGCAAAAAGAATGGTCTGCCCCGAGGCGAGTTCATCGGCGTTGTACACCCGATCGGGGTCTTCGATGCCCATAGACTTCAGGCGCTCAATGTTGCCTTCCCGCGTCCATTTTTCACTTTCTGGGGTCTTCACCACTGCAGGGTCATAGACCAACTGCCCTTGGAAATGCCCACCGAGAGCACGCATTGCTGCTGCCGAAATTACTCCCTCTGGTGCTGCCCCAATGCCCATGAGAGCGTGGGTGTTAGTCCCCGCAAAGGCACAGGAGATAGCAGCTGATACATCCCCATCACTAATTAGCCTTACCCTTGCTCCCGTTTGGCGGATTTCTTCGATTAACTCCTTGTGGCGGGGGCGGTCCATCACCACGATTACTAGCTCCTCCGGTGCCCGATCGAGGCATTCGGAAAGAATCTTAATGTTTTCTGTGGCAGTTTTACGAATATCTACTTTGCCTGCCGCAGCGGGGGGGGCAGCTAATTTGTTCATGTAGAAGTCAGGTGCCGCAAACAGTCCACCCTTCTCGGAAATTGCCAGCACTGCCATTGCCCCATTCTGTCCCTTTGCCACCAGGCTGGTACCTTCGCAGGGGTCAACTGCAATATCAATTTCCATTAGTTCCTCGACGGAGCAAATTTCGGCAGCGTTAGGCTGGGTACAAATTCCCACTTCCTCGCCAATGTAGAGCATGGGGGCTTCGTCTCGTTCCCCCTCCCCAATCACAATCCTGCCCCGCATGTAGATTTTGTTGAGGCGCTCCCGCATGGCTTCTACGGCAGCTTGGTCTGCCCCATTCTTATCCCCTTTACCCATAAAACGGGCAGCAGCGATCGCGGCTTGCTCTACAACTTCGATGATTTCTAGTCCCAGGGTGTTTTCCATACAACTTTAGCGGTAAATCCACTTCTAAGTTTACAAGTGGGACGGCATCCTGAGAGCAAGGAACTCAAAAAATTGAGCAACTCTTCACAAAACGCTACAATCTAGCGATCGAGGGGGGTAATCTGAATGTGATTGAAGAGGGTGGTGACAAAGGCAAAGAGCAAGAAGGGCAGGGACACTACAATGATTAAGCCCACAGCGGCAAAGGCATAAATGGGCTGGCTCATCAAGGAGAGACCCGCTGCTAAGCTCGCAAAAACAATGCCTAGCCAGATGATTATCTGCCCCAAAACGTCCCCTAGGGTGAGGTTGCAAGAAAAGCGATATTTACCGTTCATAGTCTATGTTATTATCTGTTATTATCTGCTAGCTAAGCTAGCACAATCTGCCCCCTCTGACGATAAAGAAAGATTGCAGACCTAGCTAGTGAGGAGTGCTACCGCTTGGGCGTACTGTTCATCCTGGGGGGTTGCCAACTCTTCCCGTTGCAGGGGATGGCTAAGTTTGACGGCAATATCCGGCTCTAACCCCACTTTGTTGATGTTTTTATGGCTAGGGGTTTCATAGTGAGCGATCGTTACAGCTAAGCCTGCGCCATCTTCTAATTCAAACAGGGATTGGATGGAACCCTTGCCGTAGGTTTTTTCCCCTACTAGCTTTGCCCGCTGGTTGTCGTGGAGTGCGCCGGCTAACACCTCACTGGCGCTGGCGGAACCCTTGTCTACTAGGACTACGAGGGGGTCATGGGTGAGTGCCTGGTTGTTTTCCTCGACCGTATAGGCCTCCTCGATGCCCTGGCGGTCAATGGTGTACACTACCACCCCTTCATCTAGCCACAGCCTCGCCACATTGATTGCCACGTCCAGCAGTCCCCCTGGATTGCCGCGCAGGTCAAGGATATATCCCTCTGCCCCCTGAGCCTCTAGGTTCTCGATCGCTTTTGCCATATCCCTAGGGGCATTGGCGTTGAACTGGGTAAGCCGCAGGTAGCCGATATTTTTGCCGTTGCTCTTGTCCAGTTTGCTGATAACAGGGTTGACGGAAATAATTGCCCGTGTGAGAGTGAGAGAGAAGGGCGGTTCCCCCTCCCGTTCTACTAAAATGGTGACATCTGTGCCCGCCGGTCCCCGCATCCGATCGGCGCATTCATCAAGGGTGAGGTCTTTGGTCGGCACACCATCAATGGCAAGAATCCGATCGAGGGGACGAATACCAGCCTTATCCGCCGGGGAACCTTCCACAGGGGAGATCACCACCAGAGTTTGCCGCTCGGGGTCAGTGGCAATGTGTAAACCCACTCCTGAAAGGGAGCCATTGGTACTGGTCTGCATACTGCGGAACTCCTCTGGGGGCAGCAGGCGGGTGAAGGGGTCACCCAAGAGGGCAAGCATCTCCTTGATGGCAGCGTAGGTCTGCTCCCGCGACTCCAGTTTGCGATTAGCGAACTCCTTGCGGACTTTGCCCCAGTCATGGTGATTGAAGGTGGGATCGACGTAGGCGTGCTGCACCAGTTGCCACACATGATTAAACAGTTGCCGTTCTTGGAAGTAGTCGGTGACATCTGCCAAAGCAGGGGTGATGCCACTCCACCACAGCAACAGACACAGGACAAAGGATGTGATTATTCTGATCATTCGCTATGATTTTTTTGCCACAGTGCTATTTTAGCCACACTAACAATGTTGGTTTACGCTTACCCTCCCCTGGTAGAGGGAATTTTACTGCAGCGCTATCAGCGTTTCTTTGCCGATGTCCGTCTCCCTACAGGGGAAATTGTCACTGCCCATTGCCCTAATACGGGTCCCATGACGGGAGTATGTCCTGTGGGTAATCGCGTTTTTCTCTCCCGCAGTGATAATCCCAAACGCAAGTTAATTTACACTTGGGAAATAGTAGAAGTAGACGGGGAATTGGTAGGTATAAATACGGCTCTACCCAATCGTATCATTGGTCATATGATTGCCAATCACCTCATTCCTGAGTTGGAACCCTATGGGGAGTACCGCGCCGAAGTAGAGTATGGGCAGGAAAAAAGTCGGGTAGATTTTTGCCTGGTGGGAGAGAGTTTCCATCGCTATGTCGAGGTAAAAAATACGACCTGGAGTAAAAATGGCGTTGCTTTGTTTCCCGATACAGTTACCCTGAGGGGGCAAAAACATTTGCGAGAACTCACGCATATAATTGCACCGGAGCGCCGCGCTACCATTATATTTTTTATCAATCGGGGGGACTGTGACAAGTTTGCTCCAGGGGATGCAGCTGACCCTGTCTATGGGGAATTATTGCGATCGGGAGTAGCTAGGGGTTTGCAAGTTTTAGCCTGCCGCTTCCGTATTTGTCCAGAGGGGGTTTACTATTTGGGTTTGGGGGAGGTCACCCTATGAGTGAGGAATATACCTATGGTTTTAATGATGAGAGCACTAGTTATCTCCCTCCCCAAAATATTGAGGCGGAGGAGGCTATTTTAGGTGGCATTTTAATTGACCCCGATGCCATTACGCGGGTAAGTGATATACTGCGCCCGGAGTTTTTTTATGTAGTTGCCCACCAGGAGATTTACCGTGCCTGTTTAACTCTTTATTCCCAATCTTGCCCCACTGATTTGATGAGTGTCGCCACTTGGTTAAGTGACCACAATCTGTTAGAAAAAGTGGGGGGACAGAGTAAATTAGCCCGTCTGTGCGATGCCACTCTTAGTGCAGTCAATATTGATTACTATGCCCAATTAGTGGCGGAAAAATACATCAGACGTAAGCTAGGGGAGGTGGGCAGGGAAATTATCAATCTCAGCCAAAATAATGCCCTCTCTTTAAGTCAAGTTTTAGATAGTGCAGAACAAAAATTATTTGCTGTCACACAATCTCGCAATTTGCAGGGGCTAACACCTGTAGCTGACATCATCACCCAAACCTATTTTGAGATTGAAACTCGCTACAACAGTTTGGGAGAAACTGGTAATGTCTTACCCGGTTTGAGTACTGGTTTCTATGACCTCGACGCCATGACCCAGGGGTTACAACGATCGGATTTAATTATTGTGGCGGGTCGTCCTTCGATGGGGAAAACCGCTTTTGGCATGGAGTTGGCAAAAAAAATTGCGGAAAATCATCGCTTACCAGTGGCAATTTATAGCCTAGAAATGTCTAAAGAACAGCTAGTATATAGAATGTTAGCTAGTCACACTAAACGCCCCGGCAAAGAGGGGATTGATAGTCATAGACTGCGATCGGGGCAAATGCGGGATGAAGACTGGGCAACGATCGCTGCCGCCGTAGGCGCCCTCTCAGAGCTACCGATTTACATTGACGATACCCCCAATCCTTCCATCAATGAATTGCGCTCCAAATCCCGGCGACTACAGATGGAAAAGGGGGGAAAGTTGGGCATGATTTTAATTGATTACCTGCAACTAATGGAGGGGTCAGGCTCCGATAATCGTGTGCAAGAATTGTCCCGTATTACCCGTGCTCTCAAGGGTTTAGCCAGAGAATTAGAAGTGCCCGTTGTGGCTCTCTCTCAGTTAAGTCGGGGGGTGGAAACTCGCACTAATAAACGCCCTATGCTCTCGGATTTACGGGAGTCAGGTAGTATAGAACAGGATGCCGATATTGTGATTATGCTCTACCGCGATGAATACTACAATCCTGATACCCCCGATCGGGGGATTGCTGAAATTATTATTGCTAAACATCGCAACGGACCGACTGGGGTGGTGAAATTACTCTTTGATCCCCGCTTTACCAAGTTTGAAAATAGTGCCTTTACTAGCCCATGAATCGCCGTCATTTCCTGGCAGGATTGACCACGATCGGTCTCAGCAGCTGTGCCCGCCTTTCTTCTCATACTAAACCCCTCCATCTGACACTTCTAAGCGGTGCTATTCCTAGCCGATTTTTACAGGAATTTCAGCGACGGGAGGGAGTACGCCTCTTACCGCAGCTGGGCAACAATTATACAGAAATTACTAATATGATTAGGGAGGGTAAAACAGAGGCGGCGCTGTGTAGTGTGGGAGATAGTTGGCTTCCCCTGTTGTACAATTCCCTACAACCGATCGACCCCCAAGTTATTCCCAATTTGCAGTTAATTCCTCCCCCCTGGCGGGCAGTAGGTGTGATTGATAATAAGCACTACGGCATCCCCTATCGCTGGGGTACGACAGTAATTATTTATAACTCTAGGCAGCTGCAAAAATGGCATATTCCCCCCATTCAAAGTTGGCAAGACCTGTGGCACCCTGGTTTACAAAGACGCATTAGTTTGCCGGATAACGACCGGGAAGTGATTGGTCTCTGTCTCAAACGGCGGGGTTTTTCCTATAACCAAATGCCATTAGTTGATATTGAGCAATTGCAGGCTGACCTCCACAGTTTAGATGGGCAAACCCTGACCTATACATCCAACTATTATGTGCAAGCCCTTGTCCAGGAGGATACTTGGGTCGCAGTGGGGTGGTCAAACGATGTGCACACAATTGTCAAGCGCTATCCCTACCTCCGAGTAGTGCATCCCCAGGAAGGTACAGCCCTCTGGTTTGATTGTTGGGCAGTCCTCCAACCCCATCCCCTCATTGCGAAATGGATCAATTATTCGCTGCAACCCCACCAAAGCCATTTGCTCACTGTCTTCACTGACGGCATCGGAATTACAGATACCGATCGTTTCTTGCCCCCCGCCTACCTCGCCAAATGCGAACCCATACTGCCCCTCTCCCCCTCAGCCACCACTGCTTACCAAAAACTATGGCGACAGTTACGTGATAAACCCAGACATCATCTGATGTAGGGCATCTGCCACCAAGACTGCCACATTGCTACAGTCTATGTCCGTGACCTGGAGTATGCGCTCCAATTTCTTCAAGGCTGCTTGACAGTCTCCCTGCCGTCGTTTGAATGGTAAGGGCGCTACCGATCGGTGGGGATTTTGTAAAACTACTGTGACGGCTTCGTGAATAGTGTTGACAATTTGCTTACCGTACTCTGTTCGTGCTCTCTGCCGCAATTCCTTTAACCCCTTGGCAGTAGTGGCATACATGGGAGGCACGCGGTTGAGGGTATAGGCAACCACCTCGTATAAATTCACCTTTTCCCGAATTTGGGGGCTAGACCGCTGTAAGTACTGCTCCGCCAGGGAATAGACAAGACGTTCCAAAATGTTGACAAAGTCCGCCCCCTCTGCTTCCAAATAATTGGCAAACTCCTTGTCCGCTTTTTTGCTATCCGTGCCAAAGTAAGCAAAGGATTCCCGCCCCTTCCAATCCGCTGCCTGCACTTTGCGCCGTTTCAAATAGTCCTGCACGGCAATAGCGCTGCGCCTGCTCTCGGACAGTTTCTTGTATTCCAGAACACCCCTAATTTTGATGGTTTTGAGGGCTTCTTCTACTGCCTGGGGCACCTCATTCCAGGTCAGAGTCTCCCGCTGCAGAATTTGGCGTAACTTTGCCAGGGCACGGGCTTCCCCCACCATCTCTTCCTGGGGTAGGGGGTCTGCCTGGCGCATGGTATCCCGCCGCACTGCCACGATCGCTCGCTTTACCTGGTGCTCGATCGTTTGTTTTAGTTCCCTTTCAGCCCGTTGCCGCTGTTGGTGCCAGCCGTCCCGACTAGTGGCATAAAGGGTAGGCAGACGATTGAGGGCATAGGCAGCTACTTCGTGGGGGGAAATGGTCGCCCTGATATTGTCCGAGAGCAACTCTAACTGGACCTTCACCTCCCGCACCACGAGGTCTTCAATCACATTCTTGCATTCATCCATGCACTTCTCGCAGTAGCTGCTGTAACTCACCCCGCTGATACATTTCTTGGATAATATCGCAGCCGCCGATAAACTCCCCGTTGATGTACACTTGGGGTATGGTGGGCCAATTGGAAAACTCCTTGATCCCCTGGCGCAGTTCGGGGTCCTCCAGGACGTTGACAGCAGTAAAGGGATAGCCTAGGGATTTCAATACCTGCACAGTGGCAGCGGAAAAACCGCACTGGGGCATATCCGGCGTGCCCTTCATGTAGACCATGATTTTGTTGTTCTTGATTTGCGCCTCAATCTTGGTACGCAACATGGGATTCATAACTTTTGCCTCGCACTACTCCTCTTCATTATGTACCACGACAACGGTGATGTTGTCTTTGCCGCCCCGCGCTTTGGCGGCTTCGATCATCTTTTTGGGCACTTCCTGATAGCTGTAGCTGAGCCAAATTTCCTTGATAGTGTCGTCCGTCAATTCCTCTGTCAGACCGTCACTGCACATTAAAAAGCGGTCCCCTGGTTCCATGTCAATTCTACGAGTTTCGATCAGTTGGATGTCTTCTCTGCCCAGGCACTGCAGGAGCATATGGCGCCAGGGGTGACGGCGTGCTTCCTCTGGGGTTAGTATCCCTGTGGCAATGGCGCGGGCAATCCAGGTGTGGTCATCGCTGAGCTGTTCTAGGCGTTCTCCCCGCAAACGGTAGAGGCGGGAATCGCCAATGTGACTAAACCAGGTCTCATTTTGGTACATCATCAGCAATACAACCGTTGTACCCATGTCTTGCCGTTCGGGATGGGTGTATTGGTCGGAGAGGATGGCGTAATTTGCCTTGATGATGGCTTCCTCTAGTAATTCTTCCGCTGGTAAGTCCTGTTCCCACTGCCGGTCGAGGTAGGCACTAATAACGGCGGTGGCTAACCGACTTGCCTCTTCCCCCCCCGCGTGTCCCCCCATACCATCGGCAACGACAAAAAACCGCGCCTGGGGATCAATGTAGTAAGAATCCTGGTTGGAACTCCGTATACAGCCTGGGTCAGTTTCTCCCGCAAACACTAGTCTCATAGGCTAAAATGACCGATCGATTTTTTCCTGTCGCCCCAAAACCCTCAGCGTCCCCCCCATCAGGGCAAGGGATATAGTGAGGGGAACCACAGCCAGCCAACGCCACCCCGCAATAAACAAAGCTGTTGCCGATAGTAAAAAGGCTGTTCCCATTATTGCTAGCACGATCGCGTTTGCTATACTGCTGATCCTTCTTAGTATTCTATCAGTTTCTTGCGCTTTTACACGCAGTCGGATATCCCCCCGCTCCAGTTTAAGAATTGTATCTTCCAACTTGCGCGGCAGAGTCAGGGCAGAGGTACTCACCTGGGCGGCTTGTCTTCCTATTTCCCCCAAAAAACCTGATGAAAAGTTTGTTAAATCCTGTCGATTATTGCCGTTTTCCATAAGATTGAGGGCGTAGGGTTTGGCGATTTCCATGAAGTTAAAGTCGGGGTCTAGTCCTTTCCCTAATCCTTCCAGGGTGGAGAGGGCGCGTAGCACAAAGGTAAAGGTGGCGGGGAAGCGGAAGGGTTGTTCATAGGCAATTTCGTAGAGGTCATCGCTGATGGCGCCCAGGGATTGGGGACCGAGGGGTTTGCCGACAAAGTTATCCAACATATATTGGATGGAGCGGCGCACGGGTCCTGGGTCTCCATTTAATTCTAGTACACCTAAATCCACCAGGGCTGCTACGACGGCATCGGCATCTTTCCTGGCAATGCCCCAAAAGGTGTGCAGGAGTTTTTCCTTGGTTAGAATGGGGATTTGTCCCATCATGCCAAAGTCATAGAAGATCAGTTGCCCGGCAGGGGTAACGGCGAGGTTGCCGGGGTGGGGGTCAGCATGGAAGAAACCATGGTAGAGGAGTTGTTGCAGGTAGGATTCGGCGCTGAGGCGGGCGATGCTTTTCCGATCGATCTGGTGTGCCTCTAGTTGGTCGTAGTCGCTGATTTTGATGCCGGGCAGGTATTCCAGGGTGAGGATGCGTTTGGTGGAGTAGCGCCAGTAGACGCGGGGGATGAGGATACGATCGTCGTGGCGGAAGTTGCGGCGGAAGGTGTCGGCGTTTCTGCCCTCGTTGAGGTAGTCTGCCTCTTGGTAGAGGATGCGGCGGCATTCTTCGTAGATACCTAGCCAGTCCCTGCCTCTGCCGTAGCGGGGGTGGTTGGTGAAATACTGGGCGATTTTGCGTAGGATGCCTAAATCAATGGCAAACAGTTTCAGGAGACCAGGGCGCTGAATTTTCACTACTACTTCTTCCCCTGTGTGCAGGCGGGCGCGGTGGACTTGTCCCAGGCTGGCAGCGGCGAGGGGTTGGGGGTCAAAATGGGCAAAAATTTCCTCTATCGGTTTTCCCAGTTCTGTTTCCAGGATGTGCTTTGCCTTTTCGTAGGAAAAAGCAGGGACGCGGTCCTGTAGTTTGCTCAGTTCTTCCACTGACTCGGTGGGGAGAACATCGGCGCGGGTGGAGAGGAGTTGCCCTACTTTGATAAAGGTAGGTCCCAGTTCCAGGAGGGCTTCCCGTAGCCAGCGGGCGCGTTCGCGGGTGCGGATTTTTACTTTTTGGGGGGTTTTGCCCCCAATGTAACTCCAGTCCTTGCTGTCTAGCCAGATCATGACCAAAAAGGTCAAGACCATCCGCCATATATCGATCGTGCGGGCGAGTTCGGAGTAGTTGTCACGGCTCCAGCGGTACTGGGATTCAGTTGCCATGTTGGGTGCGATACTGCTGTAACTCCGCCTTCAGTTGGGCAATCTCTGCCCGCAGATTGTCGAGGGTCTCCTGCAGGTCAGCGGGGGGGGCAGTGGTCACAGTTGCTTCCTGTTGCTGGGTTTTTGCCATCACCTCTTCTGTGAATTGGCGCAGTTTTTCCCGCTGTTCGGCATCAAATTTGCCCAGGGCACTGAGGAAGTCGGTAAGAGCATCTTCTAACCGATCGGTGAGGACTTCTGCTGTTGCCCGACCGACAAAAAAGGCATGGAGTATAGGATTGACCATAGTTGCAATCTTTGTATTACTCTTTAAGTCTACACACTGTTACAAATTAGAGAAAGAGTGGGGCACTAGAGATGGAGCGTTTCGGTGTGGCTGTGGCGGGAACAGGGTTTGGCAAGCAGGTGCATATCCCTGGTCTGCAGCGGTGCGAGGGTTTAGGGGTGGTGGCAGTCTATGACCGCAATTTGGCCAAGGCGCAGGCGGTGGCACAGGAGTTCCATATTCCTCTGGCGACCGATCGGTTCTCTGACCTCCTAGAGCGACAGGATGTGCAGGTAGTTAGTATTTCCACACCGCCGTTTTTGCACTTTGAGATGGCAAGGGCTAGCCTAGAAGCGGGCAAGCACATTATCTTGGAGAAGCCTGTGACGATGAAGGTGGGGGAAGCAGTGGAACTATATCACCTGGCGCAGCGGCAAAATTTGGTGGCAGCGGTGGACTTTGAGTTGCGCTATATCCCGCAGTGGAAACAGTTTAGGGCGATGCTACCCCGCGTGGGTAAAAAGCGACTGGTGCAGGTGGAGTGGTTGGTACAGGGACGGGCAAATCCCCAACGGGAGTGGAATTGGTACAGTCAGAAGGAGTTGGGGGGGGGTGCCCTGGGGGCATTGGGTTCCCATGTGTTTGACTATCTGCGCTGGTTTTTTGGGGGTGTGCACCAAATTTGTGCCCATTTGAGTACAGCTATCAAAGCAAGACCCGATCGGGCGGGGGTGATGCAACCTGTGGATACGGATGACACCTGTCACATCTTGGCGGAATTGACGGACGGTACCCCTGCTAGCATCAGCATTAGTACGGTGGCGTACCAGGGGCGGGGGCACTGGATTACGGTCTATGGGGAAGAGGGGACGCTAGTTTTGGGTAGCTCCAACCTCCAGGACTATGGGCATGGGTTTCAAGTGCAATTTGCTCCCCCAGGCAAGGAGTGGGAATTTGTCGCTACAGCGGAGACATTTCCGGAGGTATTTAGCGATGGGCGGCTAGCTCCCTTCATTGCCCTCTGTCAGGATTTTGTGCGCACCCTGCGGGGGGAAACTACCCCCTTGCCCACTCTACAAGATGGAGTCTATTCCCAACAACTGATGGATTTGTGCCACCAGTCCCACCGCGATCGGTGTTGGCTGTCAGTACCACCGCAATTGATAGGCTAGGCGTTATGCCCTATTGCAGGATTTGGTCAGGGTCAATACCGATCGATCGGAGGTACTCTGCTAGCTTTTCTTTTGCCACCAATTCCGCTCCCCTCTACCCAAGCCCATCTCCGACATCCACAGCGGCTCCCCCCGCTGCCAGTACTCTGGATTGTCCCAGTGCCCTGTAGGCGTGCAACTTGCGGTCATATTCTATCTCTAAGACCAACACAGAGGACATAACTCAAGTCGCGGTACGCCGATAGCGAGGAAGGGGATAGATACCCATATCGACACCGAAAAACCAGTCCTGCCGATCGTGTCAGTAGTACAGGAGGGCAAACAGGAGCAGGGGAGTGCAGCCCTGGGGGGCAGGGCAGCCAGGTGAGAAGAGTTTGCGTTACGAGCCTCTGTATCCGTGCTGGTAAACTGCTAATCGACAAACCGATCGGTGACTGCTCCCAAACTGCTGCTGGACACAAGGCGGGCGTATTTTGCCAGGACTCCACGCTGATAACGGGGGGGCGGTTGTTTCCAATTTTGCCGCCGCTGCGCTAGTACCTCCTCACTGACATTGAGTTGCAATAGGCGTCGATGGGCATCGATGGTGATAGAATCCCCTTCTTCCACCAGAGCAATAGTGCCACCCACATAAGCCTCAGGAGCAACGTGCCCCACCACCATACCGTAAGTGCCGCCAGAGAACCTACCATCCGTGATCAGACCAACAGAATCCCCCAAACCAGCCCCAATCAAAGCACTGGTGGGGGAGAGCATCTCCCGCATTCCGGGACCGCCCTTGGGTCCTTCGTAGCGAATAACAATCACATCCCCTGGTCTGATCCGCCCCCCTAGAATTGCCTCCAAACAGGCTTCCTCTGACTCAAATACCCGCGCTGGACCCGTAATCACAGGATTTTTCACACCGCTGATCTTTGCCACTGCTCCTTCCTCTGCCAGATTGCCCTTGAGGATAGTGATGTGCCCAGAAGGATAGAGGGGGTAATGGAAGGGACGAATAATGTCCTGGTTGGGGTCGGGGTCAACGGGTATATCCGCCAGGGCTTCCTCGATCGTTTTTCCTGTAATTGTCAGTGCGTCACCGTGGAGCAAACCTTGGGACAGGAGCATCTTCATCACCTGGGGCACGCCCCCCACACGGTGGAAATCGGTGGTCACATAGCGCCCTGAGGGTTTCAAATCACATAGCACGGGCACTTTGGCGCGGATAGTCTCAAAGTCATCGATGGTCAAGGGC
Source organism: uncultured Pseudanabaenaceae cyanobacterium (assembly GCA_937927915.1). GTDB lineage: Bacteria > Cyanobacteriota > Cyanobacteriia > Pseudanabaenales > Pseudanabaenaceae > M5B4. Next base: position 97,693 of record CALGKB010000005.1, on the reverse strand, counting down.
ACTTCCGCCGCATGGGCAATGGCTAACAGGTGTAAGACTGCATTCGTCGATCCCCCTACTGCCATCAGGACAGCAATGGCATTTTCCAGCGCTTTACGAGTGACAATATCGCGGGGCAGGATTTGTTTCTCGATCGCTTGCACCAATACCCTTGCCGATTCCCCTGTGCTGATCCGTTTTTCCGCATCTTCTGCCGCCATAGTGGAAGAACGGGGTAGACTCATCCCCATGGCTTCAAACAGGGAAGACATAGTATTGGCAGTGTACATGCCACCACAGGAACCCGCCCCTGGACAAGCCTTGCGCTCGATCGCTAGCAGCTCCTCCTCCGTAATTTTGCCAGCACTGTACTGCCCCACCGCCTCAAAGGCACTGACGATAGTTAAATCCTTGCCATTGAGATTGCCAGGTTTGATCGTACCCCCATAGACGAAGATAGAGGGGATATTCATCCGCAGCATTGCGATCATCGCCCCTGGCATATTCTTGTCACAGCCCCCGATCGCCAGGAGACCGTCCAAGGACTGCCCGTTACAGACCGTTTCAATGGAGTCGGCAATGACATCGCGGGAGACCAGGGAGTACTTCATCCCCTCCGTGCCCATAGAGATACCATCGCTGATGGTGATCGTGCCGAACATCTGGGGCATAGCACCACTGCCGCGCAGTTCCGCCATAGCCGTGAGTGCCAGTTCGTTAATTCCCATATTGCAGGGGGTAATATTGCTGTAGGCGTTGGCGATCCCCACGATCGGTTTGGTGAAATCCTCATCCTTGAACCCTACTGCCCGCATCATGGCGCGGTTAGGGGAACGGTGGATGCCCTGGGTGACAACACGACTCCGTAATTCAGCCATAGTACCTCTCACAGTGATAAGTTCATTTTAGCGGGAACTCCAGTTTATGAAACCTCTTTGCCCTGCCTTGCTTCTAGTGTTGGTTCTAGTCCTCACGTTGCCCCTACCTGCCGCTGCTGTCCAAAGCCCTAGGAGGGGAGTGGAATGCCGCGTATTTAGCAAGCTCTACAACAACTGGCACAGTCAGGCAGCCCCCAAAATTGACCACCCCACGATCGCCCAAGCCTTTACAGAACAGCTAGGCAGTGATGTCAGTGCCCTCAATCTGCAAGACCCCACCCTGCAAACCATCCAGCAACAGTTGGTCAGTGGACTACAGGCGATGGCAGAAGTGTTCAAAAACATCCGTGAGGGGCAGCTAGTGGGCGATCCCTACGTGCTGGAAAGGAACTTGCCCTACCTGCAAAGCCTCACTGCCAGTCTTAACCTCAACACCAAACAGCTAAACGACTACTGTAAAGGGGTGTGGGGTTACCGCGCCCTTCCCGTTGAATAGTACATACCGCGAGAGAGATTGCCGATGGGGGCATTTCGTGGGATCATGGGCTATGTCTCATGGCTAATTATTGAGAGGAAAAGTAATGGCTTTTGAACTTCCAAATCTGCCCTACGACCAAAACGCCCTTGAACCCCATATTTCCGCTAACACCCTGAGCTTCCATCACGGCAAGCACCATCAGGGCTATGTCAACAATCTCAACAATCTCATCAAAGGTACGGACTTAGAGAACAAATCCCTGGAAGAAATTATCAAAGCCACCGCCGGCGACCCCAGCAAAGTGGCTATTTTCAACAATGCTGCCCAGGTGTGGAATCACACCTTCTATTGGCACTCCATGAAACCCAATGGCGGTGGTCAGCCCACAGGGGCACTGGCAGAGAAAATTAAGGCTGACTTCGGTAGCTTCGAGGCATTTAAGGAGCAGTTCAAAGCCGCTGGTGTCGGTCAGTTTGGCAGTGGTTGGGCTTGGCTAGTCCTGGAAAACGGCACCCTCAAAGTCACTAAGACCCTCAATGCAGAAAACCCCCTGCATCAAAATCAAATCCCCCTGCTGACTATGGATGTGTGGGAACATGCCTACTATCTGGATTACCAAAACCGCCGTCCCGACTATGCCCAAACCTTCCTCGATCACCTAGTAAACTGGGACTTTGCGGCGGCAAACTTCGCTAAGGCTACTGCCTAATTACACTGCCTCTCTCCCCCCTGGAGAGGGGTTTTAGTATACAATTATGCATGCTCTTTCCCTCCCCACTTGGGTTATTCACATCTCTAGCGTAGTGGAATGGATGGTTGCCATAGCTCTTCTTTGGCAGTCTCATTCTTTGCGTCCCCTGGCAGGGGGAATGCTCCCCGCTCTCTTTGGTGCTCTCTGTGCCTGTATTTGGCATCTCTTTGACAATGACCCCGCTATGACGTGGCTGGTGACTCTGCAGGCAACTCTTACCTTGGTGGGCAATTGTACTTTGGCAATCGCTGCTTACCAAATTTATCGCGATCGTGTCCAACCGTGAAGGAACGCCTAGATGTCCTCCTGGTGCAGCGGGGTTTAGTGGGGTCACGGGAGCAAGCCCAACGGGTAATTAGGGCGGGGTGGGTGCTTATTGATGAGGTGGTGGTTGATAAGCCTGGGACAGAAATTCCCCTCGACGCTGCTATTCGTCTGAAGGAGCAATACGAGTATGTGTCGCGGGGGGGAGAAAAGCTGGCGGGGGCGATTACAACTTTTGGCATTAGGGTAACCGATCGGGTTTGTCTGGATGGCGGTATTTCGACGGGGGGATTTACGGGCTATCTCCTGGAGCGGGGAGCGGCAAGAGTCTACGGGATTGATGTGGGCTATGGACAGGTAGCCTGGTCTTTACGCCATGATCCGCGGCTGGTATTGCGGGAGCGGACCAACTTGCGCTATTTGACTCCCCTGCAGCTCTACCAACCCGGTGATCCCATCCCTGACCTGGCAGTGGTGGATTTGTCCTTTATCTCCCTCACCAAAGTCCTCGCCCCCCTGTGGCAATTACTGCAACCCCCCCGGGAAATGCTCCTCTTGGTGAAGCCCCAATTTGAAGTGGGCAGGGATAAGGTGGGCAAGCAGGGTATAGTCCGCGATCGGGCACTGCAGTTAGAGGCAGTGGAGCAGGTGAGGCAAGCAGCGATCGGGTATGGTTGGCAACAGCAGGGTGTAATCCCCGCCCCTATAACGGGCAAAAAGGGCAATCAGGAATACTGGCTCTGGCTTATCCAGGGTGTGGGAATCGAACCCACATATCAACGATTATGAGTCGTTTGCTTTACCTGTCAGCCAACCCTGGGCAGTTTCATTATATGCTAATCAAAGTGTAATGGAAACCTATGCCCAAGTCCCGTTCCCCCAAAAGCAAGGGTTTTGACTTTTACAGCATTCTGTTCCTCTTAATGCTGATTGTGGGGTGCAGTTCGGCGCTAGTGGGCTTTATCTTAGGCAGACGGGCAATTAAACAGGTTAATCCCAATCCCTCCGATCGGCGTGTCCTGCGTCCCCAAAACTACAACAAGCCCCGCAAGGTCAATTCTGTGCCCCCTAAAGTTGCTGTCGTTTAGGTGTGGTAGAATCTTACTACCTTGGCGCTTAAGGGTGACATCAACGCTGCTTGACTTTTATCATTCCCCTGCTGTTAGTAAATGCTCTGTTTGTCATTGCGGAATTTGCCGTTGTTTCCCTCCGCCGTTCCCGTGTGCACCAGTTAGTGGATGAGGGGTCTAGTGCTGCCCTGGTTGTGCAGCGATTGCAAAGACAAATCGATCGGTTTCTCTCTGCTACTCAGATTGGCATTACTTTAGCCAGTGTGACTTTGGGGTGGGTGGGCAAAGAAAGTTTAACTAATCAAGTCTCCCAGTGGTTGGGGTCAAAGGAATGGGTAGTGGTATTAGCGCCAACCATAAGTCTGGGCTTGATTGTCTATTTGCAAATAGTGTTGGGGGAATTAGTCCCAAAATCCATTGCCCTTGCCCACAGTGAAAAACTGGCATTGGTGTTAGCCCGCCCTAGTGAAATCGTGATGGAACTGGTGAGTCCATTGCTCTGGCTGTTGAGTCAGTCTACGCGTTTGTTGCTACGGCTGTTGGGCATGGAATATAGCCCCAAGTCCTGGTATAGTGCTGTCAGCGCCGAAGAATTACAGCGCATAATTACTACTTCCTCCGAGTCCAGTGGCTTAGAGACGGAAGAGAGACAGCTACTCAAAAATGTGTTTGAGTTCAGCGATATTACGGCAGGAGAAGTGATGCGTCCCCGCACTAGTATTGACTACCTGGAAGTGACCGCTACTCTGCGCGATCTATTTAATGCTGTTGCCCGCAGCCACCATCGCCGTTATCCTGTGGCGGGGGAATCCCTAGATGATATTCGGGGTATTGTGGACCTGAAAGAAATCAGTGCTAAATTGCCAGGGGAAAACTACAACCTCGACCAGCCCATTGCCCCCTACATTCGCCCTGTACGCTTTGTCTCGGAGGATATTTATCTGGCAGAATTGCTGCCCCAAATGCAACGCTCCCATCAACAAATGGTGATGGTAGTAGATGAGTATGGCGGCACAGCGGGTTTGTTGACTATGACTGATATTATTAGGGAAATCCTCGGCGATGATCATGAACCGCCCAATGAGGCAGTGCCTGGGATTACTGTCATCGATGAACGTACTTTTTTGGTGCAGGCACAGATGAGTGTTGAGGAAGTAAATGAGTCCCTCGGCTTAAATCTCCCCCTCCATGAGGACTATCAAACTTTGGGGGGCTTTGTCCTGTTTCACCTGCAAAAAATTCCCAGCCCCGGGGAACAATTCATCTTTGATAACTTAGAAATTACCGTCGCTTCCACTGATGGACCCCGCATCGATCGGGTGCGTATCTCTTCCCTAGAGAACTCCCAGGAGTAGTATTGCTGCTAAAATTTTCCCTAGAGTGCAGGGAGCAATTATGAACAAAAGCGTACAGCTGCTTTGGGGTATTGCTACGATCGTGGGGGCAGTGGTCATCATTCTGTGGTTGCTGGGGGGGGTGCGGCGATTCCTCTTTTGGCTGCGGTTTCAATTAGGACCAGGACTAGCCCTGTTGGCGATCGTGGCTGCCATTATCTATCTTGGTTGGGTCATCTTTTTCAAGGAAGACCGTTAATAGCGAATACGGGGGTCGAGGAGGGCGTTGATCAAATCAATCACAATACTGACGAGGGTGGCAAGGACGGCAAAAAAGACAACAATACCCTGCACAACGGAGTAATCCCTGCCTAGAATAGCGCTGTAGAGACGATTGGCAAGACCTGGCCAAGAGAAAGTCACCTCTGTCATCACTGCTCCCCCCAACAAAGCGGCAAAGGTGAGACCAAAAACTGTGACAACGGGAATCAAGGCGTTGCGAATACCATGACTCCATAAAATCCGCCTTTCGGGAATGCCCCTGGCTCTGGCAGCTTCCACATGGTCACTCTGGAGCGCCTCCTGTAAATTAACCCGCATAATGCGTTCAAAAATACCACTTAAAACTAACCCCAAGGTGCAAGACGGTAAGACTAAATGATGCAAACTGATAAAGAAGAGAGAAAGATTGCCCTGTAAGAGACTATCGATCGTGTACAGACCGGTGATTGTTTTACCTATCTGCAGAGTGGTCGGCAGTCTGCCCCCTAGGGGAAACCACCCCAGTTGCACAGAAAACAGCAATTGCAATACCATACCCACCCAAAACAGGGGCAAGGCATAGGTGATGATACTAAACAGTCTACCTGGCAATTCCCATCCCGGTCTCGTAGCTGTGACAATCCCTAAACTAATACCAAGGGCAAGGGCAACGATCGTGCTATAGATGGCTAATTCTGCAGTGGCGGGGAAAAAATCACCAATAATTTTCCCTACAGATTCCCCTCTGGTGGAGAGGGATTTGCCCAAATCAAACCGCAACAGTCCCCCCATGTAACGCCAGTATTGTTGTGCTAAAGACCCCTCTAAACCCAGTTGTTGCCGCAAGTTTGCTTTCACTGCTGCAGGGGCACGGGTTCCCACAATGGCGTCAATAGGGTCCCCAGGAGCTAAACGCATCAGAACAAACACGATCGTGGCTACCAGTAAAACCATCACTGGGGCTAACAGCAAACGAAGCAGACAATACTTGATTAAGGAACGCCACCGATCGGACAAAAAGACCATTACTGATGGGAAAAAATATCTTCGTAACCAAGTAAATCCAGGTCAACTAGAGTGGGGAGAAACTGACAGCAGGCGAGGGCAAATTCGTAACGCTCCTCCCGCTTGAGCATTTCTACTAGTTTGTGATAGATGCTGATTAGATAGCGCACATCATTGGCGGCATAGGCAAGTTGTTCCTCCGACAAGTAGTAGGGATTGCCCCAATCAGAACTTTGCTCTGTCTTGTCTAACTCCACCTTTTCTAACTCCCGCACCAGTTCCTTCAAACCGTGTTTTTGGGAGTAGGTACGGGCTAACTTGCTGGCAATTTTGGTACAAAAGAAGGGCTTGGTCTCAATGCCTAAATGATACTTGAGGGCACCAATATCAAACCTGGCATAGTGAAACAGTTTTAGGACATTCTCTGCTTCCAGCAGTTGTTTTAAATTGGGGGCTGACCGCACACCCCGATCGAGTTTCACTAAACTAATCTGCCCCTCCACATCGCACATCTGCACCAAACACAACCGATCGCGCCTTGGTATTAACCCCATTGTTTCTGTGTCCACCGCCAAAAGGGGACTTTGCAGGTAGCTTTGCAGTACCTCACTGGGTAAGTCATTGTGAAAGATGCTGATGTCGGTCGTCATAGTCTATTCAAAAAGAGAACGTCTTTCCCCTTCTGAGCGGGCGCTGGTTTCTACAGTAGCAATGTCTTCTTTCATTTCGTAGAGTCTCTGGCTGGCTTCCCGCCCGGCAATGATCGCTTCCTGTAGCCTTTCTAGGGTCTCTTCCCAGGCTTTTTCTGCTAGGAGGGGAATCTGTTTGGCGGACTTCTTAATTAAACTGCGGGTGTCTTTCCCCGATCGGGGGGCAATCAAAATACCGGTGACCACACCGATCGCTGTGCCGATCACCATACCCCCCAAAAACTTACCGACGCCTTTTGCCATGTCTTCCCTGCCATCGCCTCTTTAATGATAGTAGGAAAGTCCCCCATTTGTACAACCGCTCTGCTTGGCGGTAGGTCTGCTGCCACTGGTAAAGATAGAGACGATTGCGCTGCTGCTTGAGGGTGAACAGGGGAAAATGGATGGACAGTTGACGATGCCAACGATCGAGGGTGCGGCTAGCCCGCCTTGTCCCCCCATACCACCGCCAGCAGTGCCAGGTCAACCACCCCAACACGCCACTAAGGGCAAGATTGAGTAGTATCACCATCGGGACCATGCTGCGATAGCCGTTGCCCTCCCTACGTCCTAGCTAGTCACCAAACCGTCCCCTTGGCGCAGAATTTCCCGCAGAAACCACCGCTGTTTTTGATGTACCTGCACAATGCGGGTAAACAGGTCTGCCGTACCGATGTCGTTCCCCTTGCTCGCCATCTCTGCGTCCTGGTGCAACTCATCAATGACCCGATCGTGATTGGCAATCGCTTCTTCTACCATCCCCTTCAGAGTCAACGTGCCGCTAGAAGGCTTGACTGTGGCAACTTTAAGGTACTGGTCGGGATCAGCTACAGGCGCTCCCCCCACCACTAAACTGCGTTCTGCCAATTCATCGATCGTTGCCAATACCTGACCACCGTGCTCCTCAAACAACAGATGTAGGTCTCGAAACAAAGGACCATAGCTCAACCAGTGGTACTTCTTGTAATTCAAATACAAAACCAAGGCATTCGCCTGCTGACGCTGCAAACTCTTGATCACTTCCTGCATGGGCGCTTCCTCAATCCTGTGTTGATTATAACTCAGAATAATTCTGATTTGCAACAAATTTAAGGATGGGCGAGGAACTGGCGGAGGTCCATGAGTTTATCCCAGGGGGCACCCGAGCGGATAATTTCCAGGGCGCGGGGGTAGGCAGCTTGCCAGGTAGGGTATTGACCTGCCAGAGTAAGAGCGAGGGCGCTGTTAAGAGCGACGCATTGGGTTTGGGCAGCTGTCCCTTTGCCCTGCAGGACTTGGGTGAGGATAACAGAATTTACTGCTACATCACCTCCCAGGAGGGCAGTCAGGGGAGTGGGAGGAATATCGACAGTGCGGGGGTCAAGTTCCAGATTGGTGGTCTTTCCTTGGTGTAGATGGACGAGATCAGTGATGTCCCCTAACCCCACTTCATCTAAACCTTCGCGGCTATGCAGGACATAAGCCTGTTGCAGTCCCAAAATCCCCAGGGCTTCAGCCACAGGGTGCAGCAAAGGGGCGGCATAGACTCCCATAACTTGGGCAGTAGGGCGATAGGGGTTGACCAAAGGACCCAACAAATTAAACACAGTGCGGATACCCAGATTTTTGCGTAGGGGCGCCACAGCCTTCATCGCCGGATGCCAATGGGGCGCAAACAGGAAAGTCACTCCCACCGTCTCCAGGGCAGCTTGCATTTGTGCCAAGGGAGCATTTAAGTTAATTCCCAGGGCTTCCAGGACATCCGCCGAACCCGATCGACTGGATACCGATCGATTGCCGTGTTTCGCCACAGGGATACCCGCTGCTGCCACCACAAAGGCTACTGCTGTCGAGATATTAAAAGTATGTTTGCCATCACCGCCCGTGCCACAGGTATCTAGGAGCACTTCTTGGTTGAGCTTGGGGACAGGAGTTGCCATCTCCCGCAGCACAGTTGCCATTGCCGCCAATTCCGCCCCCGTGATACCCTTCATCTGCAATGCCACCAGGATTGCCCCCGACACCTCCGGCAGAATCGCCCCCTCTAGCCAGCCAGTCATCAACGATCGGGCTTGTTCTGGGGTGAGGGATTGCCGATCGAGCAACTGTTTGAGTAAATCCGTCCAATTCATTTCACCAACCCGCGATTGAAGTGATTGCCAATATAAACCCACGTAGGACGCATAAAGGGATAAATTATTTCGGAAAATTGTTTGACCTTACCCTCGCGGATACCCTGCCAGAGAATTTTGTAGTTTTTGAGGATAAAAGTATCGCGGATTGCCTGTCCCAGGGTGTAGTTTTCCCCCACTAAACGCCAGCCGTAGCCCTCATCCTGGCATCGACGCCAAATTTGCCGAAAATTGTAATTGTGGGTGTGATAGACAAAAGCCTCACTATAGACAATTTCATGCCCCTGGTGATGAATACGGCGCTGGAATGCCTTATCTTCCGAAATATCGATATGCCCAAAGGGGTATTTCTCCCACACGGAACGACGGATAGCACAATTGACCGTGGAGAAGCCCATATTGTGGTAACGTTTGATCCAGTTCTTCGACTCCGAAGTAAAATAAAAGCGCTCCCCGCAGGAATCCCAGAAAAAGCGCTCCATATCTTCCCGTTCCCTAATGCCCCCTTGCACAGCTAGCACCTGGGGGTCCCTAAAGGGAGCAATCATCCCCTCTAGCCACTGGTCGTTGCCCGGCTCCGCATCCTGATTGATGAAGATCAGGAATTCCCCTGTGGTCATACTAGCACCGAGGTCCCGCGTAGCACCGTGATTAAAGGTGTGTTTAGGAATTTGGTGGAGGCGGACGGGAAATTCCTGGAAAATTGCCAGGGTGTCAGGGCGAGAACCGGAGTCAATAATCATCACCTCATACTTTTTGTCTGTCTGTTGTCCATAGATAGCTGCTAGGGTGCGCCTGAGCAGTTCACCGCCGTTGAGGGTCGGGATAATAATGCTGACATCCATTAACAACTCCCCTAGGGAAACGCCACCATAGGGTAGCTTAGCGGCAGGGGGCATGGGGGTCAAGCTCAGACTTGGGCAAATAGTTCAGGAATGGGGATATAGGGAGCAGTGGGGCTGGTGACTACCTCCACAATCTTATTCCTTGCCGCTGGACAGAGGAGAGCTGCCACACAGACCTGTGCCACAGTCGCGCGGGGAATTCTGCCACTAAACAGGGTATCTGCCCTACCCATAACCAGATTGTCAGTAGTCGGGGTATTGGTGAGACCCCCAGGGCGCACGATCGTGTAGGTAATGCCGCTCTTTTTGATGTACTCCTCCGCCTGCTTCTTCCAAAAGAGGACCAGCCAAAAGAGATTGAGGGGATGGAAAAAGACGGAAGTCAACAGGGAAGAGACTAAGACCAAATGTTCAATTTTCTGCTGCAGAGCCGCTTTGACCAGATTTTTGGTGCCCAGATAGTCCACCTGCAGGGGACCAAAGATGTTCAAACTCGGACGTGCACCGGTGGTGCAAATGATGTGGGTACAATCCCCGATCGCTTCTGTCAGTAAATACCGATCGAGGACATTGCCTGCCACGATCTCCACGCTGTTACCCCAGATTGCCTGTGCCTTGTAGGGATTGCGCACTAATGCCCGTAGAGGGATATGGCGAGATTGTAACTCCTGAACGACAGCCTGTCCCGTAGCACCCGTTGCCCCGACAACTAATACTTTCATAGTTCCTCCCCCACTTCCTTCATTCTTTAAGAATTAGCAGATAATTCCAGCATCCGTTGGATCGGTTTTAATGCCGCTAGGCGTAGGGATTCATCCAGGGTGATTTCCGGCGACCGATCGCGCATGGTGTAGTAGAGTTTCTCCAACGTGTTGAGGCGCATATAGGGGCACTCATTGCAGGCGCAGTTGTTGTTGGGGGGAGCAGGGATAAAGGTTTTGCCGGGGGCAATTTTCTGCATCTGGTGAATCACTCCCGGTTCTGTCACCACAATAAAGGCAGGGGCATCACTGCGGGCGACATACTTGATCAAGGCAGTAGTGGAACCAATGAAGTCCGCATGGCGTAGCACCGTTGGTTCACATTCCGGATGGGCAATCACCGCCGCCTGGGGATATTTGACCCGCAGTTCTACCAATTTCTGTTCCGAAAAAATTTCATGCACAATGCAGGTGCCCTGCCATAGCAATAAATCTCTGCCCGTCTGTTGTGCCACATATCTACCCAAATTCCGATCGGGGGCAAAGATGAGGGGCTGGTCAGGGGGAAAGGAGTTGACAATTTTGACGGCGTTGGCACTGGTGCAGATGACATCGCTCATAGCCTTGATTGCCGCCGAGCAGTTGATATAGGACACGACTTTGTGGTCAGGGTGGGCTTGCTTAAATTTAAGAAACTCCTCGGGGGGACAACTATCCGCCAGGGAGCAACCAGCATTGAGGTCTGGCAGCAGCACCTGTTTAGTGGGGTTGAGAATTTTTGCCGTCTCCGCCATAAAGTGGACACCGACAAACACGATCACATCGGCAGTAGTTTGGGCAGCAGCCTGTGCCAGTCCTAGGGAGTCGCCAATGTAGTCAGCAATGTCCTGCAGATCGCTATTTTGGTAATAATGGGCTAAAATAACAGCGTTTAGCTCCCGCTTGCGGTCGTTGATAGCGGCAACTAAGTCTGTTGGTACTTTTGACCCACGAGCTGTGGCATCCCGCAGTGCAGCAAACAATGTCTTACCCCCAAAATTGTGTATCTTCTATTCTACCCAGGCTAATAGCGGCGGAAGAAATTATCCAGTTTTTGTTTCCCTAGGAAGAAGTAAATGGGGCGACCATGGGGGCAAGTGTGGGGCACTTGGCACTTTTGCCAGCCTTGAATTATCTGGGTCATGGTGGCATGGTCTAGTTCTGTGCCGTTGCGCACAGCGCAGAGGCAGGCTACTCTTGCTCGTACAGCACTAGAACTGCTCTCCCGACTGAGGGCATAGACAGCGGCAGTTAAATCGGGATGGTTGACCAGGAGACGGGGCAGAGCCGTAATGCGCCAGGTGTTGTGTCCAAAGGGGACGGTGGCAATGCCCTCTCGGTTTAAGTTTTCCCGTTGTTCTTCACTTAAATCGGAGAGGAGGAGGGGGGTAGGCAGGGGGACAATCTGCCACTGGCGTTCCAGTTGTTCAAAGAGGATGCGTTCATGGGCGACGTGCTGCTCCACCAGGTATAGTCCTTCCCCTTCTTCCACTAGGATATAGGTGCGGTGTAATTGCCCTAGGATTTTGGGCGGGGTCTGGGGATGGTAATCTGCCGCGGATTCCGCTAGGCGGAAGAGTTGTTTGCCATAGCTACTCAGGCTAGGTTGGGGTGACTGCAACAATTGCCTAATTATCCTTGCTACCCGCTGTTGCCATTCCCCTAAATTGTGGAGATAGATTTCCCGTTTGGCGGGATGGCGCTGCCAGTCAATAGTTTCCCCCTCTACCCGCAAATGCACCACGCACACAGGAAAGCGCTGCCGCGGTAAAGTCTGACTAAAAGCCTCTAGGACAGTCTCCTCCAGAGGGGGTAAATGCACAGGACGACCGTTGACCGCAATTTTGATCCAGTCCGGGCGGGGGCGAGAGAAACGATCGGGTAACCCCACCACTACTTGGAGATGGTCCTGCTGCTCTTCCCGTAAATCGGTGGCACTGTACTTAGGAAAAATCTGCAATAATACCTCTGCCATTGACTTGCTCCCCCACAGGCTAAACCAGGGGCGATGTTCCAATGCCACCTGCCAGGTTACGGAGGTATGGAGCAGAGCAAATTCCTGGATCAGTTTTTGTATTTGGCGCAATTGTTGGGAACGAGCGGGTAATCCTGTCCGCCGCTGGGCAAAGTTGGCAAATAAACGGGTGACAGTCACGATCGTGCCTTCTGCCATAGGGTAGGGGGTGGGAGCGTAGTCTCCAGGGCGCATCTGATAACCCATCTCCCCTGGGGGGCGACTAGCGATCGTCAGGTGACTGAACTGGGCAATACTGTGGAGAGCTTCCCCCCGAAATCCTAGGCTCCTAATTTGATATAAATCCTGCAGTTGCCTGATTTTACTGGTACTGTGGGGTTGCCCTACCTTCGCCAAATCCGCCACCGTCATACCCACGCCGTTATCTACTACCTGCAGGGAAAAGAGGTCATCTTCTGTCCACAGGGACAATGTAATCCGATCGGCTTGGGCATCGAGGGCATTTTCCACCAACTCTCGCACCACCGCCCCCGGGGAGTCAATTACTTCCCCCGCACTGATCAGGGCAACGATGGTTGGGTCTAGTGGTTGGATTCCCCCCGCCGGCATCCCCTCGGTTCAGTTACACATTTAGTTCAGGCTGGGGTTCAGGGACAAAGGGGTCTTGGAAGTTAGCAGGTTCGTACAGAAATTTTACCGCTTCCGCTTCTAGTTTATGGATCAGTGTTACATCTAGGGAGTTATTGACTCTGAGAGCAGCCACAAAGCCATCAATAAACAGGCGCAGTTCATCCCGTGTGTAACCTTTGTGCCACATATCCACCAGGGAATCGGTGATTTTTTGGTAGTTGCGGATGGCAAGAGGGTCAGTAATCATAGCTTCCTGGCTTAACTGCTTGTGTTGCCATATTAGCATTCCCGCTACGGTGGGGAAAGGATGCTTGATCGCACCAGATGACCTCAACAAAGATAGTTTTCTATCCTCGTACATAGGTACTCCTGAGCCAAGTATCCCTCCTCTAGTCTAACACGGGTAACAGCAGCTCTATTTTTGTTTTATGACTACCAAGCTGATATCATCGTAAACAGTTGGACTGGTAATGAATTCATACTAGCTGCCCAATCTCCCTCACCCCGATCGCTGCCAGAACCATGTTGCCTTTTCTGTGGATTGTCTGCTGCCCTGGAACACCATCCTTTAACTGTGGGGTAATTTTCTGTTGCTGCATCTTACGTCTAAAGGGAGGGAAGAAGTATCTAAGCACTTTGTAGAATTCCTCTATCTCACAAAATTACCCATGCAATTGCAATGGGATGGACAGAATTAACGGGGGAATGTACTACTGCTAAGTAAAAATTGCGGCACATCTTCCTATTTTTTTTTTTAGGTATAGATGGGTACAACAGCACGGTAGTCCCCAGGGATGTGATTTTGCCAGCGTTGATGGGCAATTGCTAATAGTTTATGCACCGCTGTCCCCTCCCCCTCCCAATCCTCAATTTCCTGGCAGGGAATGCCATAGACAGGTATGTTTAACTGCTGTCCCAGGGTGCGAGCAATCACAACACCGACCCTTGTGCCTGTAAAACTTCCCCCCCCCGTTGCCACTGCCACGTAGACTAGGTCTGACCACGATCGGTCTGCCATCAATTCCTGGAGGTAGGTGTGTACTAGCTGGGAGCTGCTTTTCCCCAGATCGGCAATTTTTTCTAGGATGGTTAACTCCTCCCCTGGGCAAAAAAACCCCAGAGCGAGTTGGAGCTGGGGCGTAGTAGTGTGCAAAGCAAGGGCAAGTTTAGGCACCTTCCAGGTCTTCCCCGGGTTCGATGGTCTCTTCCCCTTCTTCTAGGCGGGTCATCTCAGGACGACGCATATACTTGGAGGGGGTGCGTTTGCGGAATTTGCGGGCGTAGGCGAGGTTGCGGAGGGCTTTTTCTTTTTTGAGGTTGCGGCGTTTTGCCATGCCAGTTTGTCTCAACGAAAAACAGCCTATCTAGGATAACCTATTTTAAGGGTCAGTCTCACTAACAATTCTATGGAACAGTCTATCTCTGCCATCAATGCTAAAATTGCTAACCGATCGGTGCGAGTACTCACGCTACTGGAGTTACAAAAGCGGGTGGCGGCGGTGGGACTCTCCCAGGCAGCCCAGGAAGTGGATGTGGTGACAACGGGCACTTTTGCTCCCCTGGAGTCGGTGGGGGTGTTTATCAATTTGGGGCATACAGACCCCCCGATCAGATTGCGCTCCTGTTGGTTGGATGGTGTGCCTGCCTACAGCGGTATGGGGGCGGTGGATTTATTTTTGGGGGCGACCCAGGAGGCAGAACCCCAGGAAGAACGCCCGATCGGTTATGGAGGTGCCCATGTGATTGCCAAGTTGGTGGCGGGGGAGACGGTGCCGTTGCGGGCGATCGGGATGCCCAATGACTGTTACCCCAGGGCTACCCTAGAGACCCAGATTAATCGCGATTCCATCAACCAGTTTTATCTCTATGCGCCCCGTGGTCTCTATCAGAATTTTGTGGTGGGAGTCAACAGCGGCGAAGAAATTGTTTATACCTATTTGGGTCCTCTCCTGCCCCGTATGGGTAACGCTGTCTATGCGAATCCGGGGGTGATTGCGCCCCTCTGGCATTCCCTAGAAGCGATTGGGATTGGCACGAAAATTTTCCTCGGCGGTGGCATTGGTTTTATTGCCTGGGAGGGCACACAACATTTCCCCAATCAAAAACAACTGCCCAATCATACCCCCATTGGTCCCGCTGCCACTTTAGCCCTCATTGGGGATGCCAAACAGATGGACAAGGATTGGGTGAAGGGCTGTTATTTTCGCAATTACGGTGTCAGTTTGATGTTGGGGGTGGGCATACCGATTCCTGTAGTAAGTAGTAAAACGATCGAGACTTTAGCGCTGCGGGATGAAGAGATTATGGCACCTGTGATTGATTTTTCTATCCCCCGCCGGGTGCGTCCTAGCTTTGGTTTAGTCAGTTATGCCCAGTTAAAAAGTGGCAAGATTACCATCAACCATACCCCCGTGCGCACTGCCCCTGTCGTCAGTATTTCGCGGGCAGAACAGGTAGCAAGTATACTCAAGGATTGGATATTAAAAGGGGAATTTACCCTCACAGAACCGATCGCGCCCATTCCCCCCCAGCGACAGTTTTTGCATCAGGATGTGCTCAACGTCTAGGCGATCAGTCTATGCATTTAGACCCAGCGCTCTGGGAGTCCACCCTAAATTGGCAACCAACGCCAGCGGAAATAGTCAAGTTCCAGCAGCTCTATGACCTGGTTTTGGTGGGTAATCAGGTACAAAATCTCACCCGTATTACAGAGCCAACAGACTTTTGGGAGAAGCATATTTGGGACTCACTACGGGGGGTAAAACCTTTTTGGCACGCAACCAATCTGCGGGTAATTGATGTGGGGACAGGGGCGGGGTTTCCTGGTTTGCCCATAGCGATCGTGTTTCCCTCTTGGCACCTCACTTTGCTGGATGGCACATTAAAAAAAATCAGATTTGTCAATGCTGCAATTGAAAAATTGGGCTTAGCTAATGCGATCGGTGTGCATGGTAGGGCAGAGGAGTTAGGGAAACATTACCACCAGCAATTTGACCTAGTGTTAATAAGGGCAGTGGGGAGTATACCTGCCTGTCTCAAGTATGGTGTACCTTTAACAAAGAGGGGAGGTACAGTTATTCTCTATCGCGGGCATTGGCAGCCAGAGGAGGCAAAATATTTAGCTACCTACAATTGGCAAATTGCGAGTTTTGTTACCCCTATTTCCCAGAGCCACCGTCATTGTATTTATGTCCAAATTTAACCTACTCTTGCTAAATCTAGTAGGGCACTGCACAACTGATCAGAGAGTCTTATATATTCGCTGCCATCGGATAGAAGTTCCTTTGCTTTTTCTTTGTTGCCAGTGACAGCTAGAAGTGCAATCTGGGACGTTAGTTTATGAAATTGGGCATGAATTTGACGCACAGTTTCATACTGGGAAGTGGTATATCATCCCCATATAGCCACTTGCCAAATACACACACGTTATCCAATTCAATCACGGAGGGGGGCAGGTCGACAATGCCAGAATCGATCGCTTTATGTAACCTCTCCTTCCAGGCGGTATGAGCAATCAGGGCAGTAAAAATTTGCTCTTTCATGGCGCAACAGACACTCTTGTCTGATACATATATCACCCTTTGTAGAAAGAATAAATCCGATCGATCGTGCGTTGATTTTGTGGCGGTGTGCCTATGGTAATACGCAGTCCCCCCCCTGTGTGGCGAATAAGAGTGCCTGCTCTTGCTAAATATTGCTGCAGATTACGATCGTCAGCAGTCTGTAAGTAGAGAAAATTAGCAGCACTTGGCCATACTTGTAATTGCGGCAATTGTTTTAATGCCTGATACAGTTTTTCCCGTTCTTGTTTAATTGCTTCTACTAGGCTGAGAATTTCCTGGCGATATTGCAGGACTAATTCCCCCCCCATCGCTGTGAAAGTGGACAAATTGTAGGGCAGGCGAATTGTCTCTAATACTCTAATCACCTGCGGGCAAGCAATGGCATAACCCAAGCGAAATGCTGCTAACCGCCACGCCTTGGAAAAGGTGCGCAAAATTACCCAATTGGGATACCCCTGCATTTCCCCTACCAAGGAATGCCCCGCAAATTCGTAATATGCCTCATCAATCACTACCAAAATATCGACGGGTAAGGATTGTAACCACTCTATTTCCGTTGCCCTTAATAAATTGCCCGTCGGTGAATTGGGATGTACCACAAATACTGCCCTAATATTCTCCCTCTTAATTGTCTCCTGGGCAGCGGCAATATCGATCGTAAAGTCCCTCTCTCCTCGCCCCACACTGTAGACAGGAATCCCTAGGGTTTGCGCTAAAATGCCATACATAGAAAAAGTAGGGGTAGCAATTAAGATTCCCCCCCTCCCTACACAACTGGCAATTAACACCGATCGGATCAATTCATCGGAGCCATTCCCCAAAGAAATACACTCTTTACTGACCCCCGCATACTCGCTCACTGCCTGACGTAAACGGTCATAACTGCCATCGGGATAGCGGTTAGCTGCTAAGCGAGCAGTCAATGCCTGTGCCAATTCTTCCTTCAGGGCTAAGGGCAAGTCTAAGGGCACTTCATTAGCATCTAATTTATCTACCACACCCTCATAATGCTCAGCACTGTAGGGGGCAAGTTGCAGTAAGTCCGATCGGATACAGTCCATAGTTTAATATCAGCAATTAGCGGTCAGAAAAGGAGGATGCGGGTATTCCTGCCGTACGGTTGCCAGGGCTTGGGCGTAGGCTGGGAGAATCTGGCAGCACATCCTGGAGCTGGTTGCCAAAATTGCGAATTTCGCTTTACTAATCCCAATAGCCATCTTAGCCCTTGCAGTCAACTTCTAGCGGTATGTCTCTGACTCCTGCCCAAGTCTGCTACTGCGGTAACCAGATGCTCGCAGTGTAAGTGGGCAAAAGCACAGCGCCGCACCTTTGTCACAGTGTCTGCCACCCCCAACAGCATATCCCGATCGTATAACCATTCCCCCATAGGCAAAGTTACTTAAGACAAAACTTGGTTTTCTCCCCTGGGGGGAGTTGTGACAAAAAATGCGGAGTATTCTACTACAATCGACATAGTAATTTACAATATCATGCCTCATTAGAAGAGAACAGTTATGGTAAAAGCAATTTTAACCTTTGTTACCCTGGTTTCCCTGCTGTGGAATCTGCTGGTCAATCCTGCCCTGGCAAAAGACCTGGACGAAGCTACACGTACTGTCAAGTTTGATGAGAATTCCACGATCGTTCTCACCCCCCAGGAACTGAAAAACGGTAAGAAGTTATTTAACTCTGCCTGTGCTAGCTGTCATTCTGGCGGTGCCACTTTTACTAACCCCAACGTTGGTCTGGACATGGAAAGCCTGAAATTGGCTACTCCCCCCCGGGATAACCTGCTGGCAATGATCGACTACCTCAAAAACCCCACCAGCTATGACGGCGAAGAAGAAATCTATGAACTGCATCCCAGCCTACGCAGTAGCGATATCTTTCCCCAAATGCGCGGTCTGACGGAACAAAACCTCAAGGAGATCAGCGGCTATGTCCTCTACTCTGCCCAACTGAAAGGGGTAAGCTGGGGCGGCGGTAAAGTATATTATTAAGAAATCCTGTAGTTTACAAACTTGCCACCATGACATTTGTAAAACAAATTTTCTTTGCCTGCCTAGCGCTGTGCCTGGTTGTCCTAACTAATGTGCAGCCTGCGGGGGCAGCTACCTACGAAGTGAAGATGGGGACTGACAAGGGGCAACTTGCCTACGAACCCAAAGTACTCAAGATCAAGGTAGGGGATACAGTGCGTTGGATTAACAACAAGGCTTATCCCCACAACGTGGTCTTCAAAGAGACTGACCTGTCCCATCCCAAACTGCTGCAGAAGCCCAATCAAGTAGTGGAAACCACCTTCAACCAACCTGGTGAGTATGACTACTACTGCACTCCCCACCGCGGTGCTGGGATGGTGGGCAAGATTATTGTTGAGTAGGTACTTTCTGGTGCCTTTTTCTGCCTGTCCTCCTGGGGGCAGGTTTTTTAGTGCCTACTGCGCCCTGTACTCAGGTGTTGTTTAGAAAATGAATCATCCTAACAGGATTGCTGAGATAGGTCAACAAAAAAGCCAGGAACCTCTATGATCAAATATAGTAGGTTTCCCAGATGACTATGACTTATCCCGTCCTTTCCCTTACACCAGAAGAAGCAGTTAGTTTTTTGGCGCAGCTCTACTCGACGGTGGTTGTGGTTGACCCGCCGCAATTTGTGCGCCGCTATCGTGGACGGGTGTTGATTCACGCTTTGCCCTTCCCTGACCATCCCCACCTGCAACAGCTCTGCCTGGAGTTTCTAGCCGCCTATGGCTTTGACCCCGCCACCTTTCCCAGCTTAGCTATCCAGGGCTTGGCAACCATTGTCGATGTCTATCCCTATGACCCCGATCGATTTTGTGCGGAGGAGGCGGAGCATGGCTGCGGTGAGAGTCTCTATGCCTACCAACTAGACTACGCTGTAGAAGGGGAAGTGTGGGGTGTGCGCCTGGAGCATACCTACTTTTTAGATGCCCCTGTGACAGATATTTTGCCACCCCCTGGGACAGAACATGGGGATTTCTGGCTACCACAAACTACATCCCAACTGCGAGGGGTAGAACAGGCTCTCCTAGAGGATGCAATGCGCTGTCTGACAGCACGCTATAATGACTACGGTATGGGGCTGTGGCTCAGGTGGATAGAGCAAGCGCCTCCTAAGCGCTAGGTCGCCGGTTCAAGTCCGGCCAGTCCCGTTAACAAGGAGGGAACGTGATGTTAGCGATCGAGGTCAAGAATCTGCGCAAATCCTACCAAGGCAAGGTAGCGGTGGATGACTTATCCCTAGAGGTGCCCCCTGGGGTGATCTATGGTCTGCTAGGTCCCAACGGCGCGGGTAAAACAACGACGATTCGCTGTATCTGTACTCTCCTACAGCCCGATCGGGGCACGATTAAGGTCTGTGGTCTCACGGAGGAACGGGCGATCCGCCAAAAGTTGGGCTATGTGGCGCAGGAAGTGGCACTGGACAAGGTACTGACGGGCAGGGAACTGCTGGAATTGCAGGGGGCGCTCTATCACATTCCCCCCAGGGAGATACCTAAAGCCATCGATCGGGTTATTGATTTAGTGCAGTTAGGGGAGTACGCCGATAAACGATCGGGGACTTACTCAGGAGGCATACGCAAGCGCTTGGATTTGGCAGCGGGGTTGCTACATCAGCCGGAGGTGTTAGTGCTAGATGAGCCAACGGTGGGTTTAGATATTCAGTCGCGGCTGGCAATTTGGGAATTTCTGCAGAAGTTGCGGGCAAGTGGCATTACCATTTTGCTCACCAGTCACTACCTAGAGGAAATCGATGCCCTGGCAGATCGGGTGGCAATTATCGATCGGGGCAAGTTAATTGCGGAGGGCACCCCCGACCAGTTGAAGCAAAACCTAGGGGGCGATCGGGTGACAGTGAAGCTAAGAGAGTTTACGGAGCTGGAGTTAGCCCAGAAGGGGATGGCAGTATTGGCACAGTTACCTTTTGTGCGCAGTAGTTTACTTAACCCCGCCCAGGGTAATGCCATTAACTTGATTGTCAATAGGGAGGCGGGGGTACAACAGGCAATCGAGACAGCTTTGAGTGAACAGGGGCTACCTTTGTTCAGCTATTCCCAATCCCGTCCCAGTTTGGACGATGTATTTTTAGCGATCACAGGACAGACGATCCTGGATGCTGAGCTTGCCCTCCTAGAACAGAAACGCTAGTTGCCCTGGGGTGTCGTAGTCAGCAAAAAGTTCCGTAAAATCTGCTTGCCCACCGTTGTGAGGATGCTCTCTGGGTGAAATTGTACTCCTTCCAAATGGGGATAGTGGCGATGTCGCACTGCCATAATTGTCCCATCCGCTGTCCAGGCGGTGACTTCTAGCTCGCCAGGCAGAGTAGCCCCATCGATGACCAAACTGTGGTACCTGGTGGCGATAAAGGGATTGGGCAAACCCTGCAACACCCCCCGATCGCTGTGGAAAATTTCAGAAGTTTTGCCGTGCATGAGGGTAGGGGCGGAGGTAATCTTGCCCCCATGGAGAAGACCGATGGCTTGGTGTCCCAGACAGACTCCCAGGATGGGTACTTGCCCCCGCAGGTGCTGAATAATCGCCAAAGAGATGCCGGACTCCGAGGGATGCCCAGGACCGGGAGAGATGATAATGCCCAGGGGCTGCAGTGCCTTGACCTCCTCCAGGGTGATGGCATCGTTGCGGTAGACCTTAATATCCTGCAGGTGGGGAAACCCAGGCAACAACTCCCCCAAATATTGCACGAGGTTGTAGGTGAAACTGTCGTAGTTGTCGATAACTAGTAGCATTAGTGTCCTTCCCTCTGTCTTAGGTGCGGTGGCAGGTGGGAACGATCGCCCATGACTTGCACTAGAGGTCCCCGCTGTGCCATTGCCACGATACTGACGGAGGCAACGGGGATGGCAATCCGACCCCCATCGATCCCCAGCAGACTGCAGAGCATAATGGGAATTGTAGCTTTGTGGGAGACAATGAGGACATTGCCACTGCTAAACTGCTCCTGAATTTCGGCAATCACCGTGCTAGTGCGCCGCGCAATATCTACCCCCCGTTCTCCCCCCACCGGGGCATTCCAACCGGGGTCAGCTAACCACAGCAAATAGGCATCGTGGTATTTTTCTTGCACCTCTTGGGGCATCATGCCCTCCCACTCCCCGTAAGCCCCTCCCGTAGAATCATCTCCTTGCCAATCCTGCTACGGAGAGGTTGCGCCGTCTCCATCGTGCGGGTCATAGGACTGACATAGATTGCCCTCGCATAGTGGGCAGTAAATGCCTCTGCCATCTCCCTGCCGACTTCGGTAAGATGGGGATCGAGATTGCCGCAGTAGCACCCCACCTGGGAATAGGTGGTTTCGCCATGGCGTAGAAAATAGAGCGTCAGGTTCATGGTATGCCCGATCGGTTACAGAAAATTTTAGCCCGTCATGGGGTCAGTTCCCGCCGCCAGGCGGAGCAAATAATTTTAGCGGGGAGAGTGCGGTTGAATGGGGAGATTGTCACTACTTTGGGCACTACTGCCGACCCCTCCACCGACAGGATTGAAATTGACGGTCAACCCCTGCCTCCCCTCCCCCAACTCTCTTATCTCCTCTTGCACAAGCCCGTAGGCGTAATCTGTACCCGCTATGACCCCCAAGGGCGCCAAACTATCTACGACCTCCTCCCCCCCCAGTTCCACCATCTGTTCTATGTTGGCAGACTAGACACTGACAGCAGTGGTGCCGTCCTCCTCACCAATGACGGTGACCTAGCGCAACGGTGGAGCCATCCCCGCCATCATGTGCCCAAACATTACCAGGTGTGGGTTAAAGGGAGGGTATCCCCTGCTACAGTAGCCAAGTGGCGGTCGGGGGTTTTGTTAGACGATCGGTTGACCCTGCCAGCCCAGGTAGAGATTTGGGACTATCAAGGGGGGCAAACCCTCCTCTACATTGTGCTACGGGAAGGGCGTAATCGGCAAATTCGGCGCGTCGCGGAATTATTGCACCATCCTGTGGTTAAATTACACCGTCACCAAATTGGGCATCTCTCCCTGGCGGGCATTCCCAGGGGGCGCTATAGAGTGCTGGCGCCAACAGAAATCTTGGCAATTTCACCACCATCTTCTAAGCTAGAAATAGCACGATCGTGGAATGAGCAGTGACGACACAAGGGGAACTAGCAGCAAAGTTAGCGGAGATCGGTGCGCAATTAAAACAGGTGCGGGAGGCAAAGGACCTCACCCTTGACCAAATCCAAGCGGCAACGCTGATCTCCAAACGCCACCTGCAGGCTCTGGAAGAGGGCAACCTTGACCACTTGCCGGAATTAGTGTATGTCCAGGGTTTCATCCGCAAATATGGTCAGGCAGTGGGCATAGTGAATATTGCTGATCAGTTTCCGCCCGCTGTGCCGCCCCTAGAAGGGTTACCATCATCCCCCAAACCCGAATTGCGTCCTTGGCATCTTTATGTCCTCTACGTGGCTATCGTTTTTACCTCTGTCAGTGTCTTGGCGCTATTCTTGCAAGAACCCCTCCCCCGCCGCGAAAAAGTTAGTCCCCCCGTTACAGAACCGCAGGTTGTCCCCCAAGTAGTAACTCCTCCTACCTCCCCCACCAGTGCAGGCGCACCTGTAAATGTCAAGGTAGAAATGCACGGGGAATCCTGGCTTAGAGTCACCGCCGATGGCAACGTTGTGTTTGAAGGCATTCTCTCGGAGGGAACTACGCAGTCCTGGACAGCGCAAGAACAGCTCAACCTGCGGGTAGGTAACGCCGCCGCTGTCAAACTACAGTTTAATCAAAATCCGCCCCAAGTCCTGGGGGAAGAAGGGGAAGTAGTAGAAGTCCTGTTCGATCGTAACGGAGCGCGCCTCTAGGGCAGCCAGCGGGGTTGTTTGCCCCACCAGGTCAGGACGGTGCCGGGGTTTTGCCCCAGGGGGTTGACAGAGAGGACATAGAGGGGAGAGCGATCGGTGGCAAGGAGAATTTCTTGATTGTCAGGGGAAAGATGAAATCCCACGTTTTTGTGCCCTTTGAGGTCAAGCAATTGATGGGCTTTTTTCTCCTGCAAGTCCAGTACCGCCAGGTAGGGATGCTCTTGGTAAGTGGTGGCGGTTTGTTCTACATCTGTTAACAACAGGTACAGAAATTTACTGGTGAAATCGAATTGTCCCCCTAAAAAAGAGCCATGAATGCGCATAAGTTCCTGCTCCTGCCCCTGATTCGTAACTAGGAATAACGATCGGGTGTAGTCCTTATTAAACCTAATCATAGCTGCTTGGGAACCGTCCCGATTAAAGCACAGGATATTGCCAAATTTGGGCAGAAAATCTAGGGGTTCTGCTCCTTCCTCTAAAGCTAAAATAGCCACTCCTTCCCCTTGGGTAATAGCGAGGGAATAGTTGTCAGGGGCAATCATAAATTCTCCCCCTGGGGGTTGGCGCAAGGGAGTCAATTTTTGATTACTAATCTGCCACAAACCATAACTGCCAGGCGTCGCGCGGTTTAATCTTTGCACAACAATTTTGCTGCCATCTGGGGCTAGGTCAAAGCGAAAAATTTGGTATTCCCGCTTGTCTAAAATTTTGGCTATCTGCCCTGGACTGTTGCCGATGCCTGTGGTCACTGTAAATAGTTCCTGATCCAAAAGACTAAAGTTTTCCCCCTGGGGGATAGCACTGTATAAAATGCGGGCACGATCGGGATAAATGCGAAAATCTGTTACTACTTGGTTGGGGGGTGTCAACAGGCGATGCTCCCCCTGGGTGAAATTATGCAGCACTAATCTGCCCGCCTCTTCCCCCTGGCTACCAATATAAACAAAGGCGCGATCGGGGGAGAAAAAATTGCTGCTAAAGTGCAACTGCCCCGGGGAATTGCCATAGCGATCGGTGGCATTCTTGATCGTCAAGGTAAATTTCTGTCCGTAGGGAATTGGTCTGGTTAAAGTGTAAGCCATACGCCGTCCTGACCAACTAAATTTGCCCACCAAGGGGGGGACAATTTGCAGATTGCTTTCTACACTCTGAGTGTTCATCGGGCGGCTGAAGGTGATCATAAACATCTCTTCCTGCCCCGTCACCACCCGATTATGCCAGGTAAATTCCCGCACCTGCGGCACAGTTTGATCCCCCTGCCACCACACCACCCCGATCGCTATTGTTAACAGCAAACTCACTAGCAGAACTGCCCGATCGAGGGGGAAAAGTTTCATAATTTTTTAATTTCGTCCACCTAATTCTCCAGGGGCTATGATAGATGAAATTGCGGGAAAACAGCTATGTCTTACTATCAAATTGATGGCATCCGTTTTTGGCTGGGATTGCTGCTGTTTGTGACCCTCCTGGGTGCCCTGGGGTTGGGGTGGGTAGTGCAATCATTGCTGGTCATCTTCCTGCTGCTACTGCTGGCACCAATCCTGTTTATCTTGGCACTGCAAATCTGGCTGCGCACGCGTGTTGTGACCGCTAGTTGCCCCGTCTGTGGTCAGGTTTCTACAGCCATCAAAGAGCAGTCCTTTGTTTGTCCCGCCTGCGGTGAACCCCTGGAAGTCCGCCAAGGGCAGTTTGTCAGGCTCACTCCCCCCGGCACGATTGATGTAGAGGTGCAAACAGTGGATTAGGGCTTTTGTTGCAGTCGCTCCTTTTGCTGCTGGCGGAAGGTCTTTACTGCCTCTTGGAAGGATTCCTCCTGGTCAGCGCGGAACTGCTGCAGCGATCGGCGGTTGGCAAGGTTGGCACGGTGAATTAGCTCATTGAGGCTACGGCTGCCCGAGGAGTCCAGTACCTGTTCCTGTAATGCCTTTTGCGCCTCCGTCTGCGTATCTTGAATGGTCACCGTCTGTGCCCAGGTTAGCCCCGCTACCCACCAGAGTAATAACCCTACCCCCTGTTTGATCATGCTTTCCTCCTTTTAGGCAAAAGTACGCTTAAAAATGTGCTGGAGTTGCTCCAGGTCAGTTTGGTTACCTTCCCGACGGAGATGGCGCAGTTTTGTTTCCACCAGCATCTTAGCATCCCCCCGCGTCAGGGGTTCAAACTGTGTCGTGCCATTGGCATTGGTGATGATGAAAAAGAGGCGATGGGCATACAGGGTAGTAAACAGACTCCGTTGCTCATCCAAAACGCAGATGCGCGATAGCAGTCCAAAGGTAGGATGATTGAGGTAAGTTTCCGTCACGGGTTAAACTAAAATCTATTGGCGGTACTATGGGAGTTAATTAGTATTGCATTTTACAACAATGGGGCGCTGGATTTGTCAAGTCTTAACGATCGTATTGCTGTGTTTGCTAGGGGGGCAGATGGTGGCAGCTAAACCTGTTGTACCCAGTGGGCAGATAACGGGCTGGGAGTGGCAGAAACTAAGTGGGGAGGCGCAGTTGCTCTACTGTCGGCAGGCCTTTGCAGCCTTTCGGGGGTCCCCCGCCCAGAGCTACATCATCAGTCACGGTGTGCAGACCCTGACCCCAGAGGGCTTGTGCGATCGTTTACACCAGTTCTACAGTCTGCCAGACAATCGCGATACTACCCTGGCAACGGCAGCCGCCCTGGCTCCCCTGTTATTTGCTGATACCCCCCTGGGCACCCGTTACTAGGCTTTGATGACTAATTACTGGCACAAACTGCAAAAAATCTGGCAGGCAGAGGGTTTTCGGGGAGTAGCAACTAGAGCGTGGCGGAAATTGCGATCGCTGCAGCAGCCCCCCCACCGCCCTGCCCCTAGGACAACTTTGATACCGCCCCTAGTCACCTCCCAACCTCTCCACCTGCAGATTGCCTGGGATGCGACGGTTTCTGTCCTCATCTATAGCAGCGGGGACAAACTGTTCAACTGTCTCTACTATGTGCAGGAATGTCTGACTGCCTCTCCCTATAGCCTAGAAGTGATGGTCCTGCTGGATGGCACTCCCCCCTCAGGGGAACTGTTGAGCGTTGGCGGTGTGCAGTGGCTCTATTCCCCCTCTCCCCTAGGGGCAGTCAGGGCATGGAACTACCTGGCGAAAAAGGCACGGGGGCAGTATCTCCTGTTTTTGGATGACCACTGTCAGGTCACGGCTGGCTATCTCGATCGGTTGCTGCCCTTCCTGGAGCAAGGCTATGGGGTGGGGGCAAAAATCATCTCTGAACATACCCATCTCCTCTGTGCGGGGGTGATCATGGCGGCAACGCCCCTCTATTTTGGCGACCAGGACTATCCAGGGGAACCCTGCTACAACTATGTGCGACCAGCGGAAGCCCTGCCTCCCTGGGGGTTTGCCATCAGTACCAGTCTGTTTTGGCAACTAGAGGGTTTGCGAGAAGAGTTCCGATCGGGGGTCTATGCCTTTGCCGATTTCTGTTATCGCCTTGCTGCCAAGGATGTCCCCGTCCTCTATCAGCCCAAAAGCCAACTTATTTATCGCGCTAGCCGACTCCCCCCCTGCCCCCCTGACCCCGATCGCTCCCTGTGGGAATCCCTGTGGGGTGTGCCCCGTCCCCCTTTCCATGCCCGCAAAGCCATCAAACAGCCGACCATTTTGGTCATTGACACCCTTGTCCCCCCCTATGACAAAGAGTCAGGAGCCTTCCGCCTCTATCAAATTTTGCGCCTTCTTTTGCAGCAGGGTTATAGTGTCATTTTTCTGCCTGACTACGGGCATGAGCAGGAACCCTATACCTCAGAATTGGAGAGTTTGGGGATTGAGGTTCTCTACTTCACCTATCAGCAATACGATTGGGCAAAGCGACTGCAACAACGCCTTAGTTACATTGATCTTGCCTGGGTCTGTCGCCCGGAATTGGCGGCAAAATACTTCCCCATCCTGCAACAAAATCGCCGTATTAAGTTAATCTATGACACGATCGATTTACATTTTCTCCGTCTGCAACGGGAAGCGGAATTACAGGGGAAAGACAGCAAAGAGTGGCAAGAGATGCAAAAGCTAGAGCTACAGTGCTCACAGCAAGCCGATATAACAATCGTCGTCACCGCCAAGGAACAACACATCCTGCAGCAATTGTTATTAGAGCGGGGGGAATCTAAAGGGGCACAAAATATTAGAGTTATCCCCAATATTCACCCCCTCTACCAAGGGGAGATTCCTGATTTTGCTGACCGCCAAGGGTTGTTATTTATTGGTGGTTATTACCATGCCCCCAACGTCGATGGTGTACTCTGGTTAGTGTCAGAGATTATGCCCCTGATCTGGGCAAAACGACCACAAATTCCTGTCACCTTACTGGGTAGTAATCCCCCTGCGGCGGTGCAAGCCCTGGCACAGGACCCCCGCGTGACTGTACCTGGCTATGTCCCCGATGTGTCCAGTTATTTTTTGAGCCATCGTCTGTTTGTGGCACCCCTGCGCTACGGGGCAGGCATGAAGGGGAAAATTGGGCATAGTCTGTCTTTTGGGCTACCAGTGGTTACCACTCCCATCGGGGCGGAAGGTATGGGGCTGCAACCCGATAAAGACGTAGTGATCGCGGAAAC
The DNA here is from genome assembly GCA_937927915.1 of uncultured Pseudanabaenaceae cyanobacterium. GTDB lineage: Bacteria > Cyanobacteriota > Cyanobacteriia > Pseudanabaenales > Pseudanabaenaceae > M5B4. Next base: position 69,685 of record CALGKB010000005.1, on the reverse strand, counting down.
AGCCGCTGCCTTTGCCACTGCTGTCTTGGATTTGTACGACGATCCCGATCGGTGGCGGTGCCTCTCCCAAGCCTCCTATGAGTTCATTAGGCAATATTCCCCCGGCGCCGTTGCTCCTCTGTTGGCGGCAGTTTTAAGAGAGTTGATCCCCCAGGCGGGGTAGTCCACCCCGTTAATTAGTGAGCTTGCTCAGGTATTCCTTGAGGGCAGCTTCCACCAGCTCCTTCATCGATCGGTTGGTGGTGCGGGCAGCTTCCTTGAGGCGTTCGTAGACCGGGGGAGAAAGAGTAACGCGATGGCGCATATCCTTGGTCTTGGGGGGCACATAGTGCTGGGCAAACTCCTGCAGGTAGGCAATCCCCTTGCGGGCGCAGAAATCCCCAAATAGCTCCCCTGGCTGCCGTTCCTCGCGGAAACAGACAAACAGTGGCTCTAAGGTGGCTTCTAATTTGTCCAGGGGCATCCGATCGATAAATGGCTCCGCCAACCTGGTGCTGTTGAGAGTCCCCCCCAGCCATACCTGGTACTCCCCGATCCCACTGCCGACAAAGCCCAACTCCGCCATGTAGGGGCGAGCACAGCCATTGGGACAACCCGTCATCCTGACCACAAAACTTTCCTGCCCCAGATTGAGTTTTTCCAGTAAAGCGCGAATGCGCCGCAGCACACTGGGCAACACCCGTTCCGACTCCGTCACCGCTAAACCACAGGTCGGTAAAGCCGGGCAAGCCATACTCTGACGCACGATCGGATCAATCGCCTCTGGCATCAACACCCCCCGCTCGGTCAAGATACGCTGCACTTCCCGCTCAATATCAGGGCTAACGTCACACAACAGGACATTTTGCTGGGGAGTCAAATGCATGGTCAACTGGAAGCGCTCCGTAATCTCCCGCAGTGCTGTTTTCAACTGCCAGCCGTTGCGATCGGCGATTCTGCCATTCTCAATAGCAATCCCCAAAAACTTGTTGCCATCCCCCTGTTCATGCCAACCCAGGTAATCCTGATAGGTAAAGGGGGGCAGCTCCACCAGGGGTTCCAGGTCATCGGGGTAGTAATCCTTGAGCACTTGTTTGAATTTCTCCACCCCCCAGTCATGTAACAAATACTTCAAGCGGGCGTGTTTGCGGTTGAGCCGGTCCCCGTGATCCCGCTGCAATGCTACTACTGCCTTCACCACTTCATAGACCCGATCGGCGGGGACAAAGCCAATGCCGTCTGCTAGGCGCACGATCGTTTGTTCGTCACGGTGGGTACGTCCCAGTCCCCCTCCCACATAAACATTGAAACCCCGTAGTTGGTCTTGCTCATCCACAATCACCACCAAGCCCAAATCATTGGTGAACAAATCCACAGAGTTATCCCCTGGCACCGTCAAGGCAGTCTTAAATTTGCGGGGCATGTAATGGACACCGTAGATTGGCTCCGGGCAGTCAGGGATATTGGTGTTGACCCTGCCCCTGCCGGGCTGATTGCGGGCAGCTGTGACCTCCGGCGCTTCCGCCGTGACAAATTTTTCTCCGTCTAACCAGATTTCATAATAACTAGAGGTCTGGGGACGCAGGAGGTCAGCAATATTGCGGGCATAGGTACGGGCATAGTTGTAGGCAGCAGCATTTTTGAACGGAGGCGGCGGGCACATGACATTGCGGTTGACATCGCCACAGGCACCCAAAGTTGACCCCATGTGGTGGACAATTTCCCGAATAACAGTTTTGAGGTCAGATTTCAGTACCCCATGTAATTGAAAACCCTGTCTGTCCGTCACCCGCAGCGTGCCGTTGGCAAACCGATCGGCAAGGGTATCGAGGGTAAGATACAGCTCAGGGGCAACCACCCCAGCAGGAGTACGGGTTCGCAGCATCATGGAGTAAGGGGCATCTCCCTTGTGGTCCCTGTCCCGCTGTTGGTAAGTACCGTGGAATTTAAGAATCTGCATCGCATCGCGGCTGAAGGCAGGGGTAGGTTCATTGACTTCCATGGGCAATGTCCCCTTGAGGAACTGACTCCGTTCTTTGATCCCTTCTTCCCGTGAGCGTCTTACCGTATCCGTCATATCCTTTGCCAAAATTATTAGGAAATTATAGGATAACCTGAATGCCCCACTTACGACTTAGAAACTTTACTTAACATATTTTGGCTATCTCTAGGCATATATTCTTAGTGTTCCTATCTATTGTGGTTGGGTACACAATTGAAGGCATAGCCCACATTTCTGACAGTAACAATGAGATGGGGGTCTAATTTTTTGCGCAGGGATTGGACATGGGTATCAACGGTGCGGGGATTTTTGACACTGCCGTCCCAGGCGCGCCGCAACAATTCTTGGCGAGAGAGGGCTGTTCCTCCCCCCTGGGCTAAAACATACAACAAACTAAATTCTTGGGGGGTTAAATCGATCGTTTTCCCCTGGAATTTCACCACTCGTTGAATGAGGTCAATGTGCAGATTAGGTAATTCTAGAATAGCGGGGGGGGCAAGGCGGCGGGCACGGCGGGCTAAGACAGCTACACGGGCAAGAAATTCCCCCAAGCCGAAGGGTTTTTTGAGATAGTCATCCGCCCCTGCTTCTAACCCTTTGACAATATCACTCTCCCTGGTTTGGTGGGAAATGAGCATGATCACGGCGCGGTTTTGAGGAAATACCCACCGACATAAATCAATGCCACTGCCGTCCGCCAAATCCGTATCAATAACCATCACCGCCGGCAACTTTGTGACAAACACTTCCTTTGCCTGTTGTATATTTGTTGTGAGATAGACCCTGTAATTAGCCTCCTGCAGATGCCAACGCAGCAGAGAACCCAAACTGGAATTACTTTCCACAATTTGTACACTCACAGGCATAGAGAGGCAATTATCCGCTATCCTGTCATTGTGACATATTTAATCCCTCTCCCTCTATGCAAGTAATTGCCACCCAAATTCCCGATGTCCTCATTCTGGAACCCACTGTTTTTAGTGATGCCCGCGGCTTCTTTTTAGAGAGTTTTCATCAACAAAAGTTTGCCGATTTGACGGGCTTAAATTACACTTTTGTGCAGGACAATCACTCCCGATCGGTCTACAAAGTGCTGCGGGGAATTCACTACCAAATCCAGCAACCCCAGGGCAAACTAGTGCGGGTCGTGACGGGGGAAGTTTTAGATGTCGCCGTGGATTTACGTCGTTCCTCCCCTACCTTTGGGCAGTGGGTGAGTGTAATTCTCTCGGCAGAAAACAAGCGCATGCTGTGGATTCCCCCCGGCTTTGGCCATGGCTTTCTCGTGCGATCGGAATTCGCCGACTTCCTCTACAAAACGACAGACTATTACGCCCCCCAACACGATCGCTGTCTTCTGTGGTGTGACCCCACCTTAGGCATTGACTGGGGTTGTAGCGACCCCATCCTTTCCCCCAAAGACCAGGCAGGCAAACTTTTAGGGGAAGCCGACCTCTATCCTTAACTTTTCCTTAATCTAACCCCGATAAGATGACATTAGCATTTTTTGACGCCTATGGACTACTATGCTGTATTGCGGGAGAGCTGGACAGACACTGCCGAAGTGGGGCGCTGCTCCCTAGAAGAAGTCTATCAAGGGCGGAACTTACAACCCTTTGCAGCGGGTACAAGCATTGGGTTACAGCCGGGACAGATTTGGGTAGTGTATCGGGGTATTGTGCAACTGAGTACCCTCCATGCCCAAGGGGAGGAAGTGATCGTGGGCTTTGCCCTCCCCTCCATGCCCTTCGGACTGCCCCTCACCACTCTTTCTCCCTACCATGCCCTGGCACTGACGGAAGTAAACCTAATGAGCCTGACGGTGACAGAGATTGCTCACTCCCCCAAACTGAGTCAAGGGCTATTTTGGTATCTACTCCATCGTCAGCAGCAGACGGAAGCCCTCCTCTCCATCGCCAACTTTCAGCGGGTAGAGGAACGGCTACGCCATTTTCTGTGGTTACTGCATAGGGAAGTGGGGCAAAAGGTAGACCAGGGAGTGCGCTTGCCCTGCCGTCTCACCCATCAAACCATCGCCAACGCCATCAGCAGTACCCGCGTCACTGTCACCCGTCTCCTAGGACAACTGCAGAGTGAGGGGAGTTTGATCATCGACAAAGACCGCTGCTTCATCCTCACCCCTAAGTTTGCTCTTCCGTAGCCTCTGGTATTTCCTCTGGGGGGGTAGCAATGGGAAACTCCGGCATTTTCACATCCACAAAGGGTAGCCCCGCCCCCGTCAGTCCCCGTCTGATGCGCTCTGGCGTATAGGTCATTGTTACAAACAGGGGGAAATGCAACCTGCCCTTTTCACTGATGATCTGGCGATATTTCCAGGGCATGACCCAGGAGTATTCCTGCCCCACTAGAATTTCAATCTGCCGCCATCTTGTCAGTAGGCCGGAAAAGTCCTCCTCCGGGCGATGGATAAAGATAAAAATCTCATGGTCTGTTTTTACTTTCCACTCTGGGTCACAGAGCAACAAAGCAATGTCACAGCTCAACTGCTGATGTACACTCGATCGATCGCTGACCTGCACTACCCGCACCACTGGCAGGGGGAGACTGATCACACTTTCAGCGGGACGGCGCAAACTGGGCACAAGTTCAAAATAGGGGCGATAGCGGCGTAGGAGGTCGATGGCGTCCTGGTGGTTGGAGTAATCAGCCAGCAGAGTTTCGTACAAGACTTGGGGTGTGAGCATGGGGCAGATGGATAGAGAAACAGGAACCGCTACCAGGGGTGGATTGCACTGTGATTTTACCACCGTGGGCACTGACAATGTAATGGGAGAGATAAAGTCCCAACCCACTCCCCTGCTTATGGTGTTTGCCCTGCTGGAAGCGTTGGAATAATAACTTTTGCTCCTGGGGGGAAATACCCGGACCCGTATCCTGCACTGCCACCACTGTCTCCCCCTCTTGCACCTCTACCCTCACCTCCACACTGCCTTTGTCTGTGAACTTGAGGGCATTGCCAATGATATTGTTAAACACCCGCATCAACTCCAAGCGATCGCCGTAAATTACGGGTGAGCGGGGGGGCAACTGCACAGTGAGGTCAATTTGTTTGGAAAAAGCAATGGGATGCAGGGAGCTGATCACCTGTTCCAGGAGTTCCCCTAGGTCAATGGGTTGCATATTGAGGGTCTTACTGCCCGACTCGTAGCGATAGATGTCTAGGAGCTTGTTGACCATCTCCAGCAAATCCCTGTTACTGCGGGACATTACTGCCAGGGCTTCTTTGACCGAGGGGGGAATTTCCCCTAACACCCCTTCCTGCAGCAATTCCAGCATCTTATCCGCCGCCACCAGGGGAGTACGCAAATCATGGGTCAAGCGATAGACAAAATCCTGCCGCTGTTTTTCAATGCGGTCTCGCTCTGCAATACTGTGTTTTAAGCGCAGCAAAGAGCGCACCCTAGCCACCAACTCATCCGCCTCCACTGGTTTACGGATAAATTCATCCGCCCCCAAATCCAAACCCCGCACAGCGCTGGGCTGGTCATAGGCAGTAATCAACAAAATGGGAATGAAAGGGATATTCTCCATCGCCCGCACCCGCCGCGTCACCTCGTAGCCGTCCATCCCCGGCATCATTACATCCAACAAAATGAGGTCCGGCAGCTCCCTAGGAATCATCTCCAGTGCCTGTTGCCCATTGCGCGCCTCTAGGATGAGATAATTTTCCTCCGCTAGGATGGCACGGACTAGGTGGATATTGTCACTGACATCATCGACTACCAATAAGCGATCGGGGCGTTCCATTGGGCTATAATTAAGAATCTCATGTATTTTGCCACACAGAGGAGGGGCTGGCTTCTCTCTAGCGTATTATTTGGCAAATGGGGGGGAGGGGAGTAAACTAGGAGGGGTAGTGTTTTTAACCGTTATATTATATGAGCGTTATTACTCAAGTTATATTACAGGCAGACGATGAGCTGCGCTATCCCACCCTAGACGAGCTGCAAACGATTAAGGACTATCTCCAGACGGGGGCACAGCGGGTACGGGTGGTCAGTGTATTAACAGAAAACGAAGAAAAGATTGTCAAAAAAGCAACGGAAGAACTGTGGAAGATTCACCCCGAATATATTGCCCCTGGGGGAAATGCTGCTGGCGCTAGGCAGCGTGCCCAGTGTATCCGCGACTTTGGCTGGTATCTGCGTCTGATCACCTACGGTATTCTGGCGGGGGACAAAAAGCCCATCGAAGACATCGGCATTATCGGTGTGCGGGAGATGTACAACAACCTCAACGTGCCCCTGGTGGGAATGGCAGATGCTATACGGTGCTTAAAGGCTGCCGCCCTTGTTCTTTTGCCTGCAGAGGATGCCCTCCTAGCCGAACCCTACTTTGACTACGTCATTCAAGCAATGCTGTAAGAGGGAAAGAGGACCCGATCGGGTCCCTCTCTTGTGGACAACTATGCCATTACCACTACCTTGGGTTTGGGCGCAGGATAGACACCCTTGGCGTAGCGAGTAGCGAACTCATCCAGACCGATTTGCTTGATCTTGCTAGCATTGCCGGCAGCCCCAAAAGCCACATAGCGGTCAGCACAGACCTTTTGCATATACTTGATAGAGGGCTTCAGGAAGTGGCGGGGGTCAAACTCCTCTGGTGCTTTTGCCAGAGCCTCCCGTACAGCGGCGGTAATTGCCAGACGGTTATCCGTATCGATATTGACCTTGCGCACCCCGTGCTGAATACCACGCTGAATTTCCTCAATGGGCACACCGTAGGTCTCAGGAATCTTACCACCGTACTGGTTAATGAGAGCAATTAAATCTTCAGGGACAGAGGAAGAGCCGTGCATAACCAGGTGAGTGTTGGGCAGACGGCGGTGAATTTCCGCAATTCGATCCATCGCCAGGATTTCCCCCGTGGGCTTGCGAGAGAACTTGTAGGCACCGTGACTAGTTCCGATCGCTACTGCCAGGGCATCTACCCCCGTTTGTTCCACGAAATCTACCGCTTGGTCGGGGTCAGTGAGCAGTTGATCGTGGGAGAGTTTGCCTTCCGCACCATGACCGTCCTCCTTGTCCCCCATACCAGTTTCCAGAGAACCAAGGCAGCCCAGTTCCCCTTCCACGCTCACGCCCACAGCATGGGCAACTTCTACTACCGTGCGGGTGACATTGACATTGTACTCGTAGCTAGCAGGAGTCTTCGCATCAGCTTCCAGGGAGCCATCCATCATCACACTGGTAAACCCATGTCTAATGGCGGAGTAGCAGGTGGCAGGTTCGTTACCATGGTCCTGGTGCATAGCGATGGGAATATGGGGGTAGGTTTCCACCGCTGCCAAGATCAAATGTCTTAAAAAGTTTTCCCCTGCGTACTTACGGGCACCGCGAGAAGCTTGCAGAATTACAGGGCTATCGGTCTCGTGGGCTGCCTGCATGATGGCCTGAATTTGCTCCATATTGTTGACATTAAAGGCAGGAAGACCGTAGTTGTTCTCCGCCGCGTGGTCTAACAGGAGACGTAAAGGGACAAGAGCCATAAAATTTCTCCTAACTGAAAGTGGACGTAGGCTACCCTAATTTTAGAATAATTTAACACTTTCCACTATAGACTATTCCCAATCGTCATCCCAGGGTTCTTGCCAGTCGTCCTGGGGTGGCTGGGAGCGGGGAGGCACATATCGATAGGTGGTATCTGTTTTGGGCGGCGAAAAATCTAACTGGGGCAGGGACCAATCTAATTCTTGCACTAGGGTAAAACCGACGCCCCCCAGACCAGCACAGCTAATCAGGACTAAACCCAGGGGCAGGGGGATAGACTGTAACCATAGAAAACCGATGGTGACGAGGGTGAGATTCTGGCTAGCAAAAATAGCTACCCCCATCAACAAAATCCACAGTAAAACATAGGTCAGGATACGGAACATAGGTAGGGGGCAAACTCTTGATCAAAGGTCTGGTGGATAATGGCATTGCGCATTTTGACAGTGAAATTGATTAACTCATGGATGTTATGTATAGATAGTAAAGTGTAGCCAAGAATTTCCTGGGCGCGAATGAGGTGACTGAGGTAGGCACGGCTAAAATTGCGGCACGTATAGCACTGACAGGTAGGGTCAAGGGGCTGCAAATCCGTTTTAAATTGCTGGTTTTTCAGATTTAACCGCTCCCCCTGCACGAGAGCCGCCCCATGTCGCGCCAGTCGGGTGGGAATCACACAGTCAAATAAATCAATACCGGCAGCTACCGCCTGCACCATCTCGCGGTGGGTGCCTACCCCCATCAAATAACGGGGCTTGTTGTAGGGCAAGAGAGGGGCAGTAGCCTGCACAATGCGGTTAATTAACTCTGGTGGTTCCCCCACACTCACCCCCCCAATGGCATAGCCCGGCAGGTCAAATTGCGTAATCTCCTGTACCGATCGTTTGCGCACATCCAGAAATACCCCCCCCTGCACAATGCCAAACAATGCTTGCTCCTGGGGACGCTGGTGGGCACGCAGACACCGCTCGAGCCATTTTGTCGTCCTATCACTGGCAACAATTATTTCTTCTCTAGTGGCAGGATAGGGGGCACATTCATCAAACGCCATAATCACGTCCGCCCCCAGGGTATTTTGAATCTCCATTGCCTTTTCGGGGGAGAGGGTAATGATCTGACCATCCTTGGGGGAACGGAACTCCACCCCTGCATCACTGATGGAACGAATTTCACTCAAACTAAACACCTGAAAGCCCCCTGAATCCGTCAAGATAGGCTGCTGCCATGCCATGAATTTGTGCAGACCACCTGCTAAAGCCACAATTTTTTCCCCCGGCTGCAAGTGGAGGTGGTAGGTATTTGCCAGAATCATCTGGGCACCGCAGTCCTGGAGCTGTTGGGGCGTAAGAGTTTTGACATTGGCAAGGGTACCCACCGGCATAAAGCGGGGCGTTTCTACTACACCGTGGGGTGTTTGCAACAGAGCAGCTCTGGCATTGCCCCAGGTAGCGGTAACCGTAAACTGAAACTGCATGGGTATAGATAGTATAGTGTACTACTGTCTTTTACAATAGAAAGGGATTAGGAGCGGGGGAGGCGATTGCGGAAGGTAACTTCTGAGGAAAGTCCGGGCTTCCACCAGACCAGTCTGCTGGGTAACACCCAGTGCGCGTGAGCGTGAGGATAGTGCCACAGAAACATACCGCCGAATAGGGAACATTCCTATTTTGGTAAGGGTGCAAAGGTGCGGTAAGAGCGCACCAGCAGTATCGTGAGGTACTGGCTCGGTAAACCCCAGACGGAAGCAAGGCGAGAGGTGATTGACTGTGGTCTGCTTGGGTCAATTACCGTTACCACTAAAATAGTGGTGTGTGCCGCTTGAGGGGGTTGGTAACAGCCCTCCCAGATAGATAATCGCCGCATCATAGCAGCTATGATGTAACAGAACCCGGCTTACGACCCGCTCCTAATCTTTACCTATGGGCAAATTGTACAAACACCTGCAAAGTTGGCTATGTGCTAATTCCTGTGTGTGGTTTCGCCAAGGATTGTTGGGGTTCACCTTTCTGGGACTGAGTCTGACCCTGAGTGCCCGCTTCTTCTGGGAGCCGACTCTAAAAGTGGGAATGGTAGTCCAAGAAAGTATTCGTGTGCCCAAGGATATAACGATCGAGGACCCGGAAGCCACCCACACAGCACGCCAGAAAGCACAACAAGAAGTCTTACCCATTTACAAGGTAGATGAAGATGCCAATCTGCGGGCAAGGCAGAAGTTAGAGCAGCTAATTCTGCAGGGGGACTTACTGCGACAGAAGGCGGGGAGAATGCCCTATCTACCCCTAGAGGACTTGTCTTTGGAACAGCAAAAACTATTGCGGCAGATGAGTGAAGAAACCTGGCAAAGCCTCCTGGGCAAAGCTAGTCCCCATCCTCCCCTCTACCGTAAATTGCAGGAACTGCAACAGCGATCCCCGCAGAAATGGCAGATACTGGTGGAAGCTAGGCGCTCCTACCAACAGGCAGTGGCGGCACTAGAGGAGGGTTGGTATACTCCTGCCTGGTTGAACCTAACCGATGTGGAATGGGAGTTAGATAAATATATCCTGCGGGAATCCCTCGAACAGCTTTTGAGTGAAGGTATTCCCCCTGGCATTCCCCCAGAGTTGTTCCAACGACGCTTGCAGTCCCTCAAGCTCTTGCCTAGTACCCCCGATCGGCGGCGGGTAATTTTGGCTCTGCTGCAGGAAGTGGGTAAACCAAATTTGGTGCCTGACTACAATGCGATGCGCGAGGAGGAGATTAAAGCTGCCGAAGCGGTGCCTCCCCAACTAGTTACCTTGAAGAAGGGGCAGCTTCTCATCTTGGCGGGGCAGACAATTACCAGCCGGGACTTCATCCTTTTAGACCAACTGGGCTTGACCCGTCGCCGTCCCAACTGGGGGCGCATTCTGACTGTGAGTGTGTTGGTGGGGATGGGGTTGGTGGTTTTTACCTGGCTGTTTTACAAGCCTCGTACTAGCAAGAATCGAGATTTGGCAGTCATTGCCCTCACTACCCTGGGGGTGACAGTCTCTACGGTGTTGATTCCCAGTGCCTACTTTATGTTTGTGCCCCTGGCGGGTCTGGGTTTCATCCTCGGTAGCTTCTACGGCGCCCGCTTGGCAACGGGAACCACCCTGCTAGTTTGCCTACCGGTACTAGCCAGTTTGACGGGCAATTGGGTCAGCTATCTGCCCCTAGTGGTGGGGGGTCTGGTGGCAGGCATGATTACCGATCGTCCGCAAACCCGTTCCCATTTGGCACTTATGGGTTTGGTGGTGGGGGCAGTGCAGGGAGGAATTTATTTTCTGTTGGCGATGGGAGGGGGTGGGGCAGTGTCTGTTTCCCTGCTCATCACAGCCTTGCAATTTGCCGGCGGTGGGGTCGTCAGTTCTATTATTGCCCTGGGGGCGATTCCCTACCTAGAACAGATTGCCTATACCCTCACTCCCATTCGTTTGGCAGAGTTGGCTAACCTCGATCGTCCTCTCCTGCGTCGCCTGGTGAACGAGGCTCCTGGCACCTTCCAACATACCTTGTTTGTGACGAATCTAGCGGAAGCAGGGGCAAGGGCATTGGGAGCTGATACCAATTTGGTGCGCACAGGCACCCTCTACCACGACATTGGCAAAACCCTGCACCCAGAATTTTTCATCGAAAACCAGATGGGCGGTAGCAATCCCCACGATCGCCTCAATGACCCCTGGCGTAGCGCTGCCATCATCAAGGAACACGTCACCGGGGGGCTAAAACTGGCACAGAAGTACCGTCTACCCGAAATTCTGCAGGCATTTATTCCCGAACACCAGGGCACGATCGTTATCTCCTACTTTTATCACAAAGCAAAGGCGATCGATCCCGAAGTACAGGAAGCGGATTTTCGCTACGACGGACCTACGCCCCAGAGTCGGGAGACGGGGATTGTCATGTTGGCGGATGCCTGTGAAGCTGCCCTGCGGTCCCTGGGCACAGACACAACCCTGGAAAAGGCGCAGGAGATGGTAATGCGCATCTTTCAAGCCCGCTGGGATGACGGACAGCTAGAGCATTCCGGTTTGACCTGGCAGGACCTAGAGACCCTTGCCCCCGTATTTATCACTGTGTGGCAGCAGCGCAATCACGGGCGGATCAAATACCCCGAACTGGCGAAGAAAATTGACCCCACTGGCTCTGCCATCCCCGACTCCAAGTACCCCCTGGTAGCGCGGGAAAAGTGATGCAGTATTAGTACTTTTTTTCTGTATCATAAGCTTAAGATCAATTTAACAATTTTAGATAGGGCAACAAGCAGTGATTAAAGTAGCAATAAATGGCTTTGGACGCATCGGGCGTAACTTCCTCAGATGCTGGGCAGGGCGGAAGGAAACGGGTTTAGAGATTGTGGCAATTAACGACACCTCGGATGCCCACACCAACGCCCATCTACTGATTTATGACTCCATGCTTGGCAAATTCAACGGGGAAGTCAGCGCCGATGATGAGTCAATTACTGTTAATGGTCATCGCATCAAAACTTTCTCCGACCGCAACCCCGAAAACCTGCCCTGGGGCTTACTGGGCGTAGATTTGATCATCGAAGCAACTGGTGTATTCACCGATCGGGCGGGGGCAGAAAAGCACCTGAAGGCGGGAGCCAAGAAAGTTTTAATTACGGCACCGGCGAAAAACGAGGACGGTACCTTTGTGATGGGGGTAAACCATGACAAATACAATCACAAAGAGCATCACATCATTAGCAATGCCAGCTGTACCACCAACTGTCTGGCACCGGTTGCCAAGGTACTGCATGAGCAGTTCGGCATTATCAAGGGCTTTATGAGCACCATCCACAGCTATACGGGGGATCAGCGCCTCCTGGATGCTAGTCACCGCGATTTGCGACGGGCACGGGCAGCAGCACTGAGTATTGTGCCGACAACAACGGGGGCAGCCAAGGCAGTAGCCCTAGTGCTACCGGAGTTAAAGGGTAAGTTAAACGGCAATGCTTTCCGTGTGCCTACTCCCAATGTCTCAGTCGTGGATTTTGTGGCAGAGGTAGAAAAGCCCACCATCCCCGAAGAGGTGAATGCCGCCCTTAAAGAAGCAGCAGCCGGTCCCCTCAAGGGCATCTTAGAATACAGCGAACTGCCCCTGGTCTCCATTGACTACCGCGGTACCGATGCCTCCTCTATCGTCGATGCCTCTCTAACGATGGTGTTGGGGGATAACATGGTCAAAGTAGTTGCCTGGTACGACAATGAATGGGGCTATAGCCAACGGGTGGTCGACCTAGCAGAAGTAGTAGCGGCAAAGTGGGAAGCAGCTTAGATTAGGAGGGAAGAGGTATGTTGCTCAAATGTGGCAGTTGGTTCTGGGGTCTACTCCTGGCAATGGGGGGCTGGCTCAGCGGTGTTCCCTCTGTCCTTGCCCAATACAGCAACTACCTCTCTCCTAGCATGGAATACAGTACGATGTGGCTGGCAAACGCTAGCTTTATCCTCTCCCAGGCGCAACAAAATCACCTCCTAGGCTTAAATGTCCCCCTAGAGGGCTGGCAACGGCATGCTGCCCCCAAAAAACGCACCACTGTTGCCCCCTTCTCCCAAACGGATTTTCGCCCTGTGCGCAGCACTCCCCTACCCCAGCAATTTGCCCAACTGGGACAGACCCCGGCGGAACGCACTGCTTGGCAAAGGTATGGGCAGGAGGTATTGCAGGAAATTTACAAGGACAAAAATTTTCGCCCCAACAATTTAACCTATGCCCTGTCCCTCCTCATTGGGTCAGCGGTGATGACTGTCAATAAGACAGAACTCTCGGAAGCTCAGAGTAATCAACTTCTTAACGATGTCCATAAATTTGTGCTGGATAGCCAGATGCTACAGCACCTTTCGGCAGCAGCAATCACTACCCTCCACGACCAGGCCCTGATCTTTGCTGCTATTATGACTTCCCTCTACGGGCAGGGACAGGCGGGGGTAAGCAGAGGAATTGGCTAGGGCGGTGTTAAAGTCCTTTGGTGTGTGAGCTAGAATACCTAACAGTAGTTGTGAGTAGTAGTCTATGGCACTGGCATTGACGCGAGAAAATGTAGAGCAGGTTTTAGATACAATGCGCCCCTATCTCCTGGCGGACGGCGGCAATGTGGAACTAGTGGAAATTGATGGACCTGTAGTGCGCTTGCGGTTGCAGGGAGCCTGTGGTTCCTGTCCTAGTTCTACTATGACCCTGCGTATGGGCATTGAGCGCAAACTGCGGGAAGAAATCCCCGACATTGGGGAAGTGGAACAGGTCTTCTAGGTATGACGGGGCAAAAGGGTGTGAATCTCCTCCAGGAGTTCTCCCAAACTATAAGCCCCTTTCTGCAGGATTTTCTCCACTGACCCGTTCAGTCTTTCCCGATCGCTGGTTGAGAGGGTCATGGCTGTAATCACCAAAATCGGCACCTGCCATTGGGGGTAGCGTTGGCGCAATGCTCCTACAAATTCAAACCCGTCCATCTCCGGCAGCATCAAGTCCAGCAAAATCAAATCAGGTGTGGCTTGGGCAATTTTATCAAGGGCGGTTTTACCGTTATCTGCCTCCCAGACAACACAGTTCTCCTTTTCCAGCATCCACCGCAGGACATGACGGGCATCAGGTTCATCTTCTACTAGTAAAATCCGTCGGTTCTGCAGGCTTTCACTGCCGCAGCTCTTCTGCAAGGCACTCAACAGGCGGTTGCGATTGATGGGTTTGGTTAAAAAGTCATTTACCCCCAGGGCATAGCCCTTCTCCTTTGCCCCATCGATCGTGAGCATAATCACTGGGATATGGCAGGTTTTGGGGTCAGCTTTTAGGATACCGAGCACATTCCAGCCGTCCATCCCCGGCATCACCACATCCAAGGTAATGGCAGAGGGCATAACCTCCCGCGCCAGGCGAATGCCATCCAGACCGTTAAAGGCCATTTTGACGGCAAAGCCATGCTTATTGAGAAATCGCTTCAGGAGGTCATGGACGTAGGGGTCATCGTCAATTACCAGTACCACTGGTTGGTGGGGTTGGGGCTGGTCGTCTTCCAGCTTGACAGGGGGGGGTGTTTCTACTCTTTTCTCCTTTTTCTGTAGAGAGGCGGGTAGGTAAAGACGGAAGGTAGAGCCAACATTGAGTTCACTTTCCACTGTGATGTCCCCCCCCATCATCTGGGCAAAGCGCTTGGTAATGGCTAGCCCTAGCCCCGTCCCTCCGTACCTGCGAGTTGTGGAATTATCTGCTTGGGTAAAGGGGCGAAACAGTTTGCTCATAGTTTCCTCTGACATCCCGATCCCCGTGTCCTGCACAATGAAACTCACCCATGCCCCATTGGTGGCTTCCCGCCGCTCGACTGCCAGGGAGATGATGCCATTGTGGGTGAACTTGGCAGCGTTACTGAGGAGATTGACCAGGCACTGCCGCACCTTTGCCATATCGGAGTACATAGTGCCAATACTTTCATCGCAGGCAACCCGCAACTCGTTGTGGTTTTTTTGCACCGCCGGCAGGACAACATCCACAACTTCGCGAATCAGGTCAGGGATGGCAAACTCCTCCGGGAAGACCTCCATTTTGCCCGCTTCAATCTTGGAGATGTCCAGAATATCATTGATCAGTTCCAGGAGCTGTTTACCCGCACTGTGGATTTTCTGTAGGTCTGCCACCATATCTTCCCTGCCGTCATCGCGGGCATCCTCCTGCAGCATCTCACTATAGCCAATGATGGCATTTAGGGGCGTACGCAGTTCATGGCTCATAGTTGCCATAAAAGCACTCTTGGCACGGCTGGCTTCCAAGGCTTGGTCCCGTGCTAAGGCAAGCTCCTGGTTCATGCGCAGAATCTCCGCCTCGTCCCGTTTGCGCTGAAAAATCGCCCCCAACTGTGTCGCGATCGTGTTGATCAACCCCACTAGGCGACTGTCCTGGTCAATGACCTGGGGCATAAAGAAGGCTAAAACCGCCACCACATTTTGCTTCGATCGGATGGGCAGTGCCAGACAGCCCCTGATACCCTGTTGCACAGCGGCATCGCGGCGGGGTAACACTTGCACCGAAACCTTGTCTAGTTGCCAAAGCCACTGCGGCGCCCCCTGGCGCCATACCTGGGCGATGAGATTGTCGCTGCCGGCAAAAATGAGGTCATAGCTGAGTTTGCGGAACTCCTCCAGGTTTCTGTGGGGGGTATACCAAGCGGTGGAAAATTGCAGGGTTTGCCGATCGAGACTGGGTAGCCACGCCTCCCCGATCCACCAGCCCGTGTATTCGCAGACATGCTGTAACACCACACGAAGGGCAGTATTGAGGTCAGGAGCACTGCCTGCCTCTAGGACTACTGTCTGCAACATCTGGATACCCGCCTCTGCCCGCTTGCGCTGCGTAATATCCTGCACAAAGCCCTCTATACTTTCCAGCTCCCCTTGCTCATTACAGACCGATCGGACTGTGAGAGATACCCAAATCTTTTGCCCATCGCGGCGGCGGAACTCCGTTTCAAAATCAGACACCCCCTGCCCCTGTTGGAGATGGACGAGAAATGCTTGGTATGTCTCTGGGGAGAGGAAAAACTGTGCTAGAGAGGCAGAATTTTCTAGGAGAGCCGCAGGATTACTGTAGCCTAGGGTCTGCGCCATGACGGGATTTATCAACTGGAACACCCCTTGGGCATCGGCAAAAAATATCCCCTCCAGGGCATTTTCAAACAGGCGTTGGTAGCGAGCTTCAACTTGGTCGAGGGTAGTCCTAAGACTGCGGGTACGGTCGCGCAGCAGACGGTGGGTTTCCACAGCCTGGTCGACAATGTTGAGGAGATGTTCCCGCTTAAAGGGTTTGGGAATAAACTTAAAAATCTGACTGTTGTTGATTGCCTCGATGAGGTCTTTCGTATCAGTACGGGCTGTCATCAAAATTCTGATAGTATCGGGCTTTGACTCCGCCACCTGGGTCAAAAATTCCGTCCCTGTCATCTGAGGCATATTCTGGTCAGAGATGACAACAGCCATTTCTGCTTCTTGCTCTAAAATAGCCTGGGCAGTGATGGCGCTGTCGGCAGTAAAAACCTGGTAGCGGAGGTGGAGTATCCGCTCAATTAGCTGGAGATTGAGAGCCTCATCGTCAACTACCAGAACCTTGGGCTTGTACTGGGCATCCATCGTGGCGAATTTGTACTGCAGAAATCATACCCCATCCCTTGCTCCAAAATAGCAAAGAAATCGCCCATGCGGCTATAGCAGTCAATCTGTGGCACTATACTTTAGGTGTCTCACATGGAGTAGCTATGGACTTAAAGCTGATCCCGCCCCAACCGAAACCCGGTGTAGTGAATTTGGTAATTGAAATTCCCGCCGGCAGCAAAAACAAATATGAATTTGACAAGGAACTAAATGCCTTTACCCTCGATCGGGTTTTATACTCTGCTGTCAGCTATCCCTACGACTATGGCTTTGTGCCTAACACCCTAGGGGATGACGGTGACCCCATCGATGGCTTGGTATTGATGGACCAACCCACTTTTCCTGGCTGCATCGTGCCTGCCCGCCCCCTGGGAATGCTGATCATGATTGACAGCGGCGATCGGGATGAGAAGCTCCTCTGCGTGCCCCTCAAAGACCCCCGCTACAACCACGTCAAGAGCCTCAACGACATTGCCCCCCACCGCCTAGAAGAGATTGCCGAGTTCTTCCGTACCTACAAGAACCTGGAAAAGAAGGTGACAGAAATTCACGGCTGGGAAGGAATAGATGCTGTCAACACCCTCATTGCCAACGCGATCGAGAAGGCTAAAAGTAGGTAGGCAGACTCCAATAGGCTCAAACTCGAACTAAACAAACTGTCCCACTGGGCACAGTGGCGTATTCCACCTCCTAGTTCCATAGGGGGTGCTTTTCTGCCAGGATTTTTGCCACCATTGCCTCATCGATACGGGCAGAGAGACGACCTGCCTCCTGGTTGTCCCCCATAGTTTTTGCCAGAGTAAAAGCAGAGCTAAGGAAAAAGAGATAGCCTATACCCCTCCCCAGGGAGATGGATGATACCGATCGTGGTGTCCACAGTGGCTAGGAAAAAGGTGACCCAACATTGAAGGCAGCTCGTGCCAGTTTCCCAATTAGAACTCTCCCTAGCAAAAATTAAACAATTGTTTAAGCCTGGCGGGGTAATTTTGAGGGAAATGTGAAAAAAAGTAACTGTACCTAGCTGGTGGTGTACACTGGACAACAGTGGATTGCATGAGTTAACGATGGAATTGGCTTACACCTACGCCTGGCTCATCCCTGTCTTACCGCTGGTAGCGGCTCTGATTCTAGGATTGGGCTTGATTAGTTTCGGCAAATTTACCAGTCAGCAGAAAAAACTAGCTGCCCTCCTAACTCTGACAGCTACGGGGGCGGGGATTGTACTATCAGTGGCGTTGCTGGTAAGTCAACTCCAAGGACATGAACCCTACCTCTGGACGTTTGAATGGGCAAGGGCAGGGGATTTCCACCTCACTATGGGCATTGTGATCGACCATTTGACCGCCATGATGCTGGTGGTGGTGACGACTATTGCTTTCCTCGTCCAGATTTACAGCGATGGCTACATGGCCCATGACCCTGGCTACGTCCGCTTTTTTGCCTACCTCAGTCTGTTTAGCTCCTCCATGCTGGGGTTAGTCATCAGCCCCAATATCGTCCAGATTTACATCTTCTGGGAACTGGTGGGGATGTGTTCCTACCTCCTCATTGGCTTCTGGTACGATCGTCCTGCCGCTGCCCATGCCTGCCAAAAGGCTTTTGTCACTAACCGGGTGGGGGACTTCGGCTTGCTCCTAGGGATGCTGGGCTTGTACTGGCTCACGGGTAGTTTTGAGTTCGAAGCCATTGGGGAAGGACTGCAACAGGCGCTGGAAAACGGCACAATCGGTGTGGGACTGGCTACCTTGTTTGGCATTTTGGTCTTTATGGGACCGGCGGCAAAGTCGGCACAGTTTCCCCTCCACGTCTGGCTGCCCGATGCGATGGAAGGTCCTACCCCTATTTCAGCTCTCATCCATGCGGCAACGATGGTGGCAGCGGGAGTTTTCCTGGTGGCGCGGATGTTCCCTGTCTTTGAGCACCTGCCCGGGGCAATGAACACGATCGCTTGGACGGGAGCTTTCACCGCTTTTCTGGGGGCAAGTATTGCGATTACCCAGAACGACATCAAAAAGGGCTTGGCTTACTCAACGGTGTCCCAGCTGGGCTACATGATGATGGGAATGGGAGTAGGAGCCTACGGGGCAGGTTTATTCCACTTGATGACCCACGCATACTTCAAGGCAATGCTGTTTTTGAATTCGGGTTCCGTTATTCACGGCATGGAAGAAGTGGTAGGGCATGACCCAGCGGTGGCACAGGATATGCGGGTGATGGGGGGCTTGCGCAAATATATGCCCATTACTGCAGCCACCTTTCTGATCGGGACATTGGCAATCTGTGGGATTCCCCCCTTGGCAGGCTTCTGGTCCAAGGACGAAATTTTGGATGCCGCTTTTCAGGCTAATCCTGCCCTGTGGTTGGTGGGCTGGCTGACGGCGGGGATTACTGCTTTCTATATGTTTCGGATGTATTTTATGACCTTTGAAGGGGAGTTCAGGGGTACGGACCATCATCTTGTAGAGATGGTGAAGCGGGAAAACGGTAGCAGCAAGAAGGAAGGACACGGGCACCACAGCCATAAGCCCCATGAATCCCCCTGGACTATGACCCTGCCTTTAGTAACTTTGGCTATTCCTTCTATCTTTATCGGTCTCGTGGGCACACCCTTTGGTAATTACTTTGAAGCTTTCATCCATGCTCCTGGGGAAGCAGTAGAGGCAGTAACAGGATTTAAGATGCTGCCGCCAAAAGAGTTACAGGAATTTGCAGTGATGGCAGGTAGTTCGGTGGGGATTGCTCTGGTGGGAATCACGATCGCTATCTTGACCTTTGCCCTCAAGAAAATTGACCCTGACAAAGTGGCGAAAACGATCGAGCCGTTGTATCAACTTTCCAAAAACAAGTGGTACTTTGATGAAATTTATGACTTCCTGTTTGTGCAGGGGTCACGGCGGTTATCGCGGCAGGTATTGGAAGTGGATGCCCGCATTGTGGATGGGGTAGTCAACCTCACAGGTTTAATTACTCTCATTACAGGGGAGGGCTTGAAATACTTTGAGAGCGGTCGGGCGCAGTTCTATGCTTTGGTCGTTTTCATTGGTGTCCTGGGTTTAGTAGTCTTTACAGCTACTAGTTAGGGAGAGGCAATGGTAAACTATGATAGAAGTAGTCAAAGTTGATTTACCTAGTTCAGATCAGATTAAATTTCCTTCTAAGCCCCTGGGTCTTGTTATCAAAAGCAGGGCTACAGGCTTCTTGCTTACACTGCTACCTAATGGCAATGCCAGGTTTACCTTTGATAGTAATCCCTTACTTTAATACTAGAGAAAAATCTAATCAGGTTTACTAACAGGAGCTTGTCTGTCAAAGGCTAGAGCCAAAGCTTGTTAACTGCAAACTAGAACTGACAGATATACACAATCAAAAGTACACAGCGTTCTCTAAACCTATAAAAGGAGCAGTCCAGGTGATATTAGGAGAAACAGAGTATGGATATATCTGTGGAGTTGACCTAGTCGACAGAGATGACATATCTTTACTGCAAAATGAGGAAGTCTCCCAAGAATGTAGAATGCCAAATCTAGCTGCAGATCAGATAGAACAATACTTAAAGAACAATATCGACACACCTCTAACTTGGCAGTCTGATACTAGAACTGGTGATCTGACTAGAGATGCTTTGCATGAAAGTTCGGCAGCAGGTTTTTTATGCTTTGGTATCCCCACTTGATTAGAAGTGTTGAATGTCAGGAAAGAGGTAGAAAAAAAGGAGCCAGAAATGGTCTCCTAGCTCTGAGAAATAGCAAACAAATTTGAGCTTATCTTAAAACAACTTTGGCAACTTATCAAGCCCTTGCTAAGACTTATGCCCCAAAATGATTATCCTGTTCTGGATTCTCAACTCTTTGTCCTTATCTGGATAGACTTTACTTTGGATGCAAGAATCTTCACAATGAGGGGCTTATTCTTTCTCTTAGATCATCTCGGCTTTAGGGTGGATATATCTAATCTACCTTTTGTAAAGTCTGTAAGCATCGTAGTACTGAACCATTTCAACGCATTTTAAGAGAGTTGCAACAGCGCCTTAAAAGACAAAACTACGGAGAATTTAAGTATTTATTTCCTCTGGATTCTACCATCATAACTTTAACAAGTAAACTATCTCTTTGCTTTGATATAAACCCAGGTAACATTGGTAATGAAATAATTACTTTTGGGCAAACTAATGACCAAAAAATTGGCAATCTTGTCATCGGAACGATACCAGAGGATGCCTTTGGCATCATGGATAGAGGTTTTGGTTCTTGGAAATTAGTGGATGAAATGTGCCAGAGACATACATTGTTTATTGTAAGGATTAGAAATAATATGAAACTCAATCCAGACAATCCTAATGTACGGGGGTTCAATTGTTTAATGAAGAAGATAACATTGAGTATAGACTAGCTACTAATGTGCAAAATATGAGTGACGAGGAAATCAAGAAAGCCTATCGTCTACGCTGGCAAATTGAAGATGCACTTGAAATTGGAGAGCATAATCACAAAGAATAAGAATGGAGTGCGACTACAAATCTATGTTGTACTGATTAGTTATTTACTGCTTAAGTTGTTAAATATAGGTCAAAGTAAAACCTATGAACTCATGGACAAATTACGATATTTACAGATAGAAATAGGAAAGTATTGTAATGCAAATCTTAGGGGTTGAGTCTCTAGTAGGGTAAATCCGACGTCTAATGTTAATTTCTGTTGCGAAGATTCAACACTTTTGGGTTCTAGGGCTAGCTCACGGGTTGGCAGATGCACCAGGGGAATGGGTTGACCGAGCAGCCACTTCGCTATGTCCTCTGGATAGGTCTCTGCCAGGTACTTGCAGATGTTGTCGTACATTCACAGGGGCTACTTAGCGGGAGTTAACCTTTTGACCTAGCCAGCCTTCCAAATCGGAAGTAGATTGCATATCCAAGATTGCCTCTCCCAACTCGTCCAACTGGGCAGAAGATAAATTCTCCAACTGCGTCACTACAGTAGGGGGCAGTGCCCCAAATTTGCGCCTGATAAGACGCTTGAGCAACTCCTGTTTGCCTCGAAACTCTCCTCTTTGTAATCCTTCCTGCCTGCCTTCTTCCAAGATTGCCTGAAAAGTCACTGACTCCCGCATCATTTCACTCCTTAAAATCCGCCTGATGACATTATCCCTCAAAACTAAACCTGCCAAAACATAACTAGCTGCTGCCAGCTCTCTCCTCGCCCTTTGGTTATCCAACTTCTCTATCCTGTTGACTACCGCCTGCAGAGTTTCCTCCCTGTTGCCACTGCGCCCCAACACAGCAAAGGGCAGTGTGCCTGGATTGTCCAACAAAGCTGATGCCTCCCTCTCCCATAAACGCACTATGTCGAACTCGTGCCTCGTCCTCTCTTCTTGGTAGTAGTTTTGATACACCACAGCAGTATCCCTGGGAGTTAAATAGATGACTATCTGCTTGAGGTAGTGATGGGGGAATTTCCGCTTTGCCCTTGTCCAGTAATCAAGCATTCGGAAGGGAATGGCAGGGTCAGGTTTGGTTTGAAATTCCAGGTGTAGTATCAAGTTTTCTGAAGGGGTAGCGGATTTTAGCAGGATGAGGGAGTCGGCATGGATTGGTTCTAGGGCTAGCTCGCGGGTTGGCAGATGCACCAGGGGAATGGGTTGACCGAGCAGCCACTTCGCTATGTCCTCTGGATAGGTCTCTGCCAGGTACTTGCAGATGTTGTCGTACATGAATTATTCCACCCATTCAGCGGAGCTGCCGTATATTGGCTCGCATGACTGTAAGCCAGGAATCCCAACCTACAATCGAGTTAGTTCATAACTCCAGCACAGAAGTCGCCACCACGATCGGATAAATCTCTTTCTCAACCAATCAGGTAGATTCTGTACTAAAGCGGGTAACCAAGGACGACAGAGCCAGTTTAGGAGTGCTGACCAGGTGAACTCCCAATAACTACGCAACCACCGCAGAATGTCTTTTGTGCCCACCATCTGCCAAATCCATAGGACTAGTAGCGGGTTCTTATAAGCTGCTTTCAAGGCCAAACTGTTAAATGTCAGCCAATCAACACGGTCTTTGATAAACCGATCGCTCACCTCTGGCTTACTTTCTGCCATGACGGCAAAAAAGGTGTTGAGGATGGTATTAATGCGTTGGGGGGGGAGTGGTTCCCTCAGCAAACTCTCTGTCGGCACCATCATACCGCGAGAAAACAACCAGGTGACTGCCACATTGCTTTGAAAAGCGTTGATCTCCTGCAGGAATTCTGCACCGAGCAAATCCTCCCTGAGAGCACGATCGAGTAGCTCTGTCAGTCGTGGTAAGTTGCGTACCAGAGAACCAAAGCCCGTAAATACTAAAGGTGACTGCAAAGCAGCGGCATCCCCAATTGCCAACACACGGTCATGGGATACTACGCGGGATTCTCTACTCAAACTGTAATAGCCAGGAATATAACCAAAAGTGGGTTTGATCCAGGTCAACCGATCGGGGTCACAGCGGCGATATTCGGGCAGGATGGTGAAAAAGTCTTCGTACATCTCCAACAGAGAGCCAGGATTAGCGGGGTGAATGTGATGATAGTGAAAAAGATAGATTGTGATTTCATCATCTCTGCCGGGGAATAACTCCCAAATCAACTGCCTCCCCCTAGAAATGTCGCCGTGACTGTTGAGGACATCGCCGTAGTCACAATCCCATACTACAGGGTCAAGACCGCGCAACACTGCCCCCACCGTCGGACACACACTGTCAAAAGGTCGCCCCGCATTGATCTGCGCTACGATCGGGGAAGCGGAACCCATGGCATCAATCAACAGCCGACCTGTAACTTTTAGCTCTGTCTCCCCCTGGCGACCATAGACTACTACCCCCCCCTCACCCACTACCGCCCGCTGAAATTCTGTGCGATCGAGGATTACCGCCCCGTGTTGTTGCAACTTGTCACCGCAGAGTGCCAGGAGTTTTTGGGCATCAATGGCGATATTCAAAACAGTGGGAGTGTGTAAAACAGGGGAGCGCAAATGGGGGGGATTATTGCCATCAAAAAACTTGTGAAAACCGTCTTTATATTCCCTCGCGATAACAGCTTCCAACTCCGCCTCTGTAAACAGACCAATGTCAACTAAACGCTGCAATTCCGATCGGGAGATATTCCATTCTCGATTCATACGGGCAAAGGGCAGACGCTCGATCACACAGACCCGATAGCCCAATTTTGCCATCATAGCGCTGTGAATTGCCCCTAGAGCGCCCCCCACACAAATCAAGTCGTATTCAGGTTCTACAGTGTCATCTGTTCTAACAAGGACTTCACCTTCCCTGCCTGGGGAGCGAGTGAGCTTGCCCCATGCTGAGTTTGTCGAAGCACAAATTTGCCGCCAGCGTTTTTCCCACCAGTAGACCCTTTCCAAGTCAAACTCTCCTTGGGGGAATTTTTGAAAATAGGCCACTGTGCGGGGATAGGAGGCCTCCAAATCGGCAAAGATAGACCTCCCCGATCGCATAGGCAGCTGAGGAAAGCGAAAGGGAAAGGCTTCTCTAATTTGCCTATCTAGTGCTTGTACAACCCTTTTCTCTTCTCTGTATTGCGTCTGACTCCAGCGAAACACCTTCAAATAAGTCGATCGTTGCACAGACCAGAGAAAGACAGAGAGCTGGGCATTGCCATCTTCCAGCAGACAACCACTAGTTGTTCTAATTTTTTTGCCCACAGGGGGAGTATAGCTATGCCAGAGCCACTCCAGCACAGCTTGCGTATCAGGGGTTGGTACTTCGCGATAGAGCAGTTGTTGCATCAATGCACCCGAATATAGTCATACACCCCCAGATATTTTTCGCCCGGAATGCGCCAG
Organism: uncultured Pseudanabaenaceae cyanobacterium; assembly: GCA_937927915.1. Lineage (GTDB taxonomy): Bacteria > Cyanobacteriota > Cyanobacteriia > Pseudanabaenales > Pseudanabaenaceae > M5B4. The sequence goes on along the minus strand of CALGKB010000005.1, from coordinate 45,221 downwards.
GAATAGTCGTACTTCATACCTTGGATTTGCAACTGACGGAAGGTATCCCGATCGTTTTTCCACAGAGCAATTGCGCGACCGAGGGCAGATTCCAGGGCTTGCCAGTCCGTTTGGAAAAAGACAAAGCCATTGCGCTCTTCGGGGGGATGATAGGTGTCATAGTCCCAATCAAAGACCGTGTTCACCAGACCCCCTACACCCCGCACTACAGGCACAGTGCCGTATTTCAGCCCGATCATCTGGGTCAAGCCACAGGGTTCATAATTACTAGGCACGATGATAATATCTGCCCCGGCATAGATCAAATGGGATAGCTCCTCATTGAAGCCAATCTCCAAATGGCAGTCAGGGTTATTGTTGAGATATTGTTTTTCATGCCAGAACCAAGTGCCAATGTGGTGTTCCGTTGCTGACCCCAGTAAAACAAACTGCGCCCCCTTGCCCAGGGCATAGTAAATAGCATGGTGCACCAGATGGACACCCTTTTGCTCATCCAGTCTGCCGATGTAGCATACGATCGGTTTATCGGGGTCGTCTTTGAGCAGCAGTCTTTCCCGCAGCGCCTTCTTGTTCTTTTCTTTTTCCTCGATCGTGTCAATATTGTAGTGGTGGGGGATATAACGATCGATTTCCGGATTCCACACACTGTAGTCCACCCCATTGAGGATACCGCCGAACTTGACATGGTGTACTTCCAAAGTGGGTTGCAAACCACAGCCAATATCACTAAAGCGGGCTTCCCAGGCATGGTGGGGGGACACCGTGTTGATGTAGTTGGAATAGACAATCCCCCCCTTCATAAAGTTGATAGCAGTGGGATGGCGATTATCCTGCAAACGATCCCAGTGGAAATAGTAATCCTCACGGTTGAGACCCGTACCCCACAGAGGCTCAGGACCGCATACCCCCTGGTGACGGAAATTGTGGATAGTGTAACACACCCGCTGATTCCACATTCCGTGATACTTGTAAATCTCGTAGAGCATGACCGGCAGCAGCCCCGTTTGCCAATCGTGGCAGTGAATGACATCAGGGCGTTTGTTCGTCACTAAGAGAAATTCCAGCGCCGCCTTACTAAAGAAAGCAAAGCGCATATGGTCATCGAGAGCACCGTAATAATGCCCGCGATTAAAAAAGTTGTCGCCAGAGTGGGGTTCAATGAAGAAACACAGCTGACCATGCACCCAGCCACAGAACACCGTACAGTGAATTGCCCCCCCATACCAGGGCACCCACATATCCTGATAGGCGACGTGCAGACCCCAGATATGGTCATAGCGCATACAGTCATACTTGGGGAGAATCACCTCAACACAGTGACCGCGCCGTTCCACCTCCCGGCTCAGCCCATAGACCACATCTCCTAGACCCCCCGCCTTAATTACTGGGGCACACTCCGTGGCAACTTGGACAATGTACATACATACCTAGTGACAACTGTAGCAATCATAGCAAGATTCTGTCTTTATTCCCCTTCTACCCTGGGTTATGTTGCTTGTGCAAACCTGAGCTTCGGTAGGCTCTACTCCCTATGACCCTAGAATCAGCTGTCGTTGCACTGGGACAGAGATCAGCCAAGGCACACCGATCGCACTGCGGTTTTCTGGCATTACAGACCGCCCGCCCGTGATAAATGAGCCGCATCGACCAATTCTCCCAGTCTGCCTGGGGCAACAGTGCCATCAAGTCCTGTTCAATTTTGAGGGGGTCATCACTGGTAGTAAAACCTAAGCGCTGGGACAACCGTTTCACATGGGTATCCACCGTCACCCCAGCGTTGATGCCAAAGGCATGGGCGAGCACCACATTGGCAGTCTTGCGCGCCACTCCCGGCAATTCCAACAGCTGTTCCATGCTGGGGGGCACTTGTCCCTGGTATTTTTCCACCAAAATCCGACAGGTGGCTTGAATGTGCTTAGCCTTGTTGCGATAGAACCCCGTCGATCGAATCAGCTGCATCACCTCTGCGGGGTCAGCCTGGGCGAGGGCATAGGCATCGGGGAAGCGGGCAAACAGAGCGGGAGTAACCATATTCACCCGTTCGTCCGTACACTGGGCAGAAAGAATCACTGCCACCAACAGTTGCACTGGTGTCGCGTAGTTAAGGGTACAGGAGGCAGTGGGGTAGATTTGCTTGAGGCGGGTGAGAATTGCTAAAGCCCGTGACCTCTGAGCCTCCTGCAGGGATGACTGGGAATTTCTTGTTGTCATAGGATATGCTAGTTTAGTCGACTGGAGCACAAGGGTATGATTAAAAAGTGGATAGGGGCATTGACGGCAGTTGTTCTTGCCTTCTGGTTGGGGGGTTGCGTTTCCCCCACTAGTGGCTTGTTGCCCTACAGTGATGTTAAGGATGGCTATCGCTTCCTTTATCCCAACGGCTGGGTACAAAAATCTGTGCAGGGTGGTGCCGATGTCCTGTTCCATGATATAATTCAACCCCTTGAGAATGTATCCGTTGTGATTGGCGAACTAAAAAGTGTCCAGAAGCTGGCGGATCTAGGCTCACCCCAGGCGGTAGGGGAACGGGTGCGGGACAGAATTATTGCTCCCCCTGAGTCCAATCGCAAAGCAGAGTTGGTCAGTGCCACCAGTCAGGTATTCAATGGCAGGGAATATTATCTCCTAGAGTACGCGATCGATTTAGGCAACGGCAGACAGCGCCACGACCTCGTATCGGTAACTGCCAACAACCGCCGCCTCTACACCTTGGATATTTCTGCCCCCGAAAACCGCTGGGGAAAAGTGAAAGATATGTTTGAACAGGTCGTCAAGTCCTTCCAAGTAGAGTAAATGACTCGTATTCTCATCATTGATGATGACCCTTCTGCCCGTTTGATCATTTCCCGTTCCTTAGCCAGGGAGGGGTATGAGGTTATGCAGGCGGAAAACGGTAAACAGGGACTGGCGCTAGCACGACAGGTTATCCCTGCTCTCATTATCTGTGACTGGAATATGCCCAAGATGAACGGGCTGGAGGTCTGCCGCCAGGTGAAATCTGACCCTGAATTGATGCATACCCACTTTATTCTGCTTACCGCTAGGGATGAAGTTAGTGACTTGGTAAAGGGTTTGGAGAATGGGGCGGATGACTTTCTCTCTAAGCCCGCTAATCCCAGTGAACTGCGGGCGAGAGTACGAGCGGGTATCCGTCTCAACAAGGCAAACCGCGAACTGCAACGGCAAAAACGCATTTTGGAGGAGGAACTGGCACAGGCTGCCCGCTATGTCCGATCGTTATTGCCTGCCGAACTGGAGGGAGAAGTAAAAACCCGGTCCTATTTTCTGCCCTCTATTCAATTGGGGGGGGACTGTTTTGACTACTTCTGGTTGGATACGGAACATCTGGTTGTCTATGTCCTGGATGTGTCGGGGCATGGGGTGGGAGCGGCTTTGTTGTCGGTGTCGGTACAGAACCTATTGCGCAGTGCCCGATCGGATGCTATTGCCATTGACTTAACCCAACCCCAGGCAGTCCTGACTAAACTCAATGAGGCTTTCCCCATGGAAAATCACCAGGATATGTATTTTACTATCTGGTATGGAGTCTATGACCGCAGGCAGAGGCAGTTAAGTTACGCCAGTGCGGGGCATCCGGCTGCTATTTTAGTTAATGCCCAAGGTACGCAACATTTGGGAATGCCTAGTTTGCCTATTGGTCTTGTGCCCGTAGCTGAGTATACCTCGGCAGCAGTGGCAGTGCCCATCCCCAGTCGGCTGTATATATTTAGCGACGGAGCTTATGAAATTCCGCAACCAGAGGGGGGGATATGGGGTATAGAGGAACTGACTAAAACCCTTAGTAGCAATTCTCACGGACTGGGGGCTATGCTGCAGCAGGTCAAGGACATGAAACTAGAAGATGACCTCGCCATTGTGGAACTCTACTTTACCTAGTTCCTACCCCGCCTGCTGAGCCTGTCGCAGCACAACCTACTTAGCCACCCCTAGCTCTTTCAGGCAGCTTTCCCGATCGGGATAAATCTTGAAAATTTTGCTCATACTGGTTAGGTTAAACAGCATTTGCACCTGTTCATTGAGGGAGCAGAGGTAGAGTTCACATTGGGACGAGCGGGCGGTTTTGAGGGCAGAGACCAGCGCTCCCAGACCGGAACTGTCCATAAATGTCACGTCCTTGAGGTCAATAATGATGACCTTGGGTTTAAGGGCGACTACGCCCGATATTTCTAGGCGAAACTTAGCAACATTGGTAATATCCAACCTGCCAGTGGGTTCAACAATTTTGATGTCGGAATTCATAACGGGCTATAGCTATGAGTACACCCATGATAAACGCAAAGGGGGCTTTCTTAAAATATCCCTCCTAGTGGTAATATGGTTAATTGTGTTTTAGCAGTAAGTACCCATGAAAGTTGTCAGCTCCCTCAAATCTGTTAAGAAGCGTCACCCTGACTGTAAAGTGGTGCGGCGGCGGGGTAAAGTTTATGTTATCTGTAAAACTAATCCCAAGTACAAGGCAAGACAGGGTTAGTCAATAATGCCCAGTAGTCCTTCCCCAGAGGAGTTAACCGATCGGTCTGTCCAGGCGGAGCAAGCCAGGCTAGTGGGGCGGGTTTTTGCCACGGAACAGTACCCCAGTACCCCTGACACCTTCTACTTCTGGACGGAGTGGGATTCCCCTGTGGGCATTGGCACGATCGTGCGGGTAACAGTACCCCAACCTTCCCAGCGGCAGTTCTACAAGCAGGCGGACTACTGGCATATCTACGGCATCGTTACGGAGGCGAAGAGCTATACTGACCTTGTCTCAGCCCTCTATGACTACATTGGCTCCGATCAAAATCCCCACCTGGCAGATAGCGCTCCCACCAAACGTCCTGAGATTCGCACTTTTAAGGCGGCTGTCCTGCGCATGGAGCCAGAGGAGCCTATGCAGCCTGTCCCCATTGGTCCTGTCTATCTGGCGGCGGATGAGGATGTCCTGATTTCCCTGGGGATGAAGGAGTATGTGGATAAGGGGAGGGGAATTCCGGTAGGGGTCTATGTCAAAGGGGGGAGGCAATCCCCTGTCTATTTGGATGCGGATTTTCTGCTGGGACCCGAAGCTGCCCACCTCAATATCACAGGGATATCGGGCTTGGCAACCAAAACTTCCCTGGTGGAATTTCTGCTTAAAAGTATTTTTACCCATTACTATCCCGATCGCGATGACAAAGGCGTTGCGGCTGTCTTTTTCAATGTTAAGGGACCGGATTTACTGTACTTGGATTTGCCCCCCAAGGAGAGTCTGTCGGAAGAAGAGCTGGAGATTTACAAAAAATTAGGGATTCCTCCTACGCCCTTTGAGAATGTCTGTTACTATGCCCCCTATAAACCTGATGGCATCAACCTCAATACTTTGCGCACCCATCCCGATCTCATCGACAAAGTGTTCCCCCTGCGGTGGGGACTAAAGGAGATTTTTGAATACGCGGAGGTTTTACTAAATAAAGATGACGTTGATGCCAAGGCGGATGCCCTGTTGTCTTTGATCGAAGAAAAGGTGATCAATCATCCTGATATACGCTATACAGAGGGGGTGAAAGTTACGGATTTTGTGACGTTGGAAGAGTGGTTTCAAAGGGTGATTGAGTCCCTACAGGCAGAGAATAGAAAGGAGTGGCATAGCCATCATTTGGCGACTATTTACAAGGTGCGCAACCGCCTGCTGAATATCACTAATAGGTGTAAGGGCTTGGTGGGCAATGATGCACAAGTTAGGGATTTACCCTGGGGTAAGTTCCAAAAGAATACGATTTATGTGATTGATGTGGCTAACCTGGAAGCAGCTGCTCAGGACTTGATTTTTACCAGGGTGGTAAGCAAAATTCGGGAGTTATTAGAGTTAAATGCCCTGGGGGTGGAGCGGGTCATAATTTTTGTGGACGAGTTGAACAAATATGCGGGTACAGATACGGGGGATACCTATTTAAGGCGGACTTTGTTGGATATTTCCGAGCGAGGGCGTTATCTGGGGGAGGTGCTATTTTCGGCGCAACAATTTCGCTCCCAGGTGCATAAAAGAATTGTGGGAAACTGTGGTACTTCCCTCTACGGGCGGATGGATATGGAAGAGATTTCTACGCCTGGCTACAGCAATTTGTCAGCGGCGGTGAAAAATAAATTGGCTACCCTGCCCAAGGGGGAATTGATGATTCGCCACCCCCATTTCACGCAACCAGTGTTTGTGAAGTTTCCCCGCCCCCCTGTCATGACTGGCAACGATGGTAGAGCACTGTATCCCCCCCAAGCAGAACTGCCCTTTGAGGAAGCAATTGTCCGCCGTCTGCAACGCCTCGATCGTGCTCTTCCCCCCCAAGCAATTAAAGACATTATTGCCGGCATTGACCCCGAATTAGTCCTCAAACAGGTGAATGCCATCGAAATAAAACAATCCTCCGATGTTTTGTCCGCCCTGCGCAATTCCCTCAAAACTGTGCCCGTGCGCCAAGTTAAAAGTCAGTCCCAGAAGATAGAAGTAAAACCGATCGCTTTTGAGGATGACCCCTACGACGATTAGCTCGGCGAAAAAAGCGGGCAAAAGATAATAACGATCGCTTCTGGCATAGGTGTTGTAGACCCAAAACCAGAAAGCCTCGCCACTGTTAACAACCCTGGCAGAACTGGTTGATAGGCATATCATTCGTCCTCAGGCTTGGGTAGTTGAATGGGCTTGTTGCGCCAGACGCGATACATCAGCCACACCGAGCTAGCAAAATAGAAAGACCCGATCGTTGCCTTCATCAACACGCCAGGGATTTGACTAAAAGTTTCGGGATTACTGCTTCCCCCCAAAGCCAGATAACTACTCAACCAAACAAAAAACAAGACCAGAGATACCTTTGCTGTTTCTTTCACCTGTCCCTCTTGGTCTTTTAAGAGAGCAATGACGGAGGGGATCACCCCAAATACAGGCACCAGGCAAAGATAAGCTCTGATCTTTTTATGCATTATGCCATTACCAAATCAGGACGCTTACTGTGGCGAATCTGGGCGATCGCTTGGGCATAGTCAGGGGCTTTGAAGACCGCCGAACCTGCCACAATGGCATTTGCTCCCACTTCCAACACCTGCCAGGTATTGTTTGCCTTGAGACCCCCATCCACCTCAATCCAGGGATCGAGACCGCGCTCATCGCACATTTGCCGCAGTTTGGCAATTTTGGGCACAACTTGGGGAATGAAACTCTGCCCGCCAAAGCCAGGATTGACACTCATAATTAACACCAGGTCGCACAGATCGAGGACGTACTCAATCAAACTGAGGGGGGTAGAAGGATTCAAAGATACACCCGCCATCTTCCCTAGTTCCTTGATTTGCGCCAGGTTACGATGGAGATGGGGACAGGCGTTGTGTTCCGCATGGACAGTGATAATATCCGCCCCCGCTTTGGCAAACTCCGGTACGTACTTCTCCGGCTCCACAATCATCAGGTGGACATCCAGGGGTTTTTGGGTGACAGGACGAATTGCTTCCACCACCAAAGGACCGATGGTGATATTGGGGACAAACCGTCCATCCATCACATCCACGTGAATCCAATCCGCACCAGCGGCATCCACGTTTCTAATTTCCTCTCCCAGACGGCTAAAATCAGCAGAGAGAATGGAGGGGGCAATTACTACTTGTTTCTGAGCCATGACCAAGACCGCTTAAGATTTCCTTTATGATAGCCTACGCCTGCCCTTTCCCCCAAATGGTGGCAAAATGCTAAAATAGTTTTCCTCTACATCTATCAGATAAGCTTATGCAGACAACATCCCTAGCGATCGCTCCTAGCCGGGTTCTCAAAGGTCAAGGGGTTCTTCCTGCCTTTTTAGAGACGGTCAAAGGGGAACGGCTTTTGGCACTGGCGGGCAAGCGTGCCTATGGGGTGGTTGCGCCCTACCTGCCAGAGGTAATGGTGAGTGAACCGATCGTGGAATGTTGTGAGTCTGTCCTCGAAAAATTGCAACAACAGGTGCAGGAACTCAAACCTACCTTTTTATTGGGAATTGGCGGCGGCAAGGTAATGGATACGGCTAAATTTATTGCCGATCGGTGTGGCTTGCCTATTGCTACCATCCCTACCAGCGGTGCTACCTGTGCGGCGTGGACAGCGCTGACCAATGTTTACTCCGAGGAGGGAGCTTTCCTCTACGATGTATCTCTGAACAAGTGTCCCGATGTAGTGGTGATAGACTATGAAATTTTAGTGACTGCTCCCACCCAAACGATCGTGGCAGGAATTGGGGACGCTCTTGCCAAATGGTATGAAGCCTCGGTCAGCAGTGGCAGTAGTGCAGCCACCCTAGTCATCAGTGCAGTACAGGCAGCGCGAGTCCTGCGGGATATTTTGTTGCAGAAGGGGCAGCAGGCAGTGGAGGAGCCAGGCAGTGAGGTGTGGCGGGAAGTCATGGATGGCACTATCATCATGGCAGGACTGATCGGGGGTATAGGCGGTGCCCAATGTCGCACAGTGGCAGCCCACGCTATTCACAATGCTCTGACCCATCTACCCCAGAGTCACCACAAGTTACATGGAGAAAAGGTTGCCTACGGGATTTTGGTGCAGTTACGCCTAGAGGAGTTGCAGGGCAATCAATTGGCAGCTACTGCCCGTCAACAACTATTGCAGTTCTATCGCCAGATTGGTCTCCCCTGTACCTTGGCGGATTTGGGTCTAGGCAACATCAGTTTGACGGAATTACAAAAGGTGGCGGAAATTGCCTGTCAGCCCCGATCGGACATCCACCGTTTACCCTTTAGTGTCTCTGTGGAGCAGGTACAGGCAGCGATGGTTTCTACTACTGCCCCCCTCGTCCGTATCTGATGCAAATTGCCACTTGGAACGTCAACTCTATCCGCACGCGCCTCGACCAGGTCAAGGACTGGCTGTTAGCCCATCCCCAGGTGGAATTGTTGGCAGTGCAGGAGACAAAGGTAACTGACGCAGATTTTCCTACCCAACCTTTGCAAGCTTTGGGCTACCATGTCTACTCTTGGGGACAAAAAAGTTACAATGGCGTGGCTTTCATCAGCAAACGAGAACTGACGGCGGTAAAACGGGGGTTTACCAGTATCTTGCCCTGTCCTCCCCACTGGGATGAGCAGAAACGGGTAATCGCTGGGTTTCTTGATGACATTCTTATTGTCAATCTCTACTGTCCTAACGGCAGCGCCATCGGTAGTGACAAATATACCTACAAACTGCAGTGGTTCCAGGTGCTCAGGGAATATCTACAGGAACTCCAGAAAGAACAGGAGCGCATCATTCTCTGTGGTGATTTCAACGTGGCGTTGACAGATTTGGACATCCATGACCCCACTGGCAGGGAAAGCAAAATTATGGCCTCCGATGCCGAACGATCGGTTTTGCAGTCCATCCTCGATCTGGGCTTTGTGGATATTTTGCGTCAATTTCACCCCGAACCAGGGCAATACACTTGGTGGGACTATCGCAGTGGTGCCTTCCGTCGTAACTGGGGCTGGCGGATTGATTATCACTTTGTCTCCCTCCCCCTTGTCCCCAGAGTACAGGATGTCTGGATTGACCCTGCCCCCCGCCGTCTTCCCCAGCCCAGTGACCACACACCTGTTATTCTATGTTGCTAGGGACAGCCAGAATGCTGTTTAGTTCTTGATGGAATGCCACGTGGGCCCGATTGGTTTTCCCCCCTACATAGAGAATATCCCCCTGACATAAGCCCCACACCTGACTGTAACTGATATAGCTCATCACCACCCCCACCATCAACAGGGCAAAGCCCGTATACACGATCGGTACCCCCGGGTCAGCCTTGATTTGTAGTCCCGTTGCCCCCACCACTTCCACCAGTTTTAATTTGATCCCATTCACCTCTACTGTTTCCCCCACCCTAGTTGTGTGGAGGAGTTCACCCTGGGGGGCAAAAATCAACACCGTGCCCTGGAGGTCAGGCACAATCACGGAAATCCCCTCGCTGAGGTCAGGTTTAGTAGGTAGCCATGTCCCCCACACCTTCTGCCCCCCGGATGCCGCCTCTAGGGGGGAGAGAGGCAACTCCAAAATAGGACTACGATTGAACTGAAAGCGAAGTTTACTGATGTCCCAGCTGGCTTGGTAGAAAGTCACCCCCCTAAACCGCAGGGGATGATTGACGGAGATCGTTTGGCGATCGAGTTCTTTACCCTCCCTATCTAGGATGGAGAGGTCAGAATAAAATTGCTCAATTTTCCCCTTCTCCGAGTAGGCAATCCAAAAGCGATTTACCCTAATGCGCCAGTCCTGGGGCAGCCACCTTTTACTGAACATCCCCGCTTGGGTAATGTTGGTCACTGCTGCTGTTTCTCCACTGGGAATCATCGCCTGGGCAGTAACCCCCCCCAAAGCCCCCCCAATTGCTCCTATTAAAATCAGCACTATACTGGCGTGGACAACGATCGGTCCTAACCTTCCCACTAAACCCTTGCTGGCGTAGAATTGGTTGTCTGTCTGCCACAGGCGGTAACCCCGTTTCTCCAGTGCCCCCATCACCTCTGACCACCTAGAGGCAGGCACAGTCACCGCATAGGGCAATTTGAGAATTGTCTGGGGCTTCTGCACAAAAAACCAACGCCTTGCTACCTTCAGGAGGGGAATTTGGCGATAAATGGTGCAACTAATCAGACTTGCCCCAAACAACAGCAGTAAAGTGAGAAACCACCAGGTGCTGTAAACCCGATCGAGTCCCCAGGCAAGAATGCGCTCGTAGGTCAAAAAGCCAAATAGAGCCGGCTGCAGCGGATAATTTGCCTTGTAAAACTCCACTGTCTGCCCCTGCTCAATTACTGTACCGAGGATACTAAAGATAGCAATTAACAGGAGCAAGGCAATTGCAAACTTGAGATTAGCTAGTAAGGAGACTACCTCCCGCTGCCAAGCACGCAATTTAGTTCCCTCGAATTGCCTTTACTTCCCGTAGAATTACCATTAGTCCCTTGTTTTGGTTATCCACCTGTTGCAGGATAGCCTCAATTTTCTTTTCTAAGTTGGCAAGGGATGCCTCTTGCTTTTGCATTTTGTTGGTAATTGCTGCCAGACGTGCTGCCACTTCCCGCTGGATTAAACTCTCTATGCCCTGGATCAGCAGGTTTTCCGTTGCCGCCAGTTTTTCCATGAGGGCTTGAGACTGCTGCAGGGTTGTCTCCGGCGGGGCAGGAGCAGGAGCAGGGGCGGGAGAAGAGGAGACATGGAGGAGCTTTTTAATCCGATCGATGAGCACTTCCGCTTCAAAGGGCTTTTCCAAAAATTCAAACCCCTCAAAGGGTTCTGGCACGTGTTCCGCCACCTGTTCCCGCAGACCGGAGATCATGATGACAGGCGTATCCTTGAGGGAATCAATCCGCCGCATTGCCTGCAGAGTTTGGTAGCCATTGTACTTGGGCATGACGAAATCCAGCAAAATTATATCAGGCTGGACACTGCGGGCAGTTTCAATGCCCGATTTGCCATCGCTGGCTTCAATCACCTCAAACTGGTCAGCCAAGATACTCTTGACCATCTTGCGGATCATGATGCTGTCATCAATAACGAGTACTTTTTTTAGCTCCATTGTCCCGCCCTACTTTTAACTGCTGTAAAACTGGAAGGTAACCTTGTCTCCCTTACCTAGAGAAATTCTATCCCCATCCCGCAAACGATGGCGATTGCCCGGTGGTAGAGGCACATTGTTGATGTAGGTGCCATTGGAACTGCCCGTGTCTTCAAAAAAGAAGGCATCCCCTTCGATGCGGAGGTCGGCGTGTACCCGAGACACAATGTCAGAGTCAGGAAAGCCTGAGACATCAATATCAGGAGGAATCAGACTGTTGGGTTTGCCAATATGTATCACCGGCATATCTGTCGGTATGTCAATTCTAGAGTTAGTCTGCAGGTGGATCAGGTAGGGGGTACCTTTGCGGGGAGCGGGCTTCTCTTCCGCCTCCTCCACAAGTTCCTCCATCTCCAGCTCCTCTTCTTCGAAGTGCTCCTCTAGGGCAAACTCTTCTTGATTTATGTTTTCCATCACCAAACTTTCCGACTGCACACCATCTTAATCATAGCGGGAATAGTCCTAAAAGTCAGGTCAAGATTTGCCTAATCGCTCCTGCAACGATCGCAGTTGACTAGCGGTGTTGATGGGGGGGTGGGGAGGCACAGTGTCAAAGTTGGGCCATATATTCAAGTCATCGCAGGGACAGGGCTGTACCGATCGGGGACCTAAACTAGCACTGGGCACGGGTAAATCACAGCGGGGGCATTCTAACAGCTCGTAATTGGGGGCTAGGAGTTGCTGCAAAGTAACGTTCGATCCCTCTAAACAAGTGGTTGTGGGGTGTGCCTGTCCTTCCTGCCAAAGTTCCTCAAACCTGGTAGTGTAGTGGTCGCCGGCAATCACCCGATCGAGTTGCACGACCCGATCGCCAATCACCAGTTTCCGCCCCAGTTGCATCCAGTAGGCGAGATATTCCTTGACTTCCCTTGCTGTAGCCATACTGCACCTCCCTACTTTTATTTTAGGCGGCAGGGAGCAGAAAGTATGTTGATAATTGTTGCGATTAGAGATAAAAATCAAAATGCTTATCCTGTAAGATTTGTAACAGATATTGCCCGTAGGAACTTTTGGCAAGGGGGAGGGCTAATTCCTTGAGTTGGTCGGCAGTAATATAGCCCAAGCGATAGGCAATTTCCTCGATGCAAGCTAATTTTAGTCCCTGCCTTTCTTCTAAGGTCTGCACAAAGTTTGCCGCTTGATGGAGGGAGGCATGGGTGCCTGTATCTAACCAGGCATAGCCCCGCCCTAAAATTTCCACCCGCAATTTGCCCTGGCGCAGATAGATTAAGTTGAGGTCAGTAATTTCCAACTCGTTCCGAGCAGATGGCTTTAATTGTTTGGCGTATTCCACCACATGACGGTCGTAAAAATAAATTCCAGGCACGGCATAGCGGGATTTGGGCTGGCTAGGTTTCTCTTCTAAGCTGATCACTCTCCCCTGACTGTCAAATTCAATCACACCGTAGCGTTGGGGGTCGTTGACCTGATAGCCAAATACCAATCCCCCCGATTCCAACTTAGCAGCAGAACGCAAAATCTCTGTTAGACCATGCCCATAAAAAATATTATCTCCCAGGATGAGACAGACTGGCTCCCCATTGATAAATTCCTCCCCTAAAATAAATGCCTGGGCTAAACCCTCAGGTCGAGGCTGTTCTACATAGCTAAACTGCAATCCCCACTGCCTTCCATCCCCCAACAGTTCCCGAAACAAAGGCAAATCTTTAGGGGTAGAAATGACTAAAATTTCCCTGATTCCTGCTAGCATCAAAACTGAGAGGGGGTAGTAAATCATGGGTTTGTCGTAGACAGGCATTAATTGCTTGCTGATCACCTGGGTAATGGGATAGAGACGGGTGCCTGACCCCCCCGCTAAGATAATTCCTTTCATTTTTCCTGCTGACAAGTTGATAACCGATCGTTAATTGCTTTTACCAAAAAAATGCCGTTAATCCAAGGCAGATGCCCTCGCGGTGCCCGTAAACTAAAATGCAATTCCCCACAGCGCCGCCAATGGTAGGTGTTAAAGAAAAAGTTATGCACCCGCCAACCTACCCGATCGCCAAATAGTGACAGGGCGCGATTTTCATCCCACAATAGCTGCCTGCACTGCTGCCATATCTGGGATTGCACCGTAAAGCCAAAGCGATCGTGGCTAGCTTCCCGCCACAGGCGGTCCATGACGAGCAAATCAGGGCAGGGTAAGTTGAGAATGTGGCTCTTCGTCACCTGCTGGGGGGCATGACAGAGTTCTCTCACCGTTGCCTGCGTCCAGTGGTTGGCGGTCTCCCACTGTCGTCTGCGTAGGAGCTGCTGCAGTTCTAGGTAATAGGTGCCGCTGGGCGTAAATAGGGCTAAAGCCTTCTTAATATAAGCCTCCTGGCGCTCCTGTAAAAGACTATAGGCAAAATTTCGTAAATCTTTGTCAGAATGACACAAATATTGCATAATAATAGCGATACCTTCTCGACCATACTGCAGGGCGGCTTGGAGGATTTCCTGTTGTTGCGGGCGGGTGTGGGTGTGGGCAAGGGCGTACTCTATGCCGCGGATTCCCCCCATGACTACAGCTTGGGTAGGACTGTTTCCCCCTAGGACAGCGTCAGATTTTTGTGGTTGGTTAGAAGTGGTCATCCGTTAAAATTTAGTTCATCTTGTGTGCGGAGGAAAGTCCTATCGTTACTCTGTCCCCCCCCTCTCACCCCATGGTAGCAGAAAAGCAAGAGGCGGTTTTGCACATTGTCGGCAAGGCAAGGCTGCAGGGTCATGTCCCCATCAGTGGGGCAAAGAATTCGGCGTTGGCATTGATGGCAGGTGCTCTATTGTCCAGTGAGGGTTGCACGATCGAGAATCTACCCTGTCTAATGGATGTGCAGCGCATGGAGGAAATTTTGGTTTCCTTGGGCGTCAAAGTGCAGCGGGAGGCAGGACGCATTCACCTGGATACCACCTGTCTAAGTAGTGCGCAAGCCCCCTACGAACTGGTTAGCCAAATGCGCGCTAGTTTCTTCATCATCGGTCCCCTGTTGTCGCGGTTAGGGATTGCCCAGATTCCTCTGCCGGGGGGCTGTGCCATTGGTGCCCGTCCTGTGGATTTACACGTCAAGGGTCTGCAGGCAATGGGGGCAGAGGTAGAAATCAGTCACGGTATTGTCCATGCCTCCTGTCCCGGTGGGCGCTTGCAGGGAGCTAAGGTCTACCTGGATTACCCCAGTGTGGGAGCAACGGAAACGATTATGATGGCAGCTACCCTTGCCGAGGGGGAAACGGTGATTCAAAATGCTGCCCAGGAGCCAGAGGTGGTGGATTTAGCCAATTTCTGTCGCACCTTGGGGGCAAAAATCTATGGCGCTGGTTCCAAGACCATTGTGATTGTGGGAGTTCCCCAACTGCACGGCGGTACCTACAGGGTCATTCCCGATCGCATTGAAGCTGGTACCTACATGATTGCGGGGGCGATTACCTGCTCGGACATCACCCTTGGTCCTGTCATTCCGGAGCATTTAGGGGCATTGATTGCCAAGTTACGGGAAATTGGCGTGCAGGTAACGATCGAGACCCCTACAGTAATACACGTGCAGGGGAGGGAGGGGAAATATCGCGGTGTGGAGGTGGAGACCTCTCCTTTTCCTGGCTTTCCCACGGATATGCAGGCTCAGTTGATGGCACTCCTAACCATTAGCGAAGGGAACAGTGTGATTACAGAAACGGTATTTGAAAACCGCTTGCAGCACGTAGCGGAACTCTGTCGCATGGGGGCAAACATCCGCACCAAGGGCAATGTCGCCATTATTACAGGGGTAGAGAGTCTATCGGGGGCACCGGTCATGGCAACGGATTTGCGGGCATCGGCAGCCCTAGTGTTAGCGGGTTTAGCGGCGGAAGGGGAAACCCAACTGCGGGGACTCCACCACCTCGATCGGGGCTATGATCGCATCGAAGAAAAGCTGCGAGGCTTGGGGGCAACCCTGTACCGTGTTTAGAATAGAAGAAGCCGATGATGGGATTCGAACCCATGACCTGCCGATTACGAATCGGCTGCACTACCGCTGTGCTACACCGGCAAGTAGAGTAAAAATATAGCACATGAAGAGACCAGATTGGTTAATTCCTTTAGTAGTGGCACTGATCGGGGGGACAGTAGCGATCGCTCTGCAGCAGCAGAACTTGGGGCGCATCACCTTAGGGCAAACCCCAGAATCCGATCGGGCTTGGGTAGAGCGGGAATATCGCACCCTTAAAGCAATGCAAAAACTTCCCCCCAGGGGCTTTGGCTTTAACAATGTTATTGCTAACTGGCACTTTCTCTCCTTTTTGCAATACTATGGTGACTATGTGGCACGGGATGACCATAAAACAGGTTACGGCTTGAGCAAGGAATATTTCCGCATCATCACTGCTCGCAAGCCTTATATGTTTGCCAGTTACTCTTACCTGACATCTAGTATAAGTATCCACGCGGGGGAACCGGAAATTACCGTGCAACTTCTGGAGGCAGCCCTAAAGCAAATACAGCCAGAGCAGTTCTACTTCACTTATTTAGTCTGGAGTCAAAAGGGTTTAGAGGAATTTCTCTTCCTGGGAGATAGTGAGAAAGCTCAGCAATCCTACCGCCAAGCTATCGAGGCACTCGATCGGGCTAACTTGCCAGCTGAACTGCAGCAAAGACGGGACTTGATACGCCGCCTTTACCTGGACAGAATTGAATTCTTGAAACAGAAATATGACCCAATTACTGTCCAGAGAATGGGCTGGTTCCTAGTGCTAGAGAGCACCCCTGATGTTAGAACGCGCAAGAAAGTTGTTGCTAAGTTGCAAGAGCTAGGAGTATCCATAGAGATAAATGAGGAGGGGGAAATCAAACTCAATTCCCCCCGCCAGGATTAAGCCTCTTGTTCAATGTAGAGGAACATAATTGCCATTGTCACTACAGGCAGTAACCAGGTGACCACAGGAATCAAAATCCAGGGCAGAAAAGAAGCAGCGTAAGTTCCAGTCATTTGTTTCCAATCCTTTTTCTAGTAAGTTGACAGTAAAAATTTAGTTAACGAGACCACGCAGGATGGCATCTACACCGGCGAAATTCTCCAGGAGGAAGTAAGCGACAAAAGCGCTCCCCGAGCCGCCCAGGAAGAAACCACCCGCAAACTGGGTCCAATCTTCCGAGGACTTGAGGACAGCATTTTCATCCCGTTTGCCGTTTTGGAAACTGACAATGCCATAGGCAGCCAGACAAGCTGTACCCAGCAAAATCAGCACGATCGCTGTTACCAGACCGCCCAAGTTAGCCGCAGGGGCATAGTCCCGCAGGGGACCCACTACCACTTCGGGACCAACGAGGAAGTAGCCATGGGCCATGCCAATTTCTAAACCCCGTAGGAGGGGAGACAGACCAGGACGATAGGCAGGGAGATTGCCAATGTAAGCCCGCACCAGGGGAGAATCACTGATGGGCGTAGACAGATGCCCCAATTGGGGGTCGTTATTATAGGGCTTGACAAAATCAACGGTCATATCTATATGCGACTGTTCCTAAAGGACTAGGAGTCATTGTAAATTTACAGTGAACAATTCCGATCAGTTTCTCTGCGATTTGTTAAGAAAGTTCACAAATTCTAGGCAGGGTAGCTAGAATAGAAAGTGATAGGCACCAGAGGTGATGGGAGCAATGGCACTTACCCCAGCGCAGGTGTGGTTGATGGTAGGCGCTTGCCTTGTGGCAGTGGAGTTTTTCATCCCAATTCCTACGCTGTTTGTCGCCGAAGCCTTGGGGGTAGGAGCAATTATTATTGGTTTAATTGTGTGGTTTCTCCCGTTGCCTTTGGCGTGGCAGGGAACCCTGTGGTTAGTTTTCTCTTCTGCTTTTATCTGGTATTCTCGCCGTTGGTTACCCAAGAATTCCCCCATTTTGCAGGACAGTTCCCTGGGAGTGACAACTACAGAAATTCCGGCGGGGGGAGAGGGCAGAGTGAAGTATGAAGGGGTGTCCTGGCGAGCGGTATGTGCTGACCCCACTCTTTCTATTGGCGAAAATGTGCAAGTACAGGTAATTAAGCGGCAAGGGACAAAGCTAATTGTATTACCAGAAGATTACCTCCAAAGATTAGAATTATTAGAAAGTTCAGATACCCAGGAGGAGTTATGAATCCCCTCATGATTGTTACCGTGGTGGGCGCGTTTACTTTACTCAGTTCTGTCAAAATTATTCAACAGGGGGAGGAGGCTTTAGTTGCTACCTTTGGTCGCTACAAACGGAAATTACAGCCAGGGCTAAATTTTATTACACCAGTGGTAGACTCGATCGTTTGTCGCCGTTCCATTAAAGAGCAAGTGTTGGATATTCCTCCCCAGGAATGTATTACCAGGGACAACGTGCTGGTGACAGTGGATGCGGTTGTGTACTGGCGGATTGTGGACATGGTGAAAGCCCACTACAAGGTGGAAAATTTGGTGGAGGCAATGACTAACCTGGTACGGACGCAGATTAGAAATGAGATTGGCAATTTGGAGTTAGACCAGACCTTTACGGCGCGGGCAAAGGTGAATGAGGTATTATTGCGGGATTTAGATGAAGCCACAGACCCCTGGGGGGTGAAAGTCACAAGGGTAGAATTGCGGGATATTTTGCCTACCAGGGCGGTGCAGGATTCCATGGAATTACAGATGACAGCGGAACGGAAAAAACGGGCAGCGATTCTCACTTCCGAGGGGGAAAGAGAGTCTGCCATCAATATTGCCAGGGGTAAAGCAGATGCCCAGTTACTAGAAGCGGAGGCAAACAAAAAAGCAACAATTTTAGCGGCGGAGGCGCAACAACAGTCCCGTATTTTACGGGCAGAGGCGGAAAGACAGGAACGCATTTTACAATCGAAGGGGACGGCGGAAGCGATTAGAATTCTCCAAGAGGCTTCTAACAATACCATCTCAGCGGAGTCAGCCCTGCAGTACATCCTGGCATTGAACTATATGCAGATGGCTACAACGATCGGTTCTAGCAGTAGTAGCAAGGTGATCTTTCTCGACCCCAAAGCAATTCCTGCGGCGTTGGAGGGGATCAAATCCATTCTCACACCGGAAACTAACATGGAATTGTAAATGTTTCAGACAATTCGTTGGCGTTTGGCACTCTGGTACAGCTTAGTTACGGGGGTGCTTTTGTTGTGCTTTGCCCTGCTATTTTTTAGCTATGTACGCCAGACTTTGATTGAGAGGGTGGATGACACAATTACCCATGTGGCGGAAGTTTTAGAACGATCGATGCAGGGCAATTTTACAGAGATGCAATTGCTATTTAAGGCTGTCCCTAACTTAGAGGCAGACCACATTGATTTGGAGTGGTTTGACAGGGAGGGCAATTTAGAGTGGAGTACCTTTGGGCAAGCCCCTGCCATTCCCTTGGGAGAAGTGGAGCGTTTTGTCACTAGCTATCCGCCAGCGGGGGAACCCCTGCGACAGTTAACAAAACCGATCGTTTTGCATCAAGAACTACAGGGCTATTTACGCATTAGTCATCCCTGGTTTGAAGTCAGTCAGCCAATTCAGGAATTATCGTTAGAGTTATGTTTGGGGGTGTTAGTGACAGTAATAGTAGTGGGCATTTGTGGTTGGTGGTTATCGGGAATTGCTATGCGACCGATCCAGGATTCCTATCAGCAATTAAAGCAATTTACTGCCGATGTCTCCCATGAGTTACGCAATCCCTTAGCGGTGATTCAAACTAATACCCAGGTGGCACTTTTGCAGGAGAATCCCCAGCCCTATTTGGAGGTAATTGAACGCCTAACAAAACGCATGGGAAAACTGTTGGAGGATTTGTTGTTTCTAGCCCGTACTGATGGGAAGCATTTTCTGGAGCAACCGACAGTTTGTAATCTGACAGCAATTCTGCAGACGGTGCTGGAGGAACAACAACTAGTGGCGACAAACAAAGGAATCAATTTGATGATAGAAGTGCCAACTACTGCAGTAGAAATGCGTGGTTATCCGGAGCAGCTCTGTCGGCTGCTAACTAATTTGATTGGCAATGCTATTAAGTTTACACCGCCAGGGGGCAAAGTCGAAATATCCCTCCTTCCCCAGTCCCATCACGTGCAAATTGTGGTCAAAGACAGTGGCAAAGGTATAGGTGATACCCGCTACATCTTCCAGCGTTTTTATCGAGGGGAGGAGAGCGAGGGTTGGGGGCTAGGTTTAGCGATCGTGCAGGCAATTGTGGAATGTCATCGGGGCAAAATCAAGGTAGATAGTAAACTGGGAGAAGGGACAAAATTTATCGTGACACTACCTTACCATGTTTAAGATGGTTGTCAGAATTCTTTTAATTGCCACGATCGTTTTGGGTATCATTTTGCGTCTCTATCACCTCGATAGTAAAATTTACTGGCACGACGAAGTTTACACCATATTTAGGGCAGGGGGGTTTACAAGGGAAGAAATAGATGGGCAACTATTTAGCAACAGATTTGTCAGTGTGATAGAGTTACAGCAATTTCTGCAGCCCAAACCAGGCAGTACAAGTTTTGATACTATACAATCCCTGGCTAGGGAAGACCCCCAACACCCCCCCTTGTATTTTCTCTTGACCCGTTATTGGATGCAGTGGTTCGGTAATTCTGTCTTTTTTCTCCGTCTTTTACCTGCACTCATCAGTATCCTTTCTTTGCCAGCCATTTACTATTTAGCTTTTGCTCTCACCCAGGGTAATTCTTTGGTCAGTCTTATGGCTGCCAGTCTTTTAGCCCTCTCCCCTGTCGATATTCTCTTTGCCCAAACTGTTAGACAATACAGTGCCCTGACTCTGGCTACTATCCTCAGCGCTTTTTTGTTAACTAAAGCATGGCAGACTGACAGGAGGGCTTATTGGTTGTTGTTTGCTTTATCTGTGGCTTTTGGGTTTTATATCCACCCCTTTTTTGCCCTCAGTGTCATTGCTTTTGGTCTGTTCATCTTACTAACCCAGATTAGAAAACTAGCCTCTTTTGTACTCGCCTGTATCCTGGGGTTGTCAATTTATACGCCCTGGATAATAGTAATGGGGTCTAATTTGGCAAGGGTTTTTGCGATTACCAACTGGGCAACTATGGCTGTCAGTCCCCTCTACCGCCTGCAGCTATGGCTTTTAAGTTTTACCTGTATGTTTTTCGACCTGGATGCTGGGTTTGATCATCCCCTCACCTATCTTCTGCGCCTGCCTTTTCTCTTCATTATTTTGTTAGCTGTCATTTTCGTATGCCAGCGTGCACCTCGTCCCATGGCTGTTTTTCTCATCCTTACTGCTTTTGTTCCTTTTTTGTTGTTAGCTATTGCTGATTTAACTCTGGGGGGAAAAAGATCGACAGTTACTCGCTATCTCCTTGGTTGTTTTCCTTTTGTCCAAATATTGGTTGCCTCTCTGCTAGGCTTTTGGCTGCAAAAGAGAAAGACAATAGGTATTATGGTCTATACAGTCTTACTGGGGGCTAGTCTTGCTTCTATTATGGTCAGTGCCAATGCTGAAACCTGGTGGCATAAGGATTTGAGCTACAACAATGCCCGTATCATTAAAACTCTTAATCAAGGGAAAAAAACGATCGTAATCAGTGATTTAGGTAATGACTTTACCAACACGGGGGATTTACTGGCTATGAGTGTGAGTTTACAACCAGAAGTTGTTTTGTTTTTAGTCGCCGAGAACAATCCCTCTGTCACTCCGCTGTTAACTATGTCCGATAAAGCAAGTAATCTCTTTGTCTTTCGTCCTTCCCAACAGTTGCTTGATCTTCTGCAGGGCACGAATTTACAATACACCTTACTCTATTAGTCTGTTCTCGGGTATGATCAAGACCGTAGTCAAGCAGGAGGTGAAGGTATGATCGATCGGGCACAGGTGGCACACGTGGCAAATTTAGCACGCCTACAATTGGCGGAAGCAGAAGTAGAGATTTTCGCCAAACAACTCAACGATATTCTGCAGTATGTAGAACAACTCAACCAGCTTGACCCCCAACTAGAGGGGGTAGAACCCACCACCAGAGCGATCGAGGGGACAATCCCTACCAGACCCGATGCAATCAGACAGATGGTAGATCCAGAAGCTCTGCTCAACTGCGCCGCCGCTAGAGAAGATACTTTCTTCCGTGTGCCACAAATCCTGGGGTAATGATGATGGCGATGGAAAGACAGGAGCGGGACTTGGGGGGGGAGCAATCTGTATATTGTGAAGAAAACTATCTGGAACCCTATGCCTACCACGAGCCAGGGGACTTACCAGGTACCCTAGTTATTTCTGCAGATGCAGCCATACCGACTATTTGGGCGACAGAATATAGCCCTGCCTATTGGCAGACAAAAAAATTAACCACCCCTGAGGAAGCCACTAATTATCTGTTAAACAGTACCTTTGTGACCTGGTTTGATGTGACAGGGCTGGGTTCGGAAGGTATTTTGCGCCGCATCGCTGAGACATTCCAATTACATCCCCTGTTGCTAGAATCCGTAGTCAATGTCCCCCAACGCCCCAAACTGGAGGAATACGAAGAAAATCAACTGCTTTTCATTACCCACATGGTCTATCCTAGCAAAGATGGCAAGGGGTTTATAACTGAACAGGTCAGTTTCGTTTTAGGCAAAAATTATCTCCTCACCTTCCAAGAAGAACCAGAATTTGATACTTTTACCCCCATCCGCCAGCGCATTCAGTATAACAAAGGCAAAATTCGTCAACAGGGGGCAGACTATCTCTTCTATGCCCTGGTGGATTCTATTTTAGAGGGCTATTTCCCCATCCTAGAAGAATACGGCGAACAAATGGAAGAGCTGCAAAGCGAAATCCTAGCTAATCCCGATCGCTATCACCTGCAGCGCATTCATAAAATCAAACGGGAATTGTTGCATTTAAGACGATCGCTGTGGCCCCAGCGGGAAGCCCTCAATACCCTTGCCCGTGTCAAACATCCTTTAATTAGCAAATCCACTAGGGTATATCTGCAGAGCTGTTATGACAGTGCAGTGCAACTCCTGGATATGCTGGAGACCTATAGAGAGTTAGCAGCTAATTTGATGGATATTTATCTATCATCTCTGGGAAATCGCACCAATGAGATTATGCGAGTTCTGACGGTAATCTCCACGATCTTTATCCCCCTCACCTTTATTGTGGGAATATACGGCATGAACTTTGAATATATGCCAGAATTAAAGTGGCGGTTTGGCTATTTCCTCTGCTGGGGAATTATGCTCACCATCGCCAGTGGACTAGTCTTTTTCTTTTGGCGGCGGGGTTGGCTCGCAGGGACTAACTGACTATGTTGCAGACAGTTCCCCTCGATCGGTTGTTGGATACCTCTGGCATTATCACTGATGCCTATACTTCTATCGCAGCGGCTTTGACCCAAGTGCGGGGAGCGGGTGCGGCAACGGTGATGTTGAACTGGGAGGGGGAGTGGTTTGCCATCAGTGCCAAGACACTGGAATTGTTACAGCAGGAAGGCAGGGGACATTTACTATTACGGGATATTTTAGTGACCATTCCACCCCTAAAAGTAAAGGATTTTGTTAATATTTGGGAAGTATTACGGTTAATGCGCTGTTATCGGGTAGATTGTCTAGCAGTGGTGGCGGAGGACACAACTGAGTTACGGGGGGTAGTGATGTTGGAACAGGTACTCAAGTTTTTGGCGGGAGTAGCTCGTCCCCAGCTATCTACGGGGTGGTATGAATATATCACTGACACCTCGGCGGAGGGAGTTTTCCTTGTTGACCTGGATTTAACTTTACTGTTTGTCAATTCTAAGCTGTCCCAGCTTTTGGGTTATTCCCCAGGCACGATGGAGGGGCGCAATCTCAATGAGTTTTTGGTGGTTTCAGAAAGTAATGACCAGCAAGAGGAGTGTGAACGGTACTTCCGGTTTTTAGCGAAAGATGGTACAGACGTATGGGCAATTGTTGTCACCACGCCCTTGTTTGATGAAGAAGGCAAAAATATTGGCACCCTAGGCAGGATCAGTGATATTACCGAGAGGGTAACAAAAGAAAGGAAAGACAAACGCAAACTAACCGCTTTAGAGGTTGCCACTGAAGGCATTGCCATTTTGAATGAACGGGGGCAGTTTATCTATGTCAATCGCAGCTTTTGTCAGCTCCTCCAGAAAAAGGAACAACAACTGATAGAAACGGATTGGTGGACGCTCTACGGTCATTACCGCCGTGCCCCTGTAGAAGTGCAATTAAAACAGACAGGGCAGTGGCAAGGGGAGTTTTTGTACAACGATCGCTATATTGAAGTCTCTTTGTCGATGGGGGAGGAGGATATTATCTGCATCTGTCGGGATATTACCGATCGCTATCAGGCGGCGGCTGCCCTGCGCGCCAGTGAGGAGCGCTATCGCTTGTTGGCGGAGTATGCGAAGGATGTGATTGCTCGCTGTACTGTGGAGGGAAGGTTTGAGTATGTTTCCCCTGCCTGTCAGGAGGTTTGGGGTTATGCCCCAGAGGAGTTGTACCAGCGGGTATGGTTTGACTATGTGCATCCTGAGGATGTGGCGAGGGTCAACCTTGCCTACCAGGTGTTTCTGGGGGAATTGGAGAGCCAGCGGTTTGTCTATCGCTTCTGGCGGCGGGACGGCTCCTATGTGTGGGTGGAGACAACGGCAAAGGTAAAGCGCTATCCCGATACAGGGGTCCCCACGGAGGTCATCACGGTCTCGCGGGACATCACAGAAAGCAAGGAGACAGAGGCAGAATTGTTGCGTTCCAAGGAGGGGTTGCGCTTGGCACTAGAGGCAACGACGGACGGTCTGTGGGATTGGCATATTCCCAGTGGGGAGGTCTACTGTAGCGATCGGTGGCTGCAGATGATGGGCTATAGCCGTGGTGAGTTTGTACCCCACATTGACACTTGGCGGCAAATTCTCCACCCCGACGATCGGGCAGCGGCGCTGCAGGCATTAGAGGAACACCTAGGGGGCAAAACACCCCAGTATGAGGCGGAATTCCGAATGTTGCGCGGTGATGGGCAGTACCAGTGGGTATTTGCCAAGGGGAAAGTAGTAGAGAGAGACCGGGAAGGGAATCCCGTGCGGATGGTGGGTGCCCACTCCGATATTAGTCGCCGTAAACGCATGGAAGAGTCTTTACGACGGCAGTACCAGCGGGCTTTGATACTAGAAGAAATCAATAAGCAAATTCGTAGTAGTCTGGACATTCAAACTGTGTTGCAGCGCACAGTGCAGGAACTAGGCAAGGTCTTTCAGCAGAGTTGTGCCATTGTGCAGTTGCCTTTGACGATTTACACCTGTGACGATCGGTTAGCAGATTTAGATATATCCCTGTTGCCCCCTAGTTTATTAGTGACAGATAAAGTCAATCTCATTAGCCCTGCTATTTTGCATTTGGATTGTCCGTCGGAAATGGCTGTAGTGCGGACCTCCTACCAGCAGGAATGTAATGGTTTAATTATGCTCTGTTCCTTTGAGAAGAGTTATTTCTGGTACAAAGATGACATTGAATTGTTAGAGACAGTGGCGCAGCAGGTGGGGATTGCCATTGCCCAGGCGGAATTATTGCGGGAAGCGCAGTTACAGAGTGAGTTAGCCCAGGTTGCCAATCGTAGCAAGAGTGCTTTCTTAGCCATGATGAGCCATGAAATTCGTACCCCCCTCAACGGCGTGATTGGCATGGCAGAGGTGCTGGGGGAGACGGAGTTGAATGCCCAACAGGCGGAGTTAACTAATGTCATTTTGCAAAGTAGCAAGACTCTCCTGACTATTCTCAACGACATTTTGGATTTTTCTAAGATTGAGGCGGGACAACTAACCCTAGAAAAACAGCCCTTTGACTTGGCAGAAACAGTTGAGGCAGTAGTAACCCTCATGGCTGCCCTTGCCTATGAAAAGGGGATAGAAATAATCTATGACCCACCCCTGGATGTGGATACGACGATCGTAGGGGATGGAACACGGCTGCGGCAGGTGGTATTGAATTTGGTCAGCAATGCCATCAAGTTTTGCAGGGCGGGTCAGATCATGGTCACTTTAGAGCGGTGGCGGGAGTTTTGGCTGCTGACGGTAGCAGATACAGGTATTGGCATTGACCCCGATCGGTGGCATGAACTATTTCAACCCTTCAGTCAGCTGGATGTCTCTAGGACGAGGGATTACGGTGGGACAGGTTTAGGTTTGGCGATCAGCAAGTTGTTGGTAGAGTTGATGGAGGGCTACATCTGGGCGGAAAGCCAGGCGAGCAGCGGCGGCAATCCTCCCCCTGATTGGCAGTATCGCCATAAATGGCAGGAGGGCTGTAGTTTTTACGTGGCGATACCTAGTCCCCCTCCCTCTCCTTTGTCTATGCCTCCACTAATCGAAAAACGGGCGGCAGTGTTGGTTGCCAATTCTGACCTGGGGGCAGTGTTGACCAAATGGCTGACTACTTGGGGGTTAACTGTAGATGACACTGAGGCACCATCATACCAGAATTTAGATGTGCTATTTGTCGATGCCCAACTGTGGCAGGGGGAAATTTTGGGGTTTAATGAAAAGGGGGACATCCCTATCGTGTTTTTGCAACCGCAACTCGTGAACTTTGCTGACCAGACCCCTCCTGGTGAGCAGGGATATATTTTGCGCAAGCCCCTCAAACCCTCTGTCTGTCGATCGCTGCTGGAGAAACTGTTTATGCCTGTCACCGCCCCCCCTGCTTCTCGTAGTTCTGGTGTTGCCACACCGCTCCTGCCCCTGCGGGTTTTGGTGGTGGAGGACAATCCCGTCAATCAAAAGGTGGCGCAGAAAATGCTCCAGCGCATGGGCTATAACCCTGCTATGGCTGCCAACGGCATCGAGGCACTGCAATGTCTGCAGGAACAGGACTATGATGTGGTCCTCATGGATGTACAAATGCCCCAGATGGATGGTCTGACAGCGACACGGCGGATTCGCCAGGAATGCCAGCACCAACCCTACATTATTGCCATGACGGCTAACGCTATGCGGGGGGACAGGGAGGCTTGTCTGGCGGCAGGGATGGATGACTATTTAAGTAAACCCATCACAATGGAGTCTCTGCGGCAAGCCTTGAGTAAAGCTCCCCTAAAATAGAAGTCACTGTATTTGAGCTGACCTATGACGGATTACAAGGCAATTGATGCGGAGCTATCTAAAAGGGATTTGCAGTTAGACCCAGCGGGCTATTTCATCATTTATATCGATCGGGAAAATCAACTCCTAGTAGCTGAGCATTACAGCAATATTATTAACGAGCAGGGTTTAGCAGTTGATCCAGAAACAGGAGAGGTGATTCCTGCCAAGGGTAAGACAGGACGCACCCCGACTAGGGTATTCAAGGGCAAAACCGCTAAACAACTCTGTGTCGAAATTCTGGAGAGAACGGAGCCTGTGCCTGTCAGTCAACTGAGCCATAGTGCTTACCTGGGCAGGGAGTTACAAAAGGCGGAATGGGCACTCTACCACAACGGCGAGTATGTCCAGGATTGATTGGTGGCAAATTGCCATCGCCACTACGGCTGAGGCAGAGGACTTAGCGGTCTGGCAGCTACAGGAATTGGGCTGTCAAGGGGCAGCGACAACCAGGGAAGGCGATCGGGTCAAGGTGGTGGGTTATCTACCTGCTGGCAGACTGGGGGAGCCAGATTTACAGAATTTTGCCTTGGCAGTGTGTGAGGAGCACGCCAATTGTCAGGTGAGCTGGCAGTTGATCCCCGAGGAGGATTGGGGTAATGCTTGGAAACAACATTGGCAACCGCAGGCGGTAGGGCGTTCTTTGCTCATCTATCCTGCTTGGCTGCCTGTACCAGAGAAGAGCGATCGCTTAGTTTTGCGTCTTGACCCTGGCAGTGCCTTTGGCTCTGGCGAACATCCTACCACCAGAATGTGCCTGGAAGCCCTAGAAGAATTGGTGACCCCAGGGACAGGAGCGATCGGGGACGTGGGCTGTGGCTCAGGGATTTTAAGTATTGCCGCTTATTTACTGGGGGCGGAACGGGTTTATAGCATTGATATTGATCCCCTGGCGCTGCAGGCGACCCGCCATAATTGGCAGTTAAATCAGTTGCCTGAGGATCGGTTAGTGGTGGCGGCAGAGGTGGGAGAGTTGCTGTTCCAGCCAGTGGTGGGCATAGTGTGTAACATCCTGTTAGAACCGATACGGCAATTGTTGCCCCAGTTAACTAAAGTGGGGAAGTGGGCAGTCTATAGCGGCATTTTGCGGGACCAGGGGGAGACACTGGCAAGGGAGTTGGCATTGGCGGGGTGGTCGGTCACACAGACCAAGGTAGAGGAAAAATGGGCTTGTTTGCTGGCAGAGCGGTGAGGTTGTGAAACTCAAAAATGTGATTATTGCCTACCGATCGGGTCATTCCCTAGCGTTAGAGTACGCAGAACGCTGTAACAGAGAGCTATCGGCACGGGGCTGCCATGTCCTCATGGGTCCCAGTGGTGGCAATGACAATCCCTACCCTGTGTTTATCGCCTCTTTCCACGATGAAATTGACTTAGCGATCGTGTTAGGGGGAGATGGGTCAGCCTTGGGAGCAGCACGACACCTTGCCCCCCTGGGGGTACCCATTTTGGCGGTAAATATCGGTGGGCATTTGGGCTTCCTCACTCATGGGGCAGAGCAACTGCAGGACTCCCAGGCGGTGTGGGACAGGTTATTGGGGGATCGGTTTGCCATCGATCGACGCATGATGTTGCAGGCGAGGGTAACGGGCAACGATAAAATTTTCTACTGCCTGAATGAGATGTGTATCAAACCAGCAGCTCCCGATCGCATGGTGACAGCTTTTTTGGATGTATTCATCGATGGAGAACTGGTAGACCAGCACCACGGCGACGGGTTAATTGTGGCTACTCCCACCGGCTCCACTTCCTACACAGTAGCGGCAAGCGGTCCCATTCTCCACCCTGGCATGGAGGCAATTATTATTACACCTATTTGCCCCATGAGTTTATCCAGCCGCTCCATTGTCCTGCCCCCCCGCCTGATTGTGCATATTTCCCCCACCAAGCCCGACACAGATTTGAAACTGTGGGCAGATGGCGTGTTAGCAGCCCCCATCGGTTTGGGTCAGCAGGTGGAGATCAGCCGTGCCGATGCCCTTACCCAGTTTATTATTCTCTCGGAGGACTACTCCTATTTCCGTTCTCTCCAGGACAAACTCCTGTGGCGGGGTGCCCGCATCAAACCCTAGAATTTTTGCCCTACAGTTACCGATCGGCTTTGCCCGTCCTTTTCCAAAATGGCAGTGTTGTTATCGACAGTCTTTAAGCGCCAGCCCGTAGAGCCGATCATCCCCCCCACAGGGACAGACTGCACTGCGCCGTTAGTTTCAATGAGGGCGTAGGAACGATCGTTGGGTTCCAGCATAAAAATTCCCGACAGGGTGGTACTAGAGCCTGGGGGCATGGGTTCTGGTTCAGGCGCCTTTGCTTTAGCCACAGGTTCAGTATAAACAGGTGCAGGGGCAGGTTGGTGATAGGCAGGGGGTTCTACGGGGGGAGGGGAATAGACAGGCACATACTGGACAACGGTTTGGGGTGGGGGGGGAGCTTCTGGAGGGGGTGGAGTGGGTACAGCAGGGGACGGACTATTAGTAGCAGGACTGGCAGTTTGAAAAGCAGTTTTGATTTCACTAGAAAACTCCACTGTTTTCCGATCGAGTGCCTTGTTTGTTGTAGCCACAGGCGTCGGTGTCAACTCTTGCACCAGCGATCGTTGCACCAGGAAATAATGCCCCAACACTACCGCCGCCCCAATCAACATAGAGGCAAAAGCCGTACCCAACAAAAACTTATCAGTACCACCGCTGGGGGGAGAAGGGGCTACAGGGGGAATGATGATGGGGGGATGGGGGTCAGCCCACTGGGGGACTACTTCTGCCGCGATCGGGATTTGGGCATTTTCCACATCCACCTTGACCAAACTGACTACCAAGGGTTCTTCCGTCGCGGGCTGGGGTTCAGGGCGATAGCGTTCCCGATGGAGGCGCAGGGAGTGTTCTACATCCGTAAACAGTTCATCCATGATTTCTTCACAGTGCTCTTCGTACAGATCGCGGTATCCAAGGATACTATTTGCGTCCATCGCTACAACTCCCTTCACACTAAACCACCATTGCGCCAGAAGATAGCACAACTTGTTGGAAAAGGCTAGGGGTTAATGTCACTCAAGGTCCCAAGCTGCCAGTTGGGTATAAATTGCTCCCTGGGGGGTGAGGCTACTTTGATACAAAACCAAGGCAGTGGCTATCCAAGGTAGTTGAGGGGGGTCATAGGCAAGCACTGGTCTATTTCGTTGCATAGGCATATCTTTACAACGACCAAGGGTGATGTGACCTTGAAATTGCCTCCTCTCTGCCTCTACTCCCACCGCCTGGGCACATTTTTCTCCTAGGTCTACCAGTTGCTGTAATGCTGGGGTTGTAGGCACAGGACAAACGATCGTATGGGGTCTGTGGGCAGGGAAGAAAACTGGTGCCCCCAACGTGAGAGAGAGATGACCGTTGCGCCTGAGACTGTGATTGAGCAAAGCCACTAATGCTTGTATTTGTCCTGGGGACAGATTGCCCAAAAACCGCACTGTGAGATGGAATTGCTCTGGTTTTACCCACCGTATGCCCTGACTCCCCTCTGTGGCTATGAGGCACTGCTGATACTCCCGCAGGAGAGCGTGGGCAGACCGATCGGGGGGGATGGCTAAAAAAGCTCTGATAGTTTGGGCAGTCATTTTGAGTCCCTAATTGCCGATCGAGTGACCTCAACCCGATCGACAGCTAGCATTTAGATATTAATTTCACTGAGGCCGCGACTCATATGGTCAAAGGGGGACTGCAGCCACTCCGCTCTTTCCCCTACCAACTCCATACACAGTTCCTTGAGGATTTGGATACCCCGCACCG
Organism: uncultured Pseudanabaenaceae cyanobacterium; assembly: GCA_937927915.1. Taxonomy (GTDB): domain Bacteria; phylum Cyanobacteriota; class Cyanobacteriia; order Pseudanabaenales; family Pseudanabaenaceae; genus M5B4. The sequence continues at coordinate 14,801 of CALGKB010000005.1, read as the reverse complement.
TAGGCCCGATCGGTACCCCCAGGGAGTTATAGGTTTCCCGCAGACCCTGCAACACCCGTTCATCCAGGACATAGTTATCCCCTGCCACTAGAGCATAGGTAGCATAGCGCAGGTAGTAGTCCATATCCCGCAGGCAGGCAGCATAACGGCGCGTAGTATAGGCATTGCCCCCTGGACGGATAAGGTCAGGCACTTCGTCAAACAGGCGCGAACCAGCCTGGCGCACCAAACCCGCCGCATTGGCAGTAATCAAACTAGCTGCCCGCAACCGCGCCGCCCCTGTGGCAAAATAAGCCTTCAAATCGTCGATGGCATTGCGATCGAAGTAGCGCCCGGCGGCGTCATAATTGTTGATCAATCTTGTTATCGTGTCTTGCATGAAAAAATGCTCCAAACAGGTTATGTTTAATATGTCTTAATAAATGGGAGGCTGAGACACAGCGACCTCTCTAAATCTTATACCGCAAAAGGTGGGGGATAGCATGATGAAATGGGTAACTGGAATTTCCCGCAAGGTTTCCCTGGAGGCAGCGATCGGGGAAGTAGTAGAGCAAGTAAAAACAGGTTTAGGCAATTTAGCAGCGGATTTGGGCTTTTTATTTGTCTCCCATGCCTTTGCCAGTGAGTTTGCCAGAGTGTTACCCCTATTACAGGAAAAATTCCCCTTGCCCAATCTCATCGGTTGTGGGGGGAGTGGGGTGATCGGCAATGGGCAGGAACTAGAATTGGAGCCAGGGATCACCCTGTTGGTGGGACATCTGCCAGGAGTTGCTATCCGTACCTTCCACCTCAATCCCGATCGGTTACCAGACCTCGACAGCCCACCCCAAGCCTGGCAGGAATTGATTGGCATCGGGGGCACAGAACAGCCGGGGTTTGTGTTGCTAGTAGATGGCTTCTCCTTCCCCATTACAGACTTTTTGCAGGGTTTAGATTTTGCCTATCCCCAATCGGTGAAAGTGGGGGGCTTAGCCAGTGGCGGAGGGCAGGGCAGCAATGCCCTCTTCTGTGGTCGCTACCTTTATAATCGGGGGGCAGTGGGAGCAGCTTTTTGGGGCAATATCCGCCTTGATGCCATCGTCGCCCAGGGTTGTCGTCCCATCGGCGATCTGCTGCAGGTAACCGCCTGTGAACGCAATATTATCACCAAGTTAAACGATCGTCCCGCCCTGGCAGTGCTGCAAGACATTATCAGCCGCCTCAGTGATAGAGACCGCCGCCTTGCCCAACGATCGCTGTTTGTGGGGATTGTGATGAACGAGTTTCAGACAGAAGTCAAGCAGGGGGATTTTCTCATTCGCAATATTATTGGCGTCGACCCCAGTTCCGGGGCAATAGCCATTGGCGATCGGATGCGCCCAGGGCAGAGACTCCAGTTACATTTACGGGATGCCGACACCTCCGCAGAAGACCTACAAAACGCCCTCCGGCAGTACCCCAACCTCAACCCCAGGGGCGCCCTCATGTTTAGCTGCACCGGCAGAGGCGAGGGACTATACCAAAAGCCCAACTTTGACAGCGAGCTATTTCAGCAGCGGTTTGGCGCCATTGATTTTGCCGGCTTTTTCTGTGGGGGGGAAATTGGACCGGTGGGGGGCACCACCTTTCTGCACGGCTACACCTCTGTCTTTGGCATTTTGCGGGAACCCTAACCGTTGGTGACACTGCGCAGGAGGTAACCCAGGGTAAAACCAATGATCAGAGAGACATACTGGCGCGTGGCGACGAAATTGTCCCACCCCTTCTTGATGTCCCCGAGCACATCCTGCTGGAATTGTTGGGCAAATAGAATGGAATTAACAAAGCTATGGACATCCAGGTTAGCCCACAGGTCAGAAAAAAAGCCAAAATCCATACCGACTCCCCGATAAATTCTGCGATGCAATCACTATAAACATACCCTAGAAATGCTACTGTGGTAACCTGATGGGGAGTGATGGGGCAATACCTATGACGGACGTATTACCGGGAACCAGTTATCCCTTGGGAGCAACCCTGCGCGAGGATGGTGTTAATTTTTGCCTCTTTTCTCGCAACGCCTATGCGGTGGAGTTACTGCTCTTTGATGACGTTGATGACCCCCGCCCCAGTCGGGTAATTGACCTAGACCCCCAAAAAAACCGCACCTTCCACTACTGGCATGTATTTGTCAAACACCTGCAGGAAGGGCAACTCTACGGCTATCGGGTATTTGGTCCCTACGCTCCCTATTTGGGACATCGGTTTGATGGCAACAAGGTGTTGCTAGACCCCTACACTAAAGCAGTGGCAATGGGGAAACACTACAGTCGGTTAGCGGCGATGCGCCCTGGGGATAACGCTGCCCAATGTCTCAAAAGCGTGGTGGTGGGGGGAGGAGGGTACGATTGGGAGGAAGACAGCCCTATTCACCGTCCCCTTGCCAAAACTGTGATCTATGAAATGCATGTGGGGGGCTTTACCAAGCATCCCAATTCTGGCCTACCTGACCATCTGCGGGGCACCTATCGGGGTGTCATTGCAAAAATTCCCTATCTCAAATCCCTGGGCATTACGGCGGTGGAGTTGCTGCCTGTGCAATATTTTGACCCCCAGGATGCCCGCCCCGGTTTGACCAATTACTGGGGTTATAGTCCCCTCGCCTTCTTTGCCCCCTATAGCGGTTATAGTTCTGTCTCTGACCCTATCGGCGTGATCAATGAATTCAAAGACATGGTGAAGGCACTGCATCGGGCAGGCATTGAGGTCATTTTAGACGTAGTATTCAACCACACGGCGGAGGGGGATCAGCACGGTCCCATTTTTTCCTTTAAGGGTTTGGAAAACAGCGTTTACTATATTCTCGACCCCCAGGGCATGGGTTACAAAAACTACAGCGGCTGCGGCAACACCCTCAAAACCAATCACGGCATTGTGCAACGGTTGATTCTGGACTGCCTGCGCTACTGGGTGGCAGAAATGCACGTAGACGGCTTTCGCTTTGATTTAGCTTCTGTCTTTTCTAGAGGAGAAGCGGGACAAATTCTCAAAAATCCACCCATCCTGTGGGCGATCGAGTTTGAACCTGTGTTGGCGGGGGTGAAGTTAATTGCCGAAGCCTGGGATGCCGGGGGACTATACCAGGTGGGGTCATTTGTGGGGGAACGGTTTACGGAGTGGAATGGTCCCTACCGTGACGATGTGCGCCGTTTTGTCAAGGGGGATGACGGGGTAATTGAACAGTTTGCCTCCCGTATTATTGCCAGTCCCGATATTTATCGCCAGCCCGATCGGGAACCCAATCGCAGTATTCACTTTATTACCTGCCATGACGGCTTTACTTTGAATGATTTAGTTTCTTACAACGAAAAACACAACTGGAACAATTTAGAAGACAACCAAGATGGTACCAATGATAACTTTAGTTGGAATTGTGGCGTGGAGGGAGAGACGGATGATCCAGAGATCAATCAGCTGCGCCTGCGCCAGATCAAGAACTTCTTGACAATTTTATTTATCTCCCAAGGGACGCCAATGCTATTAATGGGGGATGAAGTGCGACGGACACAAAAAGGGAATAACAATGCCTACTGTCAAAATAATGAAATCAGTTGGTTCAATTGGGATAGCGTAGAAAAAGAGGCAGATTTATTGCGTTTTGTGCGGAGTTTGATTCAATTTGTACAGGAGCGCGCTATCTTTGAAGTGGAGCAATTTCTGCATATTGGTTTTGATGAGTATCAGCCCTCCATTGTTTGGCATGGTGTAGAACTGGAGGAGCCGGATTGGGGTTATTTTTCCCATAGTTTAGCCTTTACCCTCTATCACCCCAAACCCCAGGAAGAATACCTTCACGTCATCTGTAATGCCTATTGGGAACCCCTGGATTTTGCCCTACCACCTTTACCTAACAACTGGCATTGGCATAGAATTGTGGATACCTATTTGCCTAGTCCTGATGATTTCTCTCCCCCTGAAACTGCGGCTTATATTGCCTCCGATCGCTATCGCGCTATGCCCAGAAGTACGATCGTGTTGATGGCTCTCAAGCGAGAATAGTCATGCGCATTCCTATTTTTGACCTTAAAGAGCAGTACCGTCAATTAGCCACAGAAATCGATCGGGCGATTGCTAATGTGCTACAGACTGGGCAGTTTATTTTAGGGGCTGATGTCCAACTTTTAGAACAGGAAATCAGTGAGTATCTGGGGGTAAAATACGCGATTACTACTAACTCTGGCACAGACGCCTTGATGATTGGTTTACGATCGGTGGGTATTGTCCCAGGGGATGAAGTGATTACTACACCCTTTAGTTTTTTTGCTACAGCCGAGGCAATTAGTAATATTGGGGCAGTGCCCGTCTTTGTCGATGTTGACCCCCTTACTTTTAACATTGATCCGCGGCAGATTAGGGCAGCAATTAGCAGCAAAACCCGTGCTATTTTACCCGTTCATCTCTTTGGTCGCCCTGCTAATCTCACAGAAATTATGATGATCGCCCAGGAATATAACCTCAAAGTAATTGAAGACTGTGCCCAATCCTTTGGTGCGAAATATTTAGGCTGTGGGAATTGCTCTTGTGAGCCTACTCTGCGGAGTCAAATACAGGGAAAATACACAGGCACGATCGGTGACTGCGGTGCTTTTTCTTTCTTTCCTACTAAGAATTTAGGTGCCTACGGCGATGGGGGATTAGTGGTGACAAATGATGCCCAAGTAGCTGAGACAGCGAGAAAACTGCGGGTACATGGCTCCATTAGCAAATATCAGAATGAAATGTTAGGGTATAACTCTCGTTTAGATACATTACAGGCAGCAATTCTGCGGGTGAAATTACCCCATGTTGCCACATGGAATCTGAAAAGAAGAGAGATTGCCCATACTTACAATCAAATTTTGCAGGGCATTCCAGACATTATTACCCCCTCTATCAGCGATGGTCATGTATTTCATCAATACACAATTCGCGTTTTACATGGTAAGCGACAGGCTTTGATCGATCGTTTACACAAAGAAGGAATTGGCACTATGATCTACTACCCTGTGCCTTTACATCTGTTACCTGTCTATTGTGGTCAGTATCCCCCTTTTCCTGTAGCTGAACAATTGGCGCAGGAAGTCCTTAGTTTACCGATTTATCCTGAACTGTCTGTAGAGACTATTAGGGAGATTGCCTATGTTATCAAAAATTGGGCAGACTAAGTGATAGTTGAATAGCTGATGCATCCCAAAAATGTAGTGTTAGAGTACTGTGGAGCAATTCTAGCGAGTGATCGTAGGCAATGGGAAATAGAGATACTATGGCGATTTTTGAAACAGGAATTGAAGTTGGATAAGTTGATTACCAAAAATATAAATGGTATCAGAATACAAATATATGTTGTTCTAATAGTTTATTTGCTCTTACAGTTGATGCCAGGAGATAGTAAGTGGGGAGATAAACTGATAGACAAATTGAAGTTTGTTAGGGCAGGGATGAGCAAGTCTTGTACTTTTGCTTCTTGGGCTATGGCTAGATTGGTCTGTACTTAAATGTAAAATTTTATATCGATTTTCAGTACTATTGTTGCTAATCATGCTAAGCTAAAGCTGCAATGACAAGGGGCTAAAAACAATGACATCTACCCTCCCTGCCATGAAGTGTGTCTCAGCCACCTTTAAGAATCAGGAAAAATTGCAGGAAGCTGTGCAAAGACTACTCGATCGGGGTATCCCCAAGGACAAAATTTCCATCATCGGGCGCAACTTCCAAACGGAAGCCAGAATTACGGGTTTTCTCACTAAGAAAGATGTGATTTTGGATGGGTTGACAACAGGTGCTCTCTACGGGGCATTGTTTGGTTCTGTACTGAGTTTGTTAACGGGAGTGGGGGTGTTGTTCATTCCCTTTATCGGGACGGTAGTGGCGGCAGGTCCTTTGGCAGCAGCTCTGTTGGGGGCAACCAGTGGCGCTCTCTATGGTTCTCTGGGGGCTGGTTTGGGTTCTGTGCTGATGTCCTTTGGAATGCCCCAGGATAAGGCGGCTATCTATCAAACGCGGGTACAGGCGGGGGAGTTTCTCCTAGTGGTGGAAGTGGAAGAAGACAAAGCAGGGCAGATTTTCCTCCTGCTGCAGGGTTTGGGAGCAGAAGAACTGGCTACAACAGATATGCAGATTCCCTGCATAACAGAGGATTGTCTATCCCCTGAAATGAAAGCTGATCTCTCAGAAGAGGCACAAAAGGAATTTGTCCAAAGTTACAATGAAGCTCTGCAGGAATCTCCTGAACCTACTAATGCTTTGCTAAAAGCTTGGGAGAAAATTAAACAATTGTTTAACCGCGACGATCGGGGTATTTTTTCGCAACGTAAATGATCTATTTACCTGTCACACTGCTGCTATTTTTGGTCTTACTGCTGACGTTTCCCTTTCTCTGGTTGGTCATCACCTTAGAGGCTGTGTGTTTGGCAGTGGCGAAGTTGGGTTTTACCCCTAATGCTTCTCTCCTGATTCTCCTGGGGGTGATTGTGGGCAGTACGATCAATATCCCTCTCTATGAACGGGTGTCACGGTTAGAGATTGTCCCCGACTGGCTGGAACTGTGGAGTATGCGCTTCTTTTGGGGCATTCCCCTGCGGCGGATTGAACAAAAAACGATCGTGGCGGTGAATGTGGGGGGTGGTCTTATTCCCACTGTCTTAGCTCTCTACCAATTTAGCCGTGCTAATCCCTTCCAAATTGTGGTGGTGACTGCCATCGTAACGATCGTTTGTTATTACTCTGCCCAGATTGTGCCAGGGATTGGGATTCAGATGAATGCTTTGGTTGCCCCTTTGACGGCGGCGATGGCGGCAATTTTAGTGACAGGGGGAGTAGATGCTGCTCCCATTGCCTTTGCAGGGGGCGTTTTAGGTACTTTGATTGGGGCTGACCTCCTGCATTTACCCCAGATTGAGCGCATGACGCCGGGCATTTTAAGTATTGGGGGAGCGGGGGTCTTTGATGGTATTGCCCTCTGCGGTGTGTTTGCCGTGTTACTGACTTAATCTAGCTCTGTGACCACAGTTCCCGATCGGTCTATCTCCAGGACGAGGTAGGTAGATTTGATATTTTCCTGTTGCCAGGCAGTAACCATAGCCTCCCCAATTTGAGGGGCAAATTCCCTTGTTGCCACTGCCAGGAGAGTGGGACCGGCACCACTGATGACTACCCCCAAGGCTCCTGCTGCCAGCGCATGGTTTTGCACTTTTTCCATCCCCGGAATTAGACTTTGGCGGTAGGGTTGGTGCAATCTGTCCTGCAGACCTAGCTTTATCCAATCGGCTTGTCCTTGACTTAATCCCTGCAACAGGACTGCTAAATGGGCACAGTTAAACACAGCATCTCCCAGGGGCACTTCCTTGGGCAAGACCTGCCGCGCCTTTGCCGTTGAGAGTTCAAAATCGGGAATCGCCACGATCGTGACCAAGCTTTCATGCCAAGGGACAGCACAGAACTGCCATTCCCCTGGTTTGCCGCTTGCCACTAGTTGACAGCCTCCCAGCATTGCCGGTGCCACATTGTCCGGGTGTCCTTCGATATTTGTCGCCAGTTGCAGAATTTCCTTGGCACTGAGGGGACTGCCCGCCAGCACGTTGCCCGCCATCAAACCACCGATCGCTGCTGTCGCTGAACTCCCCAAGCCCCGCGAGAGGGGAATATGTACCTCCATGTGCATAGACACGATCGGTTTGGTCATGCCCAGATGGGTAAACACCTGTTCAAAACTTTGATAGACCAGATTGTGCTTGTTTTTCGCTACCCGATCGGCGTAAGTGCCACTGGCAGTGATCTTCAGCTCCTCCGATGGACGTACTTCAAAGTGATTGTAGAGGGCGAGAGCACAGCCAAAGCAGTCAAAGCCAGGACCAACATTACCACAGGTAGCGGGGACAGTGATTTTGTAGCCTTTCATCTGGTCTCTCGTTAGCACAACAGATAACTAAATAGACCAATTTACTACTAAAATGCCACCCCTGCACACAAAAATTAACTTCTATATACTCAGTCAGGAGCAGCCAACAGACGTTCCAATTCTTGGGTCAAGAGGTCCTGCTCTGTAGAATAGGCAAGGGGTTGCTCAGCGATCGCACTGGGGGCAATGGCTAGCTGTTGGGCAAATTGCAGCTTCTCTTTCACCTCTGGTTGTGATAGCAACTGTGTTCTACGGCAGCGCAATTCATTGCGGTATTTAATTCCTTGGTTGAGCCACTGCAACCACAAAAAGCGCACTGTTGGTATGGTGATAAACAAAATCGCATAGCCCAACAAAAAGACAAAGATACTGTTGACAAAGCCTAGAAAACCTGTCAAATTCCGCTGCACGATCGGGTCTTGGAGCAATCCCCCCAATATAAGAGAAGCTACCAAGTAGAAAATCCCCAGCCCTGCGGACAGCATATTAGCGCCATCGCCGGCATAGTTAAAGCGCCAGAGTTTTTCTTCCAAGTAGGGGGGGACAGCTTGTTTGGGGCGGCGGGCAGCCACCTTCTGGAGGTCAGGAAAACGATAGACGATCGCGCCTGTGTCTGTCACTTCTGGATAGCCATTGAACTTAGCTAGGACTGGCAAGATGTAATCCTCCCTCTCTTGTACGGAAGCAGGTATCTCATCCAAATAGGGCAAAACCTGCTCTGCCACGATCACCCCCTCATGGTTGCGAATGACATTGGCAATCAAACGATACCGTCTTTCTTCTAAGTCAAAATTGGGGTCACCTTCCCCAAACAAAAAAGCAAACACATTCTCCAAAAATCCCCTGTCTTTTATTTCCTCTTGTCTTTGCGGTCTAGGAGCAGGGCTGCTGTAGGGATCACGGACAAACAGGGAACCAAAGTCTAGCCAATATAGGGGGAAAAAGCTAATGCTACCTCCCCTCGTTCCTCTGTTATCATCCCTCTCCTCCTCCCTGGCAGAACTGCTGCTAATTACTATGACGGCGGCAAAAATTGCTAAGACTACTATAACAATAGAGACAATCAAAACAATGCCAAAGGAAATACGAAGGAGATAAAAGACAACTCCCCACACCCCTTTGAGGAATTCTTGCAAACGGGCACGCAACGATCGTTGTAACAAAATATTGCGTAAGTTAGGACTAAACTTGTAACAGATGTCCCCTGTCTCTGATACCAATAAATTCCCTGCTGTCAAAGCTGCTAAATTAGCAACTTCCCGATTGACAATCCCTAGGGCTAAACCGGTTTGTGCTGCTACATCAGCGATCGTGACTTCATAATTGAGTTTCTCTACCGCTGCAATGACCTTGGGATTAGGGAGCATAGGATTTAGGAATGTCTATATATTTATAGTATATCACACACTGGCAATTACTATTAACGGTGTGAAAACTATAAACAAGCTACTTATCTGCTAGTGGTTATGGAATTATTACACCCTATCACGGTTGTAAATAGCATTTATTATCATGCCTTAGATGTTTTCGGTAGTAAGTTTTCTGCCCCTGCAGTTCTATTTTATTTTGGTATATAGGAGGCTTGCTCTTAATGGTTTTAGAAAGAGCAGTAACTCTAAGCATTGGTGGATTGGTGTCTCTACTTTATAGTCATTGTTGATTTTCCCCTTGCGATTTGCTAAGACTGTTAGCTAACATGACTGTAATGACTAATCCTGTGGCTATGCAACGCTGGGGGCTGCTGGGGAGTGGTATAATCCTGACGCTCTTCTGTGGTTGGGCGCGCAGTCAACCGATCGTGCCTGATGGCAGTACCAGTACAGCTGTGGAAGGGGGCAATGTGATTGTCCCTACCAACCTCAACTCTATTCGGGGCACTAACTTATTCCACAGTTTCGATCGTTTCCATGTCCCACCAGAAGGGGTCACCTTTAGCGTCGGTAGCACGGGTATCAACGGCGGACGCATTACCAATATTTTCAATCGCGTGACAGGCAGCGAGCCTTCTAGCATTTTGGGGACAATTAACACCGCCAGGGATCTCCCCATTGCCAATTTCTATCTCCTCAACCCCAATGGCATTGTCTTTGGCAATAACAGCCGCCTGGATATAGGGGGGTCATTCGTCGCCACTACCGCCACAGCGATTGGTTTTAGTGGGGGGGGCATTTTTACCACCGATCGGGGTAACAGTAATTTCTTTGCCGGCTCTCCCCTCTCCCTGCAGTTTTCTGTGATGCAACCAGGGGCAATCATCAACCAGGGGCAGCTGGAAGTAAAAACAGGGCAGGACATTATTCTGGCGGGGGGGACAGTGGTCAGTCCCAGAACCTTGGTGGCACCGGCTGGTAAGGTGGATGTCGTAGCGGTCGCGGGCAATTCTACGGTCACTCTGCGGGCACCAGGCTCCATTTTGGGGTTGGAAGTGCGCTCCGGCAGCCTAGCCCCCCAGTGGTCGGGCAAAATCACAGAACTACCCCACCTGGCACAACTGTTGACAGGTACACCCAGCCGCCCAGAGGCACAGGAACTGGCAGTCAATCCCGATGGCTCCCTGGAATTACTACCCCAAGGACGTTCCCCCGGTTTGGGCACCCTGCTGTTGGGGAATGGCAAATTAGAACCGATCGGGGAGTTGGTCATTCAACCAGGGGATGTGGTGTTGGGTTCCATGGCAGCGGCGGACATCCAAGCTATTGCCAGTAACAATGTGGCCCTCTTTGTGCCCAATATCCAGGGACGGGGGACGGTACTCCTGCAGGGGCAAAATCGTCTGCTGTTGCGGGATACCCTGGAAACCCCAGCGGTGATTGGGGCAGGCAGTAACCTCACCTTCAGGGGCGATCGGGAAATTGACATTTTGGCACTGAATCATCCCAGCAGTCCCATGAGCAGCGGCGGTAACATTACTTTTCGCAGTGATGGCAAAATTCTGGCGGATGGCTTCTTTACTGCCCAGGGCACGATCGGGGCGCGCACGGTCACTAACAATGTCACGAGTCTGTTTAGTGCGGTGGAATTTGAAGAAGTACAGGGGAATGTGCGCTTTTTACCCCTCGAGCAGCAGCGGCGCAGTCTGACGGAGAATATTTTAGCCCATCGCAATCTCGATCGTCTTGCCCGCAATACCACTGACCCCGTACCCCTAACCCCTCCTCCTCCCCCCCCTACCCCCACCCCCACCGATAGTCTGACCACTCTAGCAGTGCAGGCGAGTTTAAGCAGTCTCCATCTCTCCCCCACTACCCCCCTCCCCCTTGCCCTAGACCTCCTCCTAGAACGGGGGAAAATCCTAGAAGCACAGCAAACCCTAGATTTGGCAATCCTGGGGGAACTCGATCGCTATCTAGGCAACATTAGCCCTAGGGTCAACAGTCAGGTGTTAGCCCAACTCAGCCCAGCGCAGCAGGAACTCTATCAGCAATACCAGGCACTGCAGGGGAATGAGCAGGAACTGGCACAATTTTTGGCAAAACCCGCCGTCCAGCAACTGGCGCAACAAGTTAGGGAGATCAATCTGCAACAACTGCAAAGGGAGCTAGCCCAATTGGACCCCCAGTCCGCCATTCTCTACCCCGTTGTGCGGCAAGACCGCCTGGAGATGATTTTAATTGCCCCTGGCATTGCCCCCCTACGCCGTACTAGCTATGTTCCCCGTGCCCAATTCCTGCAGTTAGTGCAAAAATTTCGCTATAGTCTGGAGGCAATCTATGATGTGGAAGCCAATCCCCAGGGGGAGGGGCAAGTCCTCTACCGTTATCTCATTCAACCCTTGGAGGACATCCTGGAAGCCCGTCAAATCCGCACCCTCTTCTATGTCCCCACCGCCCAACTGCGCTACATCCCCTTAGCCGCTCTCCACGACGGCAACCAATGGCTAGGGCAGCGCTTCCGTATCAATACTATTACCAGCGCCAGTCTACAGAACTTTACATCTCGCCTTTCCCCCCTACCCCGCCTATTAGCTGGTGCCCTCACCCAAAGACAGACGATCAACCTGGGTGGACGGACTTTGCAGTTTGCGGGCTTGCCCTCTGCCAGAGGAGAAGTGAATTACCTCACCAGTCTTGTCCCAGATAGTAGTAAGCTCTTTGACCAAGATTTTTCCCCCCCCCAGGTACAGCAACAGGCACGATCGTTTAACTGGCTGCATTTTGCCACCCATGCGGTATTTTTGCCCGGCACACCCACCGATTCTTTCATTGTCTTTGGCAACGGGGAACGGCAGACCTTTAGGGATTTACGGCAGTGGAATTTGGAGAATGTAGACTTAGTTGTCCTCAGTGCCTGTGAAACGGCAGCGGGGGCAGTCCTCGGCAATGGGGAAGAGATTTTGGGGTTTGGCTATCTAATGCAGGAACGGGGGGCACGGACAACGATCGCTTCCCTGTGGTCAATTTCCGATGGGGGGACGCAAGCCTGGATGGAAATTTTTTACACCCTGTTGACCCAGCAGCGCCTGAGTGTTGCCGAAGCAGTGCGTTTGACGCAGGAGATTTTGATTACGGGAGATTTCCGTCCCCTGGGAGAAAAAGCTCCAGTTTTGTGGCAGCGTTTGCGCTCCCACCTGCCTGCCTCCACCCTGGAAAATCTCAGCCATCCCTACTATTGGGCACCGTTTTTAGTGATTGGCAATGGACTCTAATCTCTATTGCTACAATAAGGGGAGATTGATAGTAGTTTTCCTATGTTTTTACTACGCAATTCCCGTTACAACTGGCTGATTTTGCTAGCAAGTTTAATTTACCTCATTAGCCCCTTCGATGTCCTGCCGGATATTTTCCCCCTTTTGGGTCAGGTAGATGACTTTCTCCTACTGGCATTTCTGATTACTAACCTAGTGCAAAATCTCTTCCCAGTTCTCTTACAAGCCCAGAGCAAAGAGAAAGAAGAAGAGATAAAAACGATCGATGTGGATGCCACCACCATCAACTGACAATGGAGCGGGGACATCTGACGACGGAACAACCCCATCCTGAGAGCCATGACCTGGATTTGCTCTCGGTAGAGGCATTTTTGGATTTATGCCAACAGGAAGACTACAAAGTGATAGCTGCTGTAGGGGAACAGAAACCCCAGATTGCCCAAGCCATTCGTTTGATTACCAAAGCTATAGAAACGGGGGGGAGATTGTTTTACGTGGGGGCAGGCACCAGTGGCAGATTGGGGGTGTTAGATGCAGCGGAATGTCCGCCCACCTTTTGCACACCACCAGAGTTAATTCAGGGCATTATTGCCGGGGGTATAGCAGCAATGGTGAGGAGTTCAGAAGGTTTGGAAGATGATGCCCAGGCGGGGGCACAAGCCATCCAAGAAAGGCAGGTTAACGATGGGGATGTGGTGATGGGAATTACCGCTGGTGGTACTACCCCCTATGTCCATGGTGCCCTGAGAGAAGCACAGCGCTTGGGTGCCAAGACCATCTTTTTTGCCTGTGTTCCCCCTAGCCAAGTCCCCAGCCATTACGACCTCGACATCAGACCGATCGTTGGTCCAGAAATCCTCACCGGTTCTACGCGCCTAAAAGCGGGCACCGCCACCAAACTTGTCCTCAATATGATCTCCACAGGCGTCATGATTCAACTGGGCAAGGTCTATAAAAACCGCATGGTGGATGTGGCAGTCACTAACAGCAAACTCACCGATCGTGCCCTGCGTATCCTCATAGATATTTTGGGCATTGATCGGGCAACAGCGGCGGATTTGTTAGAACGATCGGGTAGGCAAGTAAAAACTGCTATAGTTATGTACAGCAGGCAAACCGATCGGCAGACAGCGCTGGCAATTTTAGACGAGTGCCAAGGTCATTTGCGACGAGCGATCGAGGCAGAGACAGGAGGGAGCCATGATCACCACAACCACAGCCACTGACATCTTTTATCCCAGTGAGGATGACGAACCCTTGGCAGAAACACAGCTCCACGCCCTAGCCATCTTGACCATCTTCAATGTCCTGTCCTTGTTTTTGCAGGGCAAGCCCGTTGTTTTGTTTGTTGACCAGTTTTTGTACTATCGTGAGGGTGACCCCAGCGCCAGAGTTGCTCCCGATGTGATGCTTGTGTTTGACATCCCGCAGCAGTTCTACGACAACTACAAGGTATGGGAATACGGGCAAATTCCTGCTGTTATTTTTGAGGTCACCTCTGCCAGTACAAGAGAGAATGACCAGGGGTACAAGAAGGAGTTGTATGAGAGGTTGGGGGTGAAGGAGTATTGGTTATTTGACCCCAAGGGGGAGTGGATAGGAGAGCAATTGAGGGGCTATCGGTTAGGGAAAGACGGTAGGTATGAAATTATAGAAGACAGATGCAGTGAGGTGTTACAGTTGAGATTGCAGCCCTGTGATTATGTGCTTAACTTCTATCGTCTGGACAACAACGAGAAGCTCCTGACTCCCCAAGAACTATTTGTCACCTTGCAGGCAGAGAAAGAGAGAGCCGATCGGTTAGCACAGAAGTTGAGGGAGTTGGGGATTTCCCCAGAGTAGAGTTGTAAGAGGAGGAGGAATTGTTTATGCTGGAGACCGCTACTAACCCCGACATCTTTTATCCCAGTGAGGACGACGAACCCTTGGCAGAAACACAGCTCCACGCCCTAGCCATCTTGACCATCTTCAATGTCCTGTCCTTGTTTTTGCAGGGCAAGCCCGTTGTTTTGTTCGTTGACCAGTTTTTGTACTATCGTGAGGGTGACCCCAGCGCCAGAGTTGCCCCTGATGTGATGCTTGTGTTTGGCATCCCGCAGCAGTTCTACGACAACTACAAGGTATGGGAATACGGGCAAGTCCCTGCTGTTATTTTTGAGGTCACCTCTGCCAGTACAAGAGAGAATGACCAGGGGTACAAGAAGGAGTTGTATGAGAGGTTGGGGGTGAAGGAGTATTGGTTATTTGACCCCAAGGGGGAGT